>JBHHVB010000031.1:0-27343 GCA_046754065.1 Gammaproteobacteria bacterium
GCCTCAATCTCCTCTCGCGTTGTGGCATCCAGTGCATCCAGCACCTCATCATTTTGCCTTTCTACCGCCTGCTCTTCAAAATCTCTTTCCAACGGCTTTTCAATATGGCGCACATCTTTTTCAATTTGTGATAGTCGCTCACTCAATTCTTCTTTTTTCGCTTCAAGTGTTGCTCTATATTCCGCAAATTTGCCCTTCATCCCCTCACTCTCCATTTAACGTCTACCCACCCACCTGGAACCTATACATACTATCTTCACGTTAGTCCCATCATTTGCTGTAATTTTACCTCATCCACAATTTCAATCCCGAGTTTCAGTGCTTTTTGATATTTTGATCCTGCGTCACTTCCCGCGACGACATAGTCCGTTTTGGCAGAAACACTTCCCGTCACCTTTGCTCCCAGGGACTGAAGTATCGATTTGGCTTCGTCTCGGGTCATTGTTTCCAGCGTACCTGTCAAGACAAATGTTTTGCCGGATAACAATTTAGCGCCCTTATCCACTGTGTTAATCGCCGGCCAATGAATACCCGCGTCAATCAATGCCTGAATAACTTCCCTGTTATGTGATTGCCTGAAAAATTTAAAAATATGCGCTGCCACAATGGGGCCAACATCCTGCACTCCAATCAACTCCGTTTCATCTGCTTCCATTATAGACTCGAGCGACCCGAAATGGTTCGCCAATGAAAGTGCTGTGGCCTCTCCCACTTCCCTGATACCCAACGCAAAGACAAATCGATGTAACGTAGTGCTTTTACTTTTATCCAGTGCGGATATCAGGTTATCAGCAGATTTTTTCCCCATCCTGTCCAGCCCCGCTACCAGGTCAGCGTTTAACTTATAGAGATCTGCAATACTATCAATCATTTCGTTTTCAACCAGCTGGTCAACCAGTCTGTCTCCAAGGCCCTCGATATTCATGGCCTTTCTCGATGCGAAATGCTTAATCGCCTCTTTGCGTTGCGCCTTGCAGTACAGGCCGCCAGCACACCTTGCAACTGCTTCACCCTCGACTCTTTCAATATCGGAACCACAAACCGGACATTCCTCGGGCATTTGATACGGGACACTTTTCTCTGGACGCTTATCTTTTAAAACGCTCACCACTTCAGGAATTACATCACCTGCACGTCTTATGATGACGGTATCACCTACCCTTACATCCTTGCGTCTGATTTCATCAATATTGTGTAATGTTGCATTTGACACGGTAACCCCACCAACATACACCGGCTTAAGTCTTGCGACTGGCGTGATGGCACCCGTTCGGCCCACCTGGACATCAATACTCAGCAGTATTGTCAATTCTTCCTGGGCAGGAAATTTATACGCAATTGCCCAACGTGGTGCTCTGGAAGCAGACCCAAGCTGTTTTTGCTGCGAAACATCATCGACCTTAAATACCACCCCATCAATTTCATACCCAAGCTGATCGCGTCGTTGTTCAAGTCGCTGATAATATTCTATACAGGCATCAATGCCTGTAAGTACCTTCATCTCTGGCGATACTCTTAGGCCCCAATCAGCAAGCCTGGCTAATATTTCGCTGTGCCTTGATGGCAATGCACCTCCTTCAATAATGCCTACGCCATAGCAGTACATCGTTAACGGTCTTTGCGCGGTAACCCTAGAGTCGAGCTGCCTTATGCTTCCCGCTGCAGCATTCCTAGGATTCGCAAATAACTTTTCATTTTTTTCTGCTTGTTTGTCGTTTAATTCATTGAAACCTTTCCTGGTCATATAGACTTCACCCCGTACTTCAATGACATCCGGGTAGTCAATTCCAATAAGCCTCAATGGTATCGAATGAATGGTCCGCACATTTTGCGTAATATCTTCTCCGGTGGTCCCATCCCCTCTGGTTGCGCCAGAAACCAGCAAACCATTCTCATAGCGCAAGCTGACAGCTAATCCATCCAGCTTGGGTTCGGCGCAATAAATGACCGGCGCAAGTTTTAAACCCTCTCTCACCCGACGATCAAAGCTTTGAATTTCTTCATTACTAAACGCGTTATCGAGCGACAACATCGGTATTTCGTGTTTAATCTCGCTAAAAGAATTTGAGGACTTTGCACCGACTCTTTGTGTAGGAGAATCAGCAGAGATCAGCTCCGGGTACTGCTGTTCTAACGTCTGGAGCTCTCGCAACAGTCGATCATATTCAACATCGGGGATTTCTGGATCATCGAGCACATAATAACGATGGTTATGATAATTGATAAGCTGCCGTAGATTAACAATACGGTCTCTTGATGTTTTAGGTGCTATCACTATTTGTAATTCTGAGCCGGGTAGCAGGATTTTATCTCTAATGACTCAATGAAGGAAGCGAACAATCGAGCCAGGGGCAAACGCTAGACAGCAACCATCTCCGCAGCTTCTTCTACATCCACAGCAACAAGACGTGAGACGCCGGGTTCGTGCATGGTTACCCCGATTAGCTGATTTGCAAGTTCCATCGTAATCTTGTTATGTGTAATGAAAATAAATTGAACGCTATCAGACATTTCTTTAACCATCTGACAAAACCTGGCTGCATTGGTATCATCCAGTGGTGCATCAACTTCATCTAACATGCAAAATGGTGAAGGATTCAACTCAAACAGCGCAAATACCAATGCTACCGCGGTTAGTGCCTTTTCCCCACCAGAAAGCAGATGAATGCTACTATTCTTTTTACCAGGAGGGCGTGCGATGATATTTACACCAGCATCCAGCAATTCTTCACCCGTTAATTCCAGTCGCGCTACACCACCACCGAATAACCTGGGAAATAATTCCTGCAAGCGATCATTGGCATGATCGAATGTATCTTTAAATCTGGTACGAGTTTCATGATCAATTTTTCTGATCGCATTTTCAAGTGTATTCAGTGCATCGTTCAAATCAGTCAGCTGGGAATCCAGATAGGCTTTTCGCTCGGATTCCTCATCAAATTCTTCAATAGCTGCGAGATTGATTGCGCCCAGACGTTGTATTTTCTGAGACATCTTGTCCACACTTTCTTGCCAACCCGCTTCGTCTGCGCCTTCGGGCATTTCATCTAGCAGCGTCTTTAACTCGAAATCCGTATTGTCTATCTGTTCTTGCTGGGTCTGTCGCCTAACCTGAATCTCTTGCCACTCCATGCGCAGAGACTCTATCAGATCTCTCATCTGTTGATACTGCTGCTCTGAGGAATATCGCCTGGTATCGAGCTCTTTCAACAGGTGCTCGGTGTCTTCAAGCTGTTTACGTGCAGCCAGAAGGGCCGTTTCAATGTCCAGACGCGTGGACAACAGTTGTTCCAACTCCTCCTTCATCGCAACGATTGGCGCATCACCATTGCTGATAGCCTGTGTTAATTCGTCACGACGACGACTCAAGTGAGATTGCTGGTTTTGCATACGGTCAACCTGGTTCTGGAGCGATTCCAGTTGCAAGCGAGTTGTTTCTATTCGGTGTGCAGTTTCTCTTGCTGTATCCCGGTCTTGTCTAGCCTGATGACGGGATTGTTCCAATGTTCTGCGTAATTCATCACGCTGTTCCAAAAGATCGTTTCGTAGCTGTTCGTGTTGAGCTGTCTGAGATAACGCAGATTCCAGCCTGATTCGTGCATCTTTTAGCTCAAAAGTACTTTTCTCTGACTGTGCATTGATTTCAGCATAGTCCTCCTGCAGTTGTTTGCGACGAATATCGATCTGTTCCAATCGCGCATTCAAGCTACTTAAACGCGCTCTCTTCTCACCATGCTCTGTTGCCACTTCATTGAGTTTTTTCTGCAAAATTTCGCGTTCATTTTCCAATGTCTGCAGCGTTACTTTCGCTTCTTCTAATTTCAGCTCAAAAGATGTGATTTCCGCAGTCAAAGGTTCAATCTCGTCATGCAAAACCTTTAATTCCTGTTCACGTTCAAGAACACTGCCTTTCTCATCGCTTTTATGACTAACCCGCAACCAGTTACTTCCTACCCAGACCCCCTCTCTGGTTATTACAGATTCATTATTTTTCAGCGTTGCCCTAGCCGAAATCGCATCCGAAAGCGTTTCCACTGCAAATACATCAGCTAAAAGGGAATCGATATTCCATCGGGAGCGAACCTTATCACCGAGTGGACTGGCATTTACTTCCGTAGATCCAGATTTCTCGAATGCACTACTGGTATCAAAAAATGACAGCGCGCCCTGTTGCAGAGTAGCTACCTGCTCGGCGACAGACTCAAAACCTTCAACGCAAAGAGCTTCCAGGTGCATACCAAGAACACTCTCAACAGCATGCTCCCAGCCGGGATCAACCTCTAACTCCTCAGCCAGTCTTTTAACATCCTGTAAATTATGTTCTTCAAGCCATATTGAAATATGTTCCTGACCTTTACCCAGCGCAACTTTTTGCATGGCCTCAAGTGAGGCTTGTTGTTTGTGTAATTCCTGCAGCCGGGATTTTTCTCTATTTAACTGCTCGGCTAATTGATTATTTTGTTCCCTGTTATGGGTAATCTGTGCAAGTGTGCTATGAAGATCCTGCTGCAAATTCTCAATCGTACTTGCAAGAGCACTGACCTGACCTTCAATTTCAAGCGTTTCATCATCTAACCGGGAAGTTGATAGTGAGACTTGATCCTCTTCAACTCTATTCAGCCTGTTTTTTAACTTCGCAATAAGATCCTCGAAATGCTCAATTCGGGTCCTCTCAACCTCTGCCTGTTGAAGTTGGGATGCAGCCTTCGAATTAAAGCTATCCCAATCCGCTTGCCAGGATTGCATAGCAAGTTCTGCCTCGCCCAACGCTGCGGATGATTGACTTTCCCTATCCTCCTGCTCGCGCAAAGTGGGTTCACAATCGTCGAGCACCTGCCCAAGATCGTTTATCTTACGGCTGTCGCTCTCCAGATGCTGCTGCGCCTGCTGAAATGCCTGCTCTACTTCCTGAAGATCCTGGCTGTTTTGTTGATGTTTCTCTGTCGCGTGTTGAATCGATTGCTCAACTCGCGCTATCTCTGCTCCCGCACTATAAAATTGCCCCTGAACAGCGTTAAAATTCTCGTTGTCATCATTATGCTGAGCTCGTTGCTTTTCTATTTCGGCCTCGATCGACAGCGTTTCAGCACGTTGAGCCTCGATTGCGTTTTCTCGTGCCTTGATATCTTTTTCTTTTTCCTTTACTTCACAATCCAGCGCATGCCATCTTAAGGCAGTCAACTGCGCTTTCAGTAAACGCTCTTCTTTCTTCAGAACCTTGTATCGCTCAGCGGTATTGGCCTGCCGCTGCAAGGTTTGTAGTCTTTTCTCAAGTTCTTCTACTATATCATTGATTCTATTTATATTATCTCTTGTAGAGCGGATGCGATTTTCGGTTTCACGTCTTCTTTCCTTGTATTTTGAAATACCAGCGGCCTCCTCCAGGAAGACGCGTAATTCATCCGGCTTAGCCTCGATAAGGCGAGAAATCGTGCCTTGCTCGATGATGGCATAGCTTCTCGGACCAAGCCCGGTTCCCAGAAAAATATCCGTGATATCCCGTCGGCGACAGCGGGTGCCATTCAAATAATAAATAGACTGCCCGTCTCTGGATAAATGACGTTTGACCGCAATTTCAGTATATTCAGCATACTGGCCACCCAGGCGCCCATCAGTATTGTCGAAAATTAATTCGATTGAGGCATGACCGACAGGTTTCCTTGCCGTGGAGCCATTAAAAATGACATCTGTCAACGATTCACCACGCAGGTGCTTGGCGGAACTTTCACCCATCACCCAACGAACAGCATCGATCACGTTTGATTTACCACATCCATTAGGGCCAACTACCCCGATCAGGGAGCTGGGAAGAGTAAATGTTGTGGGATCTACAAACGACTTAAAGCCGGCAAGTTTGATTTTCTTTAAACGCATGGACCGCCAAGATACATGAAAAAGGGTGGCTGAGACAAGATTAGATTTGCGGTTCCTGATGATTTATTATTGACCGGATACATTGATTAATGAATTAATTGAAATGACAACCAAACCTGCCAAAACACTTGAAACTTTTGAAAATCCGCAACTTAGTAGTGATTATTCAATTAAAATCAGAATTCCCGAGTTCACCTGTCTGTGCCCCAAAACAGGTCAACCAGACTTTGCAGTCATCAACATTGACTACGTTCCGGCTACGGTTTGCATCGAGCTCAAATCGCTTAAGTTATATATCTGGTCTTTCAGAGATGAAGGCGCATTTCATGAAGCGGTTACTAACCAGATCCTCGCCGACCTCGTTGCCGCCTGCCATCCTCACTACATGAAGGTGACAGCTGAGTTTAATGTGCGAGGTGGTATTTACACTACGGTGGTTGCAGAACATCAAAGTGAGACCTGGGTACCACCATCCCCCGTTACACTCCCGTAAGATTTGCTTCCGATATGGATTCACCTGATCTCTATCTAGGGATTGATTTAGGAACAAGCGGCTGCCGAGCCATATGTATTAATGATTCAGGCGAGGTTTTCGCAGAATATCAGACCGGTATGCCTATCCCGGAAAGAGATGGACCGCGCGTTGAACAAGACCCCGAAATCTGGTGGCTTGCTGTATGTGATACCCTGGATGGCTTATTAAAAAAGGTTGATTCGAAGCGGATATGCGCGATAGCTTTTGACGGCACATCGGCATCTCTGCTGGCATGCGATGCCCAGGGCAATCCACTTGGCCCTGCCTTAATGTATAACGATTCACGCTGCGTCCAGGAAACGCAGCTCATTACGCAGGTAGCCCCGGCCAACTGTGCAGCTCATGGAGTCTGCTCATCATTGGCGAAGCTAATGTATTTGCAACAACGCTACCAGGATAAAGTACGCTTTGCATTACACCAGGCGGACTGGCTGAGCAATCGATTTGCTAACAGCTATGGTAAAAGCGACTATAACAATTGCCTAAAGTTGGGTTACGACCTATTCAATGGGCAATGGCCTACATGGATGCACAAACTCGGAATTAATTTTGAACTGCTACCTGAGGTCATCGCACCTGGTGCAAAGCTGGCCGAAATAGATCGAGATATAGCCGAACGCTTCAAGCTATCTCCAACAACCCAGATAGTCTTTGGCACAACCGACAGCATTGCTGCCTTCCGTGCTACGGGTGCGGCTAGTATCGGCGATGCCGTTACTTCGCTCGGATCAACCCTGGTGGTAAAGATACTGTCTGACAAGCCGGTATTTTCTTCAGATCATGGTGTATACAGTCACCGTCTGGATGATAAATGGCTCGTCGGTGGCGCATCAAACAGTGGCGGTAACGTGCTAAAAAAATTCTTTTCACAACAGCAGATTGATGAAATGTCAAAACACCTCGAACCTTATCACCCATTGAATCTGGATTATTATCCATTAACGGACCCAGGTGAAAGATTTCCAGTCAACGACCCTGATCTGGCGCCTCGCCTGTCACCAAGACCTGAAGATGACGTCAAGTTTTTTCAGGCAATTCTGGAGGGTATCGCTGGTATAGAGTACAAAGCCTATCGGTTGCTGGAAAAGCTGGGGGCACCCTACCCGATTTCGATCCGAAGCGTAGGCGGCGGAGCAAAAAATCTTGCCTGGAACACAATACGTGAAAACCTGCATGGTACAAATTTTCTTGCACCGCTTCATCACCAGGCGGCATACGGAGCCGCGCTACTTGCCTCAAGAAATGGTCATTTAACACATCAAAAAAATTAAACTATGCACAAGGGATTTGTTTACGTTGTATATGGAATGAGACTGCTTTTCCAGTCAGGAATTAAGCGATTTGTCATTATCCCCATTCTAATCAATTTCATCCTGTTTACACTGTTTATCGTATTTGGGCTGGGATCACTGCTTGATTACGTGGATGACTACATTCAAATGCTGCCAGATTGGTTAAACTGGATCGAATGGCTGGTCAATCTGACATTAACCATCGTGTTGATGCTTGTTGGATTTATCTGTTGCCTGCAACTGGCGAACCTGATTGCAGCGCCATTTAACAGTGCTCTGGCGGAATCGGTTGAAAAAAAACTCAATCCTGAACTAACATCCGAAAGTGTCAACTGGCACACCGTCATTCAACAGGCTGGTCCGGCAATGGCTAACGAATTCAGAAAACTTGGGTATTTTGTTATCCGGGCAATTCCCATTGGTATATTGTTCCTGATTCCTGTACTAAACGTTGCGGCCCCGCTTATCTGGACGTTATTCACCGTATGGCTGCTGGCGATAGAATATACCGATTACCCGATGTCTAACCACGACATTTCTTTCCTGGAGTTACGTGCAAGATTAAAGGAAAAAAGATTCGTGGCCATTGGCTTTGGCGGCGCAATGCTGTTATTGACGATTACACCAATCATTAATTTTTTTGCTGTGCCG
Source organism: Gammaproteobacteria bacterium (assembly GCA_046754065.1). Taxonomy (GTDB): domain Bacteria; phylum Pseudomonadota; class Gammaproteobacteria; order SZUA-140; family SZUA-140; genus JBHHVB01. The sequence continues at coordinate 8,353 of JBHHVB010000031.1, forward strand.
ATAGGCGTCGCTGCCGCGACAGTTATGTCAGTTAAAGAATTGAATATCGCTTCAAAGAATAGCTTGAACCAGTTAGAAGATTGATGATGCACGATATCTGGTGGCATAATACGTGCTTCTATAATAACGATAACTGCGACTAAAAAATGGTTTTTTGGCACGAGATTATCCTTGCTTTGATTCAGGGGCTTACCGAGTTTCTTCCAATATCGAGCTCGGCACATTTAATTCTCTTCCCGAAACTCGTCGGCTGGGATGATCAGGGACTGGCATTCGATGTCGCCGTTCACGTTGGCACATTATCTGCGGTCATTCTCTACTTTAGAAAAGAACTGAAAAGCATGGTCTCAGACTGGATCCGTTCTGTCACCACGCAAAAGCAGACTGATGACAGCAGGCTTGCCTGGGGCGTCCTGATCGGGACAATTCCGGTTGGGCTAGCCGGCGTGATATTCAAAGGCCATATTGAAACCTATTTGCGGTCACCAGTCGTTATAGCAATTGCGACAATTGTTTTTGGTCTGTTGTTATGGTGGGCGGATAAACGAAGCAGACGGTATCGGGACGAACATACGCTTGCTATTACAGATATACTGTTCATTGGTTGTGCTCAGGCAATCGCCTTAATACCGGGAACTTCGCGTTCTGGCATTACGATTACCGCGGCATTATTTCTCGGCCTTAGTCGCCAGGCTGCAGCAAGATTTTCTTTTTTGCTTTCGATTCCTGTCATCCTATTGGCAGGAGGCCTTGAAACCATAGACCTGATACAACAACCGCTTCGAATTGACTGGATCCAGTTATTAACTGGTGTCGTGGCTGCCGGGATTAGTGCCTACTTGTGCATACACTTTTTTCTGAAACTTCTCGAATCAATCGGCATGTTGCCATTTATTATCTATAGATTAGTGCTTGGTGTAGTGCTACTATTCATTTTTTATTAACTTTTCGGTCAACCCAAATAGTTCTTCAAACGTGCCACACCCTCTTCCAGTTTTGGCAGCGCAGTCGTATAGGCAAAACGAATATGCTTCCCGGCTAAATGTGTTCCGAAATCACGCCCCGGCGTGACTGCAACGCCAGCATTGTTCAATAAATCTAACGCGAGACTATAGCTGTCTTCACAAAATTTTTCAGCGTTGGCGTAAATATAAAAGGCCCCCTGAGGGACCGAGTAAATTTCAAATCCGACTTCCTTTAATGCGGGTAATAAAAAGTCGCGTCTTTTTTTATATTCTACCCGCCGCTCTTCCAGAATTTCCATGGTTTGCTTATCAAAGGCGGCCAGTGCTGCATACTGGGCAGGCGTCGAGCCAGCCAAAAATATATTTTGTGCCAACCGGTCTATCGCATCTATATATCCTTCTGGTGCAACCAACCAACCCAAACGCCAACCGGTCATACCAAAAAACTTTGAAAAACTATTGAGAACAAATACATCTTCCGAATAAGCTAATGCAGAACTGATATCGTGCTCATAAACCAATCCGTGATAAATTTCATCAACAATTACATGTCCATTGTATCGTTCTGCCACCTTATTCAGGTTTATCAATTCCTCATTATGAATAATTGTGCCTGTAGGATTTGATGGGGACGCGATCAGCACACCCTTTGTTAGCGCAGTCCAGTTTGATTCAACCGACTCTGCCGTTAATTGATATGACGTACTATGATCAACAGGAATACCGATGGCCTCTCCCTCAAACATGCGTACGAAGTGCCTGTTACAAGGGTATCCCGGATCAGCCATCAACACCTGGTCACCCGGATTAATCAACACTCCCAATATCAACTGCAGCGCGCCTGAAGCACCAGGCGTAATAATTATTCGCTCAGAGCTAACCGAAATACCATAATGGTACTCGTAATAGTCAGAAATTTTATTGCGGAGATCGGGCAGACCCGTTGCAGCCGTGTAGTGTGTATACCCATTGGATAACGCACTGATGCCTGCATCGATAATCGGCTGAGGTGTAACAAAATCCGGTTCTCCAATCTCCATGTGTATGATTGATATACCCTCGGCCTCAAGCTGTTTGGCTCTTGCCAGGATATCCATCACATGAAACGGATCGATATTGGCCATCCGCCTCGCCGTATTGACTGCTTTTCTGTCCTTCATAAGTCGCCTATTATAGGTGTCGTGTGCAAGTCAAAAAACTGTATTGAATCTATCACAATAAGCTGGTTTTGATCGGAAACGATCGTTAACTTTTCACTTGCCGATTATTGATACTTTTTAATTCAATATTTACATATAGTTATATAAGCATTCTAAAGTTAATGCTAGCTATATTCCGTCAACTAATCCGGGTAATTTTCAATCGCGCTTATCGTTACCGCCATTCGGTATACCAGCCATCATAAATAATTGAAAATAACTGAATAAATTGTCCATTTTTAGGCCTTGTCATTGTTGAGTCAACGTGCCCTTTCTGCTATAAATACACGCTAATTTTTTTGACCCCAGGAGAACAATATGGCCGTCGCAAAAAAGAAATCGGCGCCTAAAAAGGCTGTAAAAAAGAAAACTGCAGCCAAGAAGAAAGCCACGACCAAAAAGGCAAAGGCTGCACCCAAAAAAGCGGTAAAGAAAAAGGCTCCAGCGAAAAAGGCCAAAGCCAAAACAACGGCTAAAAAGAAAGCAGCTCCCAAAAAAGCGGTAGCCAAAAAGAGCACGGCAAAGAAAAAAGCTGCTGTGAAAAAGACCAAGGATTCTCCAAAAGCTTCAGTTAAAAAACGCGCTCCAGCAAAGCGAACGAAGGTAAAACAGACTGATCTACCCGCCGCAACCATCGCTCACGGTGAAATCACCCCCTATCAGGCAAAACGAGGGGAAGAGTACATGAATGACGGGCAAAAGGAGCACTTTCTAAACATCCTGACCCACTGGAAAAGGGAATTAATGGAGGAAGTAGACCGGACTGTTCATCATATGCAAGATGACGCTGCCAATTTTCCTGACCCCAATGATCGTGCCAGCCAGGAATCTGATTTTGCTTTGGAGCTCAGAACTCGCGACAGGGAGCGTAAACTCATCAAAAAGATTGATGAAGCCATCGCAATGCTGGATAGTGATGAGTATGGATACTGTGAGGTTTGTGGGATTGAAATTGGAATTCGACGCCTCGAGGCCCGTCCGACGGCAACATTATGCATTGACTGTAAAACACTGGACGAGATCCGCGAAAAACAGATCAATATCTGATTGGCGTACAAGTAGCAAACAGACACATATACTCCCTGCCGGCTCCGGATAGCTTGGATTTCCTGCTGGCAGGTACTGTGTACAACCCGGATTAATCGGGCTTCACATCAATTCATTAGAGAACGATATTAAGACCGATGAGTTGAATGTTTACCTCTTAATTTTTCTATTGTTAACAGACTACAGGTGAGACCACTCATGGCAGGCAATAATATTGATTCTGTATTACATGAAGACCGATTGTTTCAACCACCACAAGCGTTCATTGATAACGCAAAAATAAACTCGCGGGAAGATTTTAAAACGCTACGAAATAGCGCGAACAATGAACATGAGACATTCTGGTCAAACCTGGCCAGAGCCGAAATTGACTGGCAGAAACCATTTTCCTCCATTCTAAACAGCCAGAATTCACCACACTATAAATGGTTTGAGGATGGCGAGCTCAATATTTCATATAACTGTATTGATAGACATCTCGCATCAAATGGAAATAAAAATGCCATCATTTTTGAAGGAGAAAACGGCGACATTCGCCATATCTCGTACACCGAATTACATAAAGATGTCTGTCGATTTGCAAATGCACTGCTAAATTCCGGGGTAAACGCAGGAGACCGGGTTGTGATCTATATGCCAATGGTTCCGGAGGCAGTGGTTGCGATGCACGCTTGTGCCAGAATCGGCGCCATTCACTCAGTTGTTTTTGGCGGTTTTTCTGCAGAAGCACTTAAGGATCGTATTGATGACGCGGGTGCAAAAATGTTGATCACCGCCGATGGCGGTCATAGGGGTGGAAAAATCGTCGAATTGAAAGAGGCTGCTGACAAAGCGCTTGCGCGTACGTCAACCCCGATTGAAACCGTGATAGTGTTAAAACGTTCGGGACAAGATATCAACATGCAACAGGGACGAGATATCTGGTGGCATGACGCGGTCAATGATACAAGTGACCAGTGTGAACCAACCTGGGTCAGCTCAGAACACCCTCTTTTTTTACTATATACCTCAGGCTCTACTGGAAAACCCAAAGGCATACAGCATTCCACAGGAGGATATCTACTTGGCGCAATCATGACCATGCGCTGGGTGTTCGACCTGCAGGATAACGATATTTTCTGGTGTACTGCCGATGTGGGCTGGATAACTGGACATACCTATGTTGCCTATGGACCACTAGCCGTTGGTGGTACCATATTGATATATGAAGGAGCGCCAACCGTACCTGATGCGGGAAGATTCTGGAAGGTATGCGAGGATCATAAGGTTACAATATTCTACACGGCACCAACCGCTATTCGTGCGCTGATGAAATGTGGCGACCAATTTCCGGCCAACCATGACCTGTCCAGCATCCGATTATTAGGAACCGTTGGCGAACCTATCAATCCAGAGGCCTGGATATGGTATCACGAAGTTATAGGTAAAAGACGCTGCCCAATTGTAGATACCTGGTGGCAAACAGAGACAGGCTCCATCATGATTGCACCTATTCCTGCTGTAACTGCCACTAAACCAGGATCTTGTACCCACCCTTTACCTGGTATCAACGCTGATGTCGTCGACGAACAAGGTAATCCAATTGATATCCCAGATAAGGGTGGTTTTCTCGTTATCAAAAAACCCTGGCCTTCCATGATTCGTACGATTTGGGGTGACGACCAGAGATACCTTGATACCTACTGGAAACAATTCCAGAACCGTTACTATGTTGCTGGCGATAGTGCTCGGCGTGATAAAGATGGGTATTTCTGGATAATGGGAAGAATAGACGATGTTCTGAATGTCTCTGGACACCGACTCGGGACTATGGAGGTGGAATCTGCACTAGTAGCTCATCCCAAGGTAGCCGAAGCTGCAGTCGTCGGTAGACCTGATGAAATCAAGGGTGAAGCGATTTTTGCGTACGTTGTTCTGAAAGGTCAGCGTCCAGCTCAGGGTATTGATGAGTCGTTGACAAAAGAATTGCGTGCCTGGGTCTCAGACCAAATCGGTGCAATCGCCAAACCATCGGATATACGTTATGCTGATAATTTACCAAAAACCCGATCCGGAAAAATCATGCGCCGATTATTGAGAACGATTGCGAAAGGCGAAGAAATCACACAAGATACATCTACCTTGGAAAACGAAGCGATCCTGTTGCAGCTTCAGGGAAAGGCCTGATATCCCCGGCAAGAAGAAGTCTTCAGGCTTCGTGGTAATTGATGACCTTAACCTGTCCCCTTCCACCCTGTTTTGCCGTGTAGAGCGCCTGGTCAGCTAAGGAGATAAACTTCTCTGAGTCCACACTCAGTCCCGGGCGGGCAATTGCGACACCGATGGATATGCCCAGCTGCCTTTCATCGAGCCCACCACCGAGTGAAGACAAATCGGTATTGGTTACCGATGCCAGAATTCGATTTGCGACGGGCTGGATTGCGTTGGCTTGAAAACCGGTCAAAATCGCAATAAATTCATCTCCACCATATCGTGCAAGCACGTCGTAAGAACGTAACTGACCATGGATTGTGCTCGCGACAGTCTGGAGAATCTTATCCCCTATATCATGCCCAAAACTATCGTTGAATTCCTTAAAATAGTCCAGGTCAAAAAACATTAGTGTAAGACTGCCAAAACTGGCTCTGGTTAACCTGTCAATTTCCTGAATCAATCGTTCATCAAAAAACCGCCTGTTATAAACGCCTGTTAATGGATCCTTGTATGCCAGTTCCTGCAACAGACGCGTATGCGACTCTGCTTCCAAGGCCAATTGGAGATGGGAAATCAGCAATATCAACGAGGCCTGTATTTCTTCTGTCAGCGTAAAATCAATTTGAAATAACAGGACATAGCGCAGTTCCTGATTGATGTACAATGGTACGGCTACCTGAAATTCCTCATTCGTTCCAGGCATCTTTAGTGAAGGAGACAGCTGGATCAACAAATTATCCTTTTGTTGTTTACGAATCAGCTCGATAAACGTGATGATCTCCTCGTCACGAAGAAATGACTCGGGTATATCCACACCCATCCCGCCAATAATTTCCAGTTCCGTTTCTTTATATTCAATAGCAGCTGCCTTTTGCGAAATTAACAATCTCGCTGAGCCATGCAAGGCTTCCTGTAGCATGGACTCTTCACCAGAATGGTTTTTTAACTCCTGGGAAATCTGCATCATTGCATTCAGCAGATGAAGATGAGAAGTCTTTGTATGAATCAGTTCCTGGTTGCGTATCTGGTCTTCAGTAAGGCCATAAATCAATCGCGCAGTTTCTCCTGATATAACCTCTACATTTTTATCAGATATAAACGACTGCATGGTTTGAGCCAGCTCTTTATCACCAGTAACATCAAAGATTAACGTACCGTTGAAGTGTTCTAACGCCTCAGTAAATTCGCTGTAAACGGGGATTTGATTTAATCTGGCGTAGGCAAGTCCTGGAGCGCTGTCGTCTTTATCCACAACTCCAACCAAATGCAGCCAATCGTAATGTTCAAATAACTCCATCATTGCGATGCCACCACGGCCAGCCCCAATCAGAAGCGCATGAACAATTTCTTGAGTGCGGACAACATGTGGTATATATGCATCATTATCCATTATGGAGCTCCCATAAATATCACAAGTTCTGGATCAGAATAGCTTACTCTTAAATTCATGCAAAAAAAAAGGACTCTAAAGAGTCCTTTTTTTACCTGCAAACACTTATCAGGTAGTCTCCACGGCTTTCATACTAAGCCGAATTCTACCCTGTTTGTCTATTTCCAACACCTTAACCTTCACGATTTCACCTTCGGATAATTTGTCACTGACATTTTCAACACGTTCATCTGATATCTGGGAGATATGAACCAGACCATCTTTACCCGGTAAAATTGTAACAAATGCACCAAAATCCATAAGCTTGGCTACCTTGCCTTCATAAATCGTACCGACCTCGACCTCTGCCGTTATCTGCTCAATGCGTCGGAGAGCCTCCTTACCAGCCTCATTGTCAACAGATGCAATTTTAACGGTTCCATCATCCGTAATATCAATGCTTGCACCGGTCTCTTCTGTCAGTGTCCGAATCGTAGCACCACCTTTACCGATTACGTCCCGGATCTTTTCAGGATTAATCTTGATCGTAATAATACGTGGAGCATGTTCAGATAATTCGTTGCGGGGCGATGATATGACTGTTTCCATCTTCTCAAGGATGTGTAGTCGACCTGCCTTTGCCTGTTCCAGTGCGACTTCCATGATTTCCTTGGTGATACCGTTTATCTTGATATCCATTTGCAGTGCGGTAACACCATCTTTTGTTCCAGCAACCTTGAAGTCCATATCACCAAGGTGATCTTCGTCACCAAGAATATCTGTAAGCACGGCAAAATTGTCTTCTTCTTTTATTAATCCCATTGCGATACCCGCAACTGGCGCCCTGGTGGGGACACCTGCGTCCATTAATGACAGACTTGCGCCGCAAACAGATGCCATCGAACTCGACCCGTTTGATTCGGTGATTTCTGAAACCACTCTAATAACGTAGGGGAAATCTTCCATCGTAGGCATCATTGCCTGAACCCCACGCTTCGCCAGTCGACCATGACCTATCTCTCGCCTTTTCGGGCTGCCTACAAATCCTGTCTCACCCACTGAAAATGGTGGAAAATTATAGTGAAACATAAACGCTTCTTTGCGCTCACCCTCAAGTGCATCAATTATCTGGGAATCCCGGGTGGTACCAAGCGTGGTGACCACCAGCGCCTGAGTTTCACCTCTGGTAAATAATGCAGAACCATGAGCACGAGGAACAACCCCGACCCTGACGTTGATGGGTCGAACTGTTTTCGTGTCGCGACCATCAATGCGCGGTTCCCCGGCGATAATTTTTCCTCTAACGACTGACTTTTCCAGATCTTCTATAATTTTCGCTACTTCATCTTCCGAGTATTCAGAATCTTCTTCCGAACATAAGTCACTCTTAACTGCGGTACGTATCTCAGACAACCGTTCCACACGGGCCTGTTTCTCTCTAATCTCATAAGCAGCGTTTATGTCGTTGCTTGCCTTGTCAGTAACCAACGCTTGAAGACTTTCATTTTTCTCGGGAGGTGAAAAATCCCAGGCTGGTTTCGCAACCTCTTCCGCCAATTCATTAATCGCATTAATCACAACCTGTTGCTGCTCGTGACCAAACAATACCGCCTCCAGCATGACCTGTTCAGTTAGCTCGTCGGCTTCCGACTCAACCATCAACACCGCATCTTTCGTACCTGCGACAACCAGGTCGAGATCTGAATGCTGCAACTGGGTAAACGTAGGATTGAGGAGAAAATTGCCATCTTTATATCCCACCCGGGCAGCACCAATAGGCCCCTCGAACGGCAAACCGGAAATCGCCAGTGCAGCTGACGAACCAATAATTGAGGCAATATCAGGATCTATTTCTTTATCAAGGGAGACTACCGTTGCGATAATCTGGACTTCGTTGGTAAATCCCTTCGGAAAGAGAGGACGAAGTGGTCTATCAATTAAACGACAGGTTAACGTCTCCTTTTCACTGGGTCGGCCCTCCCTTTTGAAAAAGCCACCTGGAATCTTCCCTGCGGCATAGGTTTTTTCCTGATAGTTTACAGTTAGCGGAAAAAAGTCACGTCCCTCAGCATCTTCCTTCTTGCCAACAACTGTTACCATAACCATAGTGTCATCCATGCTTACCATAACAGCACCGGTCGCTTGTCTAGCGATTTCCCCGGTTTCAATCGTTACGGTATGATCGCCATACTGAAAAGTTTTCTTTATTGGAGTCACGTTTTTTCCCTTAGTGTAAAGACTTGATATGAGTTAGATTACCAGGCAAACAAATTACAATCACCAGCAACAATTACACTGATGACAAACTTGTAAGCATCTTACGGATTTATCTTCTTAATCCCAGACGTTTAATTAGATCCTGGTAACGTGACACGTCCTTTCTACGTAAATAATCCAGTAGCTTTCTGCGTCGGCTTACCATTTTCAACAACCCCTGACGAGAGTGATGATCATGGATGTGTTTTTTGAAATGATCAGACAGTTGAACTATTCTTGATGATAATATTGCAACTTGTACTTCAGGAGATCCGGTATCTCCTTCACTTCTTTGATAATCTTTGACCGCTTGTGCTTTGGCTGCAGTGTTGTTAGCCATGGTTACTCCTGTTTCCTATTGTCTTTAGTTAAAATTAATCGCCCATTCTATCGTTTTGTCATCATATTTGACAAGAAAATAACTTAATTCATTGACTTGCGGCATAGAACTAGATGTTCACGAGTCTCCTGGGGGCTACTCTCCCGTCATCCAGAATCTGCCCAACACCCAAAAATCCGGATTCTCCAGAATAAAGTCTGACAAAGCCTTGTTTGGGTGCCTGTGGCACGAGAACCGCCTGCCCTTTTTTCAGAAAATAGGCGACATCCGTGGAGAGATTGACCTCAGGCCATTGAGAGAGAGCGCTTTCTGTCGGCAATAATCGCTGGTATAAATCATTCTTACCGCGCTCCGCCAGATTTTTAATGTCATCAAGAGACACCATACTCTCAGCATCAAACTTAGCAACCGCCAATCTTCGTAATTTTACAACATGAGCACCGCATCCAAGCTGGTCGCCCAGATCTTCAGCCAACGTTCGTATGTAGGTGCCCTTTGAGCAATGTACTTCAAGCTCGAGAATGTCTTCTTGAATACCTGTTAACGTTAATTCATGAATAACTACTTTTCTCGGCGCCCTGCCCACCGAAATTCCCTGCCGGGCAAGCTTATAGAGAGGTTGGCCATTCTGCTTGATCGCTGAATACATCGGTGGAATTTGCTCTATCTGCCCACGGAATGAATCCATAACCTGCCTTACCCTGGATTCATTAACTTCTAATACAGCCTTACGTTCAATGATCTCGCCTTCAGCATCGGCAGTAGAGGTTTTTTCACCCAGTTTGATCTGAACAAGATATCGTTTGTCCGCCTCAAGTAAAAACGCCGACATTTTGGTTGCCTCACCAAAACATATGGGCAACATACCCGTTGCAAGCGGATCCAGACTTCCTGTATGGCCCGCCTTCCGGGCCATAAACAATCTTTTCACTGTTTGCAAAGCGGCGTTAGAAGTTATGCCTTGTGGTTTATCCAGCAAGAGGATTCCGTTGATCTTGTTACCGTATGCCTTTCGCTTCGCCAAGTTCCTAGCTACTCCTCATGTTGATGATCAGTAGAAACTGAATTGATCAAAGAGGTTAGTCTAGCTCCGCGAACGGAGGTCTCGTCATAGATAAAACGAAGGTCCGGGGTAGTCCTAAGCTTCATATTTCGTGATAGCTCGTGCCGAATATATCCTGCAGCGTTATTCAGTATCTTCACACTCTCAGCCGTGTCTTCATTTTCCTTCAAAACAGTAACGAACACACGGGCATGTGCCAAATCTGGTGTTAGATCAACGCCTGAGATCGTAACCATGCCAATTCTTGGATCTTTGACTTCCTGTTGAACAATAATGGCGAGTTCTCTTTGTATCTGCTCGGCCACACGTCGAGCACGGCTGAATTCCCTAGGCACTGTGTTCCTCTGCTACAGGCGAATGCGTGTTAAAGAACACGTTCTACCTCAACCCTCTCAAAGACCTCTATCTGATCACCAACTTTAACGTCGTTGTAGTTTTTAACCCCAATACCACACTCCGTTCCGGCTTTCACTTCGTTAACATCATCTTTAAACCGGCGAAGTGATTCAAGCTCACCTTCGTAAATAACGACATTATCTCTTAATACGCGAATCGGATTGTTGCGACGAACCGCACCTTCAATCACCAAACAGCCAGCAACGGCCCCAAGTTTTGGCGACATAAAAACATCTCTAACTTCGGCAAGACCAACAATCTGTTCCTTGATTTCAGGTGACAACAATCCCGATAACGCTTGCTTGACATCATCAATCACATCGTAGATTACGCTATAATATCGAATCTTGATCTCGGCATCTTCTGCCGTGCGTCTGGCCGAAGCATCAGCACGAACATTAAAACCCACCATAATCGCATTCGAAGCCAATGCCAGGTTAACATCAGATTCATTGATCCCACCAACACCGCTGGCAACGATTTTGACAGCAACTTCGTCAGTGGAAAGTTTTGTCAATGAATCTCTTAACGCCTCGACCGATCCCTGAACATCAGCCTTAACCAGCAGATTCAGAATATTTACCTTATCCTTCTCCATATTGGAAAATACGTCTTCCAGCTGCGAGGCTTTTTGGCGTGCCAGTTGAATATCCCGGTATTTACCTTGCCTGAACAAAGCGACTTCTCTTGCCTTACGCTCATCCGGGGCAACAATAACATCATCTCCTGCACTTGGCGTTCCAGAAAGTCCCAATACGACAACAGGCACTGACGGACCCGCTTCTTCAATATTGTTACTTCCTTCATCAAACATTGCCCGGACACGACCATATTCATGACCAGCTAAAATAATGTCTCCCTTTCGAAGGGTGCCCTGTTGAACCAGCACAGTTGCCACAGGTCCACGGCCTTTATCCAGACTGGATTCGATAACAATACCCATCGCAGGTCGATCTTTTACTGCCTTAAGCTCCATAACCTCGGCCTGCAGTAAAACGGAGTCAAGCAGGTCATCAACGCCTTCGCCTGTTTTGGCGGACACATGCACAAACATGGTGTCACCACCCCAGTCTTCCGGTATCACCTCCTGAGCAGACAATTCCTGTTTAACTCGGTCTGGATCTGCTTCAGGCTTATCTATCTTGTTGACTGCGACTATAAGCGGGACTTCTGCAGCTTTTGAGTGCTGAATGGCCTCAATAGTCTGCGGCTTGACGCCATCATCAGCAGCAACAACCAGAATGACGATATCGGTTACCTGGGCACCGCGCGCCCGCATGGCGGTGAATGCCGCATGCCCAGGGGTGTCGAGAAAACTAATCATACCCTTATCGGTTTTAACATGGTAAGCACCAATATGTTGAGTAATGCCACCGGCTTCTCCCGATGCAACTTTCGCCCTACGAATATAATCAAGAAGGGAGGTTTTGCCGTGATCAACATGCCCCATTATGGTAACCACCGGTGCCCGAGTAATCTCCTGGCCAGAGACTTCCTCACTACTGATCAGATCTTCTTCAATCGCGTCCTCTTGTAATATCTTTGCAACATGCCCCATTTCTTCGACGATAATGGTTGCAGTTTCCTGATCCAACACCTGGTTAATAGTCACCATGGTACCCATACCCATCAATGCTTTGATAACTTCAGCAGCCTTAACAGACATTCTCTGGGCTAGTTCGGATACTGTAATCGTTTCGGGGATGGTCACTTCGCGAACAATCGGTGCAGTCGGTTTTTCAAATCCATGTTTTGTCTTTGGTGTGACTGACACAGACTTAACTTTTGTTTTCTTTTTACGACGACCCTTTTTATCATCCGCAACATGAAGTTCTTCTCGCCCGAATTTTGTATCGCGCTCTTCTTTTTCATGGCGCTTGCTTTTCTTATCGTGGCTCGCAGGTTCTGGCTGAACCGGGGACGGACCTTTATCTTCTTTTTGTTTAACCTCTGTTGACTGTTCAGCCTCCAGTTTCGCTTGTTTATCTTCAGCAGCAGCCTTGGCCGCAAGCATGGCTGCCTCTTCCTTAGCCCGCTTTTCTGCCAGAGCGGCTTCTTCTTCCTTTGCTTTTTGTTCAGCTAACGCCCTGGATTCTTCTTCACGCTTAAGCTCTTCGGCCCGGATTTTTTCGAGCTTGGCTGCTTCATCGGCCAGCAAATCGCTCCTTTTTGCATAGGTTCTCTTACTTCTAAACTCAACATTGACCTTTTTAACTTTCTTAACACGCCCCTGTGAACTACTATGCTTCAGTTCACTGACAGATTTTCGCCTCAAGGTAATCTTCTTAGGCTCTGAAGTCTGCTTTTCAGTCACGGGACCATGGCTTTGGCGCAAATGACTGAGTAACTGGCGCTTGTCCTCATCGCTAATTTCCGCATCCGGATCAGAAATTGACAAACCGGCTTCCCCTAGCTGGGTAAGTAATCTTTCAACCGGTATCCCTACTACATCCGCAAATTGTTTTACAGTTACTTCAGCCATGTGATTTCGCTTTTATATATCAACCTTGTTTTTCTTCAACAAACCAGGGAGCTCGCGCAGTCATAATTAATGCGCTTGCTCTTTCTTGATCCAGACCATCTATATCAAGCAGATCATCCAGCGCCTGTTCAGCCAAATCTTCCTGGGTTACGATGCCTCGGCTGGCAAGCGTTAACGCTAATTCAGGATCCATTCCATCCAGTTCGAGCAGATCTTTGGCAGGTTCTGCACTATTCAGCTTTTCTTCAGTGACTATTGCCTGAGTCAACAGTACATCACGCGCACGATCCCTTAATTCATTAACGATATCTTCGTCAAACTCTTCGATCTCCATCAATTCCTTTACCGGAACATAGGCAACTTCTTCAATGCTGGAAAAACCTTCCTGAACGAAAATACTGGCTATCTCTCTATCCACATCAAGCTGCTCCATAAACATATTTTGCAAAGTTTCTGCTTCAGCTTCGTTCTTCTCTTCAGCCTGGGATTCCGTCATGATATTCAGTTCCCAACCAGTCAATTGACTCGCCAGGCGAACATTTTGTCCACCGCGGCCAATTGCCTGGGAAAGGTTATCTTCTACTACAGCGATATCCATGCTATGAGCATCCTCATCCACAACAATAGATTCCACTTCGGCGGGAGACATCGCGTTGATAACGAACTGGGCGGGATTATCATCCCACAAAATAATATCAATCCTCTCACCGGATAATTCGTTTGACACACTTTGAACTCGAGACCCCCGCATACCCACACAGGCTCCGACCGGATCAATCCTGCTATCATTTGCTTTTACTGCGATCTTGGCACGAAGCCCCGGGTCACGGGCTGCACTAATGATATCTATCATGCCCTCACCGACCTCTGGAACTTCCAGTTTAAACAGCTCGATGAGAAGTTCTGGTGCGGTTCGGCTAATGAATAATTGAGGACCACGCGTTTCGGATTTAACCTGATATAGATAACCACGAAGTCTGTCGCCGGTTCGTACCGCTTCTCGGGGAATCATGTCATCACGTGATATAAGTGCTTCAGCATTCCCACCGAGATCAATAATCACGTTGCCTCTGTCTACTCTCTTGACAACTCCGGTAATTAAATCACCCACTCGATCCTGGTATCGCTCTACAATTTGCGCTCGCTCTGCTTCCCGAACTTTTTGGATGATGACCTGCTTGGCAGTCTGTGCTGCGATTCTGCCAAATTCTACTGATTCAATGGGTTCTTCAATAAATTCACCAGCACTAATATTCGGCGTTGATTCTCGCGCTTTTTCTATTCTGATCTGGATCTCTTCATCTTCGATTTCATCAACACTATCATCCACAACCAACCAGCGACGAAATGATTCATAATCACCTGAATCTCTATCGATTGAGACACGCACATCAATCTCTCCGCCGTGACGCTTTTTAGTGGCCGTAGCTAACGCAGCCTCTATCGCCTCAATAATAATATCTTTGCTGATGCCCCTCTCATTGGACACTGCATCTGCAACTAACAATATTTCTTTATTCATAATTCTTGCCTTTAATCAAACAATATCGACAATTATCTCTTAGTAGAATACGAGTGGATTATCCATCCAATCAAAAACTTTCTGGTATTAGTCTAGCCTTTTCAATGTCGCGGAAAGGCAAGTACACCTTTTCGCCATCAACTTCCATAATGACTTCATCATCCTTCAGTCCCTGCAGAAGACCGGTAAAATTGCGCCGCCCATCAATCGCCCGATGAAGGCGAAGCTTGATATGGTTCCCACTGAACCGCTCAAAATGTTCAGCTTCAAATAAGGGCCTGTCTAATCCAGGTGAAGAAACCTCGAGCACATAATGCCCTTTTATCGGGTCTTCTACTTCAAATACTCCACTTATCTGATGGCTAACTCTTTCACAGTCATCGATCGTTATACCATCCTCTTTGTCTATATAAATCCTGACTACGACCCCCTGCTGCTGAGTAGCCTGCTCTATACCTACTAATTCATATCCCAGAGATGAAACGATCGGTACAACCAGCGAATGTAAACTACTCGTTTTATTTAATTTCATCTAAACTACAACCACCCGAAACAAAAAGTGGGCCAATGGCCCACTTCTTAGAATTGTTTTTATCAGCGACTACTATAGCCCGACATAAAAAACCCCCTACTGGGGGGCTTTACCTGGTATCGTGTAAAGTCATCAATACCGATTGGACGCTGATTATATGTCTAACATCCACCAATTGCAATAACCTCTTGAGATACTTCCTGTTTTTCTCACTTTGGCAATCCATTTTATACGCCCTTCCCTGGCAGATATTTTTATAAAACTTTCAATCACTTACATTACATTTGAGAAGAATATTATAAAGCCAGCAACTTCATGCTCACGCTTCCAACGCGTCAGCAAATTAGCTCCTATCCCCAGCTCCCGAGCCACCTGTGCACAGCTAATACCTGGCTGTTGACACTGTTCAATTGCACCCTGTTTGAACTCCTGACTCTACCTTCTTCTCTTTGACATAAACACTCCTTTTGCCCATTATCAGACTTCTTTGAAGTGTCCGCAAATTCGGGGTAGAGAAGTGGACCCAAAAATTGGACAGTGTGCTTAGGAGTTATTTTCCCCTTTCTCAGGCAGCTATTGGCAGCCTGATTGATTCATAATAAACCTGATCTGGCGTTGCTTTCAAGACCTGGTGTTTGCGCTGCTGATTATAAAACGTAAGGTATTTTTTCAGCGACTGCTTAGCCTCTGTCATTGATTCATAGGCATTGAGATAGACCTCCTCGTATTTGACGCTGCGCCACAGGCGTTCGACAAAGACATTATCGCGCCAGACCCCCTTGCCATCCATGCTGATACGTATATCGTTGTCCTTGAGCACCTGAGTAAAGGCTTCACTGGTATATTGGCTGCCTTGATCCGTATTGAAGATATCGGGAGCTCCATAGCGATAGATTGCTTCCTCCAGGGCATCGACACAGAAATTGGCATCCAGACTGTTCGAGAGCCGCCAGCTCAGCACTTTCCGGCTATGCCAGTCCATAATGACCGTGAGATAGACAAACCCGTTTTCCATCGGCAGATAGGTGATATCGCTGGCCCAAACCTGATTGGCTTGATGAATGTCCAGGCTCCGTAGCAAATAAGGATAGACCTTGTGTTTGGGATGTGGCTTGCTTGTCTTCGGACCCGGGTGTATTGCCTGGATCCCCATCATCTGCATCAGCCGCCTGACTCGTTTACGATTCACCTCTTGACCTTGGTCAGCCAGTGCATCGACGAGTTGGCGAGAGCCGAGAAATGGCTTATCGGTATGGATACGGTCTATCCATTTCATCAGTGCCTGATCTTCGTCTAAGACAGGTTTTGCTTGGTAGTAGCTGCTCGATCTCGACATAGCCAATAGCTCACATCGGTGCGTCTTCGGGAGATGATGCGCCTGCTGAATCATTTGTTTTTTACGTTTCCGGTCTAACGACCGAGCACTTTTGCTATAAAATCATTCTCCATGGTCAGTTGACCAATTTTAGCTTGTAATGATTGGATTTCAGATTCCCGATCTGGAGCCAGCCCTTTCCCAGAAGCAAACACTTCGTTGCTCTGATCCATCAATTGCTTTTTCCACTTCACGATCAGGTTACTGTTGATGCCATACTGTCGGGATAACTCCGATAATGACTGATCACCCTTGATCGCCGCCAATGCCACTTTTGATTTGAATTCTGGTGAATGATTTCTTCGTTTCTTGCTCATTTTCTGATGACCTCTTTTTTTAAAGATTATAATACAGAAAATAACTCCTTAATTCCGGGGCCTAACTGTCCAACTCATGGGGTCCACTTCAATGCCTCAGGCCATACGCAGAAGCAGAAAAGCACTTTCCATTGATGATTTTTGCCCTCACGATTTGCGCCGTACTGCTGCCACATGGATTACCGCTGTCGGTTTACCCAAGCTCTATGCGCGGTTGATGTTAAATCAGAGTGACGGAGAACGCGACGTGACTGGTGAGGTCTATGTGCAGCATTCCTATGATTTTGAAAAACCGCGAGCTGTGCAGGTTTGGGAATTCATCCTCGATCAGATTTTGAGCTGTGATTCCCCTAAGGACATCCCTACTCTGGGGAGAGCTGAGAGCGCGAGTTAAACAATCGGGATTACCCTAAATGACCATAATAATGGTCATTTAACCACTTAATGACTAGTTTTTTAGTCATTCTTTAATTGACTCTTATGTATTCCAGTGCTATTTTGACTATTATTATGGTCATTTAATGGCTTAATGACCATTTAACTAGTCATTTATTGGTTTGGTGAAACAATGGCAAAGCAGAGAACTTATTCTAAATACGCTCAGGAGGCGGTCATATTGCTCGGAGAGCAGATCAAGCTCGGGCGCAAGCAGCGCAAATGGACAGGGCACAATCTGGCTGACCGTGCGGGTATATCCAGAGCCACGTTGCAAAAAATTGAAAGTGGCGAAATGAGCCCTGCCATCGGGATCGTTTTTGAGGTGGCTGCACTCGTGGGTGTAAACCTGTTTGAACAGGACAAGCGCCCTCTTTCGGAACATATTGAGCAGACAAGGGACAAGATCGCTTTGTTGCCAAAGCGTATTCAAGTAAAGACAAAGGCCGTGGATGATGAGTTCTAAGAAAAACTACAAAGAAGCCTATGTCTGGATATGGCTACCGGAACAAACCGAGCCTGTGGTTGCAGGAAAGCTTGAAGCTGACAACGAAAATATTCTGTTCAACTACGGTAAGAGTTACCTTGAGCGGGTAAAAGACACCAATCCGGCTATCTCGATATATGAACCAGAGCTGCCGTTAAAAGCAGGCGTTTTGCCCCTGCTCGAAGGATTGAGCATGCCCGGTTGTATCCGTGATGGCGCTCCCGATGCTTGGGGGCGCAGGGTCATCATTAATAAAAAACTTGGCACAAAGGGTGGAAAAACTGATACAGCCGAGCTAAGTGACATGACCTATTTACTTGAATCCGGTTCAGACCGGATCGGTGCGCTGGATTTTCAGCAATCACCTTCTGAATATGTGCCACGCTCTGCTACAAATGCAACTTTAGAGGAATTGCTGGAATCTGCTGAGCGTGTGGATAAAGGGATATCGCTTACGCCTGAGCTGGATCACGCCTTGTTCCATGGTAGCTCAGTCGGTGGCGCACGCCCGAAAGCCTTGATTGAAGATCAGGACAAGAAATATATCGCCAAATTTTCTTCAAGCACTGATCTATATAGTGTCGTTAAAGCTGAATTCATCGCTATGAGGCTAGCCGATTATGCTGGACTTGATGTGGCTCCGGTTAAGCTGGAAAGAGCAGCAAACAAAGATGTATTGCTGATAGAGCGTTTTGATCGTAAAAAAACTGCGCGTGGCTGGACACGTAAAACCATGGTTTCTGCCTTAACCATGTTTGGCCTTGATGACATGATGGCGCGTTATGCCAGTTACGAGAATTTAGCTGAGATTATCCGGCATCGCTTTACTGATCCAAAAGATACGCTAAAAGAACTGTTCTCGCGTCTTACCTTTAACATTCTGTGCGGTAATACCGATGACCATGCACGTAACCATGCCGCATTCTGGAATGGCAAGGATTTAACCCTTACGCCTGCTTATGACATTTGCCCGCAAAGTCGTGCGGGCAACGAGGCTTCACAGGCCATGTTAA
>JBHHVB010000032.1:0-27236 GCA_046754065.1 Gammaproteobacteria bacterium
TTCGATAGCAAAAATGCGGATTACATAAAACGACAGATCAGAGAGAAGATCGACCGGGTATCTGTTACAGCGGTCTACTTGTCAGAGCGTAGTGCCAGCAGTCAATGGGTAAACTGGGAAATTGAAGAAAGTCTAAGGCGCGGTAAAGGAGTCATAGGGGTTTATAAGGGAGATAAATGCCCCGGTAACTTACCCCCGGCCCTTAAAGAGAATAATTGTAAGTGTGTAAAATGGTCGCATGCAGAATTATCAAAAGCGATCGATGATGCCAGCAAAATACGTTAGATGAGGTTCGCAGATTTAAGCGTGCTTATTCTCTAATAATGAATCCCGCGAAATATGACCAAAAGGGGCAGGATCATGCCCAATATGGGTAATACGGCGACTCCCGGACTAAAAGTATTTCGACATCCGATCCGTTTTTGGTGTGTTTTTCGATGACAGCGAAAGGTTTTCGACATAGACATCCGATTTAGTTAATCAAGCCGGCTCCGCAAGACGTGAATCCTGATGCCAACAGGGAAAGAATGCAGTTGATTCGATGCACAAAAAAGCTCCAGAAAGAAATGGGGCTGAAGCAATCAGGTCTATGCGTTGAGGGACCGCGCTTTTCGTATCTCGGGCCCTGGCATGCCAACCTGATTCATATTGATCGGCGCAAGTGCGTCCTGTTTGTTAATGACAAAACCCTGTTCAATTTCATAGTGCCCGATGTTTCAAGGATACAGATCAGGGAGCTGGACAAGCTGTTCAAGGGTTATCTGAGTTGCGTGCTTTCCGATGATGACTTTGCCGAGGCTGATCGTAACAGGATACTTTCAGAGTATGAAGAGATTGGTTTCGCCAATACCAACAGCAAAAGCGTACTCGGTTCGATGAATGACCTGGCGTTTCATTACAAGTACCATATTCTGGAGGCAGGCGGTGTGCATAGCCCTGCCGTACCTGAGATCATTCGCAAGCTTAATCGTATGCCTATGGGAGCTATCAAGTACACTTACCCTATCGAGGAGCTCAGGGCAATGTATCAAACAGCAGACAGATAAACTGCGGACTTGCCTGCCTGCAAATCATAAATATTTTTCATCGGATTTCTCGGAACACTCACGGAACACCCCTCAGTTTTCACCACCTGCACCACCCTGCATTAACCTGCTGAATAAACACAATTTTGACTAACTGTACCGAGGATACCCTGTTCCAGCATAATCAGTAACTTATTGATTTTACTGGCCCTGAAAATCCCCGTGTCGGCAGTTCGATTCTGTCCCTGGCCACCACGATTTTCCCATACTACAAGGCTTTTGTCATTTGACCCATAAAATGGCAGGTTCTGCCAATTTATGCCTGATATTGGCAACTGCCATTTTATGCCATTTTACTAAATAAGCACTGAAAAACATCCAAAAACTGTTATGTTTACGTTATTACAGGATGGTCAAACTAGGTAATAATAATTTACAAAAAACCGTTAATCCATTGAATTAAATATTGATATTATGATTGGCGCTGTAGACAAGCGTACACCTTCACGCCTTAGGAATACGCAGCAATTGAGTCCATTTCCCAAGCTCGTCCTGTAACAAAGACCCAGAGGTGTAGCACTTAATTCCTATAAACTAATTTCCAGACTAATCTTTCTTTTCCATATCCTTAATTTCCAAACGCAGGTTATTCCTGGCTAGGCATGAGGAAAGAGACGTCCAACGGTTGCTTTACTGCAGATTTCAAAATTCTTTGCTTTTCGTCTTGGTTAAGATTTTGCCGGGGCAATCTTAAATGTAAAATTTCTATTATTAGGGTCATTCGAGGATGCTATTCAACAGGCCGCCACTTTTTGGCGGTCCCAGCCCGCGTTTTTTGTGGGCGAATTTGACTCGTTTGTTATGTGTGAAATATTCAAGATTTCTTTCCTAGCCTAGGAATACCACCTCTGTATGGGCCGTATGCATTACCTCTTGTAGCAGACAGGCGGGTCAAATTTAGATGCAAATGCCGGGTCAATTTTAAATGCAAATCAACACTTTAGATATGTAATGTTTGTTATCTTATCCAGTAACGTTACATATGTATTGTTTATTCGATTTATTAGGGTTATTCCATATATACGGGGGAATGCTATGAGAACTACGACTGATACCGATAAGGTGCTTTTTGCCAAGGATTTAGGGCATGTACTGCTGCGCTATGCGAATACCGAGTATGACGGCAAGCTCGGCTGTTATAAGCCCAAGAGCGTCGTCTCAATGTCCAGGTATGTCGCCTTTCCGCGTAAGAAGGGAGCCATAGAGTATGCGCGGAGCTATCACTGGCCGCTTTCGCTGGTTGATCGGCTGCGTAACCGCTTTGGGCTGGCTTGGGGAATTCGGCACGATCTACGTGACGAGTACTTTCTGACTGAAGTGATCTCATAGGGCTCAGCCCCACCCAGCTGTTAGAATGCCTGTAGGCGATCTATTTGAGCCAAGACCAAAATTAACAGGCATGTAATGTTACATATAAAAATAATCACAACAGGAACAACAAAATGACAAGTACCCAACAACGCGCCGCATTGCAACGCCAGATCTGGGCCATTGCCAACGATTTACGCGGTGCCGTAGACGGCTGGGATTTTAAGCAATATGTTCTGGGCACCCTCTTTTATCGTTTTATTAGCGAAAACTTTGCCAACTACATTGAGGCTGATGATGACAGCATTAACTATGCAACGCTGGGCGATGAAGTCATCACCCCGGAAATCAAAGACGACGCTATCAAAACCAAGGGTTACTTTATCTACCCCAGCCAGCTGTTCGCCAACGTTGCCAAAGGTGCCAATACCAATGAGAGCCTGAATACCGATCTGGCCGCCATCTTTACCGCCATTGAGGCGTCAGCCAGTGGCTACCCCTCTGAAGGCGATATCAAAGGCCTGTTTGCTGGTTTCGATACCACGAGCAACCGCCTTGGCAACACAGTAAAAGACAAAAACACCCGCTTGGCTCATGTGCTCAAAGGTGTGGCAGGTCTGGATTTTGGTGACTTCCACGGCAGCCAGATTGACCTGTTTGGCGACACCTCTCGTTTCTATGCTTTGGTTCTTTACTGTTACAGTGGGAATCGATCTGCCTTGCAGGTCTCCTACTCGGCCCTTCCCTGCGCCTCGCCCTGCGGGCCCCATTATCGTGCGTTTCGATCAGGTGCGGCGCCTTGTTAATTTGCGGGCTTTTCAGCCAAGAAAGCTAGAAAAGGCCACAACGGTACTCCGATATGAGTTTTGAAAATTACTTTGCAACCAACCCGTTCTAGCGCTGGCAGCACAGACACAGATCTGCATCCAAGAGAAATTGATGGGATATGCCATACCAGGCTCTCAACTTTATCAGCCAACCACTTCACGGCGCGATTTTCAGGTTCGGTAGAATGTGCGATGGCAATGCGGCCGCCAGGCTTGGTCACCCGGTAGAGTTCTATTGCGCCCTTGCCGGGGTCATAAATTGGGCACATGCTGTATGTAGAAAGAACGACATCAAAAGTATTGTCCTCAAAAGGCAAATCGAGGATGTCGCCAGTTTTAAATTCGACCTGACCACTGAAGCCAGCGGATTCGATGCGTTGCCTGGCAACGCCTAACATTCCGTCGCTCATGTCGTAGAGTACGACTTTGCCGGATGACCCCGCCTTCTCCAAGGCAAGCAAGGCGGTTGAACCCGTACCGGCGCCGCAATCAAGCATTCTGTCTCCAGCTGAAACCGCCTTATCTACCAAAATGCGTCGACCACGCTGATCCGAGCCTGCCGTAAAGAAGGAATGTTGGAAGTCGTATCGCTCGGCAACACGGTCATAGACAGTTTTTAGTGCTCGTTTGTCCATCGCCTCTCGCACGAGTCATCCTCCTGTGTTCTACCTGCAACCTAACAGTGTGTTTAACCTACCCTTCGATCCATTAAACGCTTTTTAGGCTGAAGATGCCCAACGGCCCGGAAAGCATTAACCACATTGGTGGCGGAATGGGAACTGCTGAAGTTGTTTCAATTATATTTGAAATAATGGCTGTGCCTGACCACGAAAACCCGCCAAGATTGTCACCAGTAGATTGATCGTATATTCCATAAGACTCATTAAATGTTGCTTCCTGCCCTGTATTTTTAAAGTCAGTATAAAACTCTACAAGACTTACAGGGTTAAATGCGTAATCATCAAGCTCGATACCACTAAGACCTGGGCTGCGTCTCGTAGCACGCAACTCCACATGATATGCCCAAAATTGTGTGGCGTCATTATTGTAGCGAATCGTGTCATGGTATAATTTAATGGAATTCACTGATTTACCCATCAAATGGCAAAACAAAACGTATTAGTTCGCTCTAAACAGAAAAAAGCGGATAAACTCTGGAACAATCACCAGCTGGTGGAAGCAAAAACCCTGTACCAGCAAATTTGTCAGTCAAACAAACGAAATCGGGAAGCCTTTCTTAATCTCGGCATGATCAATGCCCAGCTCGGTGCGTTTCAGGAGGCTATTCAGTGCTGGCAGCATGCGCATGGACTAAATGCTAATGATCCAAAAACAATCTTTAATCTTGCCAAGGCACATGCCGATCTGGATTTGCATGAACAGGCGATTGACTATTACCAGAAAGTATTAGCGCTACAACCGGATATACCAGAAGTACTGAATAACCTGGGCAACTCTCTTACCGCGGCGGGCCATTATGACGATGCGCTGAATTGCTTGCAGCGCGCCGTGACGCTAAAACCGGAGTTCGTAGAGGCACGCCTGAATCTGGGGAATACGCTGCAGTATCTTGATCGGTTTGACGATGCAATCAAATGTTACTACCACGCTATCAAATTGAACCCGTCTAATGCGATCGCTCACCAGAACCTGGGTTCTGCTTTATTGAACGTGGGCCGCCTTGATGAAGGCGTTGACAGTCTCAAACTTGCGTCGCAGCTCGCACCTGACAATCTCAGCATTAAGCTTGATATTGCGTCTGCAATGGAAAAGTCTGGCGACCTGGACAAAGCTTGTGAAATGGTCTTGCCATTGATTGACTCAGGTATCAGAGACCCAAAGCTTGTCTACTTGTTTGGTAAAACCTGTCATCAGGTCAACCGATGTGACGAAGCGACCTCAATGATGGAATCAATTCTGGACAATAGCGGCATTCCGCTTAACCACCAGTTAAAAAGGAATTATCATTTTAAACTGGGTCAACTTTACGAAAAAAAGAAAGCATATGATGATGCATTTAAATATTTCAATTCCGGTAACAAATTGAGAAACGCACATTTTGATATCGATAAATTTGAAGCTCACATCAATGACATCATCAATATTTTTTCCAGCGACTTTTTCCACAGGACAGAAAAGGCAACACCAGGCGCCATTCATCCGATTTTCATCATTGGCATGCCACGGTCTGGAACCAGCCTTGTTGAGCAGATTCTTGATAGTCACCCTGCCATCTGCGGGGCTGGAGAACTCAAAAACTTACTTGAAATGGCCAGGGAACTACCTGAATATGTACATAGCGAATTACTCTTTCCTCTTTGTGTTCCGGATCTGTCTACTGAACAGCTAAATAATCTCGCTCAACAATATCTTGTTCACTTAAGAGAAATATGTAACAACGCCGAATTTATTACCGACAAGATGCCTCACAATTTTCTCAGGCTTGGCTTGATAGCGTTGTTATTTCCGAATGCAAAGATCATTCACTGTAAACGAAACCCGCTTGATACCTGCTTATCCTGCTATATTAATGATTTTACGACAGGCCACGATTACAGTTACAACCTGAAAAATCTCGGAACATACTATCGGCAATATCTGCGATTAATGGAACACTGGCATGCGAATATAGATCTGCCAATCATAGACATTCAATATGAAGCGCTTATTGCAGACCAGGAATCCAAATCAAGAGAACTGGTTCAGTTTTGTGGACTGGAATGGGATGCGCAGTGCCTCAAATTTTTTGAAAATAAACGTTATGTAAACACGTTGAGCTATGACCAGGTGCGAAAACCCATTTACACTAACTCAATTGAACGCTGGCGACGATACGAGCCTCACCTCAAAGAGCTGATTGATGCTATTGAAAGCCACTAGTTACAAATCAAACGATATTATATTGACTACTGTTACGTATCGCGTTAACGTAGCGCACAAATAATCAGGGTGGATGTATTAGCAAATGGTTGATCGACCGGGAGTATTTCAATCGAAAATTACTAGCCATACAGCACCATTGCCTCTAATAGAATTCCAAGCGTCGATACGCATCAAACAAAATAACCAGAGCGCTTACGCCACATATCCGGCGACTTCCCAGAAATACTGATGACCACGCATATTCTGTTAATTGAGAATGATCTAAATAGTGCAAAACTGATCAGGAACGCACTTAAACAATCACCACAGCCCTACTCACTTTCACATGTTGAATTGCTTGAAGATGGATTAACGATTAGTCAACACCAGGCAATTGACATTGTTTTAATAAACCTTTCACTACCCGATTCATTTGGTATTGAAGCGGTGGAAAAGTATCAAAAGGCGCATACTGATTTACCAGTTATCGTTTTAACTGACCACGAAAATGAGCATTTGGCCAAGCTTGCGGTACGGGAAGGTGCACTGGACTATTTGCTCAAGGAACATATCAATACTCACCTTTTGCCCAGAATTATCTACCATTGCATTTGCCATTCTCAAAAAAGTCTGGCGCTACGCACTGCAGAGGAAAGGCATGCTCTCTCGGTTGCTGGCGCCAGGGATGGTATATGGGATTGGGATTTTGTAAATAACACTATGTATTACTCCACACGGTGGAAAGCGATGCTTGGTTATCGTGATGAAGATATTGGCAGCGATCCTGATGAATGGTTTAACCGGATTCACCCCGAGGACCTGGAACAACTCAAGGCCGACATTGACGCTCACAACCATGGGAAAACAGCATATTTTGAAAACGAACACCGGATCCAGACCTGGGATAGCAGCTATCGATGGGTTCACGTGCGCGGAATTTCGGCAAAAGACAAATCAGGCAATACAACGCGTATAGCGGGTTCGCAAACTGATATCACAGAACGTCGCATGGCATCCGAGAAGCTGCTGCACGATACGTTACATGACACGCTGACAGGGCTACCCAACCGCCTGTACCTGATGCGTTTGCTACCCCGGTCAATTGAACGAAGTCTGATCAAGAATAAATACCAATTCGCATTACTGGTGCTGGATATTGACCGCTATAAAATCATCAATGACAGTTTGGGTCATGTAATCGGTGACCAGTTATTAACATCTTTTGCGAGCCGGCTGAAAGAATGCATCAGACCGGGAGACGTTTTAATCAGATTGGGCGGTGATGAGTTTACCATTTTTCTGGATCATGTCTCTGGTGTAAGCGGAGCAACCCGTGTGGCCGAGCGCATCCTGGAATCGCTCAAAGCATCATTTCATGTTGACGGTCACGAATTATTTTTATCAACAAGTATTGGTATCGTTTTAAGTAGCGATGACTACGAAGCGCCCGAGGATATGCTTAGAGACGCTGACATCGCAATGTATCAGGCAAAACTTAAGGGGAAAGCACGATACGAAATTTTCAACGACAAAATGAGAACTGACGCGGTTGAACAACACGCACTCGAAACAGATTTACGCCGCGCAATTGAACGCGATGACATTGATGTTTTTTACCAACCGATTGTCTCGCTAAATAATGGACATATTACAGGATTTGAAGCGCTGGCGCGTTGGCAACGTAATGGTGATTTCGTACCACCCCACCAGTTCATTGCCACTGCGGAGGAAACCGGACTCATTATCCCTATTGGAGAACATGTGCTAAACACAGCATGTAAACAAATGGGACTCTGGATCAAACGTGGTTTAATCTCCAAAGACATGACTATGAGCGTAAACCTCTCCAGCAAACAATTCTTGCAAACTGATCTTGTTGAAAAGATTGTGGGCATCATTGCCAGGAACAATATAAAGGGACATCAGCTACGCCTCGAAATTACTGAAAGTATCTTTCTGGAATGCTCCGATCACGTCACCGAAACGCTTGACAAGATAAAGGCACTTGGCATCAAGTTGTCGATGGATGACTTTGGTACCGGCTATGCGTCACTAAGCAGTTTACACCGCTTGCCAATAGATATTCTGAAGGTAGATCGCTCGTTCATTAGCGGTGGATTTAGCAAAAAAGATAATAACCTGGAAATGGTTCGCACCATTGTGGCCATGGCTCATAATCTGGGCATGAGCGTTGTTGCTGAAGGCGTTGAAACCCATGACCTGCTGGATACATTACAGGAATTTCAATGCGAGTCTGCCCAGGGTTATTATTTCTCCCCAGCCGTTGATCAAATAAAGGCAGGTCATATGCTAGCCAACACACCGCGTTGGGAGTGTGCCATTCATTAACTCCGGCTCTTCAGGCCATTCGCAGGATTAACGGGTTCTTCCTTGATTTAATCGACTAATGCAGATCTAGCAGTGACATATTGATTAAAATCGGAAAAAATCTAGAAAACAGCTATTCTAAAATTGAATTCTGTCGATAATACTTACAATACCGACATCAAAATATTATTAAAATTTCTCGCTAACTTTGTGATTATTAAAGAATTTAAGGGTGATTTTTGTACGTGAACATGGTATAATCAACGGGCCATTCAGTATGGATGCGAGTTAATTCTCACGCCGTATTCCGAGGAACCTATATGTTTTTCAACAGCACTGCGCGCATGCTCAATAGAACTATCCAAATTTCCGTTTTCTTTTTATGCCTGTTGTTTGTCCAGCAGGCATCGAGTTTTACTTTCACTATTGACTCGATTTCCGATGCAGTTGATCAAAACCCCGGCGATGGGATCTGCGCAACAAGCGGTGCGGTCTGCACCCTGCGAGCGGCCATCCAGGAATCCAATGCATGGCCAGGTACCGATTCGATTGTTTTCCCGAACTCGCAAAATACTTACATATTTAGTGTTAACGGCATTAATGAGGAACTCTCTGCCAGTGGTGACCTGGATATTACCGATGACGTAACCCTGCATGGTGCTGGTAAAGACCTGACCGGCACGGCGCTCACCACAATCGACGCCAACAAGACTGATCGCGTCTTTGATATTCATGGCGCTACGGTAACGATTTCCGGACTATCCATTATCAATGGTTTTACCACCGTATCAGGTGGCGGGATCCAGAATGCCGGCACACTAACGATGAAGAACGTCAGCGTAAACAACAATGAATCGGCGAATCAAATGGGAGGTGGTATCGCTAATAGCGGCTTGCTTACCCTCGATTACACAACCATCAAGGGAAACAAGGGCAGCCTCGGAGGAGGCATCGGTAACAATTTGGGTACGGTGGCGATCGATAACAGTCTGTTACAACTCAATCAAGGGTTTGGTGGCGGTGGAGCGATAAACAATGCCAACGGAAAAATGACGATCACCAACAGTACCATTGATGGAAACAACGGCGGACAAATTGGTGGCGGTATCGCCAATAGCGCCGGGATGACGATCAGCAATAGCGTCATCACCAACAATACTGCCGGCCAGGGTGGTGGTGGCGGCATCCATAATACAGGACCCGATACTTCTGGAAACCAGCTCACATTGATCAACAGCACTGTTAGCGCTAACCGCGCAAACCTCGGCGATGGCGGCGGAATTCATACCCGGAAAACGGTTAAAATAGAAAACAGCACGATAACCGACAATTTTGCGAGCCTGGGCAGTGGCGGCATTTATGTCTTCACGTCCGGTTCGGTAAACCTGAAGCAGAGTATTATCGCCAATCAGCAAAGTGGCGGTAATGATTGCGGCGGTTCAACCAATCTGATCACGTCCGGTGACTATAACCTGGATAGTGATAACAGCTGTAATTTAACCGGCGGCAGCGACATAAATACCACTGATCCATTACTGGTTGCACTGGCATCGGACAAGGGTGGACCAACAGCGGTACACGAATTACCAACCGCCAGTCCGGCAACCGACAGTGGTAATAATGCTGATTGTCCGGCAACCGACCAACGCGGTGTGACCCGCCCGCAGGATGGCGACGGTAGCACGACTGCCGAATGTGACCGGGGTGCTTATGAAAATGCATCGACCGGCACGATAGATCTGGCAGTCAGCATCACTGATACCCCTGACCCTGTATCAGTGGGCTCGACTCTGACCTATATGGTGACGGTAACCAATCAGGGTCCGGCTACAGCCAATAATGTCTCAGTCGTCGATACCCTGCCAGCAGGCGTGACCTATGTATCAGCCTCGGCTGGATGCAGCGGTGCCGGTCCGGTGACCTGTACTGAAGCAAGCCTGGCCGCAGGCGCTAGTAAGTCATTCAGCATAACCACGACGGCCAATACGGCTGGCACGCAAACCCATACCGCGACGGCGAACGCTACTGAAACCGACATTAACCCGGTCAATAACACCAGTATTCAGGAGTCCACCGAGGTAGAAACCAGTACGGATGTAGCCATCGCGTTAGTTATGACGCCTAATCCGGTATTGGCGGGTGAAAACATTAGCTATACCTTAACGGTTAGCAACACCGGCAGTACGGCACGCAATGTCGAACTAACCGTCGATCTCGGCACCGGCGTGAATGCGGTCACTGCAACAGCAACCCAGGGTAGTTGTGCCACAACGAAACCGGTAAGCTGTAATCTCGGTGATATGAACAGCGGCTCACCGGCTAACGATATTACCGTTACTATTACAGCAGTGCCCACCGCATCAGGCACCATTACGGGTACCACAACGGTTAACTTTAAGGGTAGTGATCCGGCACCGGCGAACAACCAGGCAACGGACAGTACGGTTGTAGAGATCCGCGCCGATCTGGATGTCAACATTAGAGAGTCCAGTGATCCTGCCTATATGGATGCGGACACCGATTATACGATTACGGTAACCAACAATGGCCCGTCACCCTTGTCTTCAATCACTGTGCCAGTATTATTTGAAAACGTCGGTGTCAACTACATCAGCAATACCTCAGACAAGTTTACCTGTAGTGATGATGGCAATATCACTGTCACCTGTACATCGAAATCCGGTAAAATCCTGAATGGCAATGAGAGTGATGATATCGTTATACGCATCAACCCGAATAGTGTTGGCACCCTGCAGGTCACTGCCAGCGCAGCCGATCCGAATATCGATGTGGACTCGGTTGCAGATGATGATAGTCCAGTTGTTATCACAACCACGATTCAGGACCTCGGTCAGACTGTTCAACAGACCAATCTGGCGGTCAAAATCGCACAAGACCCCAATACGGCGGAAGTCAACAAGAACCTGAAATATGAGGTCAAGGTTACCAGCTCAGCGACGATACCTAACAGCAGTATGCAAGTTACGTTTGAAATTGATCCGAACTTTGTCTATACACTCGTCAGTAAACATGCGGAGTGCAGTTCCATCGTTAACAGAATCATTACCTGTTCAACCACAGCAAGCATCACCGGCGGTGGATCGATTACATTTCCAATCACCTTCCTGCCGACCGCGACGGGGTCATTCACTCACAAGGCCCATGTGACCTTTGTTAAGGGCAACGATACTAATCCTCTAGACGACGACGCCACCATCACCACCCAGGTGAAGCCAGCTACCACCAAGAAGAAAAAGAAGGGAAGTGGCGCACTGACAACCTGGACCCTATCCCCTTTAATGCTTCTACTGATATTTAACCTCATAAAAAGACAGCATCGTAGTACCTTCCACGTAGAATAAATTTCACGTTTGATCTTTTGTAGAGCACTGGCCTTATAAGGTCCGTTCAAGTATTCTGACATGAAGCCTGAATATTGTTCAGGACTATTTTCTGTTTCCCATGACTTGGCCTACCAAAGCCAGACTGGCTCGGTTGCAACCCTGTTCCTTAAGCTCAGATTAAGACTGCTTTTTTGAGACCAGCGGCCTTGACAATACCCGATTTTGGGAATATATTCCCAATTAATGATGATTTTAATGGCCATGCCGTCAAATTTACCCGCATAGCCAACCGTAAGGATTTCATAATTACCCAGGAAACATTTTTAGATTACTCAGGAGGATAATATTATGATAATCAGGCACTTATTTCTACCGTTGTTACTGCTGGTGCTGACAGCCTGTGGCGGTGGCGGAAGCAGTTCGTCAGTTACAAATGGTGAAAACAACTCGTCAGTTTCAAATATCGGGGCCTTGTCAGTCATGATCACCGACGATATGTCGCAGGACTATGCGAAGGTCTGGGTTACCGTCCTCAAGGTAACCGCAGAAGACAGCACCGCGCAGCAACATGTTCTCTTTGAAGATACCGCTGGACAGGTTGTTAACCTTACAGAGCTGAATGGTGTTGCAGCGTTATTGAGTACGCAAGATCTGATTGCTGGTGACTACAGCAATTTTGAGATCACTCTGGCAAACGATGTCACGCTTATCGACAAGTTGGGTCAAACCGTTCAAGCCATGTTTAACGCGACAGGTGACCCCAAGGTTATTAGCGTACCAGGCAGCGTAACGATTACAGCAGGCGGGATGACCAATATCGGATTCGACTTCGATCTGAAACAATTTACCTATGATCCGGCAACCGGACTGGTAACCCCTGTACTGGCTTTTCTCGATCGCAATCAACTTAAACAAATCAGCCTTAACCATGGTGAAGTAAAAGGACGCATAAACGAGATTGTTGATGCTCAAACATTCACGATACAAAACAGATTCGGGAATACCATCACCGTCGTTTTACAGGCGACCGCTACTATTTTCAGTGAATACACCGGAAAGGTAGGCGGAGACACGAGTGCATTGTCGATCGATCAGAAAATTGAGGCTTACGGTAGTTATGATGCCGACACGATGACACTGAGCGCAATAAGCGCCAAGATTGACGATGACTCTGGCTCATCAGTATTCAGGGCAGCTACCGAAGTAGAAGGGGTTGTAGTCAGTTTTGATGGAACAACACTTGTGCTCGATGTACGTGATGCGGACTTTCTTCCTTCCAGTACAACAATGGAAATCAGCAATGTGGCTAATGGTCACTTTACCAAAGGATCATTGGACTCATTGACCGAAGGACAATGGGTAGAGATCAAGGGCACCTGGGAAGACCCGGTATTTACCGCGATCATAGTTGAAATTGAGGGTGGGATACCGCACTGGGATGACGATCACGGTTTTAATGGTGATCACCACCCTAACGGCTACGCTGAACTCAAGGGGGTCGTTGCAAGCGTCGTAGATAACGTTTTAAGCATTAACCTGACTCAATCAAACCATCTCGTTGGTCAGTCATCTGGCACCATTGATATTGATATTTCGAATGCCTGGTACAAGTATGGTAATGCTGAATGCCTTAAGGAAGGCGCTTCCGTAAAGGTTAAGGGCACCAAGGACACAACCAGCGGTAATGTCATTGCGTATACTATTGAAATCAAGTCTGGCTGTGGCACCAGTCTGACAGGGTCAGTTCCCCGCGCTGAAGTCGAAGGCGTTATCGCTTCAATCGAAGGCAATGTTGTCACTTTAAACCTGATCTTCGCGGAATATTTCCTGCCCGGAGGTATTGAGGTTCAAATTGACGTGAGTAGCGCACTATTTGAGCATGGCAACAGCCAGCTATTAAAAAGCGGATTGCGTATCGAGGCTAAAGGCAGCTGGGATGGAACCCAGTTAAACGCATACGAGGTGGAGCTCAAGACACTTTCTTAACAGCTTCTCCCTTTTTTTGCTGTGTAGCCCGGATGGTTTCCCCTCATTAACTGTCCGGGCTTTTTTTTGATTGTAAAATGCCGTGATTTCCCGATCATACTGAATTGATTCGTTTGCATCCTTTCTGGATGTTTAAAACATTTCAGCCTTTACCATGAGTTCTACCATTTTATTCAAAGTGATTATATTTTTTTGCTTATATTCTTAAATTATTATATTATAATCTACATGATTGAATATCCGGAAGAACAGCTTAAAGAGACCGTGCAATTGCTACGCGCGATAGCGCATGAACTACGTTTACAGATAATCTGCCACCTGGCTGATGGACCGATGAACGTCAGCGACCTGTTATCCGCAACCGGGGTTTCGCAACCCAACCTGTCACAGCATCTTGCCAAGCTCCGCATGCTTGGTATCCTGAATTGCGAACGACGAAGCCAACATGTGTTCTATTCTCTGGCTGATCCCGATATTAAACGTATCGTCACGACCCTGAAATCTGTCTATTGCCCCTCTGACAAAACCTGACTCTGATATTATGAAAATATTACTCATTATAACGATGTCATGCCTGATTTTTGCGTGTAGCCAGGACTCAACATCTACCGCGCCTGCCAAGAAAATACAGTTATACGCTGAGGTACTCAGCCTAAACTACCAGAACGTTGACGAAAAATATGTCTCAACCGGCACGTTAATCACTGATGACCGGGTTGATATCGCTTCTCGTATGATGGGATTCATCAAAGATATGCGTGTCAAAGAAGGAGACCGCGTCAGCAAAGACCAACTATTATTGACGATTGACCCTACTGAAATCGAAGCGCGCCTGGTTGAGGCCAATGCCCGACTCTCGCAGGCAAAAGCGCACGAAGCAGAGGCCAGGATTGACTTCGACCGTTTCAAAAAATTATTTGAAAAGAAGCTGGTCGCCGCCAATCTTTTTACAAAAGCAGAACTTGGGTTGCAGCTTGCGTCCCAGGAGCACCAGGCTGCAAAGGCAACCGTGGAACGAATCAAGATCGAAAAGCAATACGCCGAATTAAAATCTCCTGTGAGCGGTATCGTGATAAACAGGCACAAGCAGGCCGGAGATATCGCCATTCCGGGCACAGCCATTCTAACCATAGAGGATCCAGACAATATCGTCCTCAAAACCTATATTAAGGAAGACCTGGCCAACGACGTAGTGATTGGAAAAGAAGCGTTAATTTCTGTCGACGCCATCAATAAACAAATCAAAGGCATTGTGACCCAGGTCGTGCCCGCTACCGATGCTGCTACCCATAGCTTCATGGTAAAAATTACCCCCGAAGACACCAAGAACCTTCGCACCGGCATGTTTGCCCGCGCTGAGTTTATTGTCGGATTTAAACAGGCAATTGTTATCCCTGCCGCTGCTATCCACTCAAGGGCTGACATCCCGGGCGTATATATTGTCGATGATCAGGACCTCGCACATTTTCGTATGATTCGAACTGGCAGAATACTGGAAGACGCTATCGAGGTCGTTTCTGGCCTACATAACGGTGATCGAATCGTCATTTCAAGCGACACCCCGATTTTTAGCGGAAATCGGATTCTTTCTGGAACGGGTTCATCTGTTAACACACAAACCCTGCTCCAGCAATGAAAGAGCCCTCTCTGAATATTGCAGGTCTGTTAGGCAGGGCCGCAATGGGAACAAACATAACCCCCATCGTTAGTCTGCTCATTTTTTTGATCGGTCTGATTGCCCTGATTATTACGCCACGTGAAGAAAATCCGCAGATTGACGTACCAGCAGCGAACGTCATCGTAAAAATGCCGGGCGCAACGCCAGATGAAGTTCATAATTTGATCGTTCGCCCTCTCGAGCGGGTATTACGTGAAATGCCCGGCGTTGATCATAGCTACGGCATGGCTAATGATTCTCTGGGGGTTGTCACCGTTCAGTTCGAGGTTGGCGAGGACAAGGAGGCAAGTCTGGTCAAACTATACGACCGCGTTATGCATAACCTTGATCGAATCCCGCCCGGTGCTTCCCAGCCATTGGTTAAACCCGTTGATGTGGACGATGTACCGATTATCGCCATTACGTTATCGAGTAATGAATATAACGACATGGAACTCAACCAGATTGCGGAGCGCGTTAATGAACAGCTCACCCCCCTTGAAGGTATATCTGTAACGGATATTATTGGTGGCCGCAACAGGACAGTGACCGTCAACATTGACCCCGGTCTTCTTTCAAATCGCGGCATATCACTGTCTGCGCTCCATCAGGCATTGAGCGCTGACAATATCGACATGCCAGTCGGTACTGCTATTGATAATAACCAGGTCAAGCGTATTCGTTTATCAGCATCTCTACACTCTGCTAAAGAGGTAGGAAACATTGTCATTGCAATTAATGGAGGACGACCTGTCTACCTGCGCGATGTCGCCACGATCAATGATGGCCCAGGTGAAATTGAATATACGCATCGAATTGGGTTTGGTCCGGCAACTGACAGGACAGCCTTACCCGACGAACCAGAACAGACTGCAGTAACATTGATACTCGCAAAAAAGCGGGGCACTAACGCTGTTGTTGTCTCCAACAGCATTGTTAACAAACTGGAAGATTTGCGAGGGGATTTTATACCCGATAATATTAAGGTTACGGTGACACGTAACTCGGGGAAAGAAGCTGACGCCGCGGTAAATATGCTCATTGAACACCTGAGTATCGCAATATTCTCCGTCATAGTCATTCTGCTTTTATTTCTGGGCTGGCGAGAGGCAAGCATCGTCACGTTAAACATTCCTCTGATACTCTTCATCGTACTGGCAGTTGGCCTGCTCGCAGACCAGACTATCAACCGAATCACGCTCTTTGCATTAATATTGGCTCTTGGACTACTGGTTGATGACGCAATTGTCGTTGTGGAAAATATCCACCGACACCTTAAAAAGGGTATTAATTCTGTTACAGAAAAGGCATCACTGATTATCAGAGCGACCAACGAAACAGGACGCCCAACCATCGTCGCCACCTTTGCAGTTGTCCTCGCATTTATCCCGATGGCCTTCGTAACCGGCATGATGGGCCCCTATATGGGACCCATACCGTTTAATACACCTGTAGCCATGCTCGCGTCCCTGGTCATTGCCTATATGCTAACCCCCTGGTTGGCACAACGCTGGATGCGTCACTCAATTACAGATTCTGACGTTAACAAAGTTGCGCACAATGAAGGTAATCGATTACAAAGACTGTATAAAATAATTGCCACACCACTGATTGAGCTCAAACGCTGGAGGCTAATATTCTGGATTCTTCTGTGTTTACTCTTTCTCGCTGCAATCTGGCAACCTGCTTGGCAATTCATCAGGCCATCCGGAATCAACGGTCCCATGACGCCCGGTACCGTTGAGCTAAAAATGCTACCAAAAGGAAACCAAAACACGTTCAATATGACGATTGATCTACCCGAGGGCTCCCCCCTTGAAATAACCGATGCGGTTACCCGGGAAATCGGCGACATATTAAGAACCCACCCGATGATAAAGAACTACCAGACATTTAGCGGCATTGCAGGGCCGGTCGATTTTAATGGTATGTTGCGGGGTGCGGCGGCCAAACGCGGTTCACACATCGCCGAAATCAGGGTCAATCTTATCGATAAACACTTGCGTTCCATGATGTCTGAAGACATCGTTATGGATCTACGCAACAAATTATCACCCGTTATCAAAAAATACCCCAAGGCCAATATCAAACTGGTTGAAGACCCGCCGGGTCCACCCGTTCGGGCAACCATGCTTGCTGAGATCTATGGCCCGAATTACCAAACTTCGCGAGAATTAGCGAAAGAGGTAAGAAAATTTTTTCATCAGACATGGGATGTCGTGGATGTTGATGACTCGGTAACAGATGATCAAATTGAATACCGGGTAAGCGTTGACAAGGAAAAGGCGGCTACAACGGGTATAGACGCTGCCAAAGTCGGAGAATTATTACACGATTTTGTAAAAGGTTTTGACATTGGCACGTTGCACTCTGATATCGAAAGACATCCGATAAATGTTCGCACCCAAATTCCCAGACACTTCAGGATTGCGCCACGCGACCTGGATCGCCTGTTTATAACCAACGCCACGGGTCAACAGATACCAGTCGCATCAATAGCAAATATTGAGGAAGTTGTTATTGGTAAACCC
The DNA here is from genome assembly GCA_046754065.1 of Gammaproteobacteria bacterium. Lineage (GTDB taxonomy): Bacteria > Pseudomonadota > Gammaproteobacteria > SZUA-140 > SZUA-140 > JBHHVB01. Next base: position 17,929 of record JBHHVB010000032.1, read on the forward strand.
ATTTTGACCAAAGATGGCCAGCCAGTAGCCTATGTTTCTGCAGAACCTAAAACGGGATCACAGGTTTATCCATTACTTGATCTGGACAAGAAGCTCGATAATCAGGAGTTACTGCCGGGCACCATGCTACAAACAGGCGGCATGCGGTTTACTCGGACTACGCCGGATGCAACCTACCAGTACAAATTACTATGGGATGGCGAAATGCGGTTAACGCTTGACGTGTTTCGTGACCTTGGCGCCGCTTTTATCGTCGCGCTCATGCTGATATTTCTGCTACTCGTCGCTTATTACGGAAACTTAAGACTCCCGCTTATCGTGATGGGCGCAATACCGTTAACCATGATTGGAATCTTCCCAGGACACCTGATCACCGGCCAACCTTTCACTGCGACCTCAATGATCGGCATGATTGCCCTGGCTGGTATCGTCGTTCGAAACTCCCTGCTATTAATTGATTTCATCCTCGCTAATCGAGAAGCCGGAACACCGTTAAACGATGCTGTCATTGAGGCTGGCGCTGTAAGGGCGAGGCCCATTTTGCTAACTGCACTGGCGATTATTGTCGGTACCGCAATTATGATTTCAGATCCGGTATTTGGCGGCCTGGGCGTTTCGATGGCCTTCGGCACATTTGCTTCCACTGTACTGACACTGTTTGTCATACCGCTGGTCTATTTTTTGACCGAGCGAAAAAAGGCATCAACAATTAACTGATTATCAAAAAGGAGATAAATATATGAATACTGATCGATTAATCAGGATTATCGCCGGCAGCTTTATATTATTGTCATTATTCTTAGCGCAGCAGTTCAATCATGTCGAATTGATTACGGCGCCAACCTGGCTATGGTTCACAGCGTTTGTCGGTGCGAATTTGTTGCAATCCGGATTCACCCAGTGGTGCTTGATGGAAAAAATACTGCTCGCCCTGGGCGCGAAACCACCGTGCTCTACAAACTAGTACAGTTGGGTTATGAAAATCGTCCCTTAATAATCGGATTTGCAGTCGATTCGGACTAGTTCTCCAGATATTTTGACCAATCATGTTCCAAGTCGCCCGAGACGAAGAAATGGGGATTTAATAGTGATTCTTTTGTATTGTACAGCAGTGGATCCATATCGGTATCAGTTATCCGCCCACCAGCAGCCTCGACAATACAATGTGCCGCCGCTGTATCCCATTCAGATGTAAGGCCGATTCTGGCGTAGACATCGGCTTTACCTTCTGCAACCAGGCATGACTTCAGAGAACTGCCCATGCTGATATATTCATGTTCACCAACATTTGCGAGAAAGGCACTCAGGCCATCGCTTCGATGAGAACGGCTACCCGCTACGACGATACTTTTTGGATCATAGGCGCGAACCTTAATTTGCTCCGGTGCCTTGCCAGGCATTTTTTTAAATGCACCCTTACCTTTACAGGCAAAATAACATAGCCCACTCACTGGCACGACAATGACACCCAGAATGGGTTTATGATCTTCAATTAACGCAATATTAACCGTAAACTCGCCGTTACGCTTGATGAACTCACGTGTCCCATCGAGAGGATCAACCAACCAGTAGGTATTCCATTTTGATCTTTCCTCAAACGGAATTTGCGAAGATTCTTCCGAAAGTATCGGAATTTCGGGTGTTAACAGCGAAAGTCCTGCCACAATGGCGTTATGCGCAGCCATATCGGCCTCGGTAAGCGGAGAACGGTCTTCTTTTTGTTGAACCGAGAACCCTTTGTTGTAGATCGACATTATTCTCTGCCCTGCATCGTTTGCCAAAGCACTAACTGGTTCGAGGAGTTCACAGGGGTTTTCTAACTTTGCCATTTCTCTACCTTTACATTTCTTTATATAGATCTCTTACCAAAAACAACGCAGCAATACTTCGCGCCTCAGTACAATCATCAAGCGTCAACAATTCTTGAATTTGACTCAGCTTCCAGGGTACTACTTCTATTTCTTCAGGCTCATCACCCTGCAATTTTCGTTCAAACAGGTTTTCAGCCAATATAACATGTGTTGTATGCCCCATATAACCCGGCGCAACAGTCAATGAACTGATTTGCCTGAGTTGATTGGCACCATAACCTATTTCTTCCATTAATTCACGGTTTGCAGCATCAACTAATGACTCATCCTTCTCAACCCTGCCCTTGGGCAGGGCCAGCTCGTACCTTCCTACGCCTGCTGCGTATTCCCTAATCATTAAAACCGTTTCTTCATCCAGCATCGGTACAACCAGTACTGCACCACCCGATTTGCTCCTGAGACGCTCATACTCTACTCTGGTCCCATTTGAAAATTCCAGATCCAGCTTTTCAACGTGGAAAATCCGGGTCCGGGCCAGCGTTTCGGTATTTAGTATTTTTGGTTTCTCGCGCATAATCAGAACTCGTATTATAGTACTTTCTGTCTTAAAGCCCCACGTTTTAAATTACAAATGATTAACTGGAATACAATTGATATCGTCATGCTGGATATGGATGGCACTTTACTGGACCTGCATTTCGACAATCATTTCTGGCTTGAGCATCTGCCCAAAAGTTTTGGGGAAAAACATGGCCTTGATATTGAGGCGGCCAAAAATACGTTAATCTCAAAATATCATGCCGTCAGGGGGACTCTGGATTGGTACTGTATTGATTATTGGGAACAGATGCTAGACCTGAATATCATGGTTCTAAAAGAAGAAATTGCCCATCTTATTGCTTTCCATCCGCATGTGATCGAATTTCTAAAATGGGCAAATGCGCATCAGAAACGCACCATCCTGGTAACCAATGCGCACCAAAAAAGCCTGAAGCTGAAGATGAAGATGACCCAGCTTGCGAACAACCTGGATTCAGTCGTATGTGCGCACGATGTAGGATTGCCCAAGGAATCACCGGCATTCTGGAGTGCGCTGAACCAGATTGAACCTTTTTACGGGGAAAACACGTTGCTAATTGACGATAACCTGGATGTGCTACGGTCAGCAAGACAGGCGGGAATCCAACATCTACTTGCGGTGCAACACCCGGATACCAAACTGGCACCAATCAATACAGAGGAATTTCTCGCGGTCAGGAACTTTAAGGACTTGATACCGGTTGACGACTAGTTACTGACCCCATGTCTTGAAGCGTTTTTTACAATACTTTAACAAGGCATCGTAATTTTCAAAGAACAAATCAAAGCCCTCTTCCGCTGGTTGATCGAGCTCACAAAAATCGTTCGAGTGTTCGCGACAAACCTCGGGACGTGACTCATAGATGCCACAACGGCCATTTTTTAACAGATGCAGGCATTCATTATTCACCAATAAATACCATCCATCTTCATCCTTATAAATTTGGGTATTCTTGTGTGAAATTTGCCACAACAAATGATCGAAATCATGTTTGGAACGTGGCGTTTGCAGTTGCTCAGTGTAATACGTGCAACATTTTGAATCATAACAATAATCACACTTGGTCTCATGTGTGACATCTTCTGGTACAATCGGGATTGTTTTTCTTGTCAGCATTTAACTACCATGTTTCTTGAAGTCAGACTCTTTACTCCGTGGATTGCAAGCGAACCGGAACTTCCAGCACGCTTAACCGGCGGCGATTATAGCAGATATTTGGCTGGATAGTATCATGCCTACCGTTTCTGTCATCATCCCGACCTTCAACCGCGAAAACTTGATCAAAAGAGCGCTCGACAGCGTTTACTCGCAAACACTTCAGCCCAAGGAGGTGATTGTTATCGATGATGGGTCTTCAGACAACACACGCCTGGCCGTCACAGACAACTTTCCCAATGCAACCTATCTTTTTCAACCAAACGCAGGGGTAAGCGCCGCAAGGAACCACGGTATTCGCTATGCTTGCAGTGAATGGCTTGCGTTTCTGGACTCGGATGATGAATGGGCAGCTGAAAAACTGGAAAAACAATTGGCGGTCATCGATTGTAAAGCGGGAGTGAAGATCATCCATACGGACGAAATCTGGATTCGCAATGGTAAGCGTGTTAACCCCATGTGCAAGCACAGAAAACCTGACGGATCTATTTTTGAACAGTGCCTGCCATTATGTGCAATCTCACCGTCGTCAGTTATCATTCACAGGACGCTGTTTGATGAAATCGGACTGTTTGATGTTAATCTTCCTGCCTGCGAGGATTACGATATGTGGTTACGCATTTGTTCCCGACATCCTGTTCATTTGGTTGACGAACAACTAACGATAAAATATGGCGGGCATGGAGATCAATTGTCGAAAAAATACTGGGGAATGGACCGGTTTAGAATTGCGTCACTGATGAATATAATTGAATCCAGGACGCTAACCGATAAACAATCGTCTGCAGCGATAGAGGTCTTGATGAAGAAAATTGATATTTATCTGACTGGTGCAGAAAAAAGAAATAAATGGCATGAAATTGAGTATTATAGAAACATGAAGAATAAAATCCTTGCTCACTCTCATGCGGATACAGATCACCAATGAAACTGAATCTTGTGATCGCGTTACCCTGTGAGGCACGACCCCTCATTAAACATTTTCGTTTGCGGAATCATCATAAAAAATCCGCGTTCAAGTTGTACAGTAATGACGACGGTATCTCGTTAATCATATCCGGTGCAGGCAAATTCAACGCAACAGCAGCTACCGCCTTACTCCACGGGTTGAATTACCCTGAAACTCAGGCCGCGTGGCTCAATCTAGGTATTGCCGGAAACTCGAGTCGGGATGTCGGCGACGCCGTCCTCGCTAACAAAGTTATTGACTGGACGAATCACAAGCAATGGTATCCGACATTTGTTTTCCCTCCCCCATGTAAAACAGATCTTTTGATAACCGTTGAAGAACCTGAGACGTCTTACCAGGAGCAGGGACTTTATGATATGGAAGCATCCGGATTCTTCCACGCTGCCAGTCGATTCTCCTTAATTGAGCTGGTTCATAGTCTGAAAGTTGTTTCGGATAATCAAACTCAATCCACTGACCAGATAACCAAGGATTTCGCATCGAAACTAATCGAAAATCAGCTATCAACTATTGCGTGCATCAGTGATGAGCTGCTTTCATTGGCTAATGAATTGTCATCAATATACCGTCAGCCCAGACACATATCGACCTTCATGAAAAACTGGCATTTCACCCATTATCAGCGTCATCAACTGGATGCCTTATTAAGACGCTGGGAAACATTATACCCGGACCTGGACCTCTGGAACGGCCAACTCTCAACACTGAAAAACAGCGAAGATGTATTAAACTACCTGGAAAGCCGACTTATGTCGGTGGCAGACTATGCATCATGAAAATCATATACATTGAAAACACGATCAAAGACCACCCCAGAACGAAGGCCATTTGTGACAGATACCCTGATGCAGTATTGATCCCTTGCGACCATTACGGTGAAATCTTTAACAGAAAGGCTCAAAATTTCCGCTTACAGAAAAAACAACCCGCGCTTATTCTCGCGCGCAAACACGATAATCTCGTGCTTGACGCACCAGAGGGTTATGGCATTGGCGGAAAAAACAATTTCTATTTCTCCCATATGCTTAATTGCGTTTACGATTGCCGCTATTGTTTCCTGCAGGGCATGTACCGATCTGCCCACCACGTTGTGTTCGTTAATTACGAGGATTTTGAGACCGCCATTGAAAACAAGTTTCGCAAACATCCAGGCAGTTATTTTTTTACCGGTTACGATTGCGACAGCCTGGCATTCGAACCCGTCACCGGATTTGTCAGTCACTTTCTTTCTCTATTTGCCAGATCTCCAGATTCCTGGATAGAACTGCGTACCAAAAGCACACAAATTCGCAAATTGTTAAAAACTGAACCTTTGGATAATTGTATTGTTGCGTTCAGTTTTACGCCTGAAGAAATTTCCAGGTCACTGGAGCATGGTGTGCCCGTATTCGAACGCAGACTGGAGGCAATGGCTAAATTGCAGAATAAGGGTTGGCTGCTTGGATTGAGGATTGACCCGCTCATTTACCATCCAGATTATCGATTGTTATATAGAAAAATGTTCGAACAGATATTCGCAACCGTCAACGGAGGGTTTATTCACTCGATCAGCCTCGGCGCATTTCGGGTCCCGAAGGCTTACTTTAAAAACATTGTAAAGTTATTTCCCGATGAGAAACTATTCGCTGGCCCTGTTAGTGAACGAGACGGCATGTACTCGTACCAGTCAGAACTTGAAAATGAACTGCTGACTTTCTGTAGAGATGAAATTATCAAACATGTTCCAGAAAGCCTGTTCTTCTCCTGTACACCACCCTCACGCAAGCTACCGATGTTTGAAGTTCAGAATTTCGCTAAAACCGATTCCGAGGATTCTTTCGCTAATGGCTAGCAAAAGCAGACTGTTACTGGTTACCGGTGCAAGCTCAGGAATCGGTAACACGTTGTGCCAGCATCTTCTGGAAGAAGGACACGAAATCGTTGCCCTGGCGCGTGATTTTAGAAAATCTGAAATCTCTGACGAACATTTTTATCCTGTTGAACTGGATCTATCTGACCTGGATGCATTGCCACATCATCTGGAGCCACTCAAAACCGCTTACTCAAGCATTGATGGGATTATCTGTTGTGCAGGCAGGGGACAGTTTGGTTCATTGGAGGAGTTTTCCTATCAGCAGATAAGGGAACTGTTGAATCTGAATTTTATCAGCCAGGCATTTGTTACCCGAGCTTTTTTACCGGAATTAAAACGAAAAAAGCGTGGTGACGTCATATTCATCGGCTCGGAGGCCGCACTGGCCGGTAGTCGAAAAGGCGCTATCTACTGTGCCAGCAAGTTTGCGTTACGTGGATTAGCACAAGCGTTGCGTGATGAATGTGCCCGCAATCACGTCCGCGTCACCATTATTAATCCCGGCATGGTAAAAACCGGTTTTTTTGATGAACTCGATTTTCAGCCAGGCGAAGATGATGCCAATTTCATCGAAGCGGAAGATATCGCAAATGCCATTAGCATGGTCCTGAGCGCGCGCGGAGAAACCGTTTTTGATGAAATTAATCTATCACCACTAAAAAAGGTCGTACAGAAAAAATAGATTCATATTAATTCATTGTTTTTTTTGGCATTGAGTGACAACGCATACAATTCAATGTTGGCGGGAACGCAACTTTACCATGACATAATCCACAGTACTTTCCTGTCAATATATCGTTCATCGCTATGTTATTTGCGCCTTTCTTTTCAATAAAAATAGCGGGATGACAGTTGGAACAATCCAGCCATAACGTATGTGACAGATGTGGGAATCTTACATGAGGCATCGCGCCGGTGTCAGTGAAGATAATATCTTTATCAAGCGTCTGTTTCTGTGTCTTACCATCTATATCGGCTCTTGGCTCGATAAACCCCTGCTTAACCGCCTGAATCCAGTCAATAATTCCCGCGTTATCCCGCGGAAAATCGATCAAGGCCTCGTAAGGAGGCTGCAACACATCCACGGCATGATTATCGGGATCGTGAATACCATCGTCGAACACCGGAACGATTTCGGATTCGGTTTGAAAATGCCGCCCCCTGTCTTTAAGCACCGGTTCAAGCAAATCTGCTGCACAAACAATACCTCCACCACCAAGGATAAATAAGAGAACGCTTGCATAAACTGTACGGTTAAAGTTCCGGTTATTCATCTTTGTCCTTCGATTTATACGTCACATACTAGTCTAACGGTTACCCTGATCAGTACTACAAATGCCATTCCCTCTTGAGCGGGAATAGCGAATTAATCAAGAATATCCCACATAACCAAATCAGAGAAAAAACCTCCTTCCAATATTGCGCCAATATCCAGTTTATGTCATCGCTAATAATTGCCGACCAAAATAGTCAGAATACCCCGTAAGTCATGTTATTGCATGCGCCTTACTTGGTCCAGGGGAACAAATTGATTATCACCTTCACATTCAGATTACAGGCGATCATAATAAGCGGGACAGGAATATAGCGATAAGCACAAAAATGCGCCTCCTTCTTAGATCCATCAAAGAAGATAAATAGTGACATAGCCAATGACTCAGTTTACGTTTAACGACAAGCGATTTAACTGTGACAAGGATGAATCTGTTCTTGATGCCCTACTCAAGGCAGGCATATCAATACCCTACTCCTGCAAAAATGGCGTATGTAAAACATGCATGGTGCAGTGTAAAAACGGAAACATTAATACTGATGCCCAGGCTGGATTAAGAGACACATTACGCGAACTGGGTTATGCATTAGCCTGCCAATGCTTTCCCGAGGATAACAGCACGTATACGCTGGGTAATGAATCCGATCTTTTTGGCCGAGTCGTGGTTAGAGAGAAGGAGCTCATTAACCTGCAGGTCTGCAAACTACTGCTCGAATCCTCGACGCCACTTTATTACCACGCCGGACAATTCATCAATCTAAGAAGAAAAGATGGCCTGATACGCAGTTATTCTCTGGCGAGCCATCCTCAACAACATAACCTGCTGGAACTTCATGTAAACCGCAAGACAAATGGCAAGATGAGTAACTGGATCTTTGACAGTTTAAGTATTGGAGACAAGCTGGATTACCAGGGTCCAAACGGTTCCTGTTTCTATCTGACTGGGAACCAGTCTCAACCTATGTTGCTAATCGGCAACGGGACTGGCCTTGCTCCGCTGCTCGGCATTATACGAGACGCGTTATTCAATCATCACAAGGGAGACATTTATCTTTATCATGGCAGTCGGTATCAGGAAGGACTCTACCTTCATGACTACCTATGCAAACTGGATAAACTACATGAGAGATTTTTTTACACGCCCTGCCTGTCCAGTGACCAGCGAATCGATGGGTTTCTTTCAGGACGAGCGAATGATATTGCAATAACGAAACACGAAGATCTTACGAACTGGCGCGTATACCTGTGTGGAATTCCGGATATGGTTCACAGCACACAAAAACTTGTATACCTGAAAGGTGCCCGGTTAGATGATATTTATAGTGATCCATTTGAATTAACGGATTTGAGATTGCAAGCACGGTAATTGAATAACCTCCTACTCACAGGGCATTCAAACCTGATCAAAAATCGGATGGTAAAGCACCTTTCCCGTGCATTGCTCCAAACATCCACCAGTTAGCTCGGTCACCATAAATACTTCGGGTGGCACCTCATAATCAGACTCAATACCAAACTTTATTGACGATTGAAAACCGAATCGGGAATAGTACTCTGGGTATCCCAATACAAAAACGGCATCGATTCCTGCTTCGAGACATTGCCTCAGACCTTCCTTAACAAGCTCTGTTCCAATGCCGCGATTTTGCCATTCAGGTAGTACGGCC
>JBHHVB010000033.1:0-27167 GCA_046754065.1 Gammaproteobacteria bacterium
GTGAGGCCAATGGTATTATCAGGGATCCCTCTGCCGTCGGTGTGCCGGTACCGGTCGTAATACTACCCAATAATAACAATCCACCACCTAACAATAACAACAACTCAACCAGCACCAACAGTAGTGGTGGTGGTGCGTTTTACTATATGATCCTGGTTCTGGCTTGCTATTTCACGTTTGCTAAAAGGCGTTATCAATATACCTGATCTGAGAATTCTTGTGGATTGAACTGATGCTTGAAGAACCCGGGGATTAGCCAACGCCGCGATGATTTATTCAAGAACCTCGTCATAAATCGCATCGTATGCTTGCGACATCTTATGACTATCGTGATGCTTCTTGACATGCTCTATAGATGCAGCGCTTAATCGTTCATAATCATCTTTACGCTGACTAAACGTTTCAAGCAATTGATAAGCCTGGTTTGCCAGATCCGAATATGTCTTATCCAGTTGTTCCCAGTAACTATCACTGCTGCGATAGGTAGTGTTATGAGCGGCTTTTAACCATGCAATATCATTGGTCTCATTCACTTCCACATCAAGCAAATAACCATTATGGTCATGCTGGACAAGTTCCGGCATTGCACAGGTATTGGTGACAATGGCTGGTGTACCATAACTTAAACCTTCGACAATGCTGAAACCAAAAGTATCGCCAATGGTTGGCATAAACTGAAAGTCTGATTGTTGAAGCAGCTCCAATACTTTGCTGTTCTCAATCTCTTTATGGTAAACAACATTGGGCAGATCAAGTAACTGAATATCATCCTTATAAAGATTATTATCCAGCGCATCGGTATAGGCCCCAAGTTGTAGACGGGATACGATATGAACAGTTATCGGGAAATTATCATTTAATGCCTTCTGCGCCAACCTGACCGCCGACACGCCCCCTTTTCTTGCAAAGCTATTCCCGACGAAAACGATCGAAAGGTTTTTTCCCGGTTTTGACTTGGGCCTGGGATCTTTAATATCGATACTGGGATAAATGACCTGTGATTTATCCATAAGCCTGGCAACAGGTTTCCAGGACTCATGCCTTTTTGCCAGTTTTTTTAATGCATAATATGACTGTCCAATGACTTTGTGGCAATTATCCTTTATCAAGCGATGGCGCACCATATCGGCTAATCTTTTCCTGCCCTGCTGAAATGTACGGGGAATAATCGCTTCAAATGTAACAATCCACGGCTTACTGGTAATTGCTATGTCATTCAGGCAATGAACCATGTCGAAATTTTCAGGCACCCCGGCCAATGGCGCCAGGCCGCTCCTTGAAAACCCGAAATATCGGTTAAACAGTAATCGTGTTAATAAGGTATGGTTGCCACTACCAGCATTAATAATTCTATACCTGGAGTATTGAGGGACTTTGGCGCTCTTGATATGATCTTTCCCGGTTACCAGTATCGTCTTCATATTAGCGCCACTGAAAATCGATACCCGTCAATTCATTTAATTGCCGATTATATGGCTTGTAATATTCTTGCAGATATTCTTTTGCTTCACGACTCAACTCACTATCTTTACCCGCATTAAATCTTTTATATGTCTTTAACGGATAACTCGATAATCCCAAAAATTCCAATACATTTTGATAAACTACCCCAGGATCAGAAAAAAAATCCTCGCTCCTAAAGATACGTATACTTTCCTTTTCAAATAACTCAAACCACCGCTTGATCTGTTCCACATAAACCCCTCTTTTCAGGTAAGAGTACTCTTTGTAGTTCACACTATTATAATGCTCATTGTTCAGCATTTTCTGGTATTCCCCTTGCAGGCGTTCACCTTCTTTTTCGATTGCCTGCTCGAACGACAAGTCCTCGACTCCGAGTTTGACATGGTATTTGTAATGCGAATAGGCCCGCTCGACCGGATCTCTTAACATGATGATAATCCGCGCATCAGGAAAGTGTTTTTTTATTCTCGCAGGGGCATGTGGATGAAAAACATAATAGGGTGTTGCCTCACCGGTAACGATTTGCTGGCGAAGTGAGATCGCCTGAAGACACTGCTTGAGCCGGGATGGATAATGGTTTAAATACCATCTCATTCCCTTGTCATAATTATCAGAGAAAAAATGTATCTCTTTTTTTGCAGGTCTTAAAACGCATGGATGCATGATCAGATAATTGAAAAGAGAAGTCGTCCCACATTTTTGGGCTCCAGCCACAAAAAAACTGGGGTGCATTCTAAACATAGAGAACAAATCCCGTGTTCACATACTCCATAAATATTTTTTTATATGCCGGCAACATAAAACTTTTGGGCCTGTTTATTCTGATAATAGGTTTACTTTTCTAGTTTTTATTATAAGGGCGAACAGAAATATCCGTAACCTCCGCTGTTCTCGGCACAGTAATCGCATCAACAATCAACATCGATACATCAGCTGGCTGCAGCAATGAGGCCTGTTCGTATTCCCTGTTTTCAAAACGATAGATTTCCTCCTGCATCGGAGTCGCTGTTCTTCCAGGGTAAATACTGATCACTCTCACACCCAAATTATTAATCTCGTCCCGGAGACCATCTGCAATGGCAACGAGGGCATACTTGGTTGCGGTATATGCCACTAGATTGGCTCGGGCCTTTTGCAGCGCTGCACTGGAGTTTACGAATACGACCTGTCCTTTCTGTTTAACAAGATTCGGTAGCAGCAACTTGCTCAACATATACGGCGCCCGTATATTGGTAAAATATTGACCATCCAGATCACTTGCCTCTGTATCTTCGATGCTCTTTATTACGATCTCGGCGGCGCAATGTATCAAAACATCAAGCTGAACATCAGCCTGCTCTACATTGGTAACCAGTTGCTGGATAGCATCAATAGAAGACAAATCGCACTGGAAAAAGTTGTTGGTTTGGCCATTCGAATGCAATTGCTGCTTTAACTGATCCAGCTTTCTGCCATCGCGTCCGACCAGGCAAAGATCCATCCCCAGCTTTGACAGCATTAGCGCAATACTTTTGCCAATACCACTTGTCGCGCCGGTAATCAGCGCTGCTTTACCTTGCAAGGATTCTCTCATCAAACCTGCCTCAACAAATTTGCCTTCTGCAATGCGTGCGCCGCTCTCTTTATGTCATCAAACGTATACCCGGATCTTTCAGATATATCGAGCAAGCTGTGATTTCCATCGGATAAATTCAACACCCACAACATCGCCATCGTATCTACGGGCTTATCTTTCTTCGCACCGACATTGTTGTATAATCCTCTTTTCCCTAATTGCGGTTCACATTTAGGATTCAGATTCAGATAACTGGCATTGTTCTCCACGGCGTCCAGCACCAAAAGGTATTTGCGGTAGGATTCATTCAGGCTTTCGGCCTTTACCAATGATAAATCATCAGCAGATGTATGATATTCCGGATACGCGCCGTGAGTCGAACGGGACAGACTACCAACCGGCAAGTCAAACCCAGGTGAACAATATTGTCGTTCATCATAACCATATGGATAAAATTCTATGACGTTGTAATCACTTTCAGTCCGGTTGAGAATATTCAGCACGATCTTGTCTATTTCACTATTGTCCTGTCGACTCTTTTTGTATGTAAACTTCCCGTTATCGCCAACACAAACAACGACTAAACCATGCTTGATATTATTAACTTTTTGTTCATTTAAACTCAACCAGGTGATTGAGCCAATCGTACCCGGTATAAAAAGAATTCTATAGGAGTAATGCGTATGAGTTTTTTCGAGTACCTTTGCGAGCTGAACCGCCAACGCAATACCCGACAAATTATCATTACACAATGACGGATGACATACATGGCATGACAACAAAACCTCGTCCTCTGACTCGCCTCTCTTGTAGTACTCACCATAGCTCAAATACCCATCTTTAAGCTCTGAATCGATGAAAACTTCATACTGCGTAGCCTGAAGTTTTTCAAATTCGGCATGACTCATGCAGAAACCCCAGTTTTCCTGATAATAGGATGTACGATAGGGTATCCAGTCAGGTTTGTCAGGGAGAGTAAAGATATGCGTCTTTAGTTCGTTCAGCGAAACCTTACGTTGCACCGGAACACTGTAATTCAGCACATGAAGGTTGCATTCCTTAAAGTCGACGACTTTTTCCCCTGAAATGGTCTTTATCCAGCCGTCATTAATATTCCATTCTTTTGGCACCGTCCAGTCAAAGACGGCGGTACCGGATCTGACCTCATGTATTTCTATTGGAATTTGCTCTTTAATAATATCCAGGGTTTTACGAACGCCATCGCCGGTAATACTCCTGCATATGGGATATAGCCTCTCAATCAGCGCGTACATTTCCGCACCAACCTCGTCTGCAAGCTGCGCTAAATCGGTCATATATCTTTATTTATCGTTGAGGCATTCAAGTAAGATCGCATTTCATCATCCGCAACCAGACTCGCACATATTGGCTTCCATTATCAAATGTTAACCTATTGACGATGTCTCCCAATCGAGTAACGGTCGTATCACTCCTTTTATGTTTTTGGAGTAATTTCCTCTGGCAGATCCGGCTTCGCCTGCGGCATTGTCTATCACATGGAACGACACGATATCCCGTTCAAGAAACTGGGGAATATTAGGCTCGAGTGTTAACAACGCGGGCGAAACATAGAGCGTTCCATTTGACAATAAATTACCGGGAATCCATACCTTGCTGATATAGCGACCAGCAGGCCGATTTTTCCCCTGCCACTCCGGATCCTGGTCCAGGGCAACAAATACTCGTACGCCCTCTTCGTTAAAGATATGAAAATGTGGCATCATTTGGTAACCATCCTGCAAGACGACATACTCCATTTCTATGGACACGGGTTGTGTAATATCGATCGCCTCACTCACTTTTCCTTCTTTATTCCTGATTCGAACCCCGGACAATTTAACGATTTCACCTCCGGGTGCCCCCTCGTCTTCTCCCCACTCTTTAATTGCAGGAGAGCCGCCCCCTTCGTTGAGATATGCACCGACAACATCATGCGTGGGCCCATCTTTCAGGACGTTTCCACCCTTCAACAGGACTGCTCTCTGACATAAGCGGGTAATTGCAGGCATGCTGTGTGATACAAAAAGGACTGTCCGACCACCTTCGCCAATATCCTGCATTTTGTTAAGACATTTTCTCTGGAAAGCAGCATCTCCAACAGCGAGAACCTCATCGACGACCAGTATCTCTGGCTCCAGATGTGCTGCAACCGCAAATGCAAGACGTACGCGCATCCCACTTGAATAACGCTTTACGGGTGTATCTAGAAATTTCTCCACACCAGAAAAATCGACAATCTCATCAAATTTGCTGTCGATTTCTTTTTTGGTCATACCCAGCACGGTACCATTAAGGTAAATATTTTCTCTCCCCGTTAACTCCTGGTGAAAGCCTGTTCCCACTTCCAGCAAACTTGATACTCGTCCGTGGATCTCAATTTCTCCACATGTCGGTTGGGTTATACGAGACAATACCTTTAGAAGCGTGGATTTCCCCGCCCCGTTGGTGCCAATAATTCCCAACACCTCTCCCGGCGTTACTTCAAATGAAATATCTTTAAGCGCCCACAGGACATTCTCAGTATCTATTCTTTCATCTACCGCTTCAACATCATTAAAACTATAAAGCGATTTATATTTGCGGTAATTCTTGATTGGACTCTTTAGACTATCCATCAGCATTCCGCCAAATGTATCGCTTACCTGTTCTTTTTCCCCGATACGGTAACGTTTCCCTACATGCTTTACACTAATTGCGAGTTCTTTTTCATTCATTGCCATACCCGGATATCCTAAATCACATCAACAAACACGCGTTCCATTTTTTTGAAATATAAAGCGCCGCTTACCAGTAAAAGTGCTGTTGTAAAAATTCCGGGAATGATAAACATCCATGGCATTTCGGAACCCAACAAACAAGCTCGAAAACCTTCTATTACACCAACAATTGGATTCAGGGAATACAAAAATCGATACGCATCGGGAATTGTTGAAGCCGAATAGACTATCGGACCCGTATACATCAGCATTTGAATGACATATTGCATTGCAAATTTCACATCCCTATAACGAATTGCGAGTGCTGCCAGCCACATACCCAGGCCTGCGGGAATACACATCATCATTATCAAGAATAACGGAAAGTACACCAGGTTCGAGGTTGGACTCACCTGAAAGTAAATCATAATTGCGACAAGCAGAATAATCGAAATAACAAAGTTCACCAGCTTCGACAATACCGGCGTTATCGGAAATATCAATCGGGGGAAATATATTTTTCCTAACATATGCTGGTTAGTCACCAGACTCTGACTTGATTGGGTCATTGCTGTAGACATGTAGGTCCATGGAATAATCGCAACGGTTGAAAACAGCACATAGGGAATTCCTTCTGTCGGAATTTTTGCAACCTTGCCAAAAATAATTGAGAAAATGACTATCTGAATGAGTGGTTGTATGATTGCCCACGCGAATCCCAGAATAGTCTGGGCATACATCACCTTGATATCCCGCCACACCAGGAAATAAAAAAGATCCCTGTATTGTTTCAGCTCAGCCCAGTCTATCAACAACCATCCACTGTATGGCTTGATGATCGTTACCTGTTTTCCTTTATTAGTTGTCGCCATTAATTAGTATTCCATATTACGGCCTAATGCCATTCGCTTAACAGCTTGATTACTGTTTCTGATCACGTTTAAATTCAGGCCAGGACTGATCTTTTGCCGATATCACCACGTTTTTGACCTGTGGCCAGGTGATGTTAAATGCTGGATCGTCCCAGCGATATCCACTTCCAGCCCCAGCAACATAATATTCGGACATCTGGTAAAAAACTTCAGTATCATCGGCAATCGTCTGGAATCCGTGAGCAAACCCCTTGGGGATGTACAACATCTTCCTGTTTCCGGCTGACAGTTCCTCAGCAACATATTGCGAGTAGGTGGGTGATTCACACCTTAGATCCACTATTACATCGAATATTGCACCGGCAATACACTTCACCAGTTTTGCTTCTTCATGAGGGCTAACCTGA
Source organism: Gammaproteobacteria bacterium (assembly GCA_046754065.1). Lineage (GTDB taxonomy): Bacteria > Pseudomonadota > Gammaproteobacteria > SZUA-140 > SZUA-140 > JBHHVB01. The sequence continues at coordinate 7,016 of JBHHVB010000033.1, forward strand.
AAGTGCATTCCCCGAATAGTATATTTTTGTTTGTTGTAGGAAATGTTACATTGAACAAACTGATCTTCCAGCCCATGTGTTCTAAACTCTTGACCGCAAAAAGTGCGAGCAAAAAACCCCCTTTCATCACCAATTAGCTCTGGCTCTATAAGATAGGCTCCACTCAACTTTGTTTCTGAAAACCTCATTTACAGATTGCCACTTCAGGTATGGGCACAATGAATTGACCACCCCAGGATCTAATATCAGCCATTTGCTGTATAATTTCGTCCTTCAGATTCCACGGTAAAATAAGCACATAGTCCGGTTTGGTTTCATTAATCTTTTCCGGCGCATGAATCGGTATATGCGTTCCCGGCAGATAAAGATCTTGCTTGTGTGGGCTTAGGTCAACCGTATAATCAATAAAGTCACACCCTATCCCACAGTAGTTTAGCAGCGTATTACCTTTAGCCGGCGCACCATATCCGACGATAGACTTTCCGTCTCTTTTCGCTGTAATCAGAAATTCCAGTAAACGTCTTTTTGTTTCGCGCACCTGCTCCTCGAAACGAGTGTAGGTATCAAGCACATTGATGCCACCATTGATCTCCCGCTCTCTTAATTGATCAATAACCACTTCATTCGGCCGCTGATTGTTTTCCTGATGGCAGGCATAAATTCTTAGCGAGCCACCATGAGTTGATAGCTCATCGACATTAAATATCCTCAGTCCGTGATGGGCAAATACTTTCTCAACAGCATAAAATGAAAAATAGGAAAAATGCTCGTGATAAATGGTATCGAACTGGTTTTCCTCCATCAGGCGTTCCAAATGAGGGAATTCCATTGTGATTATTCCATCGGGCTTCAGAATTATTTTGAGTCCTGATACAAAATCATTCAGATCGGGCACATGTGCCAGAACATTGTTACCGATAACAAGGTCTGCCAACTTTCCTTCCGCCTCAATCTCTTTTGCAGTTTGCACGCCAAAGAATTTGGAAATAGTTGGAATTCCTGCATCCTGCGCTACTTTTGCGACATTTTTTGCTGGCTCGATCCCTAGAACCGGAATACCTTGGTTTACAAAATTCTTTAACAGATAACCGTCGTTACTGGCAATCTCTATGATTTGTGATTCACCATTATACTCGTACCTCTCAACCATATCGTTTACATAAATTTCAGCATGTTTCAACCAGCTGGCTGAGAAGGATGAAAAATAGTCATAATCACCAAATATTTCTGAGGGACTCTGAAACTCTTCCAGCTGTACCAGGAAACATGATTGACAAACGTAGGCATGAAGCGGATAGAATGGTTCCATATCATGCAGTTTATCAGGCCTGATATTCGAATTAGCCACTGGTGACATTCCCAAGTTGGTAAAGGTGTGCTTTAGTTGATCACCACAAAATCGACAATTACTCATGCTATTTTTCCATTTAGATTATTTAACTAGTTTGCCATTCCAGCTGTTCGGTCAACAGGCCTTCATTACGCAACCTGGTTAACACTTTTAGTCGCATTAGATCAGAGTTTCTGAAATCAGCATCTTTGAGTTCCATTTTTGTTAGTCCGTCGTACAACGCCTTGATCGCGGTATGCAAATCAACCTGAGGCTGGTAGTCCGGCGCCAGTTCAGCAAACCGATCGAAGCTAACTTGGTAAGAACGTTTGTCTGGCTGAGCATCTTTGTTAATTGATATATCAACACCCGGGATAATATCTGCAACGGCTTGGGCAAGATCCTTGACCTGATAGTTCCACTGATTGCTACCTGCATTAACGGCCAGAAATGAACCGCCCTGTTCCGGATTTCGCTGTATGGCCCAGTCTATTGCGCGCGCCATATCATCAACACATATTAACGGCCGCCAAGGCGTACCATCACTTAATATCGTTATTTTCCCCGATGTAACCGCGCACGCAACGAAGTCATTTAGCACTAAATCAAGGCGCAGCCTTTTGCTCATACCGCAAGCTGTGGCAAATCGTAAACAGGTTACTTTAAAATCATCGCTGGCCAAACTTTGCAATTCATTCTCGGTAAAGACCTTGGACCTGGCATAGGCTGTCAGTGGATTAACTTCCGAATTCTCGTTTCGTGGCCCTCCCTCTGCAAAGCCATAAACGCTGCAGCTGGAAGCAAAAACGAATGAAGCAACTCCGCACTGCCTGGCCAGTTTTGCCAGTGCTACTGAGGCTTTGTAATTAATCTCTTCGGTAACTTCCTCGTAAGCATTACCCATTGGGTCATTGGAGATAGCAGCCAAATGGACAATTGCATCTACGCCTCTTAGCATATCGGCATTTACCGATCGCACATCGTGAAAATACTGAATATCTAGTCCACATTCAGGCAAATAATCAGTCGCTGTCAGGCAATGAGCAAAATACCCGGTATCTATCCCTATTAATTGCGCACCCGGGTAGGAGCGTCGCAACTGATTGACAACTCTTGGTCCTATGTAACCCATATTTCCTGTGATGACGATCTTCATAGTCTAGTTACCTATTTTGTTGTTAATTTCACTACATACATGCCGGGCAAACGGAACTGAACAGGTGAATGCAGGCGAAACGGCATTCAATACATGCATTGACTGGTTATCTCCCTCGATGACAAAATCCATCTCCAGTTTTCCGTTTTTGATATCAAGCAATTGGGCCCTGATACCAGGTTTACCCCATTGCTTATAGTTATCTATCGTTATTCCCTCCATTAACGAAGATGCAAGTTGGACCATACGACGTTTCGAATGTTTCATTATCTCTTCAATAGCGAGTCGCTTGAAATCGAATTTGGAGAATAAAAAAAGTCCGCTTTGCCGGCTTATAATCTCCAAAAATTCTGCGATTCTAAAATTGTCCAATCCTTTGTAATGCTCCCTCCACAAGACCGGTATCGCTGTGGGTCCGACCTTTGCGCCACTGTCCACGGTCAACGTAAAATGGACACCGAGGAAGGGGTTTCGCAAATCGGGCACTGGATAAATATTTGTTTTTATTGACCCTTTTGGTTCATTTGAATACAGATATAGCCCTTTAAACGGCAATATTCTGTAATTCACCGAAAATCCGTAATCTTGTGCTATCTTATCGGCATATAATCCCGCAGCATTAACGACATATTTGGCTTTTATGTTTCCCACGCTAGTCTTCACAAGACCGGGTTTTCTACCCAGGTATTGAGCGCCAGTGATGATTTCAATACCCTCTTCCTCGGCATCGTTACGCATCGACGACATAACCTCTACCGGATTCACTGACGCCGTGGAAGGAGAGTAAATAGCCCGATTAAGCACTTTTACTCTCGGCTCGATCTCTCTGGCTTCCTGTTCAGACACCTCAGTCAGTGGTACGCCGTTATTTTTCCCTCTAAGAAGCAATTCATCTAACAGCAAGTCTTCCTGATCGTTTCTCGCGACAACAAGCTTGCCACATTTATTTATGCTTAATCCCTTGGATTCACAATACTCAGTGAGAATAATATTTCCCATTTGTGTATATTTGGCTTTAAGACTATCCGCAGTGTAGTAAAAGCCCGCATGTAATACGCCACTATTACGTCCACTCGCATGAGCGCCACAAATATTTTCTTTTTCGATTAAGCATACCTTGCAGTCGGTATATTGATTTTTGAGCTCTCTGGCAATATTAATGCCTATCACACCACCACCGATTACAAGAAAATCAGTCGTATACACCTAAAGCTACCATAGTTTCCAGGGCGGATTACCAGCATTCCACAACGACTCTAGATGGTTCTTGTCTCTTAGGGTATCCATAGAATACCAGAACCCGGCGTGACGGTAGGCAGCGAGATTCCCCTCCTTAACCAGTCGTTGCATCGGCGCACGTTCCCACATAACGCCGTCATCTTCGATGTAGTCGATAACCTTTGGCGAAAGAACAAAATAACCACCGTTAATCCAGCCACCATCCGAGGGTTTTTCCTCAAAACTCGATACTTTGTTATCGCTAAAGCTCAATGCTCCAAACCGGTGTGGCGGCTGAACTGTGGTCAACGTAGCCAATAGCTGCTGTTGTTTATGGAACCTGACCAATGCATCAAGATTCACATCACAAACACCATCTCCATAGGTAAAACAAAAATCCTCATCATCGAGATATTGTCTAACTCTCCTTAAACGCCCACCGGTACCTGAATTGTCCCCGGTATCCACTAGCGTGACTCGCCAGGGCTCAGTTCCATTTTGCTGTAAATCGATTGAGTTTGATTTCATCTCTACAATCACGTCAGATCCATGCAATACGTAGTTAGCAAAATATTCTTTAATGACATAGCCCTTGTATCCACAGCAAATGATAAAATCATTGATTCCGTAAGAAGAGTAGATTTTCATGATATGCCATAAGATGGGTCTCCCACAGATTTCTACCATCGGCTTTGGCTTCAACTGTGTCTCTTCACTGATGCGGGTACCTAATCCACCCGCAAGGATGACAGCCTTCATAACGATTCTCCACAGACTATTATTGTCTGGTCTTTAACATGTGGTTTGGATTTATCCGCAACGGCCACATCACTGACCAATACGAAATTAATTAAAAAACAGTGAAAATTAATTGGTGGACAACACCAACTCCCGAAGCACCGGGTTTTTGTAACTGGATTGATTACTAAAAAACCTATCCCTTTGTTTTTTTCTTAGCTGCATTGATATCTGTAACAACATCGGCATGTTGCTCGTCTTCCATATCCCAGACCGGCAAAATTCCACCCAGTGTTTTATCACGCACAACATCATGAATTAAATCCACATCTATTTGCTCTTTCTGCTCCCCAAAACCACAAACCAATGCCGTATCACACAATACATTGATCAACCTCGGCGTTCCATGCGTGAAAAAATGAACTGCGACACAGGCTGCAGTCTCAAACAGATTAGGGCTTCCACCCGCTATAACCGTCCTATGCCTTATATATTCGCATGTTTCCTGAAGATCAAGCCGGTCAAGATGATAATCAATTGCAATACGTTGTGCGAACTGTTCCAGTTCCGGTTCCCGAAGCATGTCTCTTAACCCCGGCTGACCCACCAACACCAGCTGCAATACCTGGTCTTTGTCCGCGTTTATATTGGACAACATTCGTAATTCTTCCAGCGCTTCAAGACTCAGATTTTGTGCCTCATCAATGATCAGCACGGTTCGGTGACCCCTGTTGTATTCCTTGGTCATGAAATCCGCAAAGGTCTGGTAAAGTGCTACCTTTTCCTTATTTTGATATTCCAGCTTAAATGCAAGTAATACCCATTGTAACAATTCTCCGAAAGATCGATGCGTATTTGAAACCAAGCCTACGGTCAGATTTGATTCAAAATCAATCTGGCCGAGCATATGCCGAAGCAGCGTCGTTTTTCCGGAACCAATTTCCCCGGTTATAACAGTAAATCCCGCCTGATTCATCAGGCCATATTCCAGCATCGCCTGCGCCATCCGATGCTTTTTGCTCAAATAAAGAAACCCTGCATCGGGTAACAGTGAAAATGGTTTCTCTCTAAATCCGTAAAATGCCTCATACATTACTTTAATACCTTTAGCCCATATGTGTCGCGTCGTTAATTATAATACTGATACCCGACAAATTGATATTGATCCCTATCTTGTTTTATCGGCAGGATTTCCGATTTTTGTTGAATAATTTCATTTTCTGTTAAAAATTTCTGCCTTTAACAGGCTAATAGCCGAATTTTTTATTAGAATCCTCGGATTTATTCAGGACAGTTCCCAGTAAATTTGTACCTTTCAATAAATTTGCCGAATTTGTAACATCTGCCATACTTGTTTGCCCCTCCGCGATGACCAGTAAAACGGCATCCAATTGTGGAGAGAACACGAGTACATCGTCAGTAGGGAGTAACGGTGGCATATCAAAAATTACCAGCCTTGATGGAAAATATAATTTCAAATCATGTAATAATTTTTGAACCCTGTTAGAGGATAAAACCTCCGAAGAGTTTTCTATGGGGACGTTTCCCGGAATTAGCAGAAATTTTCCCAAATCAGGTTTTAGGGTTAGCTGGTCTATGGAGACATTTCCCTGCAGATAATCACTTAACCCATATTCTGGCCAGAACCCCAAATATTCATGGACGCTAGGACGACGCATATCCATATCAATTAAAATAACTTTTTTCCCAATCTCCATCAGTGACAAACTGGTTGCGAGATTAATCGCGGTCAGAGATTTTCCTTCTCCAGGATTCGCACTCGTAATGGCCAGGTTAGACCACGAGTTTGCTCTCATTTGCTGCCAAACCCGGGTTCTTAATACCTTGTAGGCATGTGAATAACTGTCCGTTCCGTCACGGCTGATCAGCCTGTTGTCTTCCAGACTAAGACGATCTATTGATACACTTGCAGGTTCAAAATTCATTTTAGGCGCATGCTTAACAGACAACCGGGCACCTTCAATACCCTCCTGAGGTGCATGCCTGGCTCTTTCAACTGCTTTTGATATTCGATCCATTTAGTATCCCGTCTAATGTCAATTCTATTTATTTAAACAACATGTCCAGTGGCGTCACGAATGCATGCATTAACCCAGCTATCAGCAACAAACTTGCTGTAAGTATGAAAAGCGCAATAAACCTCCTGGCCCATAAGCGTTTTTGGTCTCTGCGATTCCTTATGTAAGGGATCATCACCAGTGGAGGCGCTTGCAGTATCCTGGAAACCGATTGTGCTCCACGCACTGTTCGATCAAAAAATTCCGCAATACCCGCAAAACCTATGCTGCCAGAAAACGAGAAAAAAGTGCCCAAAAGCAGGATACCTAATCGATTTGGCTTTATTGGACTCGAAGGAACGATAGGAGGGTCTAGCAATGAAAACCGCTCTCCCTTACTTTCTTTTTCCAACTGCTCACCAACCTGCGCTTGAAGTTGTTTCTGCTTAATCTCATGATATTTCTTTACTGCGTTATCATAATCTCTTCTTAACGTAAGTCCTTCCTGCTCGACACGCGGCATTTCCGTCAACCTGGTTTCGTATAACTCGAGCTTCTGTTTTAGTCGTGCGCGTTTTCCTCGTTCTGCTTTTAATTTTATTTTCAGTCCATCCAGTTGAGTCTGAATAGCAATATATGCCGGATTATCCGGCTTAAACTCTATTTGGGTAATCGTTTCACTGCTAATTATCTGTTTTTCCTTACTTTCATCTATTAGTCTCTCAAGCGTTTTGGTTAACTTGACCACGTCTGGATGCTGCTCGGAATATTTTTCCATGGCAGCAGCAAGCTGTTGCCGTACTTCAAGAATTTGTTGCGCAATATCTGCACCAGACTCCTCCTCCAGACCAGTCTGTCGTTTCAAAATATCGATTTCTCTTCTCATTCTGACCAGATCAGGATGATTAGGTGCGTAAATTGACGAAAACTGCAGGTACTTGGCCTGTAAAACACGTAGCCGTCCTTCAGGACTGTCTCCGGTATTCGGGTCAAGCTGTGCCAGTTGAACTTCAAGCTTCATTCTTTTTTCTTCAAGCGAGGTTAAATTCCGCTCAGTTTCTTCTAACTCCCGACCAGTACGATCCATCAAATTCATATTCATCTGCATCAATTCTGGCAAGCGCCCAACGTTTCGTTCTTTAAAGGCTGCCAGCTTGTCCTCGAGCGCAGAAATCTGCCTATTCAACCGGTTAGCCTCATCAGCAAGAAAGTCGGCTGTAACTTCTGCCCTCTGAGTACGAATTTTGATATTTTCCTTTAAGAACAAAGATGACAACTCTTCAGCCACTTTTTTTGCTGACATTGGATCCCTACTGTCAAAGGAAAGATCAAACGCAATCGTTGCCTTATTTTCTCGGCCACTTTTAGGATCTCGCACATCAGCGCTTACCATCTCAATACCAATATTCTCCCGCATTAACTGGATTACATTGCTTTGATCCACTTGCTGACTAACATCCGGATATAAATCATACTTTTTTGCGATTCGCATCAGGTTCTCACGGGTCATCACACGCTTGCTAATCAGCTGTATCCGTTCCTCCGCATAACTATTAACAGTTGACCGGACCAACTCTTGCGGTATCTCCTGCTGCTCAACGAGAATTGTCGCTGTAGACTGATAAATAGCTGGTAATCCGAAGGCGAGCAGAACCGTAATAAATAATATTGTGACTAGCGGTACGACCAACTCCATCTTGCGCCGTCGTACGAACGCAAAATAGTCACCGAATTCTGAATGTTGGCCACTCTGCATCATTTCCGGATTTCCTGTCTCATTTCATTACTACTAACACAAGTTTCAATAGCGCCAAACATCCTGATTGTCATTTCCTATTTGGTACGTAACTAATGGATAATAAAATGGCGTTACTTTTTGTATTTCCAGCGGTGTTTTCCAGATCCTCAAAGCGATAACGGTAACGTGCGTCCGCCTGCCAAAACTGCGCCAAATCCCACAATAGGGCTGGCTCGAGTCTAAAAAAGAGTCTGTCTGAAACGGAATCAACGCCTATCGAGTTATTCCTGAATAAATAAGCGTTAATCGAGTACGAAAGTCTTGGGCTAATTTTACTTGTAACCTTGGCATAGACCCTGTTGCTCTCTACCAGCGTTCCTGGACCACTACCCCTCAGGTCCCTTCCTGCGTTAATCGAATAACTTGTCAGTTCGGATTGTTTATGAAGACCCACATCAAATAAAAGGCTATCTGTAGTCTTGTCTGCATACCTGGTTTGACCAACTCCAAAACCCGCATTAGCTCGTAAGGTAGAATAAATTTGAAAATTGTAGGCAGAATGCAATTCATAGCTCTCAGAGCCTTGGACATTGTTACTCACCTGATAGTCAGAATACCTTAATGTCAGACCCACATTACTCTGATCATCTATTCGGCGATGAACACCTGCCTGGATCGTATGACGTTTACTATCAACCAAGCCTGTCCCTGATTCCTTGTCATAATAAACTCCTTTAAATCTATACCGGGCGGAAACATTCATAACATCATCAATCTTTCTCTTCCAGCTTCCGGTAACATTCGTCCTCTCACGCCTTACATTAACCTTCACCAACCCTTCGTCAACATCGCTGATATCAAGCCCATCTATCTGCTCAGCCGAAATTGCATCCCATTCAACAAGCCTGGTAATACTGGTATCGATACTTAAAACTGAATTGACACGGAATTCATCAAGCAAGGTTTTGTAACGCGAACTGAACAGGTAATGCTGTTCATTCGTATCTTTAACTTCATCACTGTCAAACCGGCTTAACTTCAGCAGTCCTCCAGCAAAAATTGAGCTGGCATCTGTGACTCTTCCTGCACTTATACCAGGAGATGCTGATATACCCAAAACGGAGTCATGAGGTTCTGACGTTAAACGCAGGTTATCATCGTACTCTGTGCCTACGTTTAAACTCGGAACATATGTCCACTGCGAAGCAATCACAACCTGGGTAGTGAGCAAGGTTATCAAAGCTACCGAAATATGTATTTTCATGATCGTCTGCTCAGCGTTAAATCAGGGACCTATGGGACGACAACTACGTCGCCACTTTTAAGAATGATATTTTGCTTGGTATTCTGTCCCTTTTTCACATCCGCATATTTAAAAGGTATCACCATTTCTTTGCCATCTACTCTACGAAGAATAATGATCTTGTTTTCCGATGCAAACGGGGTTAACCCGCCCGCAAGGGCAAGCACCTGCATGACATCCAGATACCTCCCAATCGTATATTGGCCTGCCTTCTTGACTTGACCGATTACAAACACCTTGTAAGCCTCAACCTTTTTTACTACAACTGTCACCACAGGCTCAGGAATAAATTTGGACAATTTTTCTGTAATCACCTTTTGTACTTGACCTGGTGACCTGTTAGCCGCAACAATTTCACCAACTAACGGGAATGTTAGCTTGCCGTCAGGCCTGATCATGACTTCTTTTTGCAGAGATTCCTCATTCCATACAGAAATCTCAAGAATATCTTCAGCGCCGAGACGGTAATCACTTGCACTAGCAATCGGACCAACATCTTCTTCAGCAACGACGTTGACGGCAGTAAAATTTAGTGCAACGATTAACAGCAATGCGAGCTTTCTGATTTCAAACCGGCTGAAAGCCATTCCATGGTTCATGAAAATATCCTCTTAACTATGTAGGTTGAAGTGCCTTAGAACAGCAAATTATATACCATTAGCTACTACACTAATAACTATTTAATTAGAAAAGATTTTTTAATATGCAACATAATCCCATTAAAATAATCGCCCATTAGTGTCAACTATTTCGACATGCTTTTTTATGTATATAACGACGAATTTTACATTTTTTCACGGTGGGTATACAGAAGAATATGCGACTGCACCTGAACAACGTTTAACCTATGAACAGCACAAAAATAACCAACGTTATAGGTATCATTCCGGCCGCCGGCAAAGCCACAAGATTGCAACCTATTCCTTGTAGCAAGGAAGTATTGCGAGTCGTCTTTCCGAAATCATCTAACCACCATGCTCAACCTGAACCGGTTTGTACTTTTTTACTCAACAAATTGGCTGATGCTGGAATCGATTCTGCTTTTGTAATTTTGGGTAAAAATAAATGGGATATCCCAGAACTATTAACTGACGGAAAAAAACACCGGATAAGTCTCGCTTATTTACTATTGCATAACTCTCGAGGTACCGCGTTTACAATTAATCAGGCATTCCCGTACGTAAAAAACTCTCTCGTTGCTCTTGGCTTCCCGGACATTCTGTTTGAAGGTCCTGATGGCTTTAGTGGCTTAATTAAAAAACAGCATTCCACCCATGCCGATATCGTTCTGGGCATTTTCCCCTCAGACAACCCCTCCAAGGTAGACATGGTTGAAATTAATTCAGATCGTGTAATCAGGACTGAAATCAAACCCAAACAAACAAATTTAAAATTTACCTGGGGCATCGCCGTTTGGACGCCGCGTTTCTCGAGGTTTCTAAATGAATATATCGCTGATCTCTTATGTACTAAAAATCATGGCTCTACAAAAAACAATAATTCGTTTAACCGGGACATTCACATAGGCGAAGTTATTCAGGCCGCAATTGAGCAAGGTATGCATGTTAGTTTCTATCAGGTATCCAACACGCCGTTTATCGATATTGGCACCCCCGAAGATCTTAGCCGCGTTACCAGTTAAATTTCGTAACTATCAACGCTTTGAGCCGCCTGATGATTCTACGGGTATGCCTTCATTGGATTAAATACCAGATGGACGCATCCCCGGTTAACTGCCCACCATAATAATCGTTAAGCAGATTGGTTATCGCGAGATTCCCCAAATACTCTGCTCAACTTCCGCAATATTCCTGGGACGATTTGTTTTTTAAACATTTTTATAAAGGGTCCTGGGTCATCCAAGACCGGAATGGCAAATACCCACGGTCGTCTGTAAACCCGAAAAAAGTCCAGGATTGATCCCGGATTACGCCGAAGATATCGCTTAACTTCAAATACTTCACTAAAATTCTGAATCCACGTTACACCAGCTTCATAGTTATCAATCTTGATTTTTTGTTTCAGGAGCTTGCTCTTGACCATTATTTCTTTAAAATTCACACCACATTTGGTAAACAATTGCTCATATAAAACTGAACGGGTATTAATCTCAACGAGCTTGTAGTCACTGGTTTTCTCATCCAATTTGAATTCAGCTGCTGAAAACCCCCTATATTGCAATCTGTCTAATATTGTTTGAGAATACTGTTTGATTTCATCAATCATTGGTACCGACCTGACGACTGAGCCAACTCCAAACGATGATGGGTGCTGCCTCAACTTTTGAACACAGACTTCACCCATAATATTTCCCGAATCGTCAAGATAGCTAATATAGATAAACAGATTCGTATCTGGCCCCTCTATTATTGAAGATACCATGATATCCAATTCATGACCTAGTGCGTCGTTAACAAGATCTTTCAATTGATCAGCGTTTTTGGCAACTAACACCTTCTGCCCATAAACTGAAAAAAATTTAGGCGTTTGAGTTGGCTTTACAATGCAGGGTAATTCCATCTCCTGCTCATCGTCTGACAGCTCATCACCAGATTTGATATGTATAATTCTGGGCACTGGTACGTTGACATGGTTTGCATGAACATACAAACGATCTTTTTCTACCAAATTCTTTAATAGATCCCAGCGTTGTACTGCAACAACATAATATTTTGAAAGCAACTCAAAGTGCTTGGAAATCAATACCATATAGGGGTCATTTACCGGATCCAGCAACGCACCATCCCAGCGCTCCCCGTTGTTGACCAGAAACTCTATAATGGATTGCTCGGCATTGTTAGCTACCGAAACGACAACCTTTTCTGATATAAACCGGGAACAACCTGCGATATCGTCTAACTTGGTTGACACATGTACGACAGACACACCAGTCCTGGCGTATGCTCGGATGGCGCTTAGCGCGACTATACCTGTGCCAAAAACTATAGCAGTTTTATCGATCATTTTTGAATTATTGTTTGATGCCCAATTTGTTCATCAAATCATATAAGGTCGGTCGGCTGACGCCCAAAATCTCTGCTGCTTTGGATACATTGCCATCCGAGATACTTAACGCTCGATTGAGCGCCTTTGCTTCAGCTTCCTCTCTTACATGGCGCAGGTTAAGCGCCGGCATATCATCGTCGGTTGATAGCAATTCAAGATCGTCCGCGGTAACCATTTTTGCTTCAGCCATAATGACGGAACGATTCACTTTGTTCTCCAGTTCACGTACATTACCGTTCCAGGGATAGGCATCAATCGCGGCTACTGCATCTTTAGAAAAGCCTTTGATCGCTCTATGTCTACCATGTTGTTTGCTAAATTTCTCCAGAAATGCTCTTGCCAATAAAACTGCATCACCATCACGCTCTCTAAGTGCTGGAATTCTTACGGTGATTTCACTAATGCGATAATAAAGATCTTCTCTAAATTGACCAGATTGTATTAGCTCCAAAAGGTTTTGATGAGTTGCACAAACAACTCTTACATCGACGGGAATTTCCTTTCTTCCACCAATTCGTTCAACTTTACGCTCCTGTAAAAAACGTAACAACTTTGCCTGCAAAGGCAGCGGCATGTCACCTATCTCGTCAAGAAACAGGGTTCCTCCATCAGCGTACTCCACCTTGCCTCGGGTCTGTTGGGCGGCACCTGTAAACGCTCCTTTTTCATAGCCAAATAACTCGCTTTCAAGCAAGGCATCCGGAATCGCAGCACAATTTATTGCTACAAAGCTTTTTTTTGCTCTCGGGCTCAAATCATGCAATGCCTTTGCGAGAATTTCCTTTCCTGTTCCACTCTCACCTAACAGAAGCGTTGTCACATCCATGGCAGCAATGCGTTCAATCGTTTTACACACTTTCAACATTTGCGGACTACCAGCAATGATGCCTTGCAGTGGTGACTCCCCCTGTTGGCGAGCTAATCTTTTGTTGTCATCTTCCAGACCGTAGACGTGAAACGCCCTGTTCACAATCAAATTCAATATTTCGGTATCGACAGGCTTTTGATAAAAATCATACGCCCCTAGACCAATGGCCTGAACGGCCTTTTCCCTATCATCGTTACCCGTTACAACGATCACCTTGGTCATTGGCGCGAGAGAAATAATCTGCTCCAGTGTCGCAATACCCTCCGAAGATCCATCAGCATCTGGCGGAAGTCCCAGGTCAAGAACCACCACATGAGGTTCAAATCGATGCAGAATTCCCAACGCATCTTCCCTGTTTCCTGCAATCTGCAGGTCATACCCCTCGAAGCTCCACTTGTATTGCTTCTGTAATCCAGGGTCGTCTTCAACCACTAATAATGTTTCGTTTCCTTTGCTCATATTTCACCTCAACGCTCTTAACTTTTTCATAATCTGATTAACAACAGTGTCTTACTAATAATCCAAACGAGACAACATACCCTTTTAGCCAGGCTGACCTCCTGTCACTAATGGTAGCGAGATTCGGAAGGTCGTCCCTGTATCGGGTTCACTTTCTACGTCGACTTCTCCATTCAGTGAATTAATGTATTCTTTACACTGATAAGCCCCTATCCCCATACCCGTACTACCCTTGGTTGAATCAAATGGCCTAAACAATCGATGCTGGATAAACTCATTGCTCATACCGCAACCAGTGTCTACTATTTCCAGTATGGCAACTCCATCTTCTGCTCTAGTGGATATGGATACCGATCCAGTACCATGTGCTGCTTCCTGTGCATTTTGAATAACATGTTCTAATACGGAAAAAAGACGATCCTTGTCCGCTATTACCACTATTTCCTGGCTTTTGCTGGTAAACTCTGGCGCGGGACTATCTGTAGATCGTTTTACACAAACATTTTTAACCACGTCATTCAACGACAGTTTTGTTTTCTGACTTGGACATGGAGTGTTGGACCTTAGTTGCTGTAACAGCTTATTCATTTTTGAAACCGAATTATCAACAGTATCAATCGCATCCTCCATGAACTCCGGGTTGTTTTTGTATTTTGAAGCATTGGTAACGACCAGCGACAATTGTGAAACGAGGTTTTTTAGATCATGAATAACAAAAGCGGATAACCGGCTAAATGTTTGGAACTCCCGAGCGTCTATCAATGCCTGCGTAGCCATCAATTGCGCGATATGTGCAGCAGACTGACGTCCTGCAGTTTTTAAAAGATCCCTGTCCTCCCAGTTGAACTCAACATACCCGGGAGAGCGCAACAGCAGCACAAAACCCAGAAGCTGCACATCCTGCATTAAAGGAACAACCAACCAGGCACCGTGAATTTCTTTCATCCAGTGCGGTACCTCCAGGTTGCGATATAGATCCGGATCGGAATCATATTCATTAAAATCAATAACCCACTGCCAATGCTCCAGGAATTGCACAAGCGAGCTTCCTGCCTGCACCCGCTGCACCTTGATTTCAGGCATCTCCCAGCTCGCTGCGGGCTCATAACTTCCTTTCTCTGAACGCAACCACAACATACTTCCCGGACTATCAACAATGAGAGCAATTGCCTGCGCCGTTCTTTCCAGCAAATGAACCCCTGCACCGCCTTTTGATAGCGTTCTGATAAATCGTTGCCACTCCTCACGATAATCATATTTATAGTTGAAAAAGTGTTTGGAAACATAAATTTTCAGGACTGCTCTCAAACGTTTTGAGGACAGCGCGAACAACAGAAATATGGTAACGACAAACAAAAATATTATTTGCAAAAATTCTCCTGTTTCTCCACTGAAACTCCTGAAGTAAATGCTTGCAGAAACCATTAGCAGCAGATAAAAACAACATGCCAGGACAGTTGTCGCCTGAAAAACAATGGAATGGGATAAATAGATTTCCTTTGCCCAGTCCTCTTTCCTAATTATTGGAACACTCAAAACGAGCAAAGCGAGCGTATTTACAATACCTCTGGAATCCCACAGACTTTGACTTATTTCAGTAAAAAACAGTGCGTCGGCATACATGAAAAAATCGTAGGTAAAAATTACACCCGCTCCAATGCAAAAATATCTTTTGGTCTTGCGTTCTTCGGAACTAGAATGTCGAAAAATATTTTCAGTGAAAAATAATCCGATTATGCTGATGATGATGAACACCACCGATGAAAAGTAAAATCCCATATCCATGGAGTCATTTATTTGATCGAAATACGCCAGATAGGCTGCAGCAAATATTAATAAGAACAGGAGCCCGAGCACGAACCAGAAAAGCACTCTCGTCGCCTTAAAAAATGCAGTCAGGTTTCTGAATGAACTGTAGACAAACAAATAAAGTAACGACAACCAGGCCAGGTCTCTAAGCAGCTCAATCGTAAATAGAGAGGACAGTAAAGATGAAGCCTCATCTGCAAGGTAAATAACGAATAACGCCCACGACGTTGAAAGCATCCCGGTTACAACCAGCAATGCATGTTCTACCTGCCCGTGCCAGTTCCTGAATATTTCAATGGTTAGCGCTAGCAAAACAACGATTGTCGACGCGTAGCCTATGGTACCTATTGTTGACATAAAGATTATTTCTATTAACCCCTGATTTGTCCCTGGATAATTACAAATAAAAGGTAGGCAGATAAGTCGTGATGTCGAAAATAATTACAAATCAACATGATAGATTTCCTGGCTTCCTTATTGTATTTGACGTAATCCAGTTCTCAGCGTGAACCAACATCCAACACATTAAACTGTTGTATTAATTGGCGTTTACAACTGGTTATCGGGCACGGAGTGGATTTGCTTTAGGGTTTTTGTTGTTTTTTTTTACACTTAAGAGTGGTTTTTTGCTGGATTACCGGCACTTGATAAATATCATTCCGCATCCCGGTAAAATCTCTATATATCCCTAATAATCATATAGTTGGATTATCTTTGACATGGCTATCGTGCGCAGGGCAAGTGCTGGAAGATTAAACCTGTACACCGGGGAAAGAATTTTTATGCCACTATTTGGAAATTTCGACGGCAACACGGCACACTAATTTTTTTCTTGCCGGACCCGTTCATCTTTACCAACTAGCGCTCATATTTGCACAGCGATTGCCGTTAATTATCGAACAGCGTTTGACATAGATGATGACGTGCTGTTTCTGGTTTGATATGTTACGCACTAAATAATTAGAAACTATGAACTTATAATAACACTTCACTATATATAAACATTAGCAGATAAAATTTTAATGCTTCGTCGATACTGGTAAATATTATGAAAATTACAATTTTTGGATCGGGTTATGTGGGGTTGGTTACAGGTGCCTGCCTTGCAGAAGTTGGCAACGATGTTTTGTGTGTTGACATTGATCAGCGGAAAATCGATATGCTGAAAGGTGGTGAAATACCGATTTACGAACCTGGGCTAAAAGAGATCGTTGTCAACAATCACCAATCTGGCCGCCTGGATTTTACAACCGACGTAGCAACCGGCGTTGCACATGGATTATTCCAGTTTATTGCCGTTGGTACACCGCCTGATGAAGACGGATCCGCAGATCTGCAGCATGTGCTCGCCGTTGCCAGGAGTATCGGTCAGCACATGAAGGAATATCGTATCATTGTGGACAAATCGACCGTCCCGGTTGGCACAGCGGACAAAGTCAGAGAAGCGGTGACAGAAGAACTCAAAAATCGTGATTGTTCTCTTGAATTTGACGTTGTTTCAAATCCGGAATTTTTGAAGGAAGGCGCGGCAGTCGATGATTTCATGAAACCTGACCGAATCATTATCGGTACCGACAATCCGCGCACCACCGAATTGTTGCGAGTGCTCTATGCGCCATTTAACCGGAACCATGAACGCGTTATCGATATGGACATAAGATCGGCTGAACTGACTAAATATGCAGCGAATGCCATGCTGGCAACGAAAATCAGTTTTATGAATGAACTGGCCAACCTGGCAGAAAGGCTAAATGCTGACATTGAGCAAGTACGCATTGGAATTGGCTCGGACCCACGTATTGGATATCACTTTATCTATCCCGGTTGTGGATATGGTGGCTCGTGTTTTCCCAAAGATGTTCAGGCCCTCGAGTTTACAGCGAATCAGGTCGGCTATCGTGCCGAACTATTGCAAGCGGTCGAGTCAGTCAATAAACGCCAGAAACAACGTTTATTTGAGTTGGTCGCACAGCATTTCAACCATGACCTGAAAGGAAAGACCTTTGCGCTGTGGGGCCTTGCATTTAAACCCAACACCGACGATATGCGCGCTGCACCAAGTCGCACGATTATGGAGTCCCTGTGGGAGGCGGGCGCAAAAGTTCAGGCTTTTGACCCTGAAGCAATGGTGGAAGCCAAAAGAATTTATGGTGATAGGTCCGATTTTCGGCTATGCAAATCGAAAGAAGAGACGCTTGAAAACGCCGATGCACTGGTTGTTGTCACCGAATGGAACATGTTCAGGAGCCCCGACTTTTCATTGATTAAAAACAAATTGAATACACCTGTGATTTTTGATGGACGTAATCTTTATGACCCGGCACAAATGAAAAGTGAAAATATTACTTATTTTGCTATCGGCCGAGGAGCAAGCCAATAGCCTAAGGATGTTCCATCAATATAAGTTTTTGTCTTTCCCTAAATTTAAAGTAAAAGTACTTGGTCATGTTTAAACTGGAAAATGTGAATATTGGCATAATCGGTCTTGGTTATGTTGGCTTACCACTTGCCGTTGAATTTGGTAAATCATTTAAATGTATCGGCTATGATATAAACGAACAAC
The DNA here is from genome assembly GCA_046754065.1 of Gammaproteobacteria bacterium. Classification (GTDB taxonomy): domain Bacteria; phylum Pseudomonadota; class Gammaproteobacteria; order SZUA-140; family SZUA-140; genus JBHHVB01. The sequence goes on from JBHHVB010000033.1 coordinate 25,222, forward strand.
GAATTGCCGAGCTTAAATCCGGCAACGACAATACACTTGAAACCACCGCGGAAGAACTTGCTGACGCGACTCACTTGTCATACACACACAACGCCGCGGATCTGGATGAATGCAACGTTTACATTGTGACCGTTCCAACACCTATCGATGAATATAAACGACCGAATCTTGACCCACTCATCGGTGCAAGCAATTCCGTAGGCAAACTGTTAAAGAAAAATGACATTGTAATATTCGAGTCTACTGTATACCCCGGATGTACCGAAGAGGTCTGTGTTCCCATCATGGAAGAAGTATCCGGATTAACATTCAACATTGATTTCTATGCCGGCTATAGCCCCGAAAGGATTAACCCCGGTGATAAAGTCCATCGGGTAACAACTATTACCAAGGTAACTTCCGGATCCACCCCTGAATCGGCGAAATTTATCGATACTCTCTATTGTGAGATTATTCAGGCAGGCACACACCTGGCCAGCAGTATTAGGGTAGCTGAAGCTGCAAAAGTCATAGAAAATACCCAGCGAGACGTGAACATCGCATTGATGAATGAACTGTCCCTGATATTTAACCAGCTTGGAATCAATACATTAGAAGTACTTGAGGCGGCAGGAACCAAGTGGAACTTTTTGCCATTCAGGCCGGGACTCGTGGGCGGACACTGTATTGGCGTTGATCCCTATTATCTAACTCACAAGGCACAAGAGATCGGTTATCACCCCGAGGTTATTCTTGCTGGAAGACGAATTAATGACGGAATGGGCGCTTACGTCGCTGAACGGGTCATACGCCTGATGACAACCCACCATCTGAATATTGCAGATTCAAATATTCTTATCATGGGATTAACATTCAAGGAAAACTGTCCAGACTTGCGAAACACTCGTGTGGTCGATATTGTGGATGAGTTAAAGAAATACAATATCAATATTGATGTCTATGACCCCTGGGTGAACCACGAAGAGGCCCAGCATGAATACGGAATTTGTCCTGTCGACAAGCCTGAAAAATCCACATATGACGCGATTATTCTTACGGTTGCCCATCACCAGTTCTCTGAATCCGGGATCGACGAACTACGCTCATATGGCAAACAAAATGCTGTGGTATTTGACGTCAAGTCGATTTTCCCCAAAGAACTTGTCGACGGGTTTCTGTAACAATCATTAATATATAGGGTGTAAATAGATGAAAGTTTTGATTACGGGTACGGCTGGCTTTATTGGCTCTTCGCTGGCTATACGACTTCTGGAACGTGGCGATGAGGTAATAGGCATAGACAATCTCAATGACTATTATGACGTCAATCTCAAACTTGCACGACTGGACCGGGTAAAATCTTACTCGAAATTTATAGAGGAAAGAGTAAGTATAGAAAACCGATCAGACATCGAAAACATTTTCGAAAAACACAAACCGGAAAGAGTCGTTAACCTGGCAGCTCAGGCAGGTGTGAGATATTCCCTGACCAACCCACATGCCTATATTGATAGCAACCTGGTTGGATTTATGAATATTCTCGAGGGCTGCAGACACCATGAGGTAGAACATTTAGTCTATGCTTCGAGCAGTTCTGTTTATGGCGCCAATACCAAGATGCCTTTTTCAGTTCACGACAATGTCGATCATCCTGTCAGTCTGTACGCTGCCAGCAAAAAGGCGAATGAACTCATGGCTCACACCTACAGCCATCTCTACCAGCTTCCTACAACTGGCTTGAGGTTTTTTACCGTTTATGGACCATGGGGTCGGCCAGATATGGCACTTTTCATTTTCACCAGGAAAATTCTCGCTGGAGAGCCAATCGACGTTTTCAATTATGGCAAGTGTCAGCGAGACTTTACTTATATCGATGATATTGTTGAAGGTGTCATCCGCACCCTGGATAAAATACCTGAATCGAATAAGAACTGGTCTGGTGATGCACCAGACTCCGCTACGAGTCT
>JBHHVB010000034.1:0-26687 GCA_046754065.1 Gammaproteobacteria bacterium
TCGGCACCCGATGGATTTGCAGACGAATTAAAATTCTAGGCATAATGATTTGACCAGCTCATCTCAAAGCGTGTGGATTATGCTAAGAGATGGAACCCCCTTTAACACAGAGCCATAATTGAGAGGACAGGTCAAATCATTATGCCTAGACCTGGTAGATTAGCGAAAAACGTCTTCAAACGAAGTCCGATATTCGTGTTCACGAAGTGGGCAGAATATTCACCTTCCCGTCTAGCACTCTCAGATTCAAGTTCCCGGCAAGCATTTCAAGCAACTGCTTACCAATCAGTTCATAGCGCCATCCAGACAGTATTTCAATAGACCTGTCGCCACGAACCAGTTTTTCGATTTCCTTGCGCGTGGTTAAGGATGTTGGTCCAATCGCATTATCGGTTGCACACTGATAAATTATCGCCATCAGCGTGTCAACGAGGGCTATTTGCTGAGGCTCGAGCCTTTTAAATGCTGGCGATATTGATTCAGTCGGGGCTGAATGTCTCGCTTTCTGGATGATTGAAATCAGACTCTCACCATGGTTATTTACGAGGCCTTTGGTTACGCCTTTTATTTGAGAGAGCTGCTCTAGCTCCAGAGGTTGCAGGCGACTTAACTCGCGTAATGTTTCATCCTTGCATAACCAGCTTCTGGGGATGTTTTTGGCGCTAGCGGTTTCTTCCCGCCATGCTGCAAGCGCCTGAAGGATTTCAAGTTGTTGAGTCCCCAGTCTATTTGCAACACGAATTCTTCTCCACGCATCACCAGGAGAATTTTCGTATAGCGAGGAATCACTTAATGCCTCCATGTCATCTTTGAGCCAGTGTTCCCGGTTTTTGTGAGCCAGACTTGCTTTAATATCAATGTATATCTTCATCAGATAAACCACGTCGTTGATGGCATATAGACGTTGTTGGTCGGAAAGTGGTCGTTGTTGCCAGTTTGTGCGGGTATGGGTTTTATCAAGCGTGACACCAAGTAATTTCTTTACCAGTGATGCATAGCCGATTTGTGGTTCGTGGCCAAGAATAGTTGCAGCTATCTGTGTATCAAAAACAGGAAACGGAACTTTTCCCATAAGGTGATAAAAAATTTCCAGGTCCTGTCTTGCGGCATGCATGACTTTAATTATATTGCGATCATAGATGATATCTAACAGGGGTGAAATATCATCCAGTGCAATAGGGTCTATGCAGGCGGCATGTTCTCCGGCCGCGACCTGAATCAAACATAGCTTCGGATAATAGGTTTTTTCCCGGAGAAATTCGGTATCAAGGGCGATCCAGTCACAATCAGTCAGACTGCGACAAAACCGGATGAGCTCCACTTGCGAATCGATAAATGGATATTCATTGGATGAAGACTGGCGCATCTGGTGAAGCATTGAAGTAGTTAAATTGCTTTTCTTTTAAATCACAGCCAACGATTATATATGATATTTTTGCAGATGCGATGATTAAGATTGTTGTTCTACGTTTTTGGTATGTCCCGTATTCTTGTCAATCGGGAATCATTGCTGTTTGTGGGTTAATACGCTGGCGTTATTTCCGGATTCTGAGAATTCGGCTGATTTTATGGCGACCCGGATAGGGGGATTCCCGGGTATTTAGTCCTTTCATTTGGGTAAATTAAATTGATATCCGGCCGATAATTTAATGGTAGATTCCATTTTTCAAGGATGGTCCAGGGAAAAAAGTAGCTGATATTGTTATTTAACAGGCTGAATTAAATGAAAAAAATAAATCTCGAAGATCTCCAAATTGGCATGTATGTTTGCCAGCTGGATCGTTCCTGGCTAGAGACACCTTTTTTACTTGAAGGCGTATGGCTAAGATCGCAATCAGATATCGATGAGATCAAACGCCATTGTGAGTATGTCTATATTGATACGGAAATCAAGGACGGCGCCAGTGTTGAAAGGAGCGGTGGCAGCGCCTGGAAACCGAACGCCGATATTGTAGTTGATCCAGGTATCATTAAACCCGATGAAGGTATATTGCTACCGGGTAATGGATCGGTTGACCAACCCAGAGCGAGATTCAAGATTAAATTTGAAGAAGAATTTGGTCCAGCCAAGGAAATTCATAACAAGGCGACTGAGGTTGTTCACAATATGTATGAGGATGTGCGTCTGGGTAGAAGTATTGATACCGCGGGTGCGAAAGATATGGTTAAGGATATGGTGGGCAGTATTGTGCGCAACCCGGATGCCCAAGTCTGGTTAACGCATTTGAAAAACAAGGACGATTATACAGCTACTCACAGTCTTAATGTATGTATCTTTTCTCTCGCATTTGGCAGACATCTTGGGTTATCGGATGAAGAATTAAATGAACTAGGTATTGGGGCGCTTCTACATGATCTGGGAAAAATACGAGTACCCATTGAAATTCTGAATAAACCGGAAAAACTGACAGCGCAGGAATTTGCACTGATGAAGAAGCATCCGGTTTTTGGCGGTAACATTCTTGAGAATACCAAGGGACTAACACCCAGCATAATCGATATCGCCTTATCTCACCACGAGCGGACAAATGGTTCAGGATATCCGCGTGGTTTGCTGGCAAAAGATATTAGTCTGTATGGAAAAATGGTCGCAATAGTCGATATTTACGATGCCATCACCAGTCAGCGTGTTTACCATCATGGTACCCATTCCATCGATGCCATGACACAACTTTATCAACTCGCGAGTGCTCATCTTGACAATGGATTAGTTGATCAGTTTATCCAGTGTCTGGGAATATACCCGATAGGAAGCATCGTCGAGTTGTACAGTGGTGAAGTTGGTATTGTAGTTTCACAACATTCAACCCAGAGACTGAAACCCAAGGTGATGGTAATCCTTGATAAAGACAAACAACGCTACTCCAAGTCTAGTATCATTGATCTCGCCGAAGCCGATGGCATGTCCGTCAACGATATTATTCGCGTTGCCCAGGCGGACGAGTTTGATATCGATATCAGAAACTATATTAAAGACGGATCCCTGGGCTAAGTTCACGGGGCTAAAACAATATCTGGTAGTATCTCCCAATTTTTGTACTATATCTTGTAGTTTTTATCTAATCTGTTTAAAATATCGATAGCGGGCTGGGGAGTCTTGCATTCAACCTGATGAGTTAATGAATCGGGTGATCCTCATCATTATTAAATTAAGAATAGCTGTACGATTGTGCAGGGATGAAGGGACATGCGCTAAAAATGAAAATGTGGAAGCTTTATGCTACCGCGGTTTTTCTAGGTTGTTTTTTTAATGTGCCCAATGTGGCTGCACAGAATCTTTCTCCCACCTTCAGTTTTAATCCGTTTCTCAATACAGACCCAAACAGTATTACGATTGCTCCCAGAGCATCGTGTCATGTCAACGGCTACGCTAACTACCAGTGTGAACATGGTGACTGGAATAATGATCCCGATCCAACGCCCTTTTTCATGGAGAATATTACCTATAGAAATACCTTGCCTCGAGAAACGTATTACCACGTTATTGTAGGTGACGCCGCTGATGGATTTGCACAAGAGGTGTATATAAAGTGGGGGGCCAGCTCGGAAGGGGTTACCAATGATTCCTTTAGTGGGGGACAAACCGGTAACCTGTATGCGACAACTTTTGCAAATCTGGGTGGAAATGGTATGGATCCACTGAATAAAAACGCGGTCTATACCGGGAACGGCTCGGGTAATCCTGATGCGGTGGTTATGCGCATGATCATGAGTGATGGAGAAATTGAACAGGAGTTTCTGAAGGAAAATTTCGAGACAAAACCAAAAATTACGCAGGTCGTTACAACACCGGAAATGGTGCAATCATTCAGCGCAGACATGAGTATGCTGACCTATTCACAATTAAACCAGTCTGCACCGGTTGCCATCATGCAAACATTGTCGGATGAAGCCATCCCGGGCGATGCGCGTCAATTTGACCTGACTGTCAATCAGCAGAAGTCATCTGTCACCGCCGGGCGGTATATTTATTCTCCGGGTAACACCGTTTATGGTTGGAAATTGTCCGGAAAGCTGGATACGACCAACACTTGTACAGACCCCGTTTTGCGCGATCAGTTAAATAGCGTAAATCCGGGAACTTGTAGTTGGGGAGTAATCCGAGCCGCACGGGGTGGATCCGACGGATCGTACTTGTATTCTGATAGAGGAGGTTTCGATCCCTATGCGATTGATTATATGGATTTCCGTCGTTCGCTACAGAACCCTTTTCCAGCAACCAAAAACTAAACAATTTGTTCTTGCGTTTATTTTTTCTGGGTTAATATCAGCAAATTTTTATCCTGATCAACCCTGAAATTAAATTGCTCAAGAAAGCTAAGTCCCAGTAGCCCATCAAACGATTCCAGATCATTGACGATGGTCACGTCAATATTTTTAACCGAGGCGCCTGCCAGCGTGATGGTATCCATTTGTAGTACGGGCGCGATGACCGGCCCGTTAGCTGTGTTCATCGTGATTTCCGATGCTCCAAATGGAATATTCAATCCACTTCTGTTCAGGGTCTCTTCCGAAATAGCGGTATACGTGGCGCCTGTATCCAGAATAAAGGCGTATGTGTCCGGCTGGTTATTGATGGAGGCATTTACGCTAAACACGCTTCCGTGTCGAATGAGCGGAATCTCGATATACGCAGGATTGTTGATTCGGTGTTCGGCGGACTCGATAAGCGGTGACAATGCCTCATCGAGACTACCATCCAGTTGAATGGCATAGGCCAGGCTGATCATTGCGTCATTATAGCTGCCTTGTTCAAAGTGTAACTTCCCCAATAAATGCCTGTAATCCGGAAACAATGGATCGTTGGGAATTTCTTTCTCGAGGATCTGAATGATATCCTGATTTGATAATGTCTTATTTCTTCCTCTCGCCAGTGCTATAACCAGTTGCCTGATATGAGGATAAATACTTTCAACCAGTCCTGGTTCCAGTTCAATGGCCTTGTGAAGGTGCCTCCTTGCAGCCTCAAGCTGGTCAGATTTTCTTGCTGCCTCCGCCTTGAGAATATACAGTTCGCTATCTCGATCAAACAAACAAAGCGCTTCATCAAGGTATTGGAGGGCAAGTTTGACCTGATTATTCAAAAGCGAGCGTTTTACCATCTTGTGATAAAGCGACCGCAGCAAATTATTGATATGGTCTTGTTCATTGATGGTCAGGTTTCTGGTGAGTAGCTCACGGGCAAGCCGTTTTGCTTTGTCGAGCTTTCCCGATTCAGAGAGCGAATTTATTTTTTCAATAATTCCCTGGGTTGTACTGGCGTAATAGTCTGCGAAGGCGGAAACGCTTAACGGTGAAAAAGTTTTCTGACCGTCAAGAAGTTTTCTGATTTGATTGATATCCAGTGCTTCATGGGTCAGTGGTTCCGAGGTTTTGTTGGTTAAAATTCCCAGAAGTAAGCTGGTTTCCTTCTCTATGAGTGGAAAATTGGTCGCGATTACTGGTTGACTGACTTTTGCAATAAAGGAGGTGGTTCCATTTACTCCGATAATCATATCGTCGATCCAGCCCGGGATATTCCCGTCACGAGTCGGGGTAACGAACTCCTTGCCCAGATATAAGGTTGCCTGCTCTGTTGAAATCGAAAGCATTGGTTAGTTATCAAGCTTTCGATATTTGCGTCGCTGGCCAGGATCTGCACGAATGGCGACAAGGTTGTTCTGGATGTCTTCCGCAACAACCAGTCCTAGCGGGTAGTGGTTTTCAAGGCTATCTAGTACCGTGCCGGTCTGGGCATGGCTGACCGCAGAGCGGGGTAGTATTAGTGTGTGGTCTGGTTCAATGAATTTACCGTAATAACGTTTTTTCTGATTGTCATCCGTGACAATATCGACGCTAACGATCGCATGACTCGTGTTGTATACCGGTGCAGCTGAATCAGCTAATTATACGATAGAGGGGCTAGTTTCCGCTTCCTCGGCAGGCGGTGGTGTAGAATCTGATTGCAAGGCATGTCTGATTTCAGATGTTCCGAAACCGAGCGCTGTACCACATAACATATAGACCAGGGGTAACAGAAAGGTTCGGTGAGAATATGAACCGTTCATCTAATGACGTTGAGGTGGCAACCACCTGTTACACTACTATTTATTACAGCACGCAAGCAGATACTCATGAGGAATGACCAGGCGGTTATCTTTAATGAACGCTTGAGCGAACTGGGAGATTTCATCCCTGACCACCAGTTTTTCATTGGCTGATATCGCGTCAAACTGCATTTTCATAATGTCCGAAGCCTCTATAACATCCCAGTACGCGGAAAAAGAGTCAAATTGATAGTCGAAAACCTTTGTTTCAATGGTGTATTCAGAAAACCCGGCTGCTTCAAGCAATTGGTCCAGCTTGCCGATTCCGCTTAGTGAGGTTACTTTCAGTAAGGGTGGGTATAGATCTTCCGGCAGCAGGTTTTTCATGGATTCATAAGCCCATTTCAGGGTAGGCATCGTTTCGGGGGTATTCCAGACCGCAAGTACCAATCGTCCGCCCGGTTTGAGAACCCGGTAGATTTCCTTAAGGCCCTGCTGAGGATCTTCAAACAGCATAACGCCGAAGCGACACAATGCCTTGTCATAGCTGTTATCACCGAACGACAGTTGTTCTGCGGGCATGCACTGAAATGAAAGGTTAGACAAGTTTTGCTCTGCCGCCTTTTTCTGGGCAACTTTTATCATGCCCTCCGCCGAGTCTACACCACTGATCTGGATCTTATCGCCAAACCGGCTTGCGAGTGTAAGCGCGGGTTCACCCGTGCCCGAAGCCAGATCAAGAATTTCGTCACCAGCCTGGGCGCTAAGTGCCGATATCAATTCATCACCTACGGGTGCGATGTGGGGTAGCCACAGATCGAATTTTTCAGCAATTTTATCCCAGTCGGGTTGATTATCACGTTTACTCAATGTGCTGAACCTCGCTAAGTTGAATATGCGCTTCATGACACTAAGCTGAATAAGAATTATACGCCTAGTTAATCGACTTATTAATAACTGTTTATCTTTTTCGTCATCTATACGGGTTAAGTTCAGGTGTCCGGAAAAGCAAAAAAAAAGCCCCATCGGGGTGATGGGGCTATGGCCTTCATTGGGGAGGGGAGGGAGGAAGGCCAAATATAACAATTAACGATCGCGCAAAATATGAAGTCTGGATACCAGATAAATCATATTTTGCAGTGTTTAGTGTAGATAACGAAACTTAACCGTTCCTTAAAGTGTTGAAAAAAATTAGAGATGCACCGGGAAGCTGACATCGACCTGTAAACCACCCAGTCTGGAAGTCTTTAGTTCGACTGTTGCGTGATGGAGTTCAGCGATACGAACCACGATTGACATACCTAATCCACTACCTTCACCAGTACTTCCCGGACGACGATAGAAGCGTTTCATGACGCGGTCTCTCTCGTCTTCCGGAATTCCTGGCCCACTGTCGTTTACTGTTAAAACTGCGTGTTTCTCTACAGTCCTGACTGTGACCTCAACGGTGCCATCATCCGGTGTATACCTGATCGCGTTGTGCACCAGGTTGCGGATAAGAATGCCTAATGCGTCCTCATTGCCTTCAGTGATGACCTGTCCCTGATCTTCCACACTAATCTCGATATTTTTCGAGATCGCCAGGTGGGCCAGTTCGGCCACTGCACATGAGGCCAACTCACCCAATTTTACAGGCATATGATCAACGATACCTGTATCCGGGTCAACACGAGCCAATGTTAGCAGTTGTTGTACAAGATGGCTGGTTCGGTCAACAGCCGTTATTAGCTGAGCCAGCGCCTGGCGTCGGCTTTCATCATCCGTTGCGCGTAAGGCCACCTGTGCCTGGGTTTTTAGGCCGGCCAAAGGCGTGCGCAGTTCATGGGCCGCATCGGCAGTAAATCGTCGTTCGTTTTCAAACGCGGCTCGCAGTCTTTCAAATAGATTGTTAAGTGAATGAACAAGCGGGGCGATCTCAATCGGTGCGCTATTCGCTTCGACCGATTCCAGTTGCAATGGCTTGCGATTTTTTACTTCCTTTGCCAGTCGGTTAAGTGGGGAGAGCGATCGTCCAACCGCAAACCAGATGAGCGTAGCAAGAAGGGGTAACGTGACAAAAACCGGTGCAAGTACCCGGAGCGCGATATGGTTGGTTAACGCATCCCTGATCTGGTAATTTTCGGCAATTTTTATTGTTATTGGTTGTGCGACATCGGCAATAGAGAATACGCGCCAGCGCGTATTTTCCAAAACAATATCGCTAAAGCCGTTGTCCTTGTTTGATAACGGGGTATCAGGTGCATCCTCGGTTCTCAACGCAAGGTGTTTGCGGTCATCGACCCAGACCTGTAAGGCAAGTTTGTGTTCATAATGATGGCCCGTATGACTCCAGGCCTTTTGTGAAATGGCCTCGGTCAGCGAGTTGCTGCCCGCAAAAGATCTTTGTTCCTCGAGCTCGTGTGTCGTCAACGACAATATTGCTTTGGCGGACTGTGCGAGTTGTGCGTCAAATAATTCCGTGATTTCATCTTTGGCGTCAAAATAACTGGTGATGGCGCTAATTACCCAGGCAATCGCTATGGTTGTCAGCAGGGTGATAAGCAGGCGGCGACGTATGGAGGGCATATTAATAATTTCTTATATGAGGGACTTTTGCGTGTAATCAATAACAAGCTTTTTGGCCTGTCCCGAGTAATCGGATACGGCTAACGAGCTGGTTTTTAAAAGATTATTGATCATCATCTCCTTAAACCAATCTGTAAGTGCTAAATCGAAACCATCCTTGTCGCTACGTTTAAGCGCAAACGATACAGTGTAAAGGGCTACCCTTAACTATTCCTTATCAATGACGTAGCCAACACCTCGAATCGTTCGAATGAGCTCTGAGCCAAGCTTTTTACGGAGGTGATGGATATGAACCTCAACGGCATTGCTTTCAACTTCGTCCTTCCAGGAATAGATGCTTTCTTCCAGTCTGGCGCGTGACATCACCCTGCCACGGTTTTCCAGTAGCATTTGCAATAAGGTAAATTCTCTGGCAGAAATCTCTATCGCCTCGCCATTATTGGTGACTGTATGGGCAGCTGGATCGAGGGTCAGATCCCTGTGTTGAATGATCGGTGTGCTTCGTCCGCTATGTCGGCGTAACAAAGCGCGGATACGTGCGCCCAGTTCATCAAGATCAAAGGGCTTAACCATATAATCGTCGGCCCCGGTATCCAGTCCAAGCACCTTGTCTGACGCGGTGTCACGCGCAGTTAGAATCAGCACAGACGTATCGTTATCTTCCGCCCTTAATTTCTTAAGCACATCCAGACCGGATTTCTTTGGCAACCCCAGATCAAGAATAAGTAGATCATATTCTTGTGCATGCAGAAAAGCAGTTGCGGATTCACCATCTTTTACCCAGTCTACCGCATACCCGCTCTGGGTCAGCCCCATTTGAATACCATTCCCCAATATCTCGTCATCTTCCGCCAGTAATAAGCGCATCAGTCAAGCTCCCCGTACAGGTATTTATATTGTTAGCAGGCATTTTATCTCAATATCATAGATTCAGCACCTAAAGAAACGATGTTAATTGTTAATCAGATTCATGCATGCGATGTTATAAGGTGTCATGGCTGGTCGGTTATTCTGTAAATTCCGGTATCGATTCTACAACCCCGGTGGGGTCGGCATGAATAATGACCTCGGCATTTGGAAACTCTTTCAGTATATCCGCTTCAACATCGTCAGAGATTTCATGTGCCCTGGCCAGTGTAAGCTCGTCGTCGAGCTCGAGGTGTAACTGGATGAAGCTGATAGTTCCGGACCTTCGTGTACGCAGGTCATGCATACCGCGAACACTTTTATGCGATAGCACGGTAGATTCAATTCTTTTGCGGTCATCATCTGGCAGTTCTCTATCCATAAGATCCTGTATCGATTCAACCGCAATGCTTTTGGCGCTATACAAAATAAAAAAAACGATTACGATTGCAAACAACGGGTCAAATCCGGGCCAGCCCTGAGACGAAAGAACTAGCGCAATAATGACACTGATATTCATTAAAACATCCGTCTGATAATGCAGTGAATCCGCCTTGATTGCTGTTGAGGCGGTTTTTGCGACCACGTGGCGCTGTAACAGTAACAATGTGATCGTTACGAAAATCGAAAATACCATTACGGCAATGCCAACCCCGACAACCTGCGGCTGTTGGGGATGTAATAGACGTCCAACTGCCTGCAGAAAAAGAAAGCCTGCAGATCCAGCGATGAATGTTGATTGTCCTAGGCCTGCCAGTGATTCGGCCTTGCCATGACCGAATCGGTGTTCCTTGTCCGCTGGTTGCAACGAGTGTCTGACGGCCAAAAGATTCATGATTGATGCCGCTGCGTCCAGAGTGGAATCTATAAGCGTCGCCAACAGGCTAACCGAATCAGTCCATAGCCAGGCAAGTAGTTTTGCAACAATCAGGACAATGGCAGTGATGACCGAGGCATAGGTTGCCAGTCTCAGTAACTTTGCATTGCGGGAAGTTGAGTCAGTCGCCGACATCGAAGTTGATCGCCTCGTTTAAAGTACCTGTACTTCCAGGCCAAGATTTGAACACTCCCGGGATGCAGCGGTATTCGTAATTAAACCGATGCTGGCGTTTTCCGGTTTCAGGTAGGACTCCCCTACACGACGAAGGTCATTCAGAGTGACTTTCAATACATTCTCCCGGAATTGCTGACGTACTTCAGAGGTGCGTCCATGGAGGGCGTTATAAAATGCGTCCTTGGCTTCACCAGCGGGAGAGGCAGGTTTGTCCATTTGTCCAATCACGCCCAGGATAGCCTCTTCAACCTGTCTCCACTCATGTTTATTGTTCAGCAACCAGTCGATAGATGCATCGAAATCATCCAGTGTATCGACCAGACGCGGATCGCGATAGGAGTAAAACCTGAATGATGCACTGTCAGCATCATGAGAAGCACCCCCTCCATAGGCACCTCCCTGTTCCCTGATCACTCTGTGAAGATATCCATTTCGTAAAAAACCCCCAAGTACTTCCAGTGCGGCGGCATCAGGGTGAGACTTGTCCACAGTGGGATAGGCCTTGGCACAAAAATTAACCTGGGTGCTGGTTGTCCATAGAAGCTTCTTCTGAGATCTGACTTGATCGAGGGTGAACGGTTTGAACGTGTCCTCAGCATTTTGATGTTTCCAATGGTGTTGGATGGAATTAAGTAGTTCATTTTTGATTTCGTTTTCGCTAATCAGCAATAACTGCCGGGGAGCGCCAAGAATCTTTTGATGAATAGTTTGAAGTTTATCCACCAGTGTTGATAGTTGCGCAGGTTGATCCAGTAAATCATTCAGTTGTTTGAGATTCCGTATGCCGGCCATTCCTCGTGTGCGATATGACAAGGCAGCTGTTGGACTCATTCCGCTGGTCGCTGCTGACATAGCCAGCACATGACCATGCCCAGTAACACTCTGTTCTTTATGTGCGCAATCCTGGGCAATAATCTCGCGAATTCGCTGAATTTCATCAAATCTGATTTTTGTCAGCGTTTCAATCATTAAATCATCCATCTCGGCATGCTTGTGGGCCAATGCCTTGCTAGAAAGAATAAAATAGGCGTTGAGGTGCTGGATGTCATCCAGTCGACCTCTGACTGAGGTGAACGCATTGACACCACCGCAGATACTGGATTGCCAGGCCTGGGTCTTCAGGTAGTCGCGTTGACCGCATCCCAGTTCAGGCAGGCAACTCGTGTAGTAAGGTAAAACCTCGATAAGTTCCTCATCAAGTGCAGGTAAATCAATAATGATTTGTTGGTAGACTAGACCGTTAGTTCCCTGGGTATAGTATGATAAAGGAACGACGATATTTTGCTGTTGACCTTCTGCAATCTGTATTGCTGCAGGGACATCTTCGAGTCCAACCTTTGGCAAAACCTCCGGGTCATCCAGTTGTGCTTGTCTTTCCGCGAGTTTTTCTGAAATGCTGATAATCTGTTTCTTTTCTTCAGCGGAAAGAGATTGCTGAATCTGGTCAAGACGATTTTTTTCTTCCTGTTCCCTGATCGAATTCAGTTTCGAGTCCGGCTTCAGCGTGAGACGAACCCGATGTGGGTTATGCAGCAAATTTTTCTTTACCAGATCTTTTATAAATGAAGGATCCTGTATGTCGGTGCGAAGTTTTTCAAGCACCGGGTCAAGATTGAGGGATGCAACCGGATCGCCTCGGTGAATAGCGCTGGAAAGCCCGTTCATAATGAGCTGCAGGCCGTATGGATAAGAATCACCACCAATTTCGCGTTGGTGCAGTTCCAGTTGATGCAGCATCGATTCTATACGCTCCTGTGAAATGCCGTTTTCAGCAACGTCATTAAGGGCCCCAAGAACCAGATCCTCGACTGCTTGCGCATTATCCGGGTTGGAACCTTCGACGCCGCAGGCGAAAACCATTTCGCGATTGGAATCCTCAAGGCCACACAATGGAGAGGGCGCGCTACCCAGGTCCGTTGATTCCAGCACATGTCGTAATGGCGATGCGCCGTCGCCCAGCAAAACGTCTGAGAGCAGATGGGCATTCAGTTGCGCTTCGAGGTTAGTACTTTTACCCAGTAGCCAGCCTAATACTATATGTGTCCTGTTTTTCTTCGATTCGCTTTCCTCAATAGCATAGGATTCTTCAATATTAATCGGGTTGGAATAACGTTGTTCATCACTAACCACAATTTTTTCATCCAGGCGATCAAATTGGCATAGAGCCTGGTCATGAATTTTCTGTTGCGTTTCATGAGCAGGAATATCGCCATAGGTCATGAACACAGCATTGCTGGGGTGATAATGTGTTTTATAAAAACCTACGAGCTGTTCGTAGGTTAGGTCAGGAATGTTGGCTGGTTCTCCACCGCTATTATAGTGATAGGTGGTCGTAGGAAATAAATGCTCAGTTAATGTTTGCCATAGCGTGCTAACAGGCGAGCTCATGGCGCCTTTCATTTCATTATAGACGACGCCTTTAAATACCAACCTGCTGTCAGCATCATCCTGTTTTTCAAATTCTACCCGATGACCTTCCTGTGCAAAATCCAGTTCATGTAACCGGGAGAAAAAAGCTGCGTCAAGATAGACATCCAGAAGATTATTAAAATCCTTTTTGTTCTTGCTGGCAAAAGGGTAAGCAGTCCAGTCGCTACTGGTAAAAGCGTTCATAAAGGTGTTCAATGAGCGTCGAATCATCATGAAAAACGGGTCGCGAACCGGGTAGTTTTTGCTGCCACATAAGACGGTGTGCTCCAGGATATGTGCGACGCCCGTTGAGTCCATCGGTACAGTTCTGAACGCAACCAGAAATACGTTCTCGAGATTTTCAGACAGGATATGGTAGTGCAGTGCTCCGGTGCTGGTGTGAAGATACTCCTGAATCGTGACATTCAGAGAATCGATTCGCTCGCTACGCTGCCATTTGAATGAGTGGTGAGCGAGGGGAGATAGGGTTTCTGCCTGGTTGTTATTCATTGGTAAATCCCGAAAATATTTCAAAAATAGCATTATAGCGTGTCAGGAGCACTGTTTGCCACTCGGTGAGCATGAAAAAACAGAGTAATTTCAACAACAAAGCAAAGTAAAAAGATTAGCTTGAATATTAATCTTAGTCGCAGTACTTTTAGCAGCAGAGAGAGACAGGATGCTCAAGGATGCGGGGAGATAGACGAAGTCGATATCATTTTCCCTGGAGGGAAGGGAACCGTTTCGAGTTGCTAGAGGATGGCGATGAATTTTTTCCACGAATGTTGGACGCCATTTCCAGTGCTCAAAGCTTCGTATTGCTCGAAATTTATCTGATTGAATCGGGTGCAGTTGCTGATCGATTCATCGGTTCGCTGATCTCTGCCGCTGAAAAGGGCATACAAATTTATATCTCCTTTGATGATTTCGGTTCCATTGGCCTGAACGATGCAGATCGTAAGCGTCTCGTCCGCAAAAATATTCATACTGCATTTTATAATCCCGTACGGTACCGGGAATTTTTCCAGAATTTTCATCGGGACCACCGCAAACTTCTTATCATTGATGGAGCTGTTGCCTATGTAGGTGGTACTGGTATTGCTGATCAGTTTGATCCGCCAAAACATGCCGAACGTAAATGGCGAGAGACGATGGTAGAAGTGACAGGCCCCATTGTTCGAGATTGGCAAACGCTTTTTAAGGATGCCTGGTGTCACTTGAGTTCGGTGGAAATCGAGGAAAAAACCACGATTGACCAAAGTCCACTGGAGGAAGGCGCGCTGGGTCGGGTTGTTATCAGTGGAGAGGCAAGCGCCCATGAGATCAGCCGGTCATTAATCAAACGGATTCGAAATGCCGAGTCTCGAATCTGGTTTGCAACAGCCTATTTTATTCCTTCATGGAAGTTGCGTCGGGCATTGATAAAGGCAGCCAAACGGGGCATTGAAGTTCGCCTGTTATTGCCAGGGAAATTTACTGATCATCCCGGGATAAGACATGCGGGAAGACGCTTTTACAGTAGATTATTGCGTCACGGCATTAAAATATTCGAATTTCAACCCCGGTTTCTGCATAGCAAGACCGTAATATGTGACGACTGGGTGTCCATCGGTTCCAGTAATATGGATCGCTGGGGACTACGATGGAATCTTGAGGCCAATCAGGAAATCAACGACGAGGATTTTTCTCAACAGGTTCAGGAAATGTTTTTAAAAGATTTTCTTGAGAGTGATGAATTTACCTATGAAAGCTGGCGTCATCGGCCCTGGCATCGTCGGCTCATGGAGTGGTATTGGGGACGAGTAGATCAGTTACTTGAACGCCTGAATAGCCGCCATTGGAAACATTATGCGAAATTTTGATACCACCGGTTATTAGCCCTGACCCATTTATATATGGGCATGCCACAAAATTTGTTTCAAATCGACAAAATCTCGACTTTTCCTTCAAACAAGATATAGAGATCGAAATGCGCCTTTTCATTTTCTGAAATCAGAACATCGCCATCGTTTAACTCGAGTTTGTAGCAGAAAGTGATGATATTTTCCAAGTGTTTGACTGGGATATCCTCGAAAAGCATGGCCTTAAGAAGGCAATTAATCATCTGGTTAACCTGCGTAAAGGAGGTCGGGTTAATACTCGATAATATGCTCGTCGTTAACTGATATACATTAGGCAACCGAAACATAGGCAAATTTTATAAATAGCAATGTCACACCTAAATCTGTGGGTGTATACTTAAACGGTAGTATCGGGGGATACCTTTATTTTTCACGCAGGACGGAGGGGGAATGGGAAGACCGACAGATGATGAGTTCAAAATAGCCCTTGCGGAAGCCGGGCGGATGCGTGAGCATGGTAACGACCCCAAATACCTTGCAAAATCACTTTTAAATCTGAATTATCGACAACAATATCTGGAAGATGTTTTACGTGCTGCCGAGGTATATCTGCGCTCAGGTAATGGTACCAGTGAGCACGCCAAACTGGTGCGCGTAATAGAATTGTATAGAAGAGCGGAAACACGTTCATCCGGTGAGGATGAAGCATCGTTCGAGTGAAATACCGCCTCGGGTAATAGGACTATATTAACTGAGTATATTGAGGGATTTAATGAAAAAACTTGTTAAAAATCTGCCGTTGGTTTTGTCTTTCGGTGTCGGCCTTTGGTCGACTGGAGTAATGGCTGAAGAAAGGCCCTGGGAAGTCAGGTTACCGTTTGAAACAGCCATCATACATTATGAGATTACCGGTTCCCAAAAAGGGAAGGAAACCCTGTATATCAGGGATCATGGGAATGAACATGTCAAGGTAACGAAGTCGAAGACCAAGATTATGTTTGTAACTACAAAAACAGATACGATCACCATCACTACCCGAGGCAAGGTTATTACTGTCAACATGGAAGATAAGACCGGGGTAAAAATGACAAATCCCAATGCTATTTTTGAGCAGGAATACAGCAAGCTCTCAGCAAAGGAAAAGAAAATTGTCAAAGAAAACATCGAAAAAACGGGAATGAACTTAAGTGCGGCCGTGGGTGCAGAGGTCATGCTGAAAGGTGACAATCATCTTGGCTACGATTGTGATGTTGTTAAAGTAATGGGAACGACATCGTGTAACATTGCCGGTTCTTCGATTTTGCTAAAAATGGAATCTTCGATGATGGGTATGGGTTCATCGACTATTGCAAAAAAGATCGAAGAGAATGTGGCCATTCCTGAAAATATTTTTCGTGTACCGGAAGGCGTTAAGGTGATCGAAAGCAGGGAACAGGAGGAGATGGCTCGTGGTATGGTTCAAACAATGCTGGCGATGATGAAGGACCCTGACGCGGAGAGAAAAATGGCGGAGGGTATGCGGGAGGCTCGCGAGGCTCAATTTGAAGATGCTCAACAATCTGGAGCGGATGTTGAAGAAAACGATTCCAGCGATAATGAATCTGGCTCTGCGTCATCGGATATGCCGGATCAGAAGAAGGTCCAGGAAGCCATGGAAAAAGGCATGGATATGATAAAGGGGCTGTTTGGCAAGTAGGGTAAGCTACAGGTTTTTTCAGGCTGTAATACCAGTGTCGCCCCCCCTTGATGCAAGGAGTGTAACTTAAAAATTGTGATTTGAATGTGATTCAGGATGTCAATTAACGTCGAGTTTTGGGGTGCTGCAAACGAAGTGACCGGTTCCTGTCACCTGATTACCTTTGGCAATGTCAAAATCCTGGTTGATTGTGGCTTGATTCAGGGTTCACCTGCTGACGAGCGACGAAATCGCGAACCATTTCCATTTAGTCCGGAAGATATCGATGCAGTTTTATTGACTCATGCGCATCTCGATCATTCGGGACGCTTGCCCTTGTTGTTCAAATATGGTTTTAGAGGTCCGGTGTATGCGCATAGTGCCACAAGAGATTTATGTTGCATCATGTTGCGAGACGCCGCTTATTTGAATGAAAAAGAAGCCGAATGGGAAAATAGGAAGCGTAGCAGAAAGCATATGGAGCTGATCAGTCCGCTGTATGATCGACAGGATGTAGAGCGCGTTATTCCGAATTTAAGGCCGCTGGAATACAGTACCAAAACCCCGATTATCGCAGGGCTCGACGTGTGTTTTAATGATGCGGGTCATATTCTCGGTTCGTCAATTATTGAGTGTTTTGTCAATGACGGGAAATGTAGGCGCAAGCTTGTTTTTAGCGGCGATCTCGGTCATTTGAATGCGCCAATCTTGCGTGATCCAGAAAAAATACGCGATGCAGACCTGGTAGTAATGGAAAGCACCTATGGCAATCGTTTGCACAGAGACTGGCGCTCTACGTGGGATGAGATGAAGGCTATCATTACCAGTGCAGGCCACCTAAAGGGCAATTTACTGATACCAGCATTTACAATTGGTCGAACCCAGGAGTTGCTCTATGCATTTGCCAAAAATTATGAAACGTGGCGAATGGCCAGATGGCAGATTTTTCTTGATAGTCCAATGGCAATTGCAGCAACCGACGTCTATTCGCGCTATGTGTCGCTTTTTGACGCGGATGCCAGGATGATAAATAGTGGACAGGATCAACTTTTCTCGTTATCCAATCTGCACTATAGCCAAACGGCTGAGCAATCGATGCGGATTAATAATATTCGCTCAGGCGCGATAATTATTGCTGGTAGTGGTATGTGTACAGGTGGGAGGATCAGGCATCATTTAAAACACAATATTTGGCGACGTGAGTGTCATGTGCTCATCGTAGGATTTCAGGCCAGAGGCACAATCGGGCGCGCACTGGTTGAAGGTGCTCGTAACATCCGCTTATGGGGAGAATGGATCAGGGTATCAGCGCATGTCCATACCGTTGGTGGGTTTTCAGCACACGCCGATAGTAATGGATTACAACAATGGTATGGCCATTTTAATAATCGCCCGCCAGTTGCATTGGTGCATGGCGAGCCTGAATCAATAGAGGCACTGGTCGCTTCGCTTAGGTTAATGAATGCAGAACGGGTCATCATCCCCAGGATGGGCGAGAAAGTAGATCTGACAGGGTCAGGCTGGAGTAAGTAGTTCAGCATTGACTCGATACCTGATTGTTGAGTTATGCAGATAGAAATGTTCCGGTTATAATTCTCCTTCAACTGAATTAATGGGTTTTGGTGATGGAATATTTGGCTGAATATGGTTTATTTTTTAGCAAGACGTTAACTATTGTGGTTGCGTTCATCGTTGTCGTATTGGTAATAACGAATAGCAGAGATAAAAAGAAAGATGAAGACAAGCTCGAAGTAAAAAAGCTCAACGACAAGTATAAATCCATGAGTATGGCATTAAATGGCCATATACTATCTAAAGATGCATTGAAAAAAACGCTTAAAGCGGAAAAAAATGAAAGAAAACAGGCGGAAAAAAGGGATAAATATACTAACGCCCATCAAAAAAACATATTCGTTCTGAACTTCCACGGAGATATCAGCGCATCGGCAGTTACCTCGTTGAGAGACGAAATCACCTCCGTGTTGACTGTTGCAGAGCCCGAGGATGAAATCGTTGTCAGACTTGAAAGCAGTGGTGGTATGGTTCATTCATACGGGCTGGCGGCGTCTCAATTACAGCGAATCAGAAAAAGAAAAATTCCTCTTACGATTGCGGTTGATAAAGTGGCGGCTAGCGGGGGATATATGATGGCATGTGTTGCGGATCGGATCATTGCTGCACCCTTTGCGATTATCGGCTCGATTGGTGTTATTGCGCAGTTACCAAATTTTAATCGCTTGTTGAAAAAGCATGATATCGAGTATGAACAGATCAAGGCTGGGGAGTATAAGCGTACTTTAACCGTGTTTGGCGAAAATACCGACGATGACCGGGAAAAAATGCAGGCTGATATAGATGACACCCACCGCCTTTTCAAGGATTTTATCACGCAAAATAGACCGGATCTGGATATTGCCAACGTAGCGACAGGCGAACATTGGTATGGGTCACAAGCGCTGGAGCTAAAGTTGGTCGATGATATTCAAACCAGTGATGACTATCTTATGGAGGCCAGTCAGGGTGCTGCACTCTATGAAATAACCTACACGCCCAGGAAGGTACTAAAAAATAAAATCTTGTCGTTATTTGCCCAGAAATTAACTGATCGACTGGGCCTGGGCTAGCCGCTTTTGTCTTCCAGGATAAGCAGGGTCATATCATCATGTGGTGCAGATTTCCCATCACATAGGTTTGTGATGATCTCCTGCTGTTTAATGGCAGGTGATTTATCAATCATCGAATCTACCAGATTTATTAATCCTTGAATGCCAAGCATGCTCCCATCGCTAATTCGACTTTCGATGATCCCGTCAGAGTATAGATACAGACTGAAGCGCTTTAACGTCAGGACTGATTCAGTAAAAAGGCTGTCAGGGTCCACACCGAGGGGTGGTGCCGTGGCACCAAGCTCAAGAATTTTTTTATCATCTTGTACCAGCAGCCCAGGGGGGCTGCCGGCATTGACAAAGAGTAGCTGCCTGGTGGCGGGATTGTACAAACCCGCCGCTAACGCGACAAACATCCCCTGAATCGATGTTTCGCAAATTTCCGCATTAATACGCTTGATAAGTTTTGCCGGCTCGTGAATAAACTTCCCAAGGCAGCGGAAAAGACTGCAAGTTTTGACCATCAACAGGGCAGCATTGGCTCCTTTTCCCGACACGTCACCTACATTAAAGTAGATACGGCCATCCGGCAGTTCGAAATAATCAAAGAAATCCCCCGATAGTTCTCTGGCGGGAATATTGATACCCGTTAGTGGAAATCCTGGGCCCAACGACGATGGAAGCAATCCCTGTTGAATAATCCGTGCTTGCATGAGTTCCTTGTTCAGCGCGTCGGCGAGTTGATCACGTTCCCTGATGGCTTTTTCGAGTTTCCACGTGAGTTCCTGGTAATTTTGATCTTCGTCCGCGAGTGTTGTTGTGGCTTTCTGGAGAATCTCGTCAAAATCGGTTTGCTGTTGAATCCTGAGTCCTAACGCATCGGCCGCGTTTTTTACATGACCAGGGATAGCTGTCAGACAATCATTGAGCCACTGCTCATCTTTGCCCAGCTCTTGTGAAACAATTTTTTTACATCGACCCAGAACTGAAATTTTATCTGTAGCGGTAAAAATTGCTGCTGTCCAGTCAGCACTATGAAGTATTCGTGCCAGTTCGATTTTATTTTTTGTTCCCTGGTCACCTATATGATGGTTTTCGAATGCAATAGTCAAGTTATCAGGCAGCTCCCATGTTCGGGTTAGCATCGCGGTAACGTCACTATGTGTTGTATTAAAATGTGCCTTCTCTTCGTCCAGACGTCGGTCAGGATCCAGGCCGTGAAACGTTGGCCATAGTCCCCCTTTCTCCTGGAAAAAAAAGAACATCACCAATAGTCCAAAATCCTGCAATAGTCCAGCTGTAAAGCACTCGTCTTTGTCCAGACCACAGGCCTGACCTATGATTTGTGCGCTGACCGCGCGCCGAAGGGAATCTTCCCAGAACTCTACAGCATTGAATCCGTGTATTTGATCACCTTTTAACGCATCACGTACTGAAATACACAAGGCAAGATTTCGTAGCGCTTTTTGCCCTAATACCGTGATAGCGCGAGGAATGGATTGTACTTCACGTGACAGGCCAAAGAATGGAGAATTTACAACGCGTAACAGTTCTGCAGTCAATACCGGGTCGCTGGTGGCCAGAGCAGATATTTCCTTGCTGGTGATGTCCTGACGAGAGCACGCACGCATAATCTGAATGGCTGCCTGTGGAGGCGCAGGCAGGTCAGAAGGTTTAATGGATGCAAGCTGTTGGTTGGCTATCATGGATAGCGTTCTCTATTTCCCGTGAAGTTTTGAAACGACTGTCTTTAACGATATCGGCAGTTACGGGAAAATCTGAGTCTTAATCAGACGATAGGTTAAGATAACGGGAAACGGAATACAGTTGTACCCGTGTCAGGCTGCTTTATTATGATCCGATGCTTGTTTATCACCCTTGCCTGAATTCACCGTGTTCGACACTTTTGGTGGTGAGTGGTCGGACGATTTATTGGGCCAGGGGGCAAAAGGATAGGGTTTTTCATCACTGTTATAGGTGACGAAGAGCATTATTTGATAAACGTACTGGCTTAGATTTCTGCCGAATGATAGTAGTTGCTCATTGCGTGAACCGGTGAAAAGCGTTGATACGAATTGAAACAATACGACAAATCCGATAATAATTTCTGCTACGCTATAAATGACAGCGAACAACAGGATGTGCAATCCCTTTTCCCAGGTATCCCGGGCTTTTATCCGCTGACTTAGTTCTTCGTTCATCACCTGGCTCCCCGGTAGGTTTTCAATTATTATAATTTCTGTAAACCATACACCTTGAGCGAAATTGTCGCAATAACCTTCCGGAAAAACGGCAGAACTGTAAAATGGTCAGGCATTCAGGTCGGGGATGAGTCGGCTTTCAATTCTGGCAATCATGTCTTTTATCAAAAGTTTGCGCTTTTTCATCCTTCTGATTTGCAGCTGGTCGACATCTGCGTCGTTAGAAAGGTGCTGAATAATATCGTCAAGGTCACGGTGTTCGATACGCAGGGCTTCAACACGTTGTCTGAGTTGACTGTTTGATTCTTCTTTTTCTTCACTCATCAATTAAATGACCATATTTCCGATATGGCTCTATTATGGCATATAACATAAACTGCATAAATCACTGCAATCTCGGAAAATGAAAGATAATTTTAGCATAACAAGCCTGTTGGCATTCACCAGTCGCCAGGCCATAACTGGAAAATAATCCGGAAATATTTGTAATAATTCGATATGGATGAAGATCAGAAACCCGATACTGAAGCGGCTGCATTTAATCGTTTGTCTCCCGACGAGATATTAAATGCCGTAGAGTCCCGGGGTATTCAATGTGATGGGCGACTGCTGGCGCTGAATAGCTATGAAAATCGTGTCTATCAGGTTGGGCTTGAGGAACAGGCTCCCGTTATTGTGAAATTCTATCGGCCAATGCGTTGGTCTGATGATGCGATTCTTGAAGAGCATGCATTTACATTGGCTTTGTTTGAACGGGAAATACCCGTTGTACCACCGATCGTGGACGGTGAGGGAGCTACGCTGCATCATTATGGCCCCTACCGATTTTCATTCTATGAGCGTCGTGGCGGCCGGTCACCGGAGCTGGATAACCCTCAACACCTTGAGCAATTAGGGCGGTTTATCGGCAGAATACATGCTATGAGTGAGGTACAATCTTTTAGTTACAGACCAACCCTGAATACAGAACATTTCGCTGTCGATTCGTATCAATTCCTGTTAGAAGCTGGCTTTATTCCAACCGAGCTTCAAGTCGCATACCGTACACTATCAGAAGATTTGATTACGCGGGTTGAGGCGTGCTTTGCCAGATCTGGAAAGGCCCGCCTGATTCGACTTCACGGTGACTGTCATCCCGGAAATATATTATGGACGGATGCGGGTCCCCATATCGTTGATTTTGATGATGCTCGTATGGGGCCAGCGATTCAGGATTTATGGATGTTCTTATCGGGTGACAGATCGTATATGACGGAAAGACTGGCCGATATGCTTGAAGGATACACGGCGTTTCGCAATTTTGACTCACGCGAACTGCACCTGATAGAAGCGCTGCGGACGTTGAGGATGATGCATTATGCCGCCTGGCTAGCGAGGCGCTGGGATGATCCGGCCTTTCCCAGGGCTTTTCCGTGGTTCAATTCCGTGCGGTACTGGGAAGAACATATATTGTCGTTGAGGGAACAGGCCGCTTTACTCGATGAGCATCCATTGATTTGGGAGTGATAAAAGTCTGTGATAGTAGAGTGATGGGCCATTGAGCCGTTTAAAGGACCCACCTTGTTATTAGTAAGTCAGTTGTTTGTACGCATTTTGAATAGACTGGTTCAATTGATCCCGCCAATAACTGGTATGATCATTATCGCTCGGTAAGCCAAACCAGCCCTCACTATAAGCAGTTGCCAGGTATTCCTGCGCCATCAGTGATCCATTTTCGGCCGCTAAATGGTAGAGCTTGACTGCCTCGGATTCATCATAATTAACACCAGAACCACTATGATATAATGTTGCCAGTTCAAATTGAGCTCGTGGATCACCTTGATCGGCCAAATAGGTAAGTTGGCCCAGAGTGGGTCCAAACGCCGTTTGTTCCTCACCAGCTTGAACGAATGAAGCGAAACAGGTGAATGCTAACAGGATTGCCAGATAATTTTTATTAACCACTTTTTTTTGCATGAGTCATTTCTCCGATTGTTGACTATAATTTCCGAATTGATGTACAAACTTTCGATCTATCAATTTCAGAGTCGGCTTGATGGGAAAAATTTATGTGGACTGGTCCACAGTTTTGACAATTTATATGAATATTAGACGGTTTTTCCTAAAGTGATTGATGAAAACACAAAAATTGCGTCGTACGCGGGATTGATCGCGCTTTTGATGCTGTTTGTCAGCGCCGGTCTGGCGCAGACATTTATGATACCAGACGGTAAAACCGATCTGGTTGGAGAAGTTTTTACGGTTCAGATCGAGGGCGAAGAAACCTTACTCGATATTGCGCGTAAATACGACCTGGGATACAACGAGATTATCGCCGCCAATCCTGGTATTGACCCATGGTTACCCGGTATTGGCCAGTCTGTCGTTGTACCGCAGCAGTTTATATTACCTAGCGCACCGCGGATAGGCATAATCATTAATCTATCTGAAATGCGTTTATATTATTATCCCAAGAATGATCAGCCGACATCGGGATCCGATGCGGAGGTTATGACCTTCCCTCTTGGCGTAGGTATCGAAGGATGGAGTACGCCACTTGGAAAGCTACATATAGTTGAAAAAATAAAGGATCCCGCCTGGACCGTGCCTGATTCAATTCTGGCTGAGTATGTAAAAGAGGGATATCCGTTGAATAAAGTGGTTCCCGCAGGGGCTGACAATCCGTTAGGCGCATTCGCGCTGCGATTATCTAATCCTTCTTACCTGATTCATGGTACTAACCAGCCTTATGGTGTTGGCAGGCGAATTAGTCATGGGTGTTTAAGAATGTATCCCGAGGATATTGAACAGCTATACACTTTGGTTAGTGAAGGTGTCGCAGTTAATATTATTAATCAGTCATACAAGGCGGGTGTGGTGAACAATAAGTTGTATATCGAGGCACATGAACCGGTCGTGGAGGATGACCAGTCACTAACGATTGATCCGCAAAAATTCGCTTCGGCTGTGATATCTGTCTTGCCAGGTGAAAAACAGGCCGCTGTTGAACAACAGCTAAACAGTATTCTTGATCAACGAAGCGGTATACCCGAATATATTCAGGTGTTGGGAGACCCGGTTCAGGCCGCTCTGGTTGTTGATATGGCAGACGGATGGCATCTTCAGATTGGCGCATTCAGGTTGCGTGACAATGCGTTGAATCTTTCTGCGCGCGTTGAAAAACTTAATATTCCAGTAAACGTGTTAGCCCGAATTGATGATGGCTATTGTCATGTGCTTACCGGGCCATTTGAGGACAAGAAAACTGCAAACGAAGCCGCTCGGGTGCTAGCTGAAACAATAGGCATTACGGGTACGCTGATACCGGCAGGTCGCCACGGGAACTTGGCGACCTGTCAAAACTAGGTGAAAAAAACGGATTTTCTATTTGCTGATCGATTTTTCAAACATACGCTCAGCCTTTTCTTCAGCGCGAAGCGCAGCGTCTAACGCTTGTTGTGAATTGGCATTGGCCTGATCGGCTGTATTTTGTGCGCGTAGCGCAGCCTCCCCTGCATTGCTAACTTCTGATCTGGCTGCGCGGGCCTCCTTGATTGCCTGTTGCGCAGTCATTTGCGCCTCGTCAGCTGCTTCCTGTGCTGCGTTGGCCGCGTTTTGCGCGTCGGCTGCGATTCTTTCCAGTTCAGAGGTATTTGCACAGCCACCCAGGAACGCAGCCACTATCGCGGAATTGATCAGAATTGTGATTGGTTTAATCATTGGACTAAGAATCTCCCTTTCAAATGAGTACTTTTGAATTGATCCGTTACAAGATTATAGATTATTGATTTTTTTTGTCACTTTGAATTCGGCGCCTAACTACTTAACAGATGATTATGTAGCAGTATGACCTAAACGTCAGTTCTGGATAAATCGGTCCTTTTTTAATTCAACCTATTGATTAATAAATATTAATTTAATTACCGGATGGTGCTTTGGTAAGCGTTCGAATGTTAAAGTCTTGAATTAGTCTGCCGAAAATAAGGTGAACCAGTTAGTTGATGAAAGGTATATGCCTCTAATCGAATTAATGTCTTTGACTAAGGACGTAGAATGATGAAAACAGATATAAATATCCTGAATAGTGAACGGCGCCAGGACGATAGGGCCCAGATCAGTCTCGATTCCTGCGATGGAACATTTACACTTGAAGTTCTGGATGAGGAATACGAAATCACAGAAATTCTGGATATTTCTCTTTCGGGAATTGGTATTGAGATGCCCATCTATCTGGATCCAGGCAGGCCTGTTAAATTGTTTTATGAAGAGGATGATCTGGAAATAGAGGTTACTGGAACCGTTACATGGTGTAGTGAAGATGTCAGTACGACCGGTGGATATCGACTGGGTATTTTATTTGATTACTCCTATCGTGATCAAAATAGCATGCTGTTTATGGCGGTGCGCAAATTTCTTGATGACTTTGATGGAGGAGATGTTTCCGAGAGTTAATCCGCGATTAATCGCACTTACCGACTGATCCTGTCCGGCAACGCTTTCTATTGACCCATTGCGCCTTATCCAGAATTGCGCCATCAAAATTGGCTTCATTGATATTTGCATCAATCAGACTGGCTTTATATAAATTGCTGTTTTGTAGATCAGCGAACAACAGGTTGCTGCCGGTCAGGTTTGCTTCGGATAAATTGGCCCCCGTTAATACGGCTTCTTCGAGTTGGGTATTTTCCAGTATCGCATCACCAAGATCCGCATCTTTCAGATTTGCTTCGGTCATCAAGGCTTGAGACAACTTTACACCTTTCATGGAGGCTCGGCTCAGGTTGGTTCGCAACATGTCGGCCTGGTACATCGAGGCACCATTGAGTTTTGTATTGACCAGTACAGCATTTTCCATCTCTGCCCTGTCGAGTTTGGCATTCGTTAAAATCGCATTTGAAAGGTCCGCATCGTTTAAGCTAGCACTCAATAGTCGCACATTGTCCATACGGGCGTTTCGTAGTATGGAATTCTGCAGTTTCGCAAAACTCAGGTCTGCACCGCTTAATTTGGTTTTTACCAGCTTTGCGCCGGACAAATCGATGCGTGTGAGGATGGCGCCCCTTAAGTCAGCACCTTGCAGGTCGATGCCCTGTTTTACGCAATCAGACCAGTTAACGCCCTTTCCTGGTGGATCATCGCATGCTGCGTATAACAGGCTGGCGTAGATCATTGATAAAAATGATACCGGAATAATTCTAAAACAGCGATACATAGCTATTAAATAATTGGACAGAATTTTGTGGAATAATTGCCATTGCTTAACATTTTAGCATCATGGCCAGTGTGATGTTATTTAATTGAAGCGAAATATTTGGTTTATTCACTGGAAGTTCGAAGAACTTTACCAAGGGGGCATACACATACTGAATTTATGATTGAGAAATGTCCATCATTGTGCAGGGTATATTGAACCTCTCCCGAGGTG
>JBHHVB010000035.1:0-25491 GCA_046754065.1 Gammaproteobacteria bacterium
CTTCCCAAAATATGCGAACCAGGAAGAACAAATGGCAAGAACCATGTAATAAATGAGAACTTTTCCTTTATAGCTGACAAAGAACACGGGTAATATTCGCATCCCGGGTAATGCTTAACCATAAAGCTTGCGTATGCCTGCCGTGTAGCCAGGGTCCAGTAACGTCTGTACGCATCCAGTTCGACTCCATCCCAGGCTTGTCCTGACCAGGTGACCAGTGAAGGCAGATAACCCCAGCTCGAGGAGCCAATATCAAGACTCTTGCCCAGTGGTTTCTCCAAAACGTATTTGTCCAGAATATCTAGAAAATACAGATTCGTCAGGTACTCACGATGATTACAAACTTTTTCCCATCCGGACAGTTTATAGTTTGAATTTAATTCACTGAATCGTTTTAATTGCTCAACAGAGAACCCTGCTGAGACTTTTTCCCGGTTGCCAACAGGAGGCTTGATGACCGGAGGGGACCACCTGACTACACCTTGTAACCACCAGTCCAGCTCATTGCGCAAATCGGAAAAACGCATTACTTACCAACAGACTTGACTGTGAGACTTTCAACTGGCATCTGTATTATCAATCAAAACTGCACCTAAACAGTAAAAATAAATTCTTCGCTGAGCTTTTGCCTTAATTTACCGAGAATATCATCGAGCTGTTTTGTCGAATAGGGTTCCGCGTCAACCTTTCCCCATACTGGTTCGGGCCAGGCCAAATCATTTTTATAACGAACGATATGGTGAACATGGAGCTGGGGGACAACATTTCCCAGCGCGGCAATGTTAATCTTATCTGCTCGAAATACTTCCGAAAGGGCTGTAGCCAGTATAGACGACTCTCGCCACAATAATTGTTGATCTGGCTCGGTAAGCTGGAATATTTCTGAAACCTGCTCCGTGTTTGGCACGAGAATAAACCAGGGATAATTGGCATCCTTCATGAGTAGCAAACGACATAAAGTAAATCTACCCAGCTCAATGCAGTCATTTGCCAGCCTGGGATGCAAAGTGCTCATTCTATCTGCCTACCTGTTGATTGAAATAGTTTACTACGCAATTTCTCCATCCTCGCTCTGTTTACCCCGAAATCTGAACGCCCTGCTCTGGACGCAGATCTCACTTGAATAACCTTGCTTGCTGGGTCAATCATGATCTCGACATCATCTACAAATCGAAATACTCGGGATGTAAAAGTTGCCCAGATATAGCTTCCTTCTTCCTCCCTGATCTCACCACCCATTTTCACAAGCACCCTTTTAATATCTACCGTTGAAGGCTTCATATCTCCATCCAGTTTGACCGGTAAAATATAGGAATCTCGATTTATATCCAAACTACACACACAATTCGGTGTATCGGGACAGGGTCTAAATCTTGAACTGGGATTTCCAGGTGCTAAATGAGATTTGGAGAAAAACGATAAGGCCAGAAGCACTCCGGTAATTAGTGCTACCAACCCAATTATCGACACTAACATACGTCGCAACCAGACTAGACGATTTCCTGACACCGGAACAAGCTACTCATAATGGCTATAAACATCTCCCTGTTCATTTAACTTCAATTCCTCATAAGGCGCAGCTATTCGCCTGTATAATTCGAGTTTAGCGCATTCGAGAACGCCAATGACTTCATTTAAATTCTGATACCGAATCTTTCCTTTCCTGATCAGATACTGATCTATCAATCTCGAAACCGCGTAATTTAGTTCTCCAGCATTCTGCGGTTGACCTCCCTGATCAATCTTTTTTCGTTCGTTAACATCAATATAAGGCATAATTTTATGTCCTTATTTCGCACCGTTACGGTTCAATACAGCCATATCATATGAAATACGTTGCGTTTCTGAAAGAATCTCTCGCATTTCCAGAATATGATCATAGCGAACATGCAATATCTCGTTTTTTACGGTGGTTAGCTTGTCAATGTGAGAATATATCAATTGCTTTTCAGCACCATCCTGTGCCGTTAGTGTATTTAATTCTTTTTGAAGAAGTTCGGCTTTCGCCTTCAATACCCCAAGTTTACGAGCAACCTCCAGGTGCATCCTGTCGATCAGGAGTTTTTGTTTATCAGTTAATGTCTCGGCCCAGTGGGCGGTAAAATGGTGTGATTTCCCATGCTTTTTACCCATGCTGCTATCAGAATGATGGCCATGATGCTCTCCCTGTCCACCGGGATTCGCAAAAACAGATAAACCAACAAAAGACGTAAAAATAAACACTATCCACGTTATCTTATTAGTCACAATGCATCCCCTCAATTAATTAAGTTTTGAATGAAGAAATTCCTGAATTTCCGGTAAATTGGCTCCACTACAAAGAATATGACGTTTTGAGATTGTTGTCCCTTCAGCCTTTCGACCTGACCTGAAATAGGAATGATTATCGTAATAGTTTTCATGTTCGTTATTTTTATCCCATCCAGGCATCCCCAACAATGGGAATGGGGATAAATCATGTGGGCGATTAAAGATATTCCCCTGATCCAGATAATATTCGAGAAGCGAATCAATTTCCAGCAACTGATCACTACATTTCCTTTTAAAAAAGGCTGGATCAACCTTAACCAGAATAGAATTTGCTGTCATACCCTGATAAGGGGACAAAGCTTTTTCATAAAGCGCGTGGCCAAATACAACACAATTCAAACGACTGACCAGTTCAGATCTTCGTCTCCAAAAAAGCGCTTTCCATTTGAATTCCTGAATGAGACTTAACAAAGACTCATCGGAGGAAACAATAACTGCACCACCCTCATCAAATAGTGAAAGCATATTTTCTAACAGCGATCTTCGTCCGGTATCTATGCCACTTGCCATCCGCTTGCGCGCATGAGGTATGTGTAATGAATTAATCAGTGATTTGGTTTTTGGAAAAAGAATCCAGGTTAATAATTGAAAAAAATCATGCCAATTCTGATCTCGGGTCTGGATCTCTCCACGGGAGTAAATTCTGGGTGCATAATGATCAGAAAAATTGCGTGGTTTAGCCGCTTTCTTAACTATCCTTAATGGCTGCCCGGTTCGGGTTTTAATGGGAATGAGTCTTGAATCCAGAAGTCGCTGATAATCCTCCAGACCAGGCCAGATTTCAAATTCATGGAGCTGCTTTGCTACGTCGCGCAGAGGATCGAACAGAGGTGATTTGTCACAGAACTCCGGGCACCAACTATATTTCATTCGACATCCCCATATTTCGGCAATGATTCTGACACTTTAATTAACAAAACGTCAATTTCAGTTGCAAAGATTAGCAACAGAGTATTCACATCCTGATTACCTGTAACGCTAAAGTGTAACGATAACTCGAAGCGCATCTAACTGGAGTCTGGCTGCATCTACCGACTCATCGACGATAACGGCTTGTTGTTCGAAATACGCTATTTCTTCTTCTCGTACGTTAGAATTGATCAAGGATAAAGCCTTCAGCCTATCCGCCTCAGCCAGGAATGCTAGCTTTGCATTTTTATGAGCGACTTCAAGTATCGCCGGCAAACGATTTGAAGCATGCGTCTCGGCTGAAGAAAGCATATCCTTAATTTTTTCCGGATACGCCTTAATGACATTCTTGGCTACTTCTTTCTTCAATTCGGTTCGTGAACGGTTAATAATATCATGTCCGATCCTGGCACTTATGTCATTACCCTTTTGATCAACAACTACCCTGATAACCGTGGCAGGTAGATATCGACCTGATTGAACACGAGCGTTAACTGAACCACTAATGACGTAAAGACATTCTAGCAGTAGCGCCCCACCATTTTTGCCACCGACTTTTATTGCGGTAACTGCATTATTACCTGACTCCCCACTTAATATCAGGTCAATCGCACCACCCACCATTGGATGATCCCAGGTTAGAAAGTGCATATCTTCGTTTGACAGTGCTGTATTACGATCACAAGTAATGGTCATGCCATCCTCGAGCAGTGCAGGAAAGCTACTGACGAGCATATGATCACCAGGCTTAACGATATGACTGAATTCTGTATCCGGCTCAATGTTAATTCCATAACAGTCGAACACCCGCTCGATATAGTGAATCAATCCTGAGTCAGCATCGTCTTTTATCGCCTGGTTTTTGAGTGATTCAGCGATGTGAGGACGACAGGAATTATATTCCAGCAAGCGATTTCGACCCCGCTGTAGTTCTTCCAGCATTGCAGTATTGAGACGCTTTGTCGAAAGAATCAAATCGTTCAACCCAGCGCCTTCCGAATCATTTAGTACATCAGATAATCGGTCTTCAAGCTTTCTATAAACACTGTAACCCGTGGGGCATGTATTTTCAAAAGCGGACAGTCCCTCGTGATACCAGCGAAACAGCATAGCCTGAGCACTTTTCTCCAGATAAGGAACATGGATCTGAATGGTCTGATTCTGTCCAATCCGGTCCAGACGACCAATCCGTTGTTCAAGCAAATCTGGATTTAGTGGCAGATCAAATAAAATAAGGTGATGCGCAAACTGAAAATTCCTGCCTTCACTACCAATCTCCGAGCAAATAAGAAGCTGCGCCCCCTTTTCTGCATCAGAAAAATAGGCAGCAGAACGATCTCGCTCCACAATACTAAGATCTTCATGAAAAACTGCAGCATGAATCCCGCTCATTGTTCTTAAGGCATCTGCTAATTCGATAACGGTACTTTTATACGCTGTAATGAGTAATACCTTCTCTGGTTTCAGGTCCTTTAATTTATTGACAAGCCAGCTCACTCTGGGATCAAAATGAATCCAGCCAGAATCCCCGGCCTGTACCGAAGATCCAATTAACCTCTCCGGATATAAGCAGGGACTTCCCTTTCGTGGATTAATTTCCTTGTTCAGTGCCGCATATGGTGCAGGCATTGGTAATGGATAACTTATTACACGCCTTTCAGGAAATCCTTTCACAACCGAACGAGTATTACGAAACAAAACCCTACCGGTCCCATGCCTATCCAGTAAATGATCAACTAACTGGATCAGATCTTCCTTTTCTTGACCATCCGATACGTGGTCTTCTGCCATTGGTTGATTGAGGTAGTTCAACAGGTCTTTACATTCTTCCTCCTGAACAATTGACGACAGGGTATCGATTTGTTGTGGCGCCAGGTTTTGTTTGTTAATAAGAGCATCAACAATTTCGGCTATCGGTTCATAACTCTTTTCCTCGTCCCTGAAAGACTCATAATCCGGAAACCGGTCCGGATCAAGAATATGCAATCTGGCGAAATGACTTTCCTGTCCCAATTGTTCCGGAGTGGCTGTTAACAATAAGACTCCCTTGGTCACAGCAGCGAGACTTTCAATGATATTGTATTCCTCACTGGATTTCTGAGGAGACCATTGCAAATGGTGCGCCTCATCGACAACCAGCAAATCCCATTCACCCTCCATTGCCTGTCTGCAACGTGATGGATTACTAACCAGAAACTCAAGATTACAAAGCACCAGTTGTTCCGAGAAAAACGGGTTCGTTTCCTCAGCACTTTCTTCTATTGCATGACAACGCTCCTCATCCAGTATGCTGAAATGCAAATTAAATCGTCGAAGCATTTCCACCAACCACTGGTGTAACAAACTTTCAGGCACAACGATTAATACCCGTTGCGCCCGTTCAGTTAAGAGATGGTGATGAAGTAGCATACCTGCCTCAATAGTTTTCCCAAGACCAACCTCATCAGCCAGGAGGACCCGTGGCGCATAACGATTTGACACTTCATATGCAATGTACAATTGATGTGGAATCAGACTGGTACGCCCCCCGGAAATACCCCTTAATTCAGAATGAGCATACTGATTTAGATGGTGTAATGTCTCATAACGCAACTCAAACCATTTATCCTGGTCAATTTGACCCGACAGCAATCGATCCAGTGGGCGACTCAATTGAATTGAATTATCAAGCTGCCCTTCCTGAAGTATCGCCTGGGTGCCATCCTCTTTGTAACCTACATAGGTAATCAGACCGTTATTATCGTTAACGCTGTCAATTATCATCGACCAACCCTCTCGACAATTCACTGCATCTCCCACGGCAAAGGTAACCCTAGTCAAGGGTGCTGATTGTTTAGCATATGTCCTAGTCTCACTTGCCGCATCAAACCTGACGGTGACCGTACGAAAATCGGACGTCACGACAATCCCCAGGCCCATCTGCGGCTCTGCAGTATTAACCCAGCGTTGACCGGAAATATATTCGGACATTTAATTAGTCTTTACGATAGTGATAAAAGGTCGTTGATTATACGAAATATTCACTTCTCGTACAGGAGAATTCAGTTGAGATGACCGCTATCTGCTATGCTACGCCAATTATGGACATTATCTATCTTGATAACTACTTTGTCGCGGTCAATAAACCTGCTGGACTGTTAGTTCATCGATCTAATATTGACCGACATGAGACAGAATTTGCTGTACAAAAAACCAGAAACATGCTGGGGCAACATGTATTTCCGGTACACCGCTTAGACAAGCCGACTTCAGGCGTGTTGTTGTTTGCGCTTGAACAGCGCAGCGCCAGAAAAATGGGAGAACTATTTACGAATGGCGAGATTAAAAAGACCTATACTGCAATTGTCCGTGGCTACACTGAGGAAACCGGCACAATTGAACATCCACTTAAAGAACGAAGGGATAAAATGATCCCGGTTAAAAAAAGAACGCAACAATCGAAAAAAAACGCTATTACTTCTTATCGACGACTGGCCACGGCAGATCTACCCTATTCGGTGAGCAGACACCCTAGCACCCGATACTCAGTGTTGAATATTTCGCCCGTAACCGGGAGACGCCATCAGATAAGACGGCATATGAAACATGTCTTTCATCCGATCATAGGGGATACCACGTATGGAGATGGGCGTCACAATGTGTTTTTCAGGTCACAATTTAGCTGTCACCGATTATTGCTAGCCTCGACGAGCCTGGTCTTCAATCATCCCTATACCAATTTACCTACCCGCATTACAGCACCACTAGATCATGATTTCAGTAAAGTAATGGCCGAGCTGGGATGGGGACATTTACTTGAGCCGGATAAGCGGATTTTCTAGACACCCGGTATTCCTATTGGACCAGGCATATCAGGGATTCCGCTACATGCCGAGAGCGCCAACACGATTAAAAGCATTAATGCGATTTTCATAGTTCTACCCACAATCCTGTTAGTGAAAGAGAAAAAACAGAATCATATTCAATCATATCCTCCATGATATATCTGCGAATTAACTCACAGATAGTGCAAAAGAGTGATTGAATTCCATCCTGTGATTAATCTTCATTCCGGGCCATGTCAGAAATAAAGTGGTTTGCCTCATTGATAGAACGCTCCATTTCCCTGACCAGCTTCGCTATGTCGTTCTCAATCTTACCGAGTTCGCTATGCAATGAGGAGATAGCTCGTGCATTCAAATTATGTTTAAGAAATAACACCTGATCACGAAAAGCATTCAGCACTGGCGTCAGTTTACCCTCAGCTTTTTTCATTGCATTGACAAGCCTGATATACTTTTCCTTCGTCGCCTTTAGTTGTCTTTCGCTACTACGACGCAAGTTAGTGTCGCTGTACTGGCCCAGCTTATCTTGCCATTCTTCAAAAAGCGCCTCGGAAACGCTTTCAACTTTCTCGATACGTTCACGCACCTCTGCAGCAGCATCAACACTTGCTTCATACTCATCATTGAGTTTGTTGTATTTATCTCTGATATCCCCCCCTTTAAACCCCAATACTTTGTTGAACTGCTCGAGTGCTGACTTAAATTGCTGTTTACCTTCTTGCTGTGCATCCCTGGCCTCCTCAACACGATCAACCAGTATGTCTCTCTTATGTACGCCCATTTTCTCCATTGCAGAATAATAAGTGCCTGCACAGCCGTACATCACCCCTGCACACAGGCCGGGAACCAATATGCGGATGCCTATATCCGACAGTTTTTTACTGTTGTTGCGCATTGTGTTTTCTACCGTGGACTGTTTATTGTGTATGAAATTACTGTACTTAATATTTTTTTAAGTCTCAAGGAGCATAATTAAACCATCTGAATATATACCCGGCTATCCGGCCAGGCAGAATAATCTGGAGGAACTGATCTTATGAACTGGATTATGCTTTTTTCTCTTACTACCCTGTTATTTCTTGGATTAAATAGTTTATTTTTCCGAGGTTTAAACAGAGGCTAACAGCAAAACAACTAATTGCACACCGGCATTGATCTGCCACCAGCATTATAGATTATTGCCTACTAGTAATGCTAATAGGTAATTGATTGAAAGCTGCGTGGATTACGTTACAAGACTGACACGAATGCCGGGGTATTTCTCAGCGACCGTTGCAGAACTCATAGTTCGTCGGAACTGTTAAACTGACCGCAGACTCAAGGTTTTACCACTTCAAGCTTTTTAAACCTCGAATACACGTCATTGGGACCTGCATCGATAAAACGGGCAGAAGTTGAAACGACGTTGGTATTGTTACTAAATATCTTGTTGACTGATTGAGTGCAGAGAATTCGAATACCGACTTTCCCAACCAAAAACCATTGATTGATCTTCCTTCTTGTTTTCTTTTCATCAAGATAAATAAAATCTCCTGGAAAGAATCCAATATCCTTTTTCGTCATTTTTTCCGTGAATTGAATCTGGCCCCGGATTTTTATACAACCAGACAGATCAACATGTTTGGTTAATCTCTCATCGCCCATAGAAGAACATCCCGGCAAGGTTGATATCGTGATAGACATTGCCACTAAGATTAAAATTTGTCTGACCATAGCAAGTTGTAGAATATTAGTAAGCAATCAGGTTTGCTTAGCTTTACGCGGTTAAAAAAAAGAATTCAGGGATCAAATGTTTAATCCTGTCAGACAAGTTTGAGTCATGCTGCTTTTGATAGAAAAAGATCTACCGAAATATTAAACTGGTCTTTTGCTTCATCGATAATCGTTGCAATGACCTCTATACTTAAACCCGTGACCTCAAGCGCATAGGGATCGTAATCTATCCCACCCTTTTCTATTGATTCAGGTGTAACCACGGCATTCGTTACCACGTCAGCGATATGGATAATCGCTGCGCTCATCGGAGATTTGTTTGCCATAAACGGATCATGGTGAAATTCAACAGCTTCAATAATGTCTTCAGGCAAATTCCACAATCTAAGCAACTCCCCCCCCACCATGGTGTGATCGAACCCGAATATCGGTTTCTCTATATCACTGGACTTCGTCCCGGCCATTTTACACTTCTGAATACTTTCCATCGTCTGCCCGGGTAACTTACTCATCATTACAAGTTTGCCGATATCATGAAGTAGTCCCGCCACAAAATAAGGCTCCGAATGGATAGTATTACATTTTCCTGCCAACAAGCGTGCGGTAACTGCGCAAAACAGACTATGTCGCCAGTATTTCCTCAGGTCAAATCCATCCATCGGCACCTTGGAAACGGTGTTGATTGTCGACATAGCCAGTGCGAGATCCCTTAATCCAGTGCCACCGATAACAGTAACGGCACGAGAAACTGTATTGATTTTTGAAGGAAAACCGTAAAACGGGCTATTTGCAATCTTCAGTAGCTTTGCCGTTAACGAGGGATCTTTACTAATATATCTCCCCAGGTCTGCAGCTGATGAGTTGGGGTCGGACACCATTTCACTAATTTTCAGATAAATATCCGGCAAGGAAAAAAGATGGACCGCGCCACTTACCAGCTCTTTCGATTGCATTAGTTTCTCCTCCTAAGAATTTGGATCACTTGTCATACCCAGTTCGACCAGAAAACTGTTCTTGTCATCCTTATCGACCATAATTCACTGATCTTTAACTAAAATATGGGGAAATCCAGCATAGGTAATCCAGGCAAAGATGGATCTGGTTAACAGTTCAAACGTGACTCAAATCACACTTTTACCTGAATTGTGAACCAGGTCACATTATAGATTTCTCGTACGTGATTAAATGACCTTCAGTTTCATGGACAAATCGGACCTGACGATTTATAAATGAGGATAACATTATGTATTTAAAGAGTTTTACATCGATATCACTGGCTGTCTTTTTGATGTTCGTATTGACCCAGTCGTACGCAGGGAACATTACCTCCAGGTCGAGTATTAATATCTGTTCTCATCATCACGCTGGTTCCAAATCAACAAGCCGATGCGCAAAATATGGCAGCAAACGCAGGACCAGTTACGTCCCAAAAGCAATGGGCTCTAATGAAACTGATAGACATGGCAAAAAACACCGGCATGCTAACTTTAAAGCCAAAAAGAAAAACAAGGGGAAGGCCCACAAGAAAAAGAACCGTTTTGCAAGATATAA
This sequence comes from Gammaproteobacteria bacterium, assembly GCA_046754065.1. GTDB lineage: Bacteria > Pseudomonadota > Gammaproteobacteria > SZUA-140 > SZUA-140 > JBHHVB01. Next base: position 10,308 of record JBHHVB010000035.1, read on the forward strand.
AAAGAAAAATCGCAAATCAACCAGATTTGGAAAACGTATCAGAAAGACCCATCGCCAAACCAAATATCGATTGAAGAGTTCTGATGAAACTGATAGACATGGCAAAAAACACCGGATTACTAACTTTAAAGCCAAAAAGAAAAACAAGGGGAAGGCCCACAAGAAAAACAACCGTTTTGCAAGATATAAAAAGAAAAATCGCAAATAACCAGATTTGGAAAACGTATCAGAAGGCCCCATCGCCAAGCGAGATATCCATTTCGGCGTTAACGTTTTCCGGTATTAAACTTAGTCAACACTTTGAAATTGGTAGACTATTGCTACAGTGGTTTCGAAATCTGTATGCCTTAAATAATCAGGTACTTTGGATTCGTGCGTTAATGCATAAGCCAGTTTAATAGCTAGATTTTTCAAAATTCCAACCTGTAACCATAGATCAAACTGGGAGATCGTCGATCCCTCACCTATTTCTATCTCCAGACTATTAAAAAATTCTGTATTTTCATTCAATTGATCAGAGTAATCCAAAGCTAAACGGAACACGTTCTCATCGGTTGTAATTTGATCAAAGGTATCATTTACATGCTTGATTCCCAACCCCGCCTCTAACTGAAGTTGCTTTTTTTCAGAATTGAGAATTTGATAGCCATGACCAATAATCCCGTCCGTCGTCTTTTCAAAGTTACTGTAATCGTTATCCAGATAATTTAATAACAGGTAGAAGTATGCCGGATCGGAAAAAAAATAATCCAGTTTTCCTTTGACTTCAAAGGATTTATCGATTGTTACCCCTTCATCTTTACTCAATACACCTTCAAATGTCCCAGACGTACGCCAACGCTCCTTCTCCCGAACTATTTTCGTCAGACCATGATAATCAGCATAGTTCAGATTGCCCCTTACGCTAAGCAAATCCAGCTCAATTTGGCCAACGTAATGAGCTTCATCATGCAGTATTGGAGGCAATTCCAAAGCATCACGCTCGATTTCGGCCGCTGACACTGAAATTGACATGGATAATACACCAATGAATAACGTCACAAACCTTATAACCGCACTGATTAATTGGACTCGCCGTCCCGGCGTAAATTTTATATCCATTTATAACTGAAAACCTTTAATTACAAACCTGCCAATAATCGCGAGGGACATAAGTCATGCAATCAACATACCGGGAATATTAACGGGATTGTCCGCAGCCGCCGATGAATTCGAGCAGATCAGAAAAACGGAAACTAACCAGCGTAGATTCTTTGCAGGATACACAACCCGATATTGAATTAAACCGATTTTCCAGACATGGACAAATCATTGAATCAGAGTGTGACAGCACCCCCTTCAATTCAGATCAATCGCATACTGTCTTAATATCTCCAATGCCACGATATCCAGCGCCTTTTTATGAGTCCTCGATAAAAACACCCTTGGAGCCATACCATCCTTTTGCGCTTCCAGCCATCTAGCCGCGCATAAACACCATTGATCACCCGGTTTTAAGCCGGGAAAACCAAACTCTGGTAACGGCGTCGAAAGATCATTTCCTTTAAATCTTGAATACTCTAAAAATGACTGGGTTACCTCGACACAAACAGTGTGCGAGCCAACATCCTGGCCATTTGTATCACAGCACCCATCACGGAAAAAACCGGTCAAGGGGTTCAATGAACATTGTTCCAGTGGTTCATCATAGACATTTACGGATTCATATTTTTTACTGGCATCCATCATCATAATTTCTCAAAGTTTGGTTACTACAGTATCGAGGTGAAACCCTCAAACTGAGGAGGCCCCAGATAAACGTCCTTTGATTTTCCACCAGCACCCTTGTGTGCCTTGCTAAATGCCTCCGAATGAGTCCAGTTAATAAAGTCCTGTTCGGATTCCCAAATTGAGTGAGACGCAAATAATGCGTAATCGTCAAAGGAAGGCCCCTGCATTAGACTGAAAGATTTGAATCCGGGCACTGTATCCAGGTACGTTTCCCGATTTTTCCATATCGAAATAAATTCTTCCTCACATCCATGCTTTATTTTAAACCGGTTCATTGCAATATACACAAGCTGTTCCTCCATTAGCATTAATAAACAACAATCATTATCGAGTAAATTAATAGATGATTATTCCGGCTTGTGAAATTTTAAGGTGAATCTATCGCTCTCTCCCATGGCGGAATACTTTTCATGGTCTTTATCTTTTAACGCAAAGGTTGGAGGCAAAGTCCAGACCCCTTTTGGATGGTCTTTTGTATCTTTCGGATTCGCGTTGATTTCGCTACTAGCCAAAAACCTGAATCCGGCCTTTTTAGCCAACGCAATAGTATGATCCTGGTTGACATAACCTGAACCTGCCTCCGGGTCCTGAGGCTTATCCGGGTTACCCCGGTGTTCGACGACCCCTAATATTCCACCCGGTTTTAATGCCTTATACATGGCATTAAACACATCATCCACATACCCACCCTTCATCCAGTTATGGATATTACGAAATGTCAGGACCATATCGGCCGTGTCAGCAGGCGCTATTTCGGTTTTTTGAGGTGGCGCCAGAACAGTAATATTGACTTTGCTATAGATGGGAGTTGAATCCATTTTCCTCTTAAAGCGTTTAGCGCTTTCTCTTAAAAACTTCTTTTCAGAAGCCGGATCATTGCCTGCAGCATAAAAGGTCCCCTTATCCTTCAGAAATGGCGCCAGTATTTCTGTATACCAGCCTCCGCCGGGAAAAATCTCGACGACGGTCATATTATCCTTTAAACCAAAAAAGGATAATGTTTCTACTGGATGCCGATATTTATCACGCGCCTGATATTTGTCAGAGCGGTGATCACCTTTCAGGATTTTTTCCAGTTTCGCATCCGTGTTCTCACTCGCAACAACAGGTTGGGAGAGCCCGCAAAACGCAAAAATCCCGAATAAACCTAATCTAATACCATATTTCAACCAATCCATTGCTCTACCTGCTTTAAAGTTTAATTGATTAAACATTCATCGTCGTTGATGACCTCAGGCTATATCCTACCCGGATATTAATCCACCGTGTAGCCTACCAGAAAAAGCAGATAATGCGGGGTCAGGTCTTGCATTGCCACATATCAACCATGATTATTTTCTTTTTGCCTCTAGCCATTTAACCGCTCTACTCACCGTCGCGTAGTGAACATTATATACTTTTGCGATCTCGCTTTGTGTATAAGCGCCCGTCAAGAAGGCATGCGCCATCCCTTCCCTAGGATCCCTATAGCGATTCAGATAGTAGGTTATGGGTTTTACTACCGGGCGGCTCTGAATTTTGGGCACCTCATCAAGAGCATCGTCTTTTACTATAGCCTTTTGCATTTTTGCAATAAATTCATCACTCCCCAGGTAGATCTGCTGGCTTAATGCCGACCAGATACTTGTCTGATCAAGCCCTGCTCGGACAAAATCCTTGTATTTGTCTATAGCCCGTTTCCTCTGTTTACTGAATTGACTGAGCAACCAGTCTACTTGGAGCCATGCCGGGGCGGGGGCTTTGTCTATCATGGCCCTATAGCTACTCCATGACCAGGCGCCTGCATGTTTGACCATACCTGCCCTTACTGGATTAAGTACCACATACCGGGAGAGTTCGAGTAGATAACTATCCTTTTCTACAAGTATCGCTTTGTATCGGCCGTGATAGACGTGCCCTACCCGATCATGTCGACGGTTGTGATATTGGGTATAGACACCATTGAGTTGTCTCATACCTTTGGATAAGTTACCTTCTACTGTCTCGATGATCAGATGGTAATGATTCGTCATCTGACAGTAGCCATGGCAAATCCAGTTATAGCGCTCACATACCTGCTCAAGTACAGCGAGCCATTTCTGTCGATCCTTATCATCCTGATAGATATCTTCGAGTCTATCTCCTCGTGTGGTAACGTGGTAGATGCCACCTGCCAATTCTATTCTTAATGGTCTCGCCATCGTATCAATTTTAATGCAATTATGTGGCAATGCAAGACCTGACCCCCATGTTCCTATTATTTGCAGGTGAATGAGCTCCTTATTAGATTTATACCTGATTTTCCTATTTAATCGCCAATCCTCGAATAACTGCCATTGCATGACTACCGACTGTTTGTTATCCTGCCCGTATAAACTTTAAATTTCTCATAATCAAGAAACTATTTATTTTTCCACTGGTAATCCCACTATTGTTTCCTATATTGGAGAAACATTATGGCCAGAACAAACACACAACACCCCTTACCTGAATCCCCTGTCGTTGATTCGTTAAAGGCTTTTGGTGCAATCATTCGGAGCCTTCGTACCGAGCAACGACTGCGCATTGATGAAAGCACTGACAGACAGGCACCTTAATGACGAAGTCCTAGATAATGCGGCGCACTCGACAAAGAAGATGTTCATGCCATTTTCGAATTGCACGAAGCACCCGACACAACCGCCTCAACCAAAGTACAACTGGATGCCGTGATCAACCACATGATCCGCATTCAAGTGCTGCACCCCACTTCGTTGCTCAGGACATGCCTGCTTTGGCGCAGCAACGGTCAGAAATATTGGGCTGTGCTGCGTAGCTATGCACCCATGCTCCGATGACTCTTAACCTTTATCGTATTCGGCAAGCCGTCCTTTTAATAGGCCGGTTTTGACCCAGCAGTACACGCCTGAGTCCATCGTTGTTCAATCTACCAACTACCAACATTCAGGAGTTCATTAACGATGTTATCGGAAAAGAAAGACCAAGATTACGGAGAAGACCCACTCTCGGTACGCGAGTCGAGCAAATATCAAGAAGAGTATGTTCACTCATTTGTCGACAAATGGGATGAACTGATCGACTGGAGTGGCCGCGCCCAAGCCGAAGGCGATTTTTTTATAGAAAAGCTAAAGGCCGCCGGTGCCAAGAAAGTATTAGATGTAGCCACAGGAACAGGTTATCACTCAGTTCAACTTTTACGTGCAGGTTTTGAGGTCACTAGTGTAGACGGCAGCCCAGTGATGCTGGCCAAAGCGTTTGAAAATGCGCGCAAGCGCGGCTATATCTTACGTACCGTGCAAGCAGACTGGCGCTTTCTGAATAGAAGCGTGCATGACCTCTACGACGCGGTCGTCTGTCTAGGTAACTCCTTCACTCATCTACACGATGAAAACGACCGTCGTAAGGCATTGGCTGAGTACTACGCCACGTTACGCCATGACGGTATTCTGATCCTTGATCAACGTAATTACGATGCTATTCTCGATAAACAGGTCGAGCCTACACACAACTATTACTATTGCGGCGACAATGTATCCGCTTCACCAGAACACGTCGACGATACATTAGCGCGCTTTCGTTACAACTTCTCCGACGGTTCTGAGTTTCACCTCAATATGTTTCCCTTACGTAAAGCCTACGTGCAACGGCTTATGAAAGAGGTAGGCTTTCAGCGCGTATCCACATATGGCGATTTCCAAGAAACCTATCGAGATAATGAACCCGACTTTTTTATTCATGTCGCAGAGAAAAAATACATCCCCATGGAGGAATCATAATGAGCCAGCAATATTCTGAGGCCGTTAAAACTGCCCAAGAGTATTACAACAGTAATGATGCCGATAACTTCTACTTCCATATTTGGGGCGGAGAAGACATCCACATCGGCCTTTATCAAGACAAAAAAGAGGATATCGCCACAGCCAGTCAACGTACAGTCGCCAGAATGGCGAGTAAGATTACAGATATCTCCCCCGATTCGCGTGTGATTGATTTAGGCTCGGGCTATGGTGGTGCTGCTCGTTGGCTAGCTAATAATTTTGGCTGTCATGTGACATGCATAAACCTTTCTGAAGCACAAAATGAACGAAATCGCCAGCTTACGGAAGAAGCCGGACTGACGGATAAAATTGAAGTGATTGATGCCAGCTTTGAACAGATCCCATGCGAAGCCCATCGTTTCGATCTCGTATGGTCGCAAGATGCAATTTTACACTCTGGCAATCGCACGAAAGTGCTATTTGAGATTGATCGCGTACTTCAACCGGGAGGTGAAATTGTTTTCACCGACCCAATGCAGGCAGATAACTGTTTGCCTGGTGTTTTACAACCCATACTTGATCGTATCCACCTAGATAGTCTGGCGTCATTTGCTTATTACCGACAAGAGGCAAAAGGCCATGAATGGGAAGAGCTCGAAATCGAGAACTTAACGCCTCAATTAGTAAATCACTATAGTCGCGTGAGAGAAGAACTCATCGTCCGCCGCGCCGAATTGGAACAACATGTCTCAAAAGACTATATCGACCGAATGATTGCCGGACTAGGCCACTGGATAGAGGCGGGAAAGAAAGGTTACCTTGCTTGGGGCATCATGCATTTCCAGAAGTCAGTATTTTAATGCCGCCCCTAACAAAACAATTTTAGAATTTAATTATAAGGAATATCATGTCTAGAAGTTATATTGTCTCTTCAGAGTCCGTCGGTGAAGGCCACCCAGATAAAGTGGCAGATAACTGCTCCGATGCGATTCTTGATGCTATATTAGAACAAGATCCAACCGCTCGTGTTGCTTGTGAAACCATGGTCAACACCGGCCTTGCGCTCATCTCAGGCGAGATTACGACAACAGCGATTGTTGATTACATCGACGTAGTTCGAGAAACCATTCTCGATATCGGTTATAACGATGGGCGTTTGGGTTTCGATGGAAATGCAATTTCGGTGCTTATCGGTTTGGATAAACAATCACCCGATATTGCCCAAGGCGTAGATGAAGGCGCTGGTATCGACCTTGACCAGGGTGCAGGAGACCAAGGTCTGATGTACGGTTATGCCACTAACGAAACCGACGCACTGATGCCAATGCCAATTCAACTGGCACATGAAATCACCAAACATCAGACTCAAATTCGCAAAAGCGGCGAATTGGATTGGTTGCGCCCTGATTGTAAATCGCAGGTCTCGGTACGCTACGAAGGCAACAAGCCGGTTGGTATTGATGCCGTAGTTCTTTCTACGCAGCACAATGAGGAGATCTCGCATAAAGATCTAAGTGAAGCAGTGATGGAAACCATCATCAGGCCGGTACTGCCAGCCAACATGCTCACTAACAACACTAAATACTTCATCAACCCAACCGGTCGTTTTGTCATTGGTGGACCGGTAGGTGATTGTGGCTTAACAGGCCGCAAAATCATCGTCGATACCTACGGCGGCGTGGGTCGTCACGGTGGTGGCGCGTTCTCTGGCAAAGATCCGTCTAAAGTAGATCGTTCTGCTGCCTACGCCGCGCGTTATGTAGCAAAGAACGCGGTTGCCGCTGGTTTGGCAGACAAATGTGAAGTTCAACTTGCATACGCAATCGGCGTTGCAAAACCTGTCTCTATCCATGTGGATACCTTTGGCACAGGTAAAGTAGCAGAAGATACCATTGAGTCTTTAATCGCTGAGCACTTTGATCTACGTCCAAAAGGTATTGTGCAAATGCTTGATCTGTTGCGTCCTATCTATCGTCAAACCGCTTCAAATGGTCACTTTGGTCGTAGTGAAAAAGAGCTGACATGGGAGCATACCGACAAGGCAGCCGCGCTTCGCGAGGCAGCAGGCTTAAAAGGATAAGGTCTGCTTTAAATGCATGCACACCTTGAGTTAAAACATCTCTGCAGGGTTTTTGGGGCGGAATCCTCTTCCGGCCTGAATGCTTTACAGCAAGGTGTTTCTAAACCCGAGCTGCTTGAGCAATACGGACTTGCCGTTGGCACCCGTGATGTCGATCTCATCATCGACAAAGGCGAACTATTTGTGGTAATGGGGCTTTCCGGCTCCGGTAAGTCAACACTGGTTCGCATGATCAACCGCCTTATCGAACCCAGCGCAGGACAAGTACTGCTGGATGGCGAAGATATCACTGCCATGTCTGACGCTGAACTGGTTCAATTGCGACGCCAACGCATGAGTATGGTGTTTCAATCCTTTGCGCTGATGCCCCATTTAAACATTATCGACAACGTTGCCTTTGGTCTGCACATATCCGGCGTAGACAAACGACAGGCAAGAGATCGCGCGCTTGAGACGTTGGAACTCGTTGGTATTAGTGATGTAGCCGAGCAACGCCCTGATCAACTTTCCGGTGGTATGCAACAGCGCGTGGGACTTGCTCGTGCCTGGGTGACAGGTTCTGATATTATGTTAATGGATGAAGCCTTCTCTGCACTTGATCCACTGATACGTACCGAGATGCAGGATGCGTTAATGGCGCTGCAACAAGAGGATAAACGCACTATCGTGTTTATCTCCCATGACCTGGCCGAAGCTGTACGCATCGCCGATCGTATTGCTGTGATGGCAGAAGGAGAAATCCGTCAGGTAGGCATGCCGACAGAGATTGTCAAAGATCCTGCGGATGAATACGTACGTGCCTTTTTTCGCGATGTTCAACCAGGACGTCTCTATACTGCTGGAGACATCGCAACGGAAGGCGTGGCCCCAGAAGACCAACAGCCTATCCCGGCAGAAACGTTTATAGAAGACATTCTTCCCCAAGCAGCAGAAAGTGACACACCTTTACCTGTCATCGACAAAAACAAAAATATTGTCGGTGTCATTCATCGTGATGACTTATTAAAAGCATTGATCAAACCCGGTCAACAATCGGGAACTAAATCATGAGTTTCGAGATCCCAGTTGATACATGGATCACCACCTTGGTAAATTTCCTGATGGATAACGCCCAAGGCCTGTTTGATGTCATTAGCCTCACGTTAGATTCCATTCTCTTTACCATCGAAGAGATTCTTTTTTTTATACCACCCTGGCTGTTAGTGGTGTTAATCACTGCCCTGGCTGCATGGCGTGGTAGTTGGCGTTTTGCCATCTTCAGCGGCACATCATTATTGCTGGTAATTGGCATGGATTTGTGGATGGAAACCGTAGAGACCTTAGCGCTGGTGATTGCCGCCACTCTGATCAGTCTAGCCATAGGCATTCCAATCGGAATATTGTCAGCGCGCAACGATCAAATTGAGCGAACCATTCGCCCTGTATTGGATCTAATGCAGACCATGCCTGCTTTTGTCTACCTTATTCCAGCAGCGATGTTTTTTGGTTTGGGAAAAGTACCGGGGATTGTCGCCACCATCGTCTTCGCCATGCCCCCGGCGGTACGTCTCACCAATCTCGGTATTCGCCAAGTGCCCAAGGAACTGGTTGAAGCAGGTTTAGCCTTTGGCTGCACCTCTTGGCAATTATTAATGAAGGTGCAACTGCCCGCTGCAAAACCCTCCATCATGGCAGGTGTGAATCAAACGATTATGCTTGCCCTCTCTATGGTGGTGATCGCCTCAATGATTGGTGCTGGTGGTCTAGGCGACACTGTGTTGCGAGGTATTCAACGCCTCGACGTAGGTTTGGGATTCGAAGGGGGAATTGCCGTTGTGATTCTCGCCATTATTCTCGATCGTTTAACTCAAAGCTTCGGCAAAAACAAAAACGGCCAACACAATTAAAGGGAGATTAAAATGAAACAGTGGTTGACGGCCTTTTTACTCATACTCACCCTTGGTACTGCACAAGCGACTGAAAAGCAACCACTGCGCATCGGTTGGACGGCTTGGTCCGATGCCGAAGCCGTCACCAAGCTTGCAGAAAATATTTTAGAGACGCGCCTCGATCAACCAGTAGAACTGGTGTTGCTCGATATCGGCATTCAATACCAAGGATTGGCCAACGGCGATATCGATGCCATGTTGATGTCATGGTTGCCTCTTACGCATAAACCCTACATGGATAAAGTGGGTGATCAGGTCGTCAACCTGGGACCGCTATACACTCGTGCCCGATTAGGCTGGGCAGTGCCAAACTTTGTTCCCAAAGAACAACTGACTAGCATCGAAGATCTCAAAGTTCGAAAAGTGATGCGCAAACTGGGCAAACAGATAAACGGCATCGATCCGGGCGCCGGGCTCATGCAAGCCTCAGAGAAGGCATTGAAAGATTACGGCTTAGACCGTTATCGTCTGATATCATCTTCTGGCGCCGGTATGACAGCGGCACTGGCTCGCGCCATTAAAAGAGAACAGTGGATTGTTGTTACCGCCTGGAGCCCTCACTGGATGTTTGCCCGCTGGGACCTGCGTTATCTTAAAGACCCTAAAGGTAGTTTTGGTGGCCGCGAACGTATTCATGCATTGGTTCGCAAAAACTTTTATCAAGATTTTCCAGTTGAAGTCAGCGAATTCTTAAGCCGTATGTTCATTCCGCTCGAAGAACTTGAAGCTATCATGGCCCGTGCAAATGACAGTTCTTATGAAGAAGCCGTTGCCGAATACATCAAAAACTATCCAGCTAAAGTAGATTACTGGGTGACAGGAGAAATTAAATAGTAATACTATAGCCGAGCGACTGGTTGGTAATCGACCAAAATCGCGTTTGGCATCCATACAACGCGATCGGTTTGGTACTTCCGGCTTTTCCCGTCGAGTACGTCCACGGTGTTCAATTGCAACTCAGTGATGGCAGTGAGCTGAACGATGGTATACCATCCTGGTGGGGCATCCTCCACGGTTACAACCATCCTAAGCTCAACCATCAAACTGCAAACGGAACAGATGTCGCACGTTATGTTTGGCGGTTTCACTCATCGTGTTGATTTACATTTAATTATAATCCTACTTTTGCAGCAGATATTGACCTACTCGTATTTTTCATAAATGGTTGACTTGCATGGAATTATAGTCAGCCATGCTGGATCAGTTTTAAATGCAAATTATGTTGGGCTAGGTTGCAGGTAAAATCGTGTTCCATACCGCGCTACGGGAAATCGGCATTTCTTGATCATTTAACTCTCCAGAATTTATTTAAGGTACGATTGAATTGAAATACACATAAATCAGTAGCTTTCTCTGCTTTGCATACTAACGAGAATTCTTGCGACCGTTAATATGGTCAGTCGTAGACAAAGCCAAATTTTTGAAGATGTTTGCGTGCATGTGGCACAAAGAAACCTACACCTTCCAAAACGCCAGCGGTGTAGTTACCATTCATATCGCTGTTTTTCCCGTTTGCAAGATAGAGCGTGTGCAGTAGATTGTTTTCCTTCGCTAGCTGTTTAGCCCTCTCGCGTACATCGTGTGCTGCGTTGGCCACAAGCACAGAAGGAACAGAACTCCCCATGACAGGCAGGTCATTACCGCTATCACCGGCAAACACCACCTCTTCAAGTTCAAATCCTAGCATCTGATATAGAAATTCAACTGCGTGTAATTTGGTGGCGTTTTTTGGTAATACATCCAACAACCCGATATCTTTAGGTTCATCAATGCTCCAGATCAAGCTGGCGCTGATTCCTGCAGTCGTTAAACATTTGTCCATCTGCAGCAGTAATTTATCGATATCGGTGTGAAGCGATACGTAATAACTCAGTTTGTGTCTGTTTTGTTTTAAGGCTTCCTGCAGATTTAGCTGACTAAAGCCGCTCAATATCCTTTTTAAATCGTCGCTTGTATTTCCGTTCCAGTCAAAATCTATTTCATCACACCATTCATTTAATTCCGCATAACTATCGCCGTTGCGTTTATAAATCTTTGTTCCCACATCACTAACGATGTAATCGGGTGTTGGTAGGCCATAATGTTTTATGGCGTCACAGGCCAACCCAAGGTGACGTCCGGTAACGTATGCAAGCGTGACGTCAATAGAATCACAAAACTCGCTAAAACGCTGACGCGCCAGTTTATGCTCCGATTGAACACCATTAGGAATTACCGTCCTATCCATGTCGGTACATAAAAGCAACTGACTGGTCATATTCATATCCTCAACAGCACAACTTATAACTCAAAAAATCGATAGTGAGACAAGGCTTCCATGATCCCCGCTGAATAGGCATGTTCGGAAAAATAGACTTGTTCAAACTCTTCGAGCTGAGACAACTCTTCATCATGACGATTGGCAACCACCACAGCCAGTGTATTGCCCCGCATCATATCTTCATCTGCACCGGACCCACCGGCGACCAGAATCCTGCTCAATGGAATTTGCCAGCGATCGGCGACGTAACGTAGCGCTAGGCCTTTGGAGACGCGCTGCGGCAGCACATCGAGAAACTGTCCGAATGCCAATTGCAGGCGCACCGACTGCTCCTCTTGATGAAAGAGACTGTTTAGCTGTTCAATATCCGGCGCGGATGACGAATCATAAAAGTAGCTGATCTTGAAACGGCTCTGTTCTGATTTGGGCTGCATTTCAAGCCCCGCAATATCCTTTAGAATCCGTTTTACTTTCCTGGGAGCCCATTGATAATCAATATGCTGACTCCATGCTATGTCAGCGACAAACTTTGGCGCATAGTAGATTTCGCTGCCACAGCTAGTGATGAGGACATCGGGTTCGGGTATTTTGTGTTTTTTCAATAGTCTTAACACAGAGTCAAATCGACGCCCGGTCGCTAAAATAAATTTTGTCGTCTTGCGGTTTTCCTTGAGTACACTGACCAGACATGCAAGCGACTCCTCATCACCGATCAGGTTTTGATCAAAATCCGAAACAATAGCACTCTGACGATACGTGGACTTGCGTGGCCTGATTGGGGTACGTTTAAGCACCTCTGAACGGGCGATAACGGGTTTAATGACTGAGAGGTAACGCTCCGCATGTGCATCCCATGAATAATGTTCACGCACCCCTTTCAATCCCTGTTCCGCACATTGACGCCAACAACCTTCATCCAACAGCAACTTAAGCAGGGCTTGAGCAATGGATTCGGTGTCCAGCGGATCAATCAGACAACCGTTATTACAGTTACCTATAATGTCCCGCGGACCGCCATCTTCTGTGGCTACAATTGGCAACCCGGAAGCGGCCGCTTCAATTAGCGTGAGGCCAAACGGTTCAGTCAGCGCCGGATTAACGAATACGCCTCCCGTGGCAGCGGCAATACGATAAAAAAGCGGAACCTGGTCCCGGTCATGATGCTTGGGCATAGCAACATTGCCATAGATGTCGTGCCGATCTATCGCCACCAGCAGTTCATGAAAAACTTCCTGGGCACCTTCCTCAAGCTCATCAATATCATCACGATTACCTGCCAAGATGACCAAGTTCGCCAGGCGCTGGAGTTCGTCTGCCTGCCCGTACGCTTCGACCAGGGCGGTGATATTCTTGCGATGATCTGGCCGTGAAAGCGCCAGAATAATCGGTTTATTGGGATCAATAAGCGAGCGAGTGATTTCCTTAAACAAAGGGGTGTCGACTTCGTCGCCTACCGCGGGAAAAAACTGTTCTAGGTTGGTTCCTGGTGGAATAACTCGCATCTGCTCAGGCAGATAATGGTCATACAGTTCGTATTGTACTTCGATCTCCTGATGGGTGCTGGTAATAACACGCTCTGCTGTCGCAAGGGTTTCCTCTTCCGCTTCAATGCGGCGCATCATCCGGTAGCGTTGTTCAATCTGTTCCGTGGAAAGACCACCTGCCAGTAAGCGATGACGTTTTACTCGCCCTAAAGAATGACCGGTATGAATAAGTGGGATACCAAGTTGATTAGCCAAACGCGCTCCGACAAAACCGGCATCCGCATAGTGACTATGTATCACATCCGGCAAACGGGGTAGTCGATGAAAATAACCAACAACATTATCGGCAAGGACGTCCAAATGATCCCAAAGCTGTTCTTTGGCAATATACTCCTCCGGTCCCGCAGCGATACGTACTATATTGAATTTATCTGAGACCGCTTCAATGGGATTGGCATAATCGTCATCTACAGATGGATCGATCACCCGCCGGGTAAACAAATCTACCCGTAACACGTCAGTTCTACGTGCCAAAGCCTGGGCTAGTTCCAACACATATAGAGTTTGTCCACCTGTATCCGCATCGCGTCCCAGTTCGAGCCTGTCTCCACGAATCAAACCGTGAACACTTACCAATGCAATATAAAATTTATCTCCCGTCACTTTTTAATCACCCATTAACTCCTAGCACCTACCACTCGGTTCCGACCACTTTCCTTGGCTTGATACAGCGCCTCATCCGCTCTTTCAATCGACTCTTTCAAGGTAAGGCCGGTGAGGAGTTCACTGCAGCAGATTGAGACGGTAACATGGATATCCTCTTGATGAGTAGGGATGGCAATTTTCGAGATACTGTTGCGGGTACGTTCGAGAATCTTTTTCGCCCGCCGTAAATCAGTCCTTGGCATGCTGATCAGAAACTCTTCCCCGCCATAACGAAACAGCGCATCCTGTGTACGAGAGTGGCGCGTCAAGAATTCACCGATGAGCTGCAAAGCTTTATCACCCACTGCGTGCCCATATCATCATTAATCTTTTTGAAAAAATCAATGTCCAACATTGCCAATACAAATCGATATTGGCCACGCCATTGCGTAATGTTGCCTCAACACGGGTGCGATCGCCTCACGGCGAAAGATCTCTGTCAATGGGTCCAACACCGCCCATAGATTAGCAATTTTGTCGCGCAACTCTGTTAGCGCTTGGATAAACAGGTGATGGCAAGCAATCAATTGACGAAAGTGGCTTCGTTGTCGTGGCTCGTCTTCCGACAACTGCCTCAACGCATTGGCTACGGTATCAAACTTTGCTCAACACAGTCCCATAGGCGATCCTCATAATCGAGCATCATCTCATAAATATCTCCCCCCTGCTGCGGAGAGTTCCCTCCGTTCCATATCCCCGGAACAATCGACATCACCCAACTCACTGCTAAACGGTGCAGGAGACCTCGTCTCAATTTAAGCACCTCCAGTGTCATTTACCAAAAAACAGGGAAACCAAGCATTTAATTAGCACTCTAACTACCATTTAGACAAACTTCAAGACAAGAGCATTTTAAATTACCCTATTCAATTGTTTTTAGTTACAACCCTAACTAATTTGCCTTTACAATTCCAATCTACTATTTACGGGGTAACGTGGTCAACCATTTTGTGACACCCCAGTTAAGCCGCTTTTTCCACTTCCAATAATTGTTGTTCAAACGCATTCGGGCTCATATAATCCAGATACGAATGCAGCCTTTCACTGTTATAAAACATCGTGATGTATTCCAGGATATCCTGCTGAGCTTCATAACGGGTATGGTAGTTTTTCCATTGCACCAGTTCCTGTTTCAAACTACTAAAGAAGCTTTCAACTACAGCATTATCCCAGCAGTCACCTTTACGACTCATGCTGCCCAGTATGCCATGGGCCTTGAG
>JBHHVB010000036.1:0-24970 GCA_046754065.1 Gammaproteobacteria bacterium
GCCCGAAATCTGTGATTTTGGGCTGGAGAAGTCGCGATAGCGACGTGGGCGTTGGCCGGTAAGGGGCTAACGCGATACTAACAAAGAAGTATTTTGATTTAGATGTTTACTGCGCCCGTAGCTCAGCTGGATAGAGCGTTGGCCTCCGGAGCCAAAGGTCGGACGTTCGAATCGTCTCGGGCGCGCCATTTCATTGAATATAGATCTTTCGAATTGCCTGATTAAAATACTCAACCCACCCGGCATCGAATTGTGATCCGGCCTGGCCGTTGATTTCGGTGACGGCACGAATGATGGGGCGTTTGTGTTCCCGATCTGGCCTAAAATTGGTCATTGACTCAAAGGTGTCTGTAATGGCCAGAATTTTTGCGCCATCGCAGATCTCATCACCCTTTAGCTTGTTGGGATAGCCTTCTCCGTCTTCACGTTCATGATGTTGTATCACCATTTCCAGTGCATCTTTCCAGTGTTCAAGGTGTGCCAGTATATGTGTTCCCAGTTCAGGATGCGTTTCTACGACGCGGCGATCTTCCTCGGTGAACTTTTCCTTTTTATGGAGTATCTCGACGGGTAGCAATGCCATACCAAAATCGTGGACGAAAACACCCATACTTAATTGGTCAGGATCAACCGGACTTCCGGCAATTTCGTTCATTTTTAGAGCCATTGCCAGACTACTTTGTGTGCAGCCTTTTTTATAAAAAAAGCGATCTTCAACAAATTCGGATATTTGCTGAAAAAAATGCAGGTCGGTGACAAATTCCTCCGGATCTACCGATTCTTTTTGCTCGGCATACCCTGGATCCAGCGCGCCTAGTACCTTTAACATATCTTTATCTAATTCAGGGTTGTCGGCCATAATGCTTCCCAGCAGTTGTTTTATCTCTTTGAGGCTTTTGCCGGGCGCCATGTCACCAACAAAGGCCGCCTCGAACGCGTTTCGTACTTTATCCATTGAAAGTAAAAACAGGTCACTCATTTTGGTATTAAAACCGAGTTCACCATGACGTATATTGTCCAGAATATTTTCCAGTCCATGTACCATATCGGATATGTCATCCAGCTCGACCATGCGGAGATTACTTTTTACCGAGTGAATGACACGAAAAAATTCTTTCAGTTTTTCAGCATGGGTGGGATCTTTCTCGAGATCAATCAGAATCTGTTGCATGGACTCGTAGGCATCCAGGAATTCATCACGAAAATCCTGAATTAATTCCTCGTCTAATGTGCCGGCATTGGTTTCGCTCATAATATTTACATCACTAGTGTGAAAAGGTTCCCATAGGTTAGACTACTCCCATATTATCGGAATATCAGCGTAAATCATTAGCATCAAGTTTGGTCTCGCGATCACGTTCGACAGACTTTAACGGGTTGATAGTCATGATAAAGTGTTTTTTTGCGTCGCGTGATTCAAACGAGGGGGAGCGTCAAATGAAAACCACATTTCCCGGGTTTCCAAAGGATTTGTTTGATTTCCTGATGGCACTGAAACGGAATAATAATCGTGAATGGTTTAATGCCAATAAGGACCGATATAAAGCGAGTGTCGTTGCGCCGGTCACCGATTTTATCATTGCAATGGCTCCTCGCTTAAACAAGATTTCCCGTCATTATGTCGCTGATCCACGTGCCAATGGCGGTTCAATGTTCAGAATTTATCGGGATACACGCTTTTCAAAAGATAAATCGCCGTATAAAACCAATGTTGGATGCCATTTTCGTCATATTGCGGGTAAGGATGCCCATGCGCCCGGGTTTTATCTCCATCTTGCGCCCGGAGAGATCTTTTTTGGCGGAGGTGTGTGGAAGCCGCCATCATCGATATTGGAAAAAATTCGCGAAACGATTGCAGACAGCCCGGGAGAGTGGCGGCGAATTAAAGCTAACAAAACATTTATACGCCGATTTGAGCAGATCAAGGGTGAGCGGCTGAAACGACCACCCAGAGGCTATGACAAGGACCACGTTAACATCGAGGATTTGAAGTTAAAGAGTTTTTTCGTGTTGCAAAATGCGGATAAAGCGCTCGCAACCAGTCCGGCGTTTATTAACGAAGTGGAGCGTGCATTGAAATCGGCGTCGCCATTGATGCGGTTTCTGACTTACTCGATTGATTTGCCGTTCTAGCGTTCGACAGCGTAAGCATTCAATATGGCCTATAATGAAGGTGTCGCGCAAAGGATCAGGGATGCAATGGCAAACTTTGCTAATGTTAGTGAAAGGAAAATGTTTGATGGTATCGCGTTTCTGGTTTCCTGAAATATGTGTTGCGGCGTCAATGGTCAGGCGCTGATGTTAAGGGTAGGCGCGGACAACTATCAGAATGTCTTGAATCTTCAATATGCGAAAGAAATGGATTTTACTGGAAGACCGCTTAAAGGCCTTATCTACGTCGAACCGGCGGGAGTCGAGACGGTCGAATCATTGAATGGTTGGTTGTCTTATGCAATTGATTTTGTTGTGATGCTGGCAGTGAAATGGTCTGAACCAAAAATCAGCGCAGTGATCAGACCAGGCGAAGCCCGGCCAGGCAGTGCTTAATAAAAAATCGAAGAAGCCTCTGGGGTGACCAGAGTTAGCCAAAAACGACAAATTGCGTTAGCTAATGTGTCCCTACCTCAACAACGTTGCCAGATGATCGTCTACGACTAACCCTGGTCAGGCACCAACACTTTCAGGAGAAGAATGTCAGGTCGTCTCTGAGTTGTTTACGATCAAAATAGTATTCGACGGCGCGACGCGACTTTAGTCGCCGTTCAGGTTTCGACTCAGTACCATCGATTGAAAACGTTTCTTCGGGTAGAAAGTCTTCGAGAGAGAGATCGGTATCTTCGGTCTCGGAAACATAATCATCTAACCATTGTGCACCCATGATTATACCTCCTCTAATTGTTCTGAGGTTTCAGTTAATCATCTGTAAATTAATAAATGCTTAATTATTTTCAGTCCCCAATGTGTTTAAGGGATTATTAAGGAAAACGTATACGACATAAGTCTGATTTAAGAAATTAGGCCTACCGATGAAAAACTGGATATGCTTATATATTATGAACAGAATCGAAGTCAAAATGCAGACAAGATCTTCAGTAGCTTATTGAGGTGGTTGGGCAAAAAAGTTAAATGATGTTATTGATATAAAGGTGCAAGAACCTCGTCGGTGTTGTCCTCTTTCTGTTGCCCATCATCCAGTTTACAGTTCAAAAAAGTTTGCCATAGCTGTTCACCTTGCCAATCGCCTTGTGTGCGATATAGGGTATCATTAAGTTTGGCCAGTTCCTCTTTAAAGGCGCTGTCGACACGAATTGCGATAGCAGAAATATTTTTTGGTGGATCTTCGGGCCACCTGTGTTTGCCCCATATTAGCAATGCTGATTTACACGCAACAGGATCATTTTGTAAACACGACTGCTTAATAGCCCTTTTTATTGCTGCCAAATCCGCGTTGGTTTCCTTTTCTGTTTCACGCTTTTTGCCGCGTTGACGCCGTTTGCTAGCAACCCACGCGAAGGCCGTTGAAAACCAGCCAGCCGCAAGCGCTATGCTTATCCAAAACCACATCGGGTCCTGAGTCTTTCCTACTGTCGTACCGGGTTCTGTAGATTCAGCTATTGGTGTTTGTTCTCTATCGTTGCTTGAAGTCAGTTGTTTGCCAGTCATTGCAGGCATAGATGTTTCTACAGCCGAAGTAGTCGCGGTGAAGGTTTGGGCTGGTACCGTAGCCACCTCCTGACGATCTTTATCGACATTCCACCAAGGTATTTCAATTGCAGGCAGCGAGTAGTTTCCTGCTTGCGTTGGAATAAGCGCTATTTTTTCCTGGCGAACGCCCATTATACCCGTTTCCTGTTTTTCATCTTTTAGTGTAGCTTGATCCGGATATTGCTTTAATTTATCAATGTTGGGAATCACTATTTCTGGTAATTGCGCCGCAGTTAGCCCATCTGCTATCAACGTTAGTATGCGTGTCACTGGTTCACCCGTCGTTATTGGATCGGCGTCGTTAGACCATTCCTCGACCAGTCTTAAATTCTTGGCCGGTAACCATGTTTTACCAGTAAAAGATGCAGGTATAGATTTAACGTTCAGGTCCAGGCCGTCAGATTGAAGCCGTTTAATGCGAGCGTTCTGTGAAAATGGGTCAAACATCGAGCGAGGGCGCTCAATAATCTGTCCTTCAAAGGTAATCGGCGGAATATGCAGGTTACCACTTTGTTGTGGAAAGATCGCGTAGCTACGCTCGATGACCCGATAGGGTCTGCCATTTAGTCGGGTTTCAAACTCGCGATCATCACCCAGTTTTTCAACAATGGCATCAGTACCGGATAACTCTGGTTCTGATAGGGAAGCGCTGCCGATATTAACAGCCCGATAGAGGCGTACGGTATAAATTATCTGTGATTGTATATACGCTTCATTCTTATTGACGTCCACTTTTAAAAACAGGTTTGAGTTAGCCGTATCAGTCTGCTGTGGCTGTTTTACTTCAATTGTTATTGCGGGGCTTGTGTCTTTTCCAAAACTGATTGGTGGTATTGTAAATGTACCGACCTGTTTGCTGAGTAATACCAGATCCCATTGGGTTTTATTACTAATATTACCGTTGATGATTTGCATACTGCTACCCTGGCTACGACGCACGATGCTGAAGTCTTTTTCCAGCGGAGAAAAATCCGGGGCCGCATCAAGGTTTCCTTCAGCCTCGAATATCAGTCGAAATGATTCATTGAGGTTGACCGGATTGCGATCCAGCTGGGCATGAATGGTCGCGGCCCACGTAGCATGCGTCAGCAAGAAAAGTAATATCAGAATCATTGTACGATACCGAAAATGTCGTTTTACCATGGTTGAATATCACCCGAAGATTTATTACGTTGTTGTTGAGCCTGGTATTGAAACTTGCGTCGTAACAATCCACCAGGATCATCCGGTATGCGCCTTAACCACAATTCATTGGCCTGTTGGGTTTCATCTAGCTGATTGCTCTCTGATATGGCTTCCTGGTTTAATGCCTGTTGTTCGGCTTCAGATTCCCCGCCTTCTTTTTCTTCTGAACCTTTTTCGGGCTGTGCGTAACGAGCAGGCACATTCTCTTTATCAGATGTTGAATTATTTTTTACCGTATTATCCTGAGCGGGCTGCGGAGCAGATTGTAGATCACCCTGTTCATTTTGTTGCCCAGTGTTTTCCTGTTGACTATTGTTTTGATTGTTACTGCTGTTTTGTTCTTGCTGGTTTTGTTGGGAATTCTGTGTTGGATCATGGCCGTTATCATCCTCAGAGTCATTCCCCTGATGATCTTTGTCCTTGCTATTTTGATCACCTGCCTGGTTTTCACCAGACTGCGTATCCTGATCTGGTAGTTGCTGCTTAACTAGATCAAGATTGTATTTTGCATCGGCATGGTCGGGGTTCAGTTCAAGCGCTCTACTGTAGGATGCTATTGCTTCGGCATAGCGGCCTGTTTGTGCCAGGGCATTCCCTTTGTTATAAAGTGCCTCAGCGGTATCAATCCCGTCAAGCGCAGCAATGCTTTTATCAAATTGACCGGCCCGGTAATAGGAAGCAGCTTGCCATTGTTTGTCTTCGAACAATTGAGCGGCAATTTCAGGTTCACCTTGTCTAAAGGCCGTGTTTGCCTGCTGGTCCGGTGTTGACCACAGGGATTGCCAGTCCAGTGCATAACTTTGTTCCGGAACGGGTAATAACAGCACCACAGCAATTGACAGGTAACCTCTGCGGAATGCTATCGCAGTTATCGGCAGGATCAGCAACAGCAACCACGGTCCTTCTTCGCGCCACAGGTCCGTTTTCATTTCGCTATCCGCAGTCTCCATTTCGAGTTTGTCGTTGATAGATACCTGGAGAAGATGGTCAAGATCGGAGTCATCTGCGCTGATGCGTTGATATTGACCATTGCCCTGTGACGCCAGATTCCTGAGAGCGGCCTCGTTCAACTTTGGAATGACAATTGCGCCACTTCGGTCACTGAGAAAACCACCCCCTCGAAGTGGTATCGGTGCACCGTCGGCCGTACCTACCCCGAGAACAGAGAGATGATGGCCCGATTCACTTATATTATTTGCGATTTCAATGATCCTGGATGATTCAGATTCGTCTATTCCATCGCTAACCAGCAATATATCTCCCTGGCGGACCCCTGCTTGTTGTAATAATTTTTCCGCGCGACGCAGTGCCAGGGACGATCGACTACCCTTACCTGGCATAAGGCCAGTTTTCAGGCTGGAAATTTGCGCTATAATGGTATCGGCGTCCTGAGTCAGTGGACTTACAACAAACGCATCCGCGGCGTATACAATTAATGCTGTCTGGCCTTCCTTTCGCCGCTTTAGAATGTCGATTACCTTGAGGCGCGCACGAATCAGTCTGCTGGGGCTAATGTCATTGCTGTCCATTGACCGTGACAGGTCGAGTGCAATGACTAATGCGGACTGGTCTCTAAAAACGGGTTGCTCGAGTTGTTTCCATGCAGGTCCGGCCAGAGCAATAACGGCGAGAATCCCTGCGAGCGAAAACAGCGCAATTGGCCAGACCTGTCGCCTGGCAGTTTTCCCTGTCAGCACATATGGAATCAGCTGTTTATCGATAACCGATTGCCAGTTACTGGTTTTATAACACCGATTGATGACAAACCATACCATAATCATTAACGGAATGGCTGCAGACAGCCATATTGGTCTCAGGAAATGAAAATCACTTATGAACGTATTCAGGTGACTCATGACCTGGAACCCTTAACAGCCCGATTTATCACGACGAATGAGGCGAGCATACAGGCCAGTGCAAGTGGCCATGGAAAAAGCGAACGGGTTGGCCGAAAGGTCTGTTTTTCCTGCTCGATGGGCTCGAGCTCGTCAAGCAGGTGGTAAATCTCCTCAAGCTCCCGGGTGTTTCGTGCACGGAAATACCGACCGCCCGTTTTCTCGGCGATAGCTTTCAACGTTTTTTCGTCCAGATCGGTTGAAGGATCGATTCGCCGTGTTCCGAACAGGGATCGTACCAGCATCTCATCGGCACCTATTCCTATCGTGTATATCTTCAGGCCCTCGGATGCCGCAAGCTCTGCGGCCTTGAGTGGCTCAACCTCGCCAGCGGTGTTAGCACCATCTGTTAACAATATGACTACCCGGTTGCCTGCTGCCTTGTTGCGTAATCGCTTTACAGCGAGTCCAATTGCGTCTCCGATAGCCGTTTCCTGTCCTGCGAGCCCAATCACTGCCTCATTCAACAATGTTTGTACTGTCGTTCGATCAAAGGTTAGAGGTGTTTGCAGATATGCCTGTTTTCCAAACAGGATCAGACCAACGCGGTCACCTACGCGGCGTTCGATAAACTCACCAGCGATTTGCTGGGTGGCGGTCAGCCGATTAACGACCTGGTTATTCAGTTGAAAATCTTCGACCTCCATGCTTCCCGACAGGTCGACAGCCAAAAGCAGGTCACGTCCGTTTACGGGTAACTCTATCGGCTCACCAAGCCACTGTGGTCGAGCGCTGGCAGTGACCAGGGATATCCACGCGATCAGAGCAATAAGTAATGGCCAGCGTTTTGCCTTGAATTGATGCGATGCGGATGAAGCATGACGAAAATCGTCGATAAATGGAACCCGTAACGCCGCGTCACGTTGTGCTGGTAGCGGTGGCAGCACCAGACGAACCACTAGTGGTAAGGGCAGTACTATAAACAACCAGGGCCACTCGAAATGAATCACTGGCCTCTCCCGGATTTTTGCAAGGCCTTCAGCCAGGTTCGACTCAAAAGAAGCAGATTGTCAACATCGATGGTGCAGTGAGACTGGTAGGGGGCTGAAAGGAGCGCTCTGCCGCCATCGGTGCTAAATCGCAGTCCTGTTTCATTTTCCAGTAAGGGTTGGTCAAGAAACTTTAGCCAGGTATTGCCGGTGAGACTTGCAACATCCCGGCGTGAATAATGACTTATGCAAACCCGTCTCAAAAGTATTGAGAGTTCTTTTACCAGCCATTGCGCGTCCTGATTTTTCTGATAGCGCCGGATTAAACTATCCAGCTGCATTGAAGCCTGTTTGTAAAGTCGACGTTTCGCTTTAAGGCGTAGCAGGTAAAAGCTTAGGGTACCCGCAATCATTAACACGACAAGGAGGAGCCACCATCCCGGGGCGAGCGGCCACCATGATACCGCTTCGGGTAGATGAATATCTCGCAAGGGTAGTGTTGTATGTTCGGGATACATCGGCCTTAGCGTAGTCCAAGTCCATGTGCCAACGTTGATGTCAAATCGTCTTCCGTTGAACAATACAGGTAATAGATTCCCAGTCGCTGACAAAGCTTTTTAATATAGGCCTGGTGCTGCGAGCATTCCTTGATAAAGTCGTCCCGGAATTTCTTATCAAAGGTATTTATTTGGGTTTCGCTGGTTCCATCGCTAATACGATATACCCCGGGTGGGGGTAATTCCATTTCCAACGGGTCTCCGATTTGAAGCAGTATTACGTCATTATGTCTGCGCAACAGTCGAAGTTGAGATTCAGCAGCAGAATCCAAATTTCTAAAATCAGTAATCAGACAGATCAGGCTTCCCGGCTTTGCCACTCGCCGCAGCCTGATTAATGCCTGTAACGGAATTTCGGAATCAGATTCATACTGTGAAATATTTCTGTCCCACGCAGAGTGAGAGGAAAGTTTCTGTATTAAATGAAGCGCAGGCTTTTTTCCCCTGAGTGGCCTTAATTCATCATGCTGGTTCTCAGAAAATATCAGTCCTCCTATTCGATCCCCGTGATGGGTGGCACTCCATGCGATTAGCGCAGCCGCTTTGGTTGCCACGACCGACTTGAAAACCCCACGGGTTGCAAAGAACATCGACTTTCGATAATCAACCCACACCAGTACCGATCGCTCCCTTTCTTCACGGAACAGTTTTGTATGGGCCTGGCCCGTTCGCGCCGTGACACGCCAGTCCAGCGCACGAACATCATCACCAGGCTGATACAATCTTGATTCATCAAACTCCATGCCGCGGCCCTTAAAGGGCGATTGATATTGCCCGCTTTGCCGGCTTTTGATGTTTGCAGCCTTTAGAGGCAAGCGCTTTGCGTCACGATGAAGCTCGATCAGGAGGCGAGTGGATACCTGTACAATGCCTTCACCGTCTGGATCGGCATCGTTATGATTGACATTGGTAGGCTGTATTTTGCGTTTCAGCGGGTTTTGAATCATGGAACAGCAATGCGGGTGATCAGCTCATCAATAAAACTGTCGGCTGTAACGCCATCCGCTTCGGCTTCAAAATTTAATAATATGCGATGTCTTAATACATCATGTGCCAAAGATTGAATATCTTCTGGCGCAACGTAGTCCCGGTTATTTAGCCATGCATGTGCTCTTGCGCATCGATCGAGAGAAATGCTGGCGCGGGGACTGGCCCCATACTGTATCCATCTGGCCAAATCGTCACCATAACGATGAGGTTCACGTGTGGCCAGGATGATCTGTAACAGGTACTCCTCAAGGTGATCAGCCATGTAAATATCCAATACCTCATCCCTTGCATCAAACAATGTTTCCTGGCTCATGGCCGGTGTGGGTTTGTCAGGTTCCGATATTTGTTGATGCGCCTCATTGCGAGCCAGGTCCAGTATCGCCTTTTCTGATTCTATGTCCGGATAATCGATGCGAACATGGAGCAAAAATCTGTCCAGTTGCGCCTCGGGTAAAGGATAGGTCCCCTCCTGCTCAATCGGATTCTGGGTAGCCATGACAAGGAATAGCCGTGGTAACTGATAGGTGGTTGACGCCACAGTAATCTGTCGTTCACCCATCGCCTCCAGCAGTGCAGATTGCACTTTTGCAGGCGCCCGATTAATTTCATCAGCTAGCACTAAATTATGAAACAACGGGCCCTGTTGAAATTTAAAACTGCCATCCTGGGGTCGGAAAATTTCAGTGCCTGTCAGATCCGCTGGGAGTAAATCGGGTGTAAATTGTACTCGATGAAAATCGCCTTCGATTCCATCTGCCAATGTCTTGATCGCCCGGGTTTTCGCGAGTCCTGGAGCTCCTTCCACCAGAAGGTGGCCATCGCAGAGTAGCGCAACTAACAAGCGATCAACCAGGACCTCCTGGCCGATAATGAATTGTTTAACATGGTCTCTTAATTGTTGAATAGCATCTATATTTGACATAGTTCAGAATCTGGTACAAAAAGACGAATTTTATTAATTGTTAGAGGGCTTGCCAAGTCAGTTCATCAATACCTGAACTTTGGTCAGACTAATAAGATTGTATTTTGGTAATAAAGTTTCCGAATAAATCTTAATTTAAACCGATTAGTAACGGTATAAACAGCGTTATTTGTTAGATTTGTCAGGAATTGCAGGTTAAAAGAGTTCAACAGCGTCATCATTTGGCTTATCATCAGCCGGCGCGGAATCGGTGTCGCTAAACTGCATCGTCATGTTCTGTAACATCGTGGCCATTTGTGATAGATCACCACGATCTGAAATGGCCATTTGTGTGTTAGATGAAATATTGTTTACTGCATCGGAAACACTGCAAATATTCTCATTGATCATTTTTGCGGCATCACTCTGCTGTTCTGCAGCCATTGCGATCTCCATGTTCATTTTTGATATATCAGAGATGGCTTCAATAATGGTCGATAATGAATCATCAGATAAACGTGCTCGTTCAATGCTGTTGCTGGCCTGTTCCCGACTGTCTTTAATAACATCTGCAGCATGACCCGCATGGCTCTTTATCGATAACAGCGTTTTTCTGATTTCATCGGTAGCCGATGCGGTATGATTGGACAGGGTTCGTACTTCATCAGCAACCACGGCAAATCCCCTTCCATGTTCTCCTGCGCGTGCAGCCTCAATCGCTGCGTTCAATGCTAAAAGGTTGGTTTGTTCCGCAAGATTCATGATTACATCAAGAACGGAATTGATACTCTCACTATTGGTTGCCAGATTCTCCACCACGTCGCTCGCCTCCTCAATTTTTGTGGCCATCGTGTTAATCGATGCGATAGAGCCCTTGATGATGTCAGCACCCTTTTGCGCGCTTTGATCCGCATCCAGTGATCTGTTAGAGCATTGACGGGCATTATCCGCGACACTGCTTATTGATCCCGACATATCATCCAGCGCACTGGTTAAAAGGCGAATCTGGTCCACCTCGTGTTTTACTGCGGTATTGGTCTGGTCGGTAATAACCTGCGATTGCAATGAAACTTCGGATAACTGGTTCGAGATTGACTGGATTTCACCTATATGAATCTCCAGCTTGTCCATGAACTGGTTGAAGGCAGAAACCAGTTCCCCCATCTCATCTTGTGAATGAATCTCGAGGCGTCTCTTGACATTGGCCTTGCCGGTGGCTATCTCTTTTAATATGGCAGTAGCACCTGATGTCGATTTAACAATGCTTCGCGAAATGGTGGTTATTAACGGAACATTCAGGCAAGCGATCAATCCCAGCGCGATGTAGAAAAAGATCTCTACGTGGTGGTCTTTTTTACTATATTCAGCAAGGTGTTCTATATCATGCCGGTTATTGCGTTCCCACAAATACGCTATTTTTGGAGAGAGATCATCCGCAAGGCTCAATAGCTCTCTGGTTTTCAAATCGGTTATGTTGATGACGTTAATAATGGTATTAAATTGGGCGGTAAAGTTTTCAAGCTCGTTCTTGATGTCCAGCTTAAGCTGGTCCGGTATGTCGATATTATTGAAGAGCGAATGAAACAGCTCTGACTCTGCGCTGAAGTAGTCAATATACCGCTTGTCTTTTAGCGCAACAAAATCTCTCATATGTCTGTTTAGCATGATCAACGTATGTAGCAGATCATAATTTTCACTTTGTATGAGCAGTAACTCCAGATTATCAACGGATATCTTGATGTTGTTCATCAGGTCCGCTTCATTATTTGCCAATATCAGCTGGGCCGTCTCGTCGAAAACCTCCTCGTATTCGGCAAAGCTACCCCGGATTGCGGTAATGATGTGTAATACGTCGGCAGAGTGGATGGATGGTTTTACCGCATCCAGGTCATCAAACAAATGGGAGCTAAACGATTTATGGGTTTCGATTAATTCAGGTTTTTTCTGAATCAGGAAATCCTTGTCAATGCTATGTATCAGAAGCGCATCACTTTTTAAATGAAAAATATAGTCAACGACTTGAGAGTGCAGTTTTTTCTCAGCTACAATCGATTCTCTGACCGACGACGAGTAATAATAGACATAGGCCAGTATTGCCATCGAGACAGCACTTATTGCAACAAAGAGATATAATTTGGTCTTTATATTCATTGATATAGCGCTGAACACCATACACAAACCTTTTCCAGCCTATTTGGTCTATACTCTGGGTTAGCGACTAAAGGAGTCCAATCATTAGCGCATTTACACTGAATTACGCCATATAAAAATTATGGGAAACCTGGATTTAGGTGATGCCCCCGATTACTAGTTCAGCCTCCAGACGGAGCCGTATTGCATTGTTTCAAACGGGATTCAGACCCTTTTTTCTGGGTGCCAGTTGCTTTTCTGTTTTATCAATGTCGATTTGGTTGATTGCTTATTCCACAGACTGGCAAATAGGCTCGTTCCAGTACTTTCGCTCCGCTACAAACTGGCATGCTCATGAAATGATCTTTGGTTATACGCTGGCGGTGGTTGCAGGTTTTCTACTAACCGCGGTGAAAAACTGGACGGGAATTCAGACCGCAGCGGGTACGAAATTGTGTTTGCTGTTTTCTATTTGGCTGGTGGCCAGGGTAATGGTGTATTTTACCGACGGGCTTTATAGCTTTGTGTTACCACTAGCGGATTTATTGTTCAATTTTTACTTCGTTGCGACCATTGCAATACCTCTATTAAAGACGGATAAAAGGTCCAACTTTTGGATCATCGTGCCAAAACTGTTCCTTCTGGCACTGGCCAACTTATTGTTTTACCTGGGACAGGCAGGTGTGGTTGAAGACGGCATGCGTTATGGACTGTATGGCGGGGTCTACCTGATACTGTCGTTAATTTTTGTCATGGCAAGACGCGTCATGCCATTTTTTATCGAACGGGCACTGGGTATTACCGTCAGGAATGATAAGCGTATCGATATCTTGAGCCTGATACTTTTTTTGTTATTTTTTATTATCGATATGATCAATCCGTTTTCAAAAATATCTGCGGTCATCGCAGCGCTATTGGTCGTGCTGCACTGTATTCGATTGTCAGGCTGGTATCACCCGGGTATCTGGTCGAGACCGCTGTTATGGGTTCTTTTTGCTGGATACCTATGGATTATTTTAGGTCTTGCCATCAAGGCCGTTTCCGCTTTTGCCGGGTGGTCGCCATTATTGGCACTGCATGCGTATACATTCGGCGGAATAGGCATGATGACCCTCGGCATGATGGCCAGAATTTCACTGGGTCATACAGGGCGGGATATCTATCATCCACCCGGCACTTTGAAATGGGCGTTTACATTAATGATGATCGGTTGCGTTATCCGGGTTATTCCACCGCTATTCACTGCATCATACTATGCAGAGATGATTGCTTTATCGCAGCTATTGTGGGTTTTTGCCTTTACCCTTTTTCTGGTCCGCTATTTACCCCTATTCATTTTTCCTCGGATTGACGGGCAACCCGGATAGATCCCGGAAGCGCTCTTCCCGCCCAGGTCCACTTCTGGGAAGTGATCTTGAAACTGCTAACATTTACCGGATTGATCTGGTCGAGAGTGCGTTATCGGAGTGCAAGGGCCTTACCATTCTATATTTATACTGATATTGGATTTATACAGTGTGATAACGACCAATATAGCCTAGTGGGGAAGGGTGCTCGACCCTGAAACAGCGTCAATTAATCAAGTATGACTTGATCGAACACTAATATCGACAGCGATAGGTAGATGGTCCGATGTGCTTTGTTTCAGCACCTGAATTTTTTTAACCTGAATCGGGTTTGATACCAATATATGATCAAGGCTGCGAACGGGACGCCAGCTTGGGAATGTCAGCATCTTCTCGACTGGTTCAGTCAAATGGGTTCTGTTGATGAGTCGTTCCATTTCCTGGCTTGCAGCCTGGCAATTGAAATCTCCCATGACAACCACGTTTTCATCGTTGTTCACCAGTTCGCTGATATAGTCGAGTTGACGAAAACGTGCCCGTTTACTTAGACCGAGATGAACCAGCAACAGGGTTAATTGCGTCCCCTCAACGTGATACCTGGCTTCCATGACACCACGACCGGGGATAATGCCGGGCAGTTTGTGTTCAATGATATCTGCTGGTCGTTGTTTGCTTAAAAGCCCCATGCTGTGCTGGGCAAATTTACCCATGTTGCGATTGGTCTGATGGTACCAGAATGGGAAATGACCTCTGGATGACAGGTATTCAACCTGGTTGGTGAAATAACTGCGAAAACTGCCCGCATCGGCTTCCTGCACCGCAACCATATCAAAATCAGTCACTAGCCCGGCAACGCTATCCAGATTCTCAAAACTGGTCGGATGGGGCAACAGGTGTTTCCAGCTGCCAGTCAGATAATGATGGTAGCGTGAGGAGGCGATACCGACCTGAATGTTATAACTTAACAACCTGAATGTAACAGGTCCCTTTTGCGTTGATGGCGGTTTCCCATGCAGTAGTCGGGAGGCCAATGCTCCGCTGGGTGGCGTGATGTCATGCGATTCTAGATTGGGCAAACCATTTCTCCGAGTTTTTCTGTTAGTTTAAGATTTTCCCGATAATCAACGGGACAATCGATAATGCTAACAGTGTTATCGGCAATCGCCTGCTTAAGTGTAGGCAAAAGATCTTTAGTATTCTCAATACGGTAGCCCTTGCCGCCAAAGGATTCCGCATATTTTACAAAATCCGGATTGGTGAAGCTGACGTTGTTGGAGCGACCGAATGCATTCATTTGTTTCCATTCGATCAGACCGTAACCATTGTCGTTCCATACCAGTATGACAATCGGAACGTGGTAGCGCATGGCGGTTTCTATTTCCTGCGAATTCATCATAAAACCGGCGTCGCCAGTCACTGCAACGACGGCCCTGTCCGGATTGGCCAGTTTTGCTGCAATCGCACCCGGGACCGCGATTCCCATACTTGCGAAGCCATTGGAGATAATGCAGGTATTTGGATGTTCACAACGAAACATTCTCGCCATCCACATTTTGTGGGCACCTACATCACAGATCACGATGTCCTCGATGTCCATTGCGGTGCGTAAATCCCAGATGATCTTCTGCGGTTTGACCGGAAAGGCTTCGTCGTCCCGGTGATGATTCATTTCGTCAATCAGCGCCTTGCGCAACGGGCGCATACGGTGTCCCTGATGTGGAGAGGCCAGTTCAGCGATCCTGATCAGGCTGTGTTTGATATCACCCACGACGCCCACATCGAGAATATAACTTGCATCGACTTCCGCAGGCGTCATATCAATATTGATTATTTTTCTGTCCCGGGTCGGATGCCACAACCAGGGGTGGTATTCAACCAAATCATAGCCGATGCAGATGATGACGTCGGCACTCTCGAAACCGCAGCTGACATAATCCTGTGCCTGCAGACCCGCTGTGCCCAGTGCCATCGGGTGACCAAACGGAATAACGCCCTTGGCCATAAAGGTGTTGGTGACGGGTATATTGAGTTGCTCTGAAAAGTCTGCCAGCTGTTTCCATGCCCTGGCGCGTATAACGCCATTTCCTGCCAGTATCATTGGCATGCGTGCATTGGAGATCACATTGGCAGCGTGCTGAATTCTGTCATCCGCGGGTTCCGGCATGGTCGGGTATTGAACTGTCAGTGGTTTGTCCTCGACCTCCATCGATGCAATGTTTTCAGGAAACTCGATAAAGCAGGCGCCACATTTTTCTGTTTGCGCCTGTTTAAATGCCTTGCGAATGACCTCCGTAATGATGTTTGGTGTTAGCAACCGTGTCGAATACTTGGTGAAGGGCTCAAAAATGTTCTGCAAATCCAGAACCTGATGCGATTCCTTATGTAGTCGATTGGTGCTGGCCTGTCCCGCAATCGCTATCAACGGTGCATGATCCATATTCGCATCGGCAACCGCAGTAATCAGGTTGGTCGCACCCGGTCCCAGTGTAGAAAGGCAAACACCCGCACGGCCTGTTAGCCGACCATAAACATCGGCCATGAAGGCAGCGCCCTGTTCATGTCTGGTTGTAATAAACGCGATCGAGGAGTCATGCAACGCATCCATGACATCCAGGTTTTCCTCTCCGGGGATGCCAAAAATATATTCGACTTCCTCGTTTTCCAGACATTTGACGAAAAGTTCTGCAGCATTCATCCTGTCTGCCCCGCTTGTTAACTATTCAGTTTTTGATTCGAGTTTAACCAGATAATCGATGACCTTGATCATGCCGGGATAGCCGCCTGCCATGCCTGCATCAATACGGTATTTTCCGTTTACGATAACCGCCGGTGTTCCTTCGACATGATAACGCCTGGTCATCTGCCGGGCACGTCTTACCTTGCTATCGACACCGAATGAATGAAACGCCTTGCGAAATGCATCTTCATCGACACCATGTTCAACGTAAAACTTGACCAGTGCGTCTTCGGTATTGAGCTTGCGTTTTTTGTTGTGAATGGCATCGAACAGATCCGCGTGAGTCTTATCCAGAGCACCCAGAGCCTCCGCTGCATAAAATGCCCGCGCATGAATGGCCCAGCTTTCTCTTAGCGTTGCGGGTAAACGGATATAGTCTACATTGTCTGGTTTTTTTCTAAGCCAGCGTTCCACATAGGGCTGAAACCGGTGGCAGTGTGGGCAGCCATACCAGAATAATTCCACCACCTCTACTTTATCCTCATTTGCCGTATGCTGTGGCGGGAGTATCCGCTTATACTGCACACCTTCCTGAAAGGTATCAGCTACACTGATTTGTGAACCCGGTAAAAGTAGCAAAAGGAATAATAGTTGCGTCATCAGTTTTTTCATTATCAATTTCACCTCGGGACAGTCTTGTTATCACACTCAGCCAAAAAAGCATGTAAATTCAGCAATATTATTACATGACTGACTGAATAGGGCCTTAATATATTTTTGTCAGCCTATTGAAATATGGTATTTAGTGCAAATATTACAATAGTCAGCAGCTTTTTTTTATTCTGCTGATTTCGATAGAAGAGATCAGGCATCCTCAAATTCCCCACCTTAAACTACTATAAGGTATGATGGGTATGGCAGATAGTCGACTATCGCATAGATTAATGCTTTTAAAGGAGAGGCTCAATGCCAACAAATGGTGAATTAACCCAATTTTTAAGTCAGCAGTACTTGTGTGAGTCGTTGACAATCAAGGAGGTCCAAATACTATTGGAATACACCGAGTTGATTACCTTCAACAAAGGTGAGGTTATCTCAGAGATTGGAGAGGTCGGCGAGGCACTGGCATTCGTCGTTAAAGGAGAAGCCGCACTTTGTTACGAAGAATCGGGCAATGAGACGGAAATAGGCCGGATGACTGAAGGAGAGTTGGTTGGTGAAATGTCCTTCTTTGACAGGCAGCCACGATTGTTACGTATGCGAGCAGTCAAGAATGATACTCAGTTATTAAAGTTACCGCGTATTATGTACGAACGTCTGCGCATTGAGCATCCCTACATTGTGGTTAACTTGCTCGAGCATGCGATTATCAGTCTTGACCATCTGGTTAGACGCGTAAGCTCTGATGAGATGAGCCTGGCCCGTTATATGTTTGGTAAGGGGAAGCGCTAAACGTTAGCATGAAATAATGAATCCACTCTATCGCAGCGCCCAATTTATGTTGGGTGCTGCCGCCACAAAACAGTTTCCTGAGGACGATGGCTACGAGGTTGCTTTCGCAGGACGCTCCAATAGCGGTAAATCAAGCGCCATCAACGTAATAACGAATCGCAAATCACTGGCGCGCATCAGTAAAACGCCAGGCAGGACGCAGCAGATTAATTTTTTTGGTCTGGACGATCAGCGTCGTTTGGTCGACTTGCCAGGCTACGGCTATGCAAAGGTACCCGAGAGGGCCAAGCGTGACTGGACAGCATTAATCGATCATTATCTGCAGCATCGGCGATGCCTTCAAGGCCTGATGATCATGGTGGACAGTCGCCACCCCGATAATGACCATGACAAAATGCTGTTAAATTGGTGTCATGCTGCAGAAATGCCCTATCACGTTTTGTTGACCAAGTCAGACAAACTAAGTCGGGGCCAGGCTAATTCAACCTTGCACGAGGTTGCCCGTATGCTGGATAAGGATTATCCGGTAAAGAATAGCGGCCATTCGGTCCAGCTATTCTCCTCTTTAAAGAAGACTGGTGTCGATGAGGCACATGATAAACTGGATTCCTGGCTAGCTGTGTAAAGGTGGCGACGACCCGCAAGGCTGACCGCGGTTAACTGGATCAATCATTCCCTGTATATTGCCAGCGAATGCTGGTGGAAAATCCCTGTCCTCGCGATAACGTATCACCATGTAAACTCCATTCAGGAAACGAAACGACATCTCGGATAAAAAAACCCCGGTTATGTAGAGAGAGGGAGGGATAACCGGGGTTTAACCTTTTAACCCGGCTTGGGGAAACCGGGCGAGGGATCCCGCTCAGGGAGGTCGAGCGGGCGAACGCGTTATCGGCGTTCTTGGGATATAAGAGTGGTAATGAAACGAAAAGTTCAACGAAATGAGAATTTTTTTACAAAAAAGCTCGGAAATTGATATGAACCGGCTTATGAATGATATAGCTATCTGTTTTATAGAGTAATATGATATGGGGCCATCAGGTTTGCCTAGTGCGCCTCGTCCCAATTTCCGCCAATCCCAACCTCTACAGTCAACGGTACGTTTAGCGTTGCCGCTGCAGTCATACATCCCCGGATGTGATTGACAGCCTCGTCAATTCCGTTTTCTTCAACCTCGAATACCAGTTCATCATGTACCTGCATAATCATTTTTATATTGAGGCCAGTTTTGTTCAGCCAGTCGCTTGTTTTAAGCATCGCGATTTTAATGATATCTGCAGCGGTGCCCTGCATCGGTGCATTAATGGCCGCCCGTTCTGCATATTGTCTGCGTTGAGCATTTCTGGCATTGATTTCCGGTAAATAGAGTCGTCTGCCAAACATGGTTTCTACATAACCTTTATCCCGCGCGTTTTGCCTTGTCTGTTCCATAAACAATTTAACCCCGGGGTAACGTGCAAAATAAATATCCATATATTCCTGGGCTGAACCGCGGTCTATACCCAGTTGCCTGGAAAGACCAAACGCTGACATACCATAAATCAGCCCAAAATTGATTGCCTTGGCATTGCGTCGCTGATCCCGGGTAACCGATTCAAGCGATGTGCCAAATATTTCTGCTGCCGTTGCGCTATGGATATCCACGTCATGGTTAAATGCGTTAATGAGGCCTTCATCTTCTGATAAATGGGCAAGAATACGAAGCTCTATCTGTGAATAATCGGCCGCAACGATTTTTGTCCCTTCCGGCGCGATAAATGCCTGACGAATTCGGCGGCCTTCTTCGCTACGTACCGGAATATTTTGCAGATTCGGGTCAGTAGAAGAGAGTCTACCAGTTGCCGCAACCGCCTGGTGGTACGAGGTATGTACGCGACCGGTATGTTGGTTAATCTGTTGCGGCAATTTGTCGGTATAGGTCGACTTAAGTTTGCTCAACGCGCGGTGTTCGAGTATAACCTTTGGTAGCGGATAATCTAGCGCCAGTTCCTGAAGCGTGCTTTCAGCAGTTGACGGTTGGCCCTTGGGTGTTTTTTTTGTGACAGGTAGTCCAAGCTTTTCATAGAGGATACCCTGGATTTGTTTAGGTGAGCCCAGATTGAATGTTTCTCCCGCGATATCGTAGGCCATTTTTTCAAGCGCGACAAGTTGCGTAGCCAGTTGCTCACTCTGTTGCAACAACATAGCCTTATCGACCAGTACACCGGTTCGTTCTATTTGAGACAGGACTGACACCAGCGGTAGTTCAATCTCGTTAAAAAGCGTTTTCAGTGTTTCTTCTTTCTCAAGTTGCGCCCAGATTGAATAGTGCAACGCCAAAGTGACTTCTGCATCCTCAGCGGCATAAGGACCGGCCTGATCGATGGTTACCAGATTAAAGGCAATCTGCTTCGCACCCTTGCCGGCAATGTCTTCGTAATGAATCGTACTGCGCCCAAGATACTTCAGTGCCAGCGAGTCCATATCATGTCGGGATGCAGTACTATTCAACACATAGGATTCAAGCATCGTATCAAATTTAATGCCACGCAGATGGATACCGTGGTTTTGCAGTACACTCATGTCATACTTCAGGTTTTGCCCAATCTTGCCCTTTTCGGGATTCTCAAGTATTGGACGAAGACGTTCCAGTACTTTATCGCGGTCAAGTTGCAGAGGGGCGTCTGGGTAATCATGTGCGAGAGGCACATAGGCGGCCTCGCCAACCTTGACCGCGAATGACACCCCGACGATTTTTGCCTGCATGTAGTCGAGACTGGTTGTCTCGGTATCGAAGGCAAAAGCCTCGGCCTGCTCAAGGCGGTCAATCCAGGACTCCAGTGAAGACAGGGTTGTAATGATTTGATAATCACTATCCTGCTGCTGGAGGTTTTCAGCCGGATCGGGCGATTGGTTTTCGTCGTAGCTCGATAGCAACTCATCCAGCCATCGCTTGAATTCCAGTCGTTGTAATAATTTTTTTAGAGCCGGACTGTCAGGCTCGCCCAGCGAAAGACTGTCAGGGGTGGTATCAAGTTTTACATCGCACTTAATGGTCGCGAGTTGCCTGGATAAGGGTAACAAATCCAGGTTGTCTCGAAATTTTTCGCCAATTTTTCCCTTAATCTCGCCAGCTCGCTCAATCATGCTATCGAGAGATCCAAACTCGTTAAACCATTTGACGGCGGTTTTGGGTCCCACACCGGGAATGCCCGGGATGTTGTCAGCGGTATCGCCAATCAGTGCGAGGTAATCAATAACTTGTTCAGGGGGGATGCCAAATTTTTCAATCACCCCGTTCCGGTCCAGTGTTGAATTATTCATGGTGTTGATCAGTGTGACGTGATCGTTGACCAGTTGTGCCATGTCCTTGTCACCGGTTGAAATCAGCGTCTTCATCTGCGCCTGCGTTGCCTGTCGTGCCAGCGTACCGATGACATCGTCGGCCTCAACACCGTCGATGACGAGGCAGGGAATTCCCATTGCGCATACCATCCGGTGGAGGGGTTCAATTTGCGAGCGAAGTTCATCCGGCATCGGTGGGCGGTGTGCCTTGTATTGTTCGAACAGTTCATCGCGAAAGGTTTTGCCCTTTGCATCAAATACCACCGCAATATGGTTGGGTTGATATTGTTTAATCAGGTTTTTCAGCATGTTTATCACGCCACAGACTGCGCCGGTAGGTTCACCTTTTGAGTTGGTGAGAGGAGGCATCGCATGAAAGGCGCGATAAAGGTATGAAGAACCGTCGACGAGGATGAATGGTGGTGCATTGTCGGCACACGAATCTGGCTTGTATTTTTGTTGCATAGGGATTGTCGCTAACAGAAATTTAATTAATAGTCTTTGTTACCTGATATTATAGTTAACTTTCCTTTTAACTGGCCGAATTACGTTACCAGGTATTTCATCCAATTGGCGGTTATCAGATACAATTGTTAATAATCGGACTACAGGGATTGATTATATATGAGTAACGATGCGGATAATCAAAAAAAGTCTGGGCACCCCAGCTTTTCTCCGGTCGATGACACGATATTAACCCGTGAATCGTGGAAGATTTTCCAGATCATGGCCGAGTTTGTCGAAGGTTATGAACGATTGGCGCGCATCAAACCTTCGGTCAGTATATTCGGTTCGGCCCGTACAGCCAAAGATCATTCTCATTACAAGCTTGCGATGGAAATTGCCAATCTACTGTCTGATGCCGGGTTCAGCGTTGTAAGTGGAGGTGGTCCCGGCATCATGGAGGCGGTTAACCGAGGTGCTTTTCTCGGCAAGTCTCCCAGTATTGGATTGAATATCATGTTACCAAAAGAGCAGGTAGCCAATGATTTTCAGGATATCTCGCTTCGCTTCCGACATTTTTTCTCACGCAAGGTAATGTTTGTAAAATATGCATCGGCGTATGTTGTGCTTCCCGGGGGATTTGGTACCCTAGATGAGTTGGCGGAAATACTGACACTGGTTCAAACCGGGCGCACACGTCGTATTCCGATCATACTGGTTAATACACAATTCTGGAGTGGGTTGATCGAGTGGTTCAAGGATGCGCTCGTTGCCAATGGTACGATTAGTGAAGAAGACCTTGATTTGTTTACGTTGCTGGATGAGCCCCAGGCTGTTGTTGATAAAATCTTCCGTCACTATGAAGAGCGTGGTTTTGAACCTTCAGCGGAAGAACAGGAGAAGCTGCTAGAGCTATAAATTGAAAATGAAGCGCTATCTGAATCTGATTGGTTTAATGATGTTGTTGGTTTCCCCCGCACTGTTTGCGCAAGACGGGCCCGATATCGCGGGTGATCCACAGGTGACTATCACACAAAACGAAAATGAAACGATTGAAGAGTATCGTGTCAATGGTGAGCTTTTCCAGATCAAGATCACGCCAAATAAGGGCATACCCTATTATCTTGTCGATACCGATGGGGATGGTCGGCTGGATCAGCGTACCAATGATTTAAGCGAGGACATACTGATTCCTCAGTGGATGTTGTTTCGCTGGAACTAGGTAAACCTGAATTTCCAACTCGCAATAACAATAAGCTAAATATCAGGATGTCAGTATATACAAAAATAGAGCAAGATCAGCTGATTGACTTTCTCGGTGAATATGCCCACGGCACACTGGTTTCATTTGAGGGCATTAGTGATGGTATTGAAAACACCAATTATTTTGTTACGACTTCAGAAGAGCAGTATGTCCTGACGTTGTTCGAAGTGATTTCTGAGCAGGAACTACCCTACTTTCTCAACCTGATGGCTTACCTGGCAGAGAATGAGGTGCCGAGCGCCCACCCGGTTGCAGATATTCATGGACAATATATTCGGGTCTTGAATGGTAAGCCGGCGGCGTTGGTCAAACGTCTGCAGGGCGCCAGCACCACAGATCCAACCATCGAACAATGCCAGGCAGTGGGTTGCATGTTGGCCCGATTGCATGATATTGGACAATCTTATCCCGATCACAGGGAAAATACCCGTGGTCCGCACTGGTGGAAAGAAACCGTTGAAAAACTAAACCCATTCCTTGCCGAAGAGGATAATGAGCTACTGCAAAAAGAGATCAAATACCAGCTCAGCTATCGACATGCCTCTCTACCCCGGGGGGTGATACACGCCGATTTGTTCCGCGATAACGCATTATTTGTGGGTAATACGCTGACCGGTATGATCGATTTCTATTATGCATGCAACGATGTTCTGCTTTATGACGTGGCGGTGACAATCAATGATTGGTGCGCGCTTCCTGACGGATCCATAGATGCCGACCGCGGCGACGCTTTGTTGGCCGCTTATAGCAAGCGACGTCCGATAACGATTCACGAGAAGGATGCATGGCAGGTGATGTTACGCGCCGGGGCACTGCGTTTCTGGTTATCCCGGCTGCAAGATCTGCATTTTCCACGCGAGGGAGAGATAACCCATACCAAGGATCCGGAAGTTTTTAAGAATATTCTCACTCAGCATATTGCCCAAAAACATAAATGGAAATTATGACCAATCATTCGCTGGATTTAAAACCTGGATATAAGGTATTGAATTAAAACCCCCTTTGTTGGTTGGAAAAGTTGCCCACATTATCTGTGGATAACTCTGTGGACATTGTGGGGTAAAACTGCTGTATAGCACGTTTTCATTGGCTTTACGCCATCTTGGTTACGAATTAACCCGTTTTATATCTGGTTAATTATCAATGGCTTATGCGTATTTTAGGGTGATTGGACAACATATTTTGGCGTTTTGCTGGCTTTCGTCAGTTGCCGGGTTGGAATGTGAATAACGATCACCGTGCTAGGCAAATTCAATACCAGAGAAATAAGCTAGATTATTAAGCGGTTCAAGATTCATAGGTCATTGATTTCACTAATATCAGACTTGACCGATAAGCATAAAGTATCGCGACGGAATGGTGTAGCAGCTTATGAGAGCAGAAAGAATTGGCAAAATCGATATGATCAGAGGTATCGCGATCGCGTTGATGGTGATCTACCATTTCTGCTTTGACTTAGATCTTTTCCACGTGGTTAGCATCGATTTTAACAATAGCCTGTTGTGGCTGGTCTTCAGGGCGCTAATCGTAACGATGTTTCTTTTATTGGTGGGCGCCAGTCTCTATCTCGCGACAAAAAACGGTATCAACCGCCAGCGTTTTCTTAAGCGATTGATGCTATTAATGCTATGTGCAGGATTGGTGAGTGTCGCGAGTGATATCTTGTTTCCCAAGAGCATGATTTTTTTCGGCATCCTGCATTTTATTGCGGTTGCCAGTGTATTGGGCCTGGCTTTCAGGTCTTTTTACCGGATCAATTTGGTGTTGGGAATTCTGCTTATCGTGCTGGGAACTTTTTATAAGCACCCGATCTTTAATGCAAAGGCCTTGCAGTGGTTAGGATTAATGACACACAGACCCATTACCGAAGACTATGTGCCCATATTGCCCTGGTTTGGCGTTGTGCTCATTGGCCTGTTTATCGGCAGAATGTTGTTTGATAAAAGGCGTCTGTATTCTGGAGCCGGGAAACAGTCTGGCTTGGCACAGCGCGCGCTCGCGTTAGCCGGAAGACATAGTTTGTTGATCTATATGGTACATCAACCTGTATTAATCGGGTCACTTTATTTCTTTATTGAAATACTTTGACTGGTAGAAGCCATAATATTTAGGGTTTGAGGTTAAGCCCGTAAACTGCTGTAAATTTTAAATGAGATGGTGAATATAGGCCA
>JBHHVB010000037.1:0-24879 GCA_046754065.1 Gammaproteobacteria bacterium
CAGCTTATCCTTCTCAACCAAATTGTTGAGTTGCACTTACAAATTGAATTCACGATTTATGTCTGATATCAATAAACGAGTAATAAGCCTCATTAGCCTTTGTTTGTGCCTGTTGATTAACTACTGCCTGGCAGACCAAGCTGAGCCAGATCCTGAGCTC
The DNA here is from genome assembly GCA_046754065.1 of Gammaproteobacteria bacterium. Classification (GTDB taxonomy): domain Bacteria; phylum Pseudomonadota; class Gammaproteobacteria; order SZUA-140; family SZUA-140; genus JBHHVB01. The sequence continues at coordinate 161 of JBHHVB010000037.1, forward strand.
AGAGCTCAACTGGTCGCTGCAATTAACAGCACTGATGGTTTTAGTGACCGCTTCGAAGCTGAGGTTTGGCTGGTAGACATGGCAAAACGGCTTGGCAGTAGAATTCCAGATGGAAAAAAAAGGTTGGCATTATTAAAGCTGGTACATAACGAGGCGACTAAAGCCGACCTGCCCCCCGAGCTTGTTCTCGCCGTCATCGAGGTTGAAAGCAATTTCGATCAATGGGCCATTTCAAAGACTGGTGCCCAGGGTTTGATGCAGGTTATGCCCTTCTGGCTAAAGGAAATTGGTCATCCTGAAGACAATTTATTCAGGCCAAAAACCAACCTGCGTCTGGGGTGTACCATTTTACGCTATTACATGAGCAAGGAGGATGGAGATCTGCCGCGTGCACTGGCACGCTACAATGGCAGCCTTGGTAAAACCAGCTACAGCGATAAAGTATTAAACGCGTTGCAAGAACGCTGGTTTCGCCAATAGACTACGAACTGACCCCGCTAGTTATCAGCGTGTTTGTGCATCTCTTTCATTCTGTTTTTGGTCTCCTCAGCCATTTCTTTCTGCCTTGTCATCATTTCATCAATTCGGTTAATCATTTTACCGAGTTTTTCACGCTGCGCAGGGCTTGGTTTATGATTCAGGTCTTTCAGGATAACCATGGTGGCTTTAACCATCACCAGCATTTCGTTATGCATCCTGTGTCGTTCCCGCATCATCTCCTGATAATGTTTTTTGCTTTCTACAGTCCATCTCATTTTGCCGTGGTGACCGTCACCGGCCATTGCCAGTTGGCTAAAAAATACCACGGTTAGTGCCACAATCATGAATTGCATAAATCTGTTCATTATTTACTCCTTTTCAGTTTTGATAAAAAAACATCAACTCCAATTCAGCGTGTCTCGAAACCCTGTAACGTCGCATCCGGTTCAAATGACTCACTGCTAACATCGGTCACTTTCGCATAGGGTGGACCAACCCGGAGCCACTCGACAAACTCCATCAACTGACTATTGGATCCACACGCCAATACCTCGACCGATCCATCATCCAGATTTCGTACCCAACCCGTCAAACCCAGCAATCTTGCCTGCTCCCTGGTCGATACCCTGTAAAATACCCCTTGAACCCGCCCATTTATGATGTAGCGCATACATTCGACCGGATTTTCATTATTTGTCATGACAGTTTCCAATTATTGAAGATCAATGAATTTCCATTGATCGGAACGACCTAAATTGCATAATATGCTACATCCAGTTTTGATACACTGTGCATAAACCAGAATGAATATAGGGAATATCAATGAGTAAAAATAACACTCGTATAGAAAAAGACAGCCTAGGTACGCTGGAAGTTCCATCCGATGCGTGGTACGGGATTCAAACAACCCGGGCTATAGCAAATTTCCCTATTAGTGGAAGACTTCCCGATAGCGACTTCGTCGATGCACATATTCGCGTCAAACGCGCTGCTGCAGTAGCCAATAACAAGGGTGGCTGGCTCAACGACGATATAACAAATGCTATCGTAGATGCTTGTGACAAAATTCTTGGCGGAGAATATCGCGACCAGTTTGTTGTTGACAGGTTTCAGGCCGGTGCAGGCACCAGCCATAATATGAACAGCAATGAAGTGGTTGCAAATCTGGCAAATGTTTCATTAGGTGGAGAGAAGGGAAAGTATGACCCGGTTAACCCCAATGATCACGTGAACATGGGGCAAAGTACCAATGACACGATTCCCACTGCGATCAGACTTACCGTTTTAGCGAAATTACCGAGGCTCATCGATGCAGTAGAGAACATGGCAAAAGAGTATGAGCGCCTGGGGATACAGGAAGCAGACACCGTAAAAAGTGGAAGAACTCATCTCCAGGATGCCGTTCCTACTACGATTGGCCGGGAATTCAGTGCCTACGCCTGGACGCTGCGTCGATGCGTGTCAAGACTAGGTGGGACGCGTAACCCGCTGTGTGAAATCGGACTGGGTGGTAGCGCTGCCGGAACCGGGCTCAATACCTCACCCAGTTATATTGAAAATGTCGCTGCCGAACTCGCCACACTAACCGGAGAAAAAATACGCCCTGCTGCGGATCTTGCGGCACAGATGCAATCCATGCGGGATGTTCAGAATCTTTCTTCCGCTATCCGTGAATTAACGCTTGAGCTGGTTAGAATTTCGAATGACATGCGTCTTCTGGCTTCAGGGCCACGCACCGGTTTGGGCGAGATCCTGCTACCACCGGTACAACCCGGTTCCAGCATTATGCCAGGCAAGGTCAACCCGGTCATGTTCGAGATGCTCAATCAGGTCTGTTTCCAGGTGCTCGGCCAGGACAGCGCAGTGGCATACATGACCCAGGCTGGACAACTGGAATTAAACGTGATGATGCCTGCACTGGGTTCAGCAATCTTTGATGCGATGAGCTGGTTAACAAACGCCATTCTTGCAGCGACCGAGAAGAATCTGAAAGACCTTAAGGTTGATAGAGACAAGTGCTCTGATTTTCTCCATAGCAGCGTGGGTCTTGCTACCTTGCTAAACACTCATATCGGTTATGCAAAAGCAGCCGAAGTTGCAAAGATCTCTGAAAAAAGTGGACGCCCGGTGCGTGATATTGTTGCAGATCAAAAGTTGATGGATGCCGAGGCATTCGATGCACTCGTGTTAAAAGCAGCACGGGACGGAAATATCGGATAATTTAACAGCAGGTTACAGGTTACTAATTAGTCCCGACATTTGCGGATCAATTTAGCAGGCAACCAGCCACTCTCACGGTATTAATGTTCGTTATGATCACTGGAATGTCCCCCAGCATGTGAAAGATAAATCGATAATCCGATTAGTGCGATACCGCCAGCAAGATACAGCAGATCGAGCGGGGTATTAAAGTTCATTTTCCCAACATGCTCGAAAAATTTAACAATCAGTATCATCAGAATAACTTTAGCAAGTCGATTCTTCAAATCATCCAGCGTTTTTATCATCAATACACTGGATGCAGTTTCCGAACTCTCTGCCTCATCGATCTTGCTAATAAACAGCTCATAAAGGCCAAGAGAGAATATCAGTAAAACCGTTCCAAGCAGGTAGCCATCGACGATTTCAACGACATGCGTAACGGTTTCTTGCCGAAGATCCCCGCGTGCTTCAACGGTTAAATCCACCGAGGCATATTCTCCAAGATGGGATATCATATAAAAGGCATCGACCGTTGCAACATAAAACATGCACAGGCCGGTTGCAAGGCTCGCCAGCACCGCTGCAAGTACCACGTAGCGGCTATTCCACAAGAATCCTTCAAATATATTTTCCAGTTTATTCATCCCGATTCCAGTTCATCATTTATTGCGCGAAAGCAGTGTATTATATACAAACCCCATCGACCTAACGAATATCATTTATTTTCAATGCCCGTCAAATTAACAATCTTGCCGCTTCCAGACTCGGCATTAAACAGTTTTTTTAACGACACATCCAAACTGGATTCCACTGAGCCATCAACGGTCGCAAAAACATCATATAACGCCTGATTCCAGGAATCGTGTTGTCGCCAGCTACCGTCCAGCGAAGGTAGCGCCTGTGGTAAGGCTCGATAAACGTCCAGCACCCGAATATCGGATATATCTCTGGACAAGCTCAGTTTATTATCGACAGTTAAATGAATTATTTTTGCTCGCTGAAGAAGTTCAGTGACAAACTCCAATGCAGCTCGAGGTATAGAAGATTCAAGTCTTTCCAGTTTCCTGCAACCAAGCCCCTCTCCTTTTTTTTGTGCCTGCCACAACCGTCCGATAATTCGGCACGCGTAAACCAGACTCAATCCACTATTTAAATTTTCTTGCTGATCCTCATCATTGAAATTTGCCAAACAATAAGCGATTTCAGCCCCAAATAATACAACTAGCCAGCTAATATATATCCAGACCAGAAAGACCGGGATCGTAGACAGTGCCCCATAAATTGTCGAATAAGTTGGAAAACTGGTTACATAAATTGCGAATCCCTTTTTTGCAACCTCGAAGAAAACTGCAGCTATCGCTGCACCACAAATTCCGTGCCTGGCGCATACACGAGTATAAGGAACCAGTACATATAGCAGGGTTAACGCCAAAGTTGTCGAAAGGAACGGCATCAAACCCAACAGGCCCGTTTTGACACCTCCGACTGCGTCTCCCACACCAGATATCAGCGGTATGGAAATGAGATAGGAGGATAAAACAATGCTTGAGGCCACCAACACTGGTCCCAACGTCAATACTGCCCAATACACGAGAAATCTTGGCAGAACGCCCCTTTCTTTTTTAACCCGCCATATGCTGTTAAGAGCACCGTCAATAGTATTCATCAACATCAGGGCGGTAATCATCAAAAATATCACGCCCAACCCGGTTAATGATGCCGCTTGCTGGATGAAACGCTGCATATGGGTCTGGATCGCATCACCTGATGCGGGTATAAAATTACTGAATATAAAATCCTGTAGACTACCCACCAGTTTCTCAAAAACCGGGAAGGCGGCCAGAATTGAGAAAGAGACCGCCATAAGTGGGACCAGGGCTAATAAAGACGTGTAGCTAAGTGCTGACGCAGTTCTTAAACAATTATCATCGTAATAGCGGTTTACAAGGTAACCTACAAAGCGAATGATTTTTCGCAAATCAATCATTTGGATATGGATCGAATCCTGGACATCGTGAGAAACTAAAGTCGACCCAGTCCTTCAATCAACTTGTTCACAATCCTGATAGCATTGTCTGCATGTCCATCTTTTGCTTCAGCTTTCGCCCTACTGAGTAGTTGCTTCGCGTTGGCCACACGCTTTCCTTCTGCCTGTGCTTGAGCAATCGCATCAGATGCCTCACGGATTGCCAATGATACCGTTCTGGCTTTTGTCGCCTGTGATTTTGCCCTTTCAGCATTAATTCTTGCCTCGTAAAAATGATGGCGCTTAAGTTGCTCCCTCGCATCGTGTAACGCAATTTTGGCAGTTTTAAGCAAAATAGACGCGTGTTTTCCCGCCCCCGCGTCCTCAGCCGCCTCAATCGCCTGTCGCGCATCACTCATCTCCTGTGTCGGTGGCGCAGTCGCACAACCACCCAGAACCAATAGCCCCATCACTATTAACAGATTGCGAAAAATCATCGTTTTAGCTTGATAGTGATTCATATTCCTCTAAAATTATTGAGCGGAACTATTTGATTGATAAAGACATACAGCGAAGAAACTATCACCCGCCCTATAGGCTGTCAAGACAATATAAGGTACATTTAACCAATACAATTTTTACCGCTAAAGGAGAAATTATGTCTGTCACCATTTATCATAATCCACGCTGCTCCAAATCTCGCCAAACCTTGCAATTATTAGTGGACCAGGGAATCGATGCTGAGATTATCGAGTATCTTAAAACCCCACCAAGCGCGGCGGATATTAAAAAGATATTATCCATGCTAAATATGCAAGCCCGTGATTTAATGAGAAAAAAAGAACCAGAATTTCGCGAAAACCATCTGGACGACGACCAGTTGAGTGAAGCTGATTTAGTCGATGCGATAAGCAAACATCCTAAATTGATGGAAAGACCTATTGTAGTCAACAATGGTAAAGCCGCAATCGGAAGACCCCCGGAAAATGTACTGGGAATCCTGTCATGAGCGAGATTCTTGTGCTCTACTACAGCCGCCGCGGCAGCGTTGAACAAATGGCGCAATTGATCGCCAGGGGCGTTGAAGAAGTGCCGAATATGAGTGCAAGAATAAGAACGGTACCTGCCGTATCAACAACTTGCGAGGCAATTGAAGATACTATCCCTTCCTCTGGTGCGCCCTATGCAACCCTGGACGATCTGCAGCAATGTGCTGGCCTGGCCCTTGGCAGTCCAACCCGGTTTGGCAACATGGCTGCAGCGTTAAAATATTTTCTCGATGGGTCCAGTTCGCTTTGGTTATCCGGTGAGTTAAAAGGCAAACCTGCTGCGGTTTTCACCTCTACCTCTACGATGCATGGCGGCCAGGAAAGCACACTTCTTTCAATGATGACGCCGTTGCTTCATCACGGTATGTTAATAATGGGGCTACCGTTTAGTGAAACAGACCTCATTCATACCCGCAGTGGAGGCACGCCTTATGGTGCCAGCCATGTCGCAGGACCAGATAATAAACAACCCATTACCGATGAGGAAAATCGATTGTGCAGGGCGCTGGGCAAAAGGCTGGCTGAGACTGCGTTGAAATTGTCTGGTGTTTAAACAAGAGGCATCGGTACTCAACGATAGTGGATTCCCGCCTTCACGGGAATGACAAAACTGAGTGTAGCTCGATATCCCCTACTCTACAATATTGTCCCACAGATCGCGCCAATCAGAATTTTCGTTCTCCATCAATTTAATTTTCCAGGCCCGGTTCCATTTCTTTAGCTGTTTCTCTCTAGTTATCGCTGTGGACATATCCTCATATTGTTCAAAATATACGAGTCTATGAACTCGGTACTTTTTACTAAACCCATCCACCAAACCTTGCTTATGTTCCCACACTCGCTTTATCAAGTCACTTGTCACACCGATATAAAGTGTGCCATTTCGTTTACTAGCAAGCATGTATACCACAGGCCGTTTCATGTGTTTAATATCAAATTGAGTACCACCATCGTCATTCCCGCGAAGGCGGGAATCCAGATTCTTTGCTATGACTGCAAACCTTCCATCAAATAGATATCATCTATTCGATTCCAGCACCTAATATCGATTTTACGAAGGGGATTGTCAGTCTACGTTTCTCGGTTAATGATGCATCATCCAGGTGATCAATCAATGAAAATAACGTGTGGGTATCGCGAGGACAGTGCCTAAGCATATATTGCGCAACCTCGTCTGGAAGGTGCATACCCCGTTCGGCGGTGCGCTGCTTTAATAACTCGAGTTTTTGCTCATCTGTAAGCTGTTCCATATGGAAAACCCACCCCCAGCCCAAACGCGAACTCAGGTCACGCAACTTAATTCCCAGGTGCCCGGGTGACGCATTACCAGCAATAATAAGATGTCCGTTACACGCATGAATACGGTTGTATAAATGAAATAATGCATACTCCCAATCAGACTGACCGGCAATCATATCAACATCGTCAATGCAGACGAGGCTCATATTTTCCATTTCCTCGAGATAAGCGGATGAAAACTCATCGGCCATTGTCAACGGTATGTAGGCGGTCGACTTGCCCGTTATTGCTACGTTATGACAGGCAGCCTGAAGCAGATGAGTCTTACCAACGCCCTTGTCTCCCCAAATGAAAACCGCCTGTGTGCTTGGTCTACCCGTATACTGGCTAAGAAATTTAACTGCCTCACCGTTATCTCCTGCAAGAAAATTTCCAAAGGTTACGCCTTCTCGTAATTTAAGACCCAGCGGTATCTGCGCTAAAAACTGCATAGGATTTAATTATGAAATATCGTCTTCGTCAGCATTGTAGAGTTGACTTTCGAGGTATTGTTGGTGCATGTATCGAAGAATTACCGCCAGCACAGCAGCAACCGGTAGCGCGAGCAAGATACCAAAAAATCCGAATAATTGTCCTCCAACCATAATCGCAAATATAACAGCAACAGGATGTAACCCAATACGATCACCAACAAGCACGGGCGTTAGCACCATGCCCTCCAACAACTGGCCAACGCCAAATACAATGAATATCGGCAACAAGTGAGAAACGTCATGAAACTGCATGATGGAAGCAATCCCGGCGATGATGATACCCACGATCAAACCAAGATAAGGCACAAAACTCACCAGCCCTGCAATAAAACCTATCAAAATCGCCAGGTCGAGCCCTGAAATCCATAAACCTGTCGCATAAATCGAACCGAGCACCATCATAACAACCATCTGACCACGCATAAACGTACCCAATACCTCGTCACAATCTCCAGCGAGCTTTACGAGTACCGGTTCAATACTGCGTGGAAAAAATTCTCTGAGTCTGTGAACCAGAGATTCCCAATCCCTCAACATGTAGAAAGTCACCACTGGAACCAAAACTATGTTTGCAATCCACGCAACCAACATCATACTTGAGTGAGAGGCATAATTGACTATCGCTGCCGCCGTTCCTCCCACAGCCCGCCAATTCTCCAAAAAGAGTCTTTTCACCACTGACAAATCTACGCTATATCTGTCCCATCCCAGTTGAAATTGTATCCAGGGCAACGCAATATTTTGCAACCAGTCAACATATTTTGGCCAGTTGGTAACAAATACCGCTATCTGCTTTTCCAATAATGGAATCAAAATGACTGGCAGCAAGATAAGAGTAATGATAATCACCAGAAATACGATAATAACCGCCGCCAAACGCGGCAAGTTTCGATTTTCCAGTTTTTTGACCAGAGGACTTGCCAAATACGCCAACAGTAGAGAAATAATGAATGGCGTTAATACAGGTGCTAACAGATAGCACAAAAGGCCAGCGGTGATTACCGAAAAAACGATCCATATCTTTTGAGCAGTAGTCATAACACGGTTTTCATTAATTAGGGATTCATGTTTATTTCGACAATCGTTATTTATGACGGGGTTGCTTATTCTGATTGTGTCTTAAAGCCTTCACGCCCCAGATCCAGATATAATCCAGTCCACTTAAAACCGTGCTGGCAAAAACAAAATATACGAGCACATTTAGTGCGAGCTCGGGCAATGGTAATACACTCATAGAAAAAACTATAGCGATTCCCAACATGATTTGTGCGAAGGTGTTGATCTTGCTAATCATACTGGGAGTCATTTCATACTGGCCTATTAGAAAATGGTATGCCAGCGCACCGAGCGCAATCAATAAATCTCTTGCAATAACAGCCGTAACCAACCACGTGGGTAATAATGCGATCCATGCCAAGGCGATATACGTTGAAACAAGTAATAACTTGTCGGCAAACGGGTCCAGTATGCTACCCAGGCGAGAGCGCCAGTTATAGTGTTTGGCCAGGTATCCGTCCAGCCCATCAGAAATACCTGCTACGGCAAAAAGAATTAACGCAATAGTAAATTGTTCATAAAGAAGTGCAACCACAACTGGCACAACCAGGCCAATTCTGATGATCGTGATTATATTGGGTATATCTGAACGATTCACTGTAACAAGCGATAATGTAATCCTTGCTCCTCAACGCCAGGCTTACCCATACTCTGCTGATTTTCAGTCTTGATGGTGGCTGCGAGGGTATCACCGTAGCCTATCGTTTCGACCAGGCTCTGCTCGTCGCCTCGAATAGCCAAACGAAATTTCACTTGACCCGATTGAACATTCGATACTTTCAGGTCAGTCACCAAATCCAGTGCATCGAGGTATTTCATTGCCCGTGCATAATCTTCCAGCGTGTTGACTCGCGAAACCGTCAGCTCCACACCACCATCACCATTTTCTCTAACAACCTTCGCGTACCTCAGTGCAAGCATATCAGAGGTCATATCAATACCACTTTTAAGCAAATTTTCCTGATCTGGGTCCTCATCATTCCAGTGACGAACGCCTTCATTTTCATAAAGGGACCAACGCGCTTGCCAATTATTATCAAATTTTCGATATAACCGGCCTACCAGAACCGCCTCAGTCTGGTATCGTTCTGACGCTGATAATATCGTCTCCTGAAAATTTCCCCAGACATCGGTAAAACGCAGCCTCGCACGATCTTCCAGATCAAGCAGCGGCAACAGCAAGGGTACACCACGATGCCTCCCGGTTTCGTTGATACTATTTTGAATACCTGGCCTGACATCTCCACCCAGCAGGAAGCGGTTACCATCGTCCTCTATTGCAATCCAGACCAGCGTTGCTGGCCTTGCGCGTCCCCAGATTGGAAGACTCGCCTTACGAAGCTCGCGATTTATTGCTTCAGAATCAAAGCTCACCCATAACAACTGCGTATATTCAATGACTGGCTCTTCAACCTTGGGCAGTTCTTCAATCATCTCCTGCGTTTGATCCACCATCAGATCAACCGTTTCCAAGTACTCACTTTCAACAGCTAATTCTTCTTGTGGGGAGCTCTCTTGTTCCAACGCCTCGTACCGAAATTGCTGCACGAAACGCAAAGACCTCTTAAGGGTAGCTTTGAGCGCCGCATTATCAATAACACTCTGCTGACCACTTACCTTGACCAGTACCTCTGACAAGGCGGTACGAATCGCCGCGTGTCTTTCGGCCTCCCCCTGGCCAACCACCGGTACTTTTGCTTCATAGAGATCTGGAATCTCACGCGCTTGGCCTGCAGTCCATACCCCAAGCAACAGGACAACCAATATCATGACGCTAGTTTGCCCGAAGCCTGAATTCATTGATTTTCGTGTTTTTAACCTGTTCATCGCATCCCGGTCTCAATTTCCATCGCATTGATATAATTATAAGCGTCAGTGAAAAAAATACGTTAGAATAGCGGCGATTATTCTCACTGTACAATTGATTTTATTACATTTATTTAAAATTCCTTAAATATTTATGACATCACAAGGACCTACCCGGACAAATTCTCCCCTGAGCTATCGTGATGCGGGCGTCGATATTGATGCTGGCAACCAGTTGATTGAAAAGATTAACCCGATCGCAAAACGAACCCATCGTCCCGGCGTCCTGGCCGGTCTGGGTGGATTTGGCGCCTTATTTGAATTACCACTGGACAATTATCGCCATCCAGTGCTCGTTTCAGGCACCGATGGAGTCGGAACAAAACTAAAACTTGCGATTAAATTGCATAAACACGACTCGATTGGTATCGATCTTGTTGCGATGTGTGTTAATGACCTGATCGTCCAGGGGGCTGAACCACTCTTTTTTCTCGATTACTATGCAACAGGCAAGCTGGATATCAACGTCGCCGCAGACGTCGTTGCCGGGATTGGTAAAGGATGCGAACTGGCCGGCGCTGCATTGATCGGCGGAGAAACAGCAGAAATGCCCGGCATGTACGACGGGGAGGACTATGACGTTGCCGGATTTTGTGTCGGAGTCGTAGAAAAAGATAAGATCATCGATGGCAGCAAGGTAGCGGCTGGAGATGTTTTAATAGGCATTGCCTCCTCGGGGCCTCACTCTAATGGTTATTCACTGGTTCGCAAGGTCTTGGAAAAAACCGATGCCGACCCATCGCAAATGATTGGTGACAGGACGCTCGGAGAAACCTTACTGGAACCCACTCGCATATACATCAAACCTTTATTAGATCTCATTAGCAAAGCGCCAGTCCATGCACTAGCGCATATCACAGGCGGCGGCCTGTTAGAAAATCTGCCACGTGTTATGCCAGACAGCACTCAGGCTGTTATTGACACCAACGCCTGGAACAGGCCTGCAATCTTTGACTGGCTACAGGAAAACGGCAACATCAGCGATGAAGAAATGCATCGAACCTTTAATTGTGGAATTGGTATGGTTCTTTGTGTCGCCGAATCTGATGCAGATAAGACGCTTGAAATACTAGGTCTTCATAGTGAAGCAGCCTGGCGTATAGGATCAATTGAAGCAAACGAGTCAGACGATAAAAAAGTCATCCTGAATTACACATGATGAAAGATGATAGACGGATACCGATTGTCGTACTGATATCCGGTAACGGCTCAAATTTACAGGCTATCATCGATGCCATCCAGAACGGGGAAGTCTCTGCTGAAATAAAGGCTGTTATCAGCAACCGCCCGGATGCCTACGGCCTGATTCGCGCGAAAGAAGCGGGTATCCCAACGAAGGTAATCTATCACAAGGCGTTTGATCACCGAAATGACTTTGACACCGCTTTACAACATTGCATTGATAGCTACAATCCTGAACTTGTCGTTCTCGCTGGATTCATGCGCATACTTGGCAGTGAATTCACAGGCCACTATAAAGGCAAAATGTTGAACATTCACCCTTCTCTTCTACCTGCATTTACAGGCCTGAATACACACCAGCGTGTACTTGATGCTCGTGCAACAGAACATGGCGTCAGTATTCACTTTGTTACCGATGAACTTGATGGTGGCCCGGTGATTGCACAAGCTCGCATTGCTGTTCACGATGGCGACAAAGCAGAAGACCTGGCCAACAGGGTCCTGAAGCAGGAACACCGCATCTATCCACTCATAATCAACTGGTTCTCAGAAGGCAGAATTAAACTGGAAGGCAAACACGTGCTGCTTGATGAAAATCCAATCCTACGACCTATCGATTGCACTCACACCTAAAACCTAAGGGGTCAAGTCTAGTATTATTAAGTTAACCAGCTTGGCTAACTTCTTATCCTGATCGATTCTAATTTTTAGCTTTCTTATCACAGAGCCCGCACCTGCATAACTTTTCAAACCAAATGCATTTGCAATTTCTGCTAAACGCATATCACTAACCGTCTGGCACAAGTACATTACAATAGCTCGCGCGGGATTTGTTACACTCTTTCCACGTCGTGATTGCCATATTTCAGATTCATCGACATCTAATCTTCGACAGACTACTTCTACTATATTTTCAATGCCGGGAAGGGCTCGCATCTCTTTTAATTCAGGAATATCAGTTTCGGGAATCCTTCCCGCCAGAACTTTCTTTCTAAATTCATCACCACCCAGGATTGATCCAACTTTTGATGTATTGTAGTGAGCAATAAGTACATCATCCCGTTGATTGGTCACATAAGAAATATAACGTTTATGTCTATTACGCTTTCCTATCGCTTGAAGAACATACTCCGTTTTCAACCATGACTGAGGTTCAACCAACCCTATGTACGCGGGGTAACTCGACCAGCGATAGTCTGATAGATTCTTAACCAGACCCGATTCTAGCGGATTCCTATGGACATAGCGGGATAGCATCAACCAATACGCATCAGAGTCAACTAGAATAGCCTTATATCGGCCTCGAAATAATGGACCATCTCTGTCTTCAGAACGATTGAAATATTGCGTATAGAGCCCGTTGACATGGCGCATGATGCGTTGCAGGTTTCCATCAGGGGTACGCACTAACAGATGATAATGATTTCCCATCAGACAATAAGCGTGCCATTCGGCATTGAAACGTTCACGAGTATCAGCGAGCAACGAAAGAAAATACTGGTAGTGGGAATTACTCGAAAATATATTTCTTTTTCCGGTGCCCCGATTCATTACGTGGTACCAAGCACCTGGAAATTCGATTCGAAGCGGTCTAGCCATAGCTGCATACTAACAATAATAACTTAATAATACAAGACTTGACCCCCACCTTTTTATAATACTAGATTTGACCCCCTTGTTTGTTGGGTAAGAAAAAAGCCCTCACTAGGGAATGAGGGCTTAGAATACTCCCGAGTGATCAATACAACAGGAGTTTGGCGCAAAACGGCTACGTGACTAGCTACCTAACTTGTTAACGTAACCAATGATCGTGCTTATCAAATCTTCGCTGTAATCTTGAATGAACTATTGTTAAACCAAGCATACCTAAGATAAGTTCTATCCAACTGAACGAACCACCACCGGTTGATGCAACAGAAGCTGTACGCGAAGTAACACTTACTACTGTTGACGTAGGTGTGACGCCGCCCATAACACCAGCATTATTATTCTCGTCAAGCTCTGTTACTTGACCTGCTATATCTGCAATTGCGCCGATATAATAAGTTTGAGGGCCTGTAGTAAATGGAACTTCTGCTCCAAACGTCGGCACCGGCTCGACTGACACTGCTGGTTTTAGCAATATATCATCGACATAGGCAATACCATCCATATTATTATGCCCTGAGTTTATACCGCCGACATATAGATTATTTAACGTTGCGATACCTGTGACATCTAGCGTCGTATTTAGGTGTGCTACCGTCTCTGCCGAGTTCCACAATTGTACAGTCGCAGTATTTCCTAACCTCTTTATCTTCACTGTATACCATTGCCCCAAACTTGCATTCTGCCCACACCAAACAGACGTAGATGTAACAACGCTTGCAATTGTCTTATTGAAAAAGTAAGTCGCCTGATTCGAACACCTAGCGCTGTTACCACCGTAGAAATTGAGACCAAGTTCATTGTTATTTGCACTATCCAGATTTGTCGTATCAGAGAGCTGAATGGTGTAATAGGCGTTGGCTGCCTCACTAACTGGAAAATAACGAAACTGTAACTCGAAATCTCCTGTTAATGGCTGTGGTAATGTGAAATAGCTCGTATCATTTGACGTATTACGGTCTGTATGAATATGCAAACGACTATTTGCTGTATCAACAAATGACATCGTACCGATATCTGTCCAATTATCAGTGTCGAATCCATCATAGTGGTCAAATACTGCACTACCATTACTTAAAGAAGTTAGCACTAAATCTCCATAAGTCATATAGATCGTTGTGGATGGATTTGCAATTGTCGGTACCTTAATCCAAATCTTTGTAGTGCTTGTGTTGATTCCACTTTTAACAAAATAATTAACCGGAACTGAAAGAGCTGCGTCTGCATAGAAACGTATGTCACCACCATCAGTACGCATCTTTCCTGCAGCGATCAAACCCGCTGTATCTAAAGTCAATTCAACTGGATAATCAGTAAGACTAGCACCATTATTTGTAATTGTGATTGGCTGTTGAAATCCAGATCCGGTCACAAACAAGTTTGAAGGTATCGTAACATTGGTAGCTGCGGAATCCACTGAATTTGCCAGGAGCGTGTTAATAGTTCTCGTGCCAACCAACGTATCACCAACATCAATTGTAGCGTCGGTAGACAAATAAATACCGACATCAAATGCACCGGCATCAAACGGAGAAATATTGTCGACTATCGTCGTCACAGATATCGTGTCGCCACGGGCAGCAGCAGCGGGGCCAGTTACGTTACTGACGGTCAAGTCTGCCATTGGCGAAGCCAACACCGTGATAGCATTCCCCATAACAGCAGAGTTATTATTCTCATTCAGCTCAGTCACTTGACCATTCGCATTTAGATCTGTTACCGGTGTCATCCCAGCAAAGTTTCCAGCCGTATGATTCTGTGCATCCGTCGCAGTAAGCGCTGCATTGTAAATCGCGACATCATCGATCAAACCGTTAAAATAACTACTACTACAAGCGGTACCACCCGAATTGCCTGCATAACAACCAATGTGTGGAATACTTGAATCTGTTGTTATTGGCCCGCCAAATGCCTTACTGACTGCAACTACACCGTTAATATAGATTGTTACAGTAGAACCAGATTTCGTCACCATCACATGAGACCACTGGCCCGCTGGTACATTACCGTGATTGCCGAACGAAGCAAAACTCCATACTGAACTATCTGCCCAACTCAATGCACCATTGGCACGCCAGAATAACGAGTAATGATTACCTTTATGAAGTATAGCCCCCTGATTAGCTCCAACTGTCGGATTCACCCATGCTTCAACGGTAATATCACCCGCAATATTGAGTCCTGCACCTGAACCGAGGTTCACACTGTCATCAACACCATCCAGCGATATTGCCTGGCCATATTGCCCGGCAACAAAAACCGGCCCATTGTTCAATACACCATCATTACCATTAGCACTGCTATCTTGCGCATTTTCTTCAAGCTTCCATAAGCCTACAGTATTCGGGGTCGTACCGAGACCAGATAATGTCATTGCAGCAGGACTATCAGCAATCGCTCCGATATAAAAATCATAGCTGTCAGGAGTTGAATGTGTACTCACCGTAAGATCGTCTACTTCTAACCACATACTCCTACCAGCATTTCCATCGTTCACAGAAAACCCTACAGTGATTGATCCCGATGTTGGTAATAAACCAGTAAAACTAGGATTTTGCCATGTACAGAACCCAGTCACATTACATGTTGTGGAAAACGTATCAAGCGGTGTCAGCCCATCCACATTTGTATATGCACCATCAAAAACCTGCATCCTTCCAACGGTATTGAACTTACCAAAGCTCAAGCCAATTCGCATCGTCGCACTGACATCAACAGTATTAGCACCGGTGACATCAAAAGTTCTCAATAACCAATTATTACCCAGTCCGGCAGAATTCGATTGAATGCTAGCGAGATTAGAGCCAGAAGCAGTAGGCACACCTTGATCATAGGCTGCGTAAATATCCTGACTGTATAATGTCACGCCATTTGAACAAGCTCTTGTTAACGAACTATCCGGGATTGTAGGCGTATCCGGGCCTGGGCAGGAAAATCCTGTAAAATCTTCAGTTAATACTGCTGTAATCTCAACCTGAGGCAACATATCTATGGGTATTGTCACCGTTGCAGCAGCATTATCTGAACTATTTCCACTAAGTCCAGTTAACGCTCTAGTACCAATCAAGGTATCTGTTGGCGTAATAACGCTATCGGTTGATAGATAGATCCCAACGTCAAAAGCACTCGCCGAACCGGGCAAAATATTTTCAACGGTGTTATTTATCGTAAAACTACTACCTTGTACAACATGAGTTGGCGCTCCTGACACATTAGACATCATCAAATCAGGCGTTGGATCTGCAGCACTGGAAATAATACTAATGGTTGTAGCACTGTCATCCGCTTTGGCATTGTTTGCCTCATTGGTCTCGAAAATGACGTTACCCGAATCTGCGATTGCACCTAAATAATAAACACCATTTGTTAATCCTGCAGGTAACGTTATTACAGTGTTATCGGTATCTGTCTGCCCAATCAAAAGACTCGCGATCGTGCGGCTTCCGACCAGCGCATCCGATGCTTCAATGACACTATCAGTCGACAGGTAAAATCCAACATCAAATGCGGTATTCACATCTTCCAATGTGGTTTGAACGGAATTTGATATTGTTATCGCTGTTCCTGCAATACCCGCCAACGGCCCACTCACAGACAGAAGCTCAACATCGGGCGCCTGAATAACAGCGATGGTAGCGACTGTCATCAGGGTGTTATTTAACTCATCAACCTCAATAACCGCATTGGCATCATCAACAATAACACCTAGGTAGTAATTCCCTGCGGTCGCAGAAGCAGGTACAGCCACACTCGCCGAACTACTGTTGGAACTATTACCTGCAAGACTCGCAATAGAATGGCTACCTATATTGATATCATCTCCGTTGCCAACTATTGTGTCGGTACTCGCAATAAATTGCATTGAAAAACTACCCGCAGCAGGAGCATGCGTATTGTCTACAGTAAAATCAACAGTAAATGCCTCTCCCCCGTTTACCGTCGACGTACCTGTAGTAAAACTACTAGGCACCAACTCAGGCGCATCGTTGACAGAGATGAGTGTAGGCAGTGTATTTGGCGCCACATTACTGGAAACATTGTTGTTTTCATCCGTCTCAGTCACAGCGTCCCCTACATCAGCTTTTGCTACTAACGCGTAATCCCCAGCAGTTAAGACACCCGAAGAAGGCAACATCGCACTGCTCGAAGCCGTATCTTGTGCTCCGCTGGCTAGCGACGAAACAGTCCGAGACCCGATTTGATGCCATTGGTTCTCATCAGCTACAACCGAGTTGTGTTGACGAGCAGTAATCACTACATTATCTAACTCTAATTCTGGTACATTACCAAACTTAACCGCATCCAGTAATTTTACTGCGACTGTTATTATGTTTGAACTTGGCGTTAAGTTTGCGAAACTTGCGTTCTGGAAGGCTCCCCACAGTGCGCCATCACCTACATAAGAGGTTGATGCTAAAATCGACGGACTTTCTCCTTCAGGATTAGTGACCGCACCATCGTAAACGATAAAATACCCTCTAACTTGCACATGACCGCCAGGTGTTTGCCCAATACCTCTCACACGGTATTGCCCGGCAATATCAAATGATGTTGGATTTCCTATATCATATTGGCGCAGCAAATACATAAATCCAGTGTTAGCCATTGATGCAAACTGCACGTGAGCGGTCCCATCGAGGTTATCAATTATATGTCCTGTGCCCGTGGTACCCGTTATCGAAGTCGCGGGCTCATAGGGCGACAGCGTCACATGGGTATTATTTCCGCAGTTCGTGGTATAGGTCGGGTCAGCAGCGCCTCTATATGAGCTAAATGGATAGGTTGCAACCCAAGGATTCGCGGCGCAAACAAAACCTGTAAAGGTATCATTGATTGTCACATCAGGAACGACAGTCGTAGGTGCCAAATATAGCCCAATGTCAAAAGCACCCGCATCAGCTCCCGCACCATTTACCGTATCCAACAAATTACTAATGGATGAATTTACCTGGATCACCTGATTGTTAAAAGCACTGGACGGCCCTGACACGGAATCGGCTACCAGGTCTGGCTGCATTTTAAGATATTTTAGGACGATAGCGTCATTGACAACTCCAGTGAAACTGCGACCCACCAAATGAATTGTTGGTTGAGAATGCTGGTCAGTCCCAATCTCAATGCTCGAGACAACATCAGTATTGCTGTTATCATAAGATAATACTTGTGTCTCGTTACCCGCTAAATCATAAATGATAGTGACAATATCGCCATCACTGGTACCGGTGACATAGACATTGCCGTTTCCGTCAGTTGCCAAAGCAGATGCAGCATCATTGCTACCAGCATTGTCATAGGTCATCGTCCATAAAACGGTGCCGTTTAAATCATATTTAGTAGTCACAATATCACCGGTATTAAAATCTCCCGATGTAGTGGTGACTAAAACACCGTCTGTTAATGCTTCTATCGCAACCGCCTTTGAAAAAGCTGTGCTGGGCACCTCCTGTATCCATTGCTGCACGCCTGTTGCAGCATCATAGGCCAGGGTATTATGACTATACGATTGGCCAAACTCATCACCGGCCACATAAACTAAACCTGAAGTACCATTACCGTGAACACTAACGGCAGAGGGTGCAATATGTGACGGTGCATCATACCGTGTCAACCAGTCCTGATTACCTGTTCCCGCAGAATAACGAATGGTGACAATATCATCAGAACTACCGTTCCGGCTCCTTGCAGTAATGTATACGTTGTCTTCGCTATCCAGTGCAACACCCACCGCCTGATCTTTGCTACCATTGTTGTATATTTTCTGCCACTGCTGAACGCCTGCGCTGTCAAACTTTATAGTCACTAGATCATCATTCGTACCGTTATTGCTAGTACCCAGAACGATCACATTGCCCAAACTATCGAGCTGAATATCGACCGGTACATCATGTGACCCCGCTGCATTGTATGTCTGAGTCCAAACTTGTGTACCTGCATTGTCGTATTTAATAATAAGCATGTCATGATCAGTGCCAGTGCTCGAAGTCTTAGCAGCGATATAACTATTACCTGCACCATCCAACGCCATTGCAACTGGCTCATCGGCAAATCCACCATCGTAGTTTACATTCCAAAGCAGATTACCACTGGCGTCATATTTGACGGTGTGAATATCAAAACCATTAAAATCAATATTACTACGATTGGTCATATATAGATTACCAAGACTGTCTAATTTGCTATCCACGCCTTCAGAGCTGTTATTGACTGCAAAATCCGGATAATAATTATCCCATGCTAGCGCGAAATCCCCGTTGGCTAAGGTTGGCGTCGTTTGAGTTTGCACGATCTCAACGTTGTCTATAGTAAAACCAGTACCAGATACCGAGCTTGGCTGATACGTTTGTATTAACAGCGTTATATTATTTGAGGTTGGGGTTATTCCAGTGACCGAGTAAGGTACAAATATATTTTCAATAGAAGATGTTGTTCCCGTTGCCGTGGTTTCCTGATGAAGCAAGGATGGCAGTTGACTGCCGGCAAGATCAGTTACTCGGCCATCATAGATACTTACCGAGAAATTCCTCGAGACATTGATACCTGGCGCCGCTATATCGAAGCTAATACTGTCAATCGGTTGCCCTTTTTTGACTTGGTAAGTTTTATAGAAATGTACGTCATCTAATATACATGCTAGGTTACTCTGTTTAGTAACCTGAACACCTTTAGATGGCTTACCCAATAAATCTGGCGCGACGTCCCCAATACAACCATGTGTAATAATTTTTTGTGTGAACCAACCATTAGAACATTGCTTGTATTCTATATTGTTTGGTAGCGCTCCATGCGCTTGCCAGGGTGCACTACAACTAAAATTTTCAAAATCATCTGTTTGTGTAATCGTGACCGCATGCACTGGACTTAGGGTCATGAATAGAATAGTGAATGTAGTAACAGCGATATGGATCCAAAATCCTTTTACAGTACAGCATTTTACTTTGTTAACTAATGAGGCCCATTTTTGTTGTTTTACTAAAGCCATTTGGTTCTCCCGATCATAAAACTGGTCAGCACTCATATTCTGCCTGGAATTGATATTTTGCATGGATAGTATTCGATTCATAGTCATCACCTATCTCTTAATTTGGAGGACATGACAGCGGATTAATCGTCTGTCTGTGCCATGTTGATGCTTCTGTACTGTTCGCACAATATTCCGAGTTTTGGACTGGATCAAAATATAGACTCCAGTCAACACTATTCATATCAAAATTGCCTTCTGAATAGTTATAAGTACCGAGATCAAATGATGTGTAACCCACGTCCCAGCCTGCTCCTGGATTGAACGTGTATTGACCAGCTGTAATGTTTGAATCTTGGGTCATCGCTATATTAAAATCGCCGGCCACAGGATTGGGTAAATTAATATCACTAATTTTTTGCTTATTGGTCACCTTTGCTGCTGTCAAACCATCGTCATATCTCAAGTCACGCATATCAGCAATAAATGTAGATTGCATGTCCTGGCCTGGTTCATTGATTGTTTGTGTAATTTTTGGTTTGTGATTCATGATGGGTTTATAGATCTCTTGATCCATACCACCATCACTCAACACCATACGGAAAACAACTTTGGTTGGATCCTGCGCACCTATTCCTGATACGTTTGAACCAACCCCAATACCAAACGGATTGATTGCGTTACCACAACGCACATAGGTAGGTTCGTCAGTAAATTGTGCACAATTATCCGATCTGCCGTTTGACGGCTCCATACCACCACCATCAACTCCTTGCCCCCTTGGTGCAGTCACGCTACCTGGAACAGCTGAATTTGCTCTGGTGTAAAACTCCAAAGCAAATCCTGATGATGGCTCCCCTACAACCGTGCGCCAGTATCTCTGCCCGTTAACCTTAACCGTATACATCGCGATCGCTGAACCATCATGATGGATTGTTCCGCAGGTATTAATGCCTGGATCACAACTGAATTTGTTATTTCCTCCTACAGAACCATGAGGGGGGCGATTGAAATTTAGCTCAAAGGCAGAGGCACTAGCAACAGCAAATAAAAATAAAAGTAGGATTAATGTAACGTTCCGTTTAACTGCGCGTAACATGCCTAGAGTCTCTGTTTTTTTATATACGATTGATTTTCCAGGCATATCAGAGTTCTCCTACTTTAGCAGTGGTTTTATTAACCTTAGGCGCCCTTATATATATCGACCAAGGGCATGGAATCTTCATATCTAAAGCAGCACTAAACGCTACCTTTAACTCAACAATAACCAACGTTATTTGACCTATAATTCTCTGAATCATCTCTGTACCCTCTGATCATTAATTGTTAGTTTTTATGTTTTGGTTTTTAACGGGGTACTAGATAAGATAAAAATCGAATCAAAAGTGTCACAAAAATTTTTTTTGTCTAAGTTTCAATCGGATAAAACGGAAAAAGAGACTTGCGTCAATTTTTTATCAAATATCTAGATAAAAAACTCGATTTAGATATGGCATCTTCAGGCTTGGAAGAGAGAAATAAAGGTGATAAGACTTACGACGCCACCACAGTGGATGCGCCATGGCGAATAGAAAGTATTAAATGACTGTTTGTTGGAAAAAGAAACTACTGGATGGTGATGACAATGGGAAACTGACTGTTATCAGTATAGATCACTGAATTATTTGACTCGTTAATTTCCGGGACTAGTTGTTGTGTATCAACAATCCCACGAAGATAATATTGCCCTGGTAAGACAGACATTGGCAGCGATAGAATATTAGTGATTCTTGTATCCGATGTAAAATCCTTAATACCCGCCTGTAATCGATTACCGACCAATATATCATTCGTCGAATCATTAGGTGAATTGCTCAAATAATATTCTGTGTGTATAGGAACAGCAATTGGATTACCAATCAGATTGGTTATTGTACTTGTAACTTTAAATGATCCTC
This sequence comes from Gammaproteobacteria bacterium, assembly GCA_046754065.1. Lineage (GTDB taxonomy): Bacteria > Pseudomonadota > Gammaproteobacteria > SZUA-140 > SZUA-140 > JBHHVB01. Next base: position 22,276 of record JBHHVB010000037.1, read on the forward strand.
CCTGACTAATAACAAGCGGCACATCAATAATTGTAACAGTGATATCTTGAGCCATCTTTTTATGTTTAACCCAACCCGCTCCACCAGCCGAGTCAACGCATGGCTGCGTAGTACAGATCCGGTATCCTGCCCCCCCTTGTGCCTCGACAGATACAGACGTTTGTGTGTTTGACTCGAGGTAGATTGCCCCTCCAGCGCCAGCCCCTGATTTTGAACCTTCAAATTTCCGTGCATCTCCTCCATTCGCACTTATACTACCAAAGCCATCGATATATGTTGCGCTCAACCAAACGATACCACCACCTGAACCGCCCTTTAGACCTCCGAATCTTCGTGTTGGGTTGTGAGAATATTTGGTATTTGACGCACCACCACCTGAACCAAGATGCATTTTTATGAACTCTGCATCACCATAGGTACCACCACCATTGAATGTATTATATGTGGTTGAGCTCACGCCTAACAAACGGTGTCCACCACCAGCGCCGGGTTTCATATTACCTTCGGTACCACCACCTCCGCCGCCTGCATTGGCCAGATATAAATTTGATGTTGGAACAACACCTGTATAACTATGACCTGGCTCTCCAAACCATCCCGGCACCTGACCGCCCAGGAAGCCCTTTCCATCAGCATTAATACTGCCGTCAACAGTGAGCATGCCACTGGCTCTAAACGCTATGAGGCCACCCGTGCCAGTAATCTCATCGTATTGCGATACTGTCACCATCGATATCGTTGGAATAAAGACATCGGTATATTGAGGAATACGTAAAACTTGCGTCTTTGACACAGTATCATGAAAATAATCATTCAATAAACCACTACCTAATCTTAGTGTCGTTCCATCTACCACTGTCACATGACTGTTAAACTCATACACACCATGATTGCTCGCATGCGTCATCTGGATAATCAACACTTCATCATCTTCAACAAAGCCTGCCGTGGAATCTACCGTTATCAGAGTATCACCCACGCTTGCATTTGCAGTTATACTCGTTGCAAATCCATCCGGATGTGCACCGTTGTTGTCGGTGGTCGATCCTAAACTATCCGTATTCATATTGAGCGTACCAACAACATTCACCGCACCATCGCTTCCATCACTCCTGCGCTCGCTGATACTCATACCGCTGCTCAGGCCTTCGTTATTAAACTCATTGTCTTCAACCACAGCATAACCACTGTCTATGATGGCTTTTATTCGATAGACGCCACCTTTGACCTGTACAGGTACTAACAGGTCATGGCTAAAGGTTAGATTGCTTACTGCCTCTAACGAGGATACCTGATAATCCCCTATCCATAGGTCCGGCTGTGTCGCTTGATCAGGCTGAGTTAAATAATAACTAACGCTGAATATGCCAGCAGCACCCAACCACTGATTGTTAATGGTGGTTAGTAGTGTGATCGTTCGGTCCGCCATCGCGCCTGGTGGCACAGTGACTGATTCCACAACCAGGTCTGGAAAGTACGTGGTCGAATCAAACACTAATGGGTCATGACCTTGTGCTGAATGGTTCACTTCATAATGGTCATTGATACCATCTCCATCGGTATCTTTATTATTTGGATCTGTTCCATGCTGGTTCACTTCTGCACCATCAGTTAATCCATCTTGATCACTATCTATTTCCAATGGCTTGGTGAGATGGATATTTACTTCTGCACCATCAGTTAACCCATCTCCATCGCTATCAGGATTCTTCGGATCCGTTTTCATATTTGGGTCGACCTCAGCACTATCGATCAAATGATCATTATCGCTGTCACTATTTAGAGGGTCTGTTGTATGGATGTTGATTTCCTCAAAGTCACTCAATCCATCATCGTCGCTATCCGCCTTCATAGGATGCGTTGTATGGGTATTTATTTCATCAGCATCGTTTAACCCATCTCCATCGCTATCTATTGATGTTGGGTCTGTTTTATGAATGTTGATTTCTTCGCTATCGCTTAATCCATCTCCATCGGTATCCACCTTGTTGGGGTCGGTGTGATGAAATATCACTTCATCTCCATCTTGCAGACCATCTCCATCTGTATCGACTTTATGAGGGTCTGTTGCTACATTAGTATCCACTTCAACACTATCGATCAGACTATCACCATCACTATCTGCCTGATTTGGGTTTGTCGCATAGAGTTTCAACTCTTCATTATCAGTGAGACCATCACCATCACTGTCTGCTGTGTTAGGGTTTGTTCCATGGATATTTACCTCAACTCCATCTAACAAACCATCACCGTCGCTATCTGCTTTCAGTGGTTTACTACGATGTACATTAACCTCTTCTCCATCGCTTAATCCATCGTTATCGGTATCACGCTTTGTGGGATCTGTTTGGATATCTATTTCGAAACTATCGATTAATCCATCACCATCTGTATCGGTGTTAGCGGGATCAGGCGGGGTTGTACAACTCATATTTCCACTATGACTACGTCCATTATCATTTTCTGCTACTGCTCGGTAATGATAAGTCGCGTCTGGCTGAATCAAATTACTGGTATTGATTGACTCCTGAATATCTACAGCTTCTCTGCCTTTCCCAACTTCCTGACGAGGTGTATCTTGTCCATAGTTAAAATCTTCCCCCC
>JBHHVB010000038.1:0-24421 GCA_046754065.1 Gammaproteobacteria bacterium
GCACAGCTATCCCGCGCAACTATATCGCCGCGCTGGATACTACTGCGACTGTCCCGGCGAATATTCCGCTAGCGTGGAATCCAAACGCTAGTGCGGCGGTCAATGCAATGACGTTATCGGGTAATAATCTATATGTCGGCGGTGCTTTTACCAGTATTGGAGGGCAGCCCAGAAACCACCTGGCGGCACTAAATATATCCCTGGTCGTTAACAATGCCCTGGGTTGGAATCCAAATACTGAAGATGTGGTTAATACGATTTCTATTGCAGGTTCTGGTCCGATTTTAGCTTATGTCGGAGGCATGTTTAGCTCGGTAAATGGATCTAATCGGAACCGGTTGGCGTCGATTGATCTTGCGACCGGCAAAGCCAGTGCCTGGAATCCGATTATCGAAGATGGTTCTGTACGAACGATGATTCTTGATCTGGAGAATGCCAAGCTTTATATAGGTGGTGATTTTACGACCATTCAAGGACAGACCCGCAACGGTTTGGCGGAAGTCAGCACCACGGGAACCGGTCTGGTCGAGCCTTTTGATCCTGATATTAATGGCACGGTCCGTTCAATGCTGTTTAACGAGGACAAGACGACTTTGTATGTCGGTGGAGATTTTACGACGATTGGCGGCGTGCCGCGAAGCGGAGTGGGCAGCATTGATTTTGCGTCGACTCTCGTAACAACCTGGAATCCGAGTGCAGATGGTCGAATTAATGCGATGCAGTTTTCCGGTGATGGTACAACAATGTATGTCGGTGGAGATTTTACGACGATTGGCGGGCAGCCGAGATCAAATATTGCAGCGATTAGTTTGTCGAATGGGAATGCGCTGGTCGGTTGGGATCCTGATGCCAATGGCGCTGTGAATACGCTAACTCTTTCTTCTGATAGCGCGCAGCTGTTTATTGGTGGCGCGTTTACCGCGCTTAATGCCTCAACGACGCCGATTACCAGAAATCACATTGCTTTGCTTCAGGTTGTCGATGGAGCGGTCGCTTCATTTTCGCCCAATGTGAGTGGCGCTATCAATACAATGGTGCTTTCCAGTGAGACGAATTCGTTATTCATAGGTGGCGCCTTTTCAATGATCGACACAGTCTCTATCAATAATATCGCGAGGTTTGATTTATATGATAATTCTCTTAGTCAGTGGAAGCCGGACGCTAACGCTAATATAGATTCACTGAGTCTCCAGTACGTAGAGTCCTCACAGAAAACCTCGATTTTCGCTGGCGGTACATTCACAGTAATCGGAAACGAGGTACGGACCTACTTCACCGAAATTCCTTCAATTGTTACCCCGGAAACGGTTGCGACGCCCGATGCCGGGTCTTATCCTGGTGCGCAGTCGGTTATCCTCGCCTGCGCCGACAACTCAGCATCGGGTTGCGTAGATATTTTTTTTACTGTTGACGGTTCAACTCCCTCTACTGCATCGACCAAATACACTGTCCCGATTTCTGTCCCTGCGTCTACAATATTAAAATCATTTTCACAGGATAATGATGGAACAAGGGAGCCGATAAAAACCCGGACTTATATCATTGACGAGGCGTTTCCAGTTACTCTGGCCTCAATGGACGATGATGCCTATGGCCTCAGTCAGCCACCGCTTGTTTTGAGTTGTACCGATACCGGTGGGTCTGGATGCAAGGAAACCTACTACACGAAAGATGGCTCTGACCCCGATCTCGATGATCCCGATTTGGGTAAATCAATAAGTTCAACAAAAAAATATGTGGTTCCATTGCAACTAAAAAATCTGCTGACACTGGAGGGTATTACACTTGCGGATGTGCCTATCGAAGATGTGTCGCTATTCCTGATCACTCTGGATGTAATACCCTTGGACGCGATCAATCTGGACAATATTCCATTGTCTATCGTGCCCGATCAGGCCATTACTGGTGCGAGTGTGCCATTATCAATTCTTCCCACAGGGACTATCCTGTTTGATTCGATACCGCTACAGGGCTTGCCTGATAATGCAATTAATATTACGCCACCAGAAGGTGCAAGAACCCTGGCAGATATACCTACCCAGAACTGGTTGCTTAACAATATTTCGCTGATTGATGTGCCACAGGGGGCTATCATTGAATCGGCCATTTCGTTAGCACAGATACCGCCTGAGGCCGTTACGCTAAGCAATATAACGCTTGATGATATTACCCTGGGTCCTGATGATCCGCCTACTTATGATTTGGCTTTAATTCAGCTGGAAGATATACCGGTAGAGGCAATCCCCATCCAGTACCTTTCTGATAATGTGACGATCAAGTTTGTGTCGGTCGACGGTGCCGGTAACAGGGAATCAGTAGATAAAAATATTCGACAGTATGTTGTTGACCTTGCGCCCCCGACTACGACTGCTTCCATACCAGGTAACATTTACGTGCCACCCAAGACAGTGGTGCTGAGTTGTAGTGATGGTACCAGTAGTGCTGCGACCGGATGTGCTGATACATTTTATACCCTGGATGGCAATGTTCCTGATCCTGACAACGTGGAGGATCCGAATAATTCTTCTTCACAACCCAAATCCACGAGAAAATATACCGAACCATTTGTATTAGAGTCAGGTACGATGATCCGCTTCCTGTCGGTGGACAACATTGGTAATCGTGAGGTCGAAAGGACCGAAATTTACGCCTTTACAGCTGCTACGACTGACTCCAGGGCTACGGTTGGCCGGGTAGATTTGGCCGTGGTTGTGATTCTGTTACTGGGACTTGTTTTACGTCGGCAGTCGATCGGAAGAGATGCTGGATAGGTTAGTTTGAAGTCCAGCTTGATGCCATGGGGTCCAGCCGCTCTCCGGTCAGGTCAATCCGGAGTGAAACATTCAGGTTAATGCCTGAAATGCCTGATACCAGTAAACACCATCGCAATATTGTGTTCATCCGCTGCCGCAATTACCTCGTCATCTCTCATGGACCCGCCAGGCTGAATGACGGCCGTAATCCCAACTTCTGCAGCACTATCAAGACCATCACGGAATGGAAAAAATGCGTCAGAGGCCATCACCGATCCGGCTACCTCCAGATTGGCATCAGCTGCTTTTATTGCTGCGATACGCGCACTGTATACCCTGCTCATCTGACCTGCCCCGACACCAATCGTCATACCGTTTTTACAATAAACAATAGCATTAGATTTGACATAGTTGGCCACATGCCAAGCAAATAGAAGATCGGCTATTTCCTGTTTGCCGGGTTGTCGTCTGGTTACGACCTTTAAGTCTGAGCTGGTAATGGTCGCTATATCATTGTCCTGCACAAGGAGACCACCATTAACACGCTTGAAATCCAGTGCTGGTGTTCTGGATGCTGACCATTCTCCACAGGCCAGTACGCGAATATTCTTTTTGGTTTGCAGCACCTTCTCTGCTTCACCTGAGATACGGGGTGCAATAATAACCTCGACAAATTGCTGTTCCAGGATTGCCGATGCAGTATGTTTATCCAGCGTCTGGTTAAACGCAATGATACCACCGAACGCTGAAGTTGAGTCTGTGCTGTAGGCTCGTTGATAGGCCTGCTCCAGATTATCGCCTGTTGCAACGCCACAGGGATTGGCGTGTTTGACGATTACGCACGCTGGCGCATCAGTAAATCCCTTTACGCATTCCAGTGCCGCATCGGTATCGGCAATATTGTTATACGATAACTCCTTGCCTTGAATTTGTTGGGCACTTGCGACGCTCGCTTCTCTAATCTCGTTTTCCACGTAAAACGCGGCCCGTTGGTGAGGATTTTCTCCATAACGCAAATCCTGCTGTTTGATAAACTGGGTATTATAAGTGCGAGGAAACCGGCTTTTACTTCCATCGTTCTCTAGACTGCCCAGATAATTTGCTATGGCACCATCGTAGTTTGATGTGTGCTCAAAAGCCTTCGTAGCGAGTGAAAAACGTAGCTCAGTACCTACTGAGCCGTGATGCTGTTTCATTGCCTCGATCACAGGTTGGTAATCCGTGTGATCAACTACGATAGTGACAGACTGGTGATTTTTTGCCGCTGAGCGCACCATCGTAGGGCCGCCAATGTCGATGTTCTCGATAGCTGTAGCCAGATCACAATCAGGTGATGCAATGGTTTTTTCAAATGGATAGAGGTTTACAACAACGAGATCAATAGGTTGGATTTCGTTTTGCTCCATGACATCGTTATCCGTTCCCCGTCTTCCCAGAATTCCGCCATGGACTTTAGGATGAAGCGTCTTCACGCGGCCCCCCATCATTTCCGGAAAACCCGTGTAATCAGAAACCTCGGTTACGTTTATATTGTTTTCTGCAAGTAATTTCGCTGTCCCACCGGTAGATAGTATCTCGATATCGAATTCACCAAGCTGTCTGGCAAAATCAATAATGCCGGTTTTGTCTGATACACTGATTAGGGCACGTTTTATGGATGACATATATTCTTCTTATTAAAATGAAATGATTGACTAAATGTGGACAGTTTGCCACTGTGATACTGCGTTAATACATACAGAATTATGTGTTTAGACCGTATTTAACGAGTTTTTTTCTTAACGTGCTTCTATTCAGGCCGAGTATTTCTGCTGCCTTGCTCTGGTTACCTTTCGTATAGTTCAATACACTCTTTAATAATGGTGGTTCAACTTCGCATAGCACCATTTCGTATAAATCACTGGGGCAATGACCGTCCAGGTCGCTGAAGTAAATATTCAGAGCAGTCTCTATGCTGGACTTAAGTGGCTTTTTTCTTCTCTCTATATTGTAATTGTTTTGGTGAATCTGCACTGTCGATGATTGTGATAGGGACATTAGGCTGCCTTCTTTATATTATCTTCCAATTGATTAAAAAAATCCTTAACGACATTTAATTGCTCGTCGATACATACAACATTGTTCACTTTTTGTCTGAAGGTTGCGCCACCAGGCTGACCCTTGCTATACCAGGAAATATGCTTGCGAGCCACCTTGACGCCAACGTCTTTTCCGTAAAAGCTGTACAGTGATTGTAAGTGTTCAATCATTATCATACGAATTTTTTCAACAGGTGGTTCACCGAGTTTTTCACCCGTTTTCAAATAGTGATCTATGATTTGAAATATCCATGGTTTTCCCTGTGCGGCCCTGCCAATCATTACGCCATCAGCCCCGGTTTTATCGAGCACATATCTGGCCTTTTCCGGTGAGTCGATATCACCATTGGCAATGACTGGAATCGTAACGGCCGATTTGATATCTGATACTGTATTGTATTCCGCTTCTCCGCGATAACCGCATGCGCGCGTACGGCCGTGTACAGCAAGACCCTGTATACCAGATGCCTCAGCGATTTTTGCAATGGTAACTCCGTTGCGATTGTGGATATCCCATCCAGTACGAATTTTCAAAGTGATCGGTACATCAACCGCCTTTACTACGCTAGTCAGGATTTCTGCAACCAGAGTTTCCTGTTGCAATAACGCTGACCCCGCCATCACGTTGCATACTTTTTTGGCTGGGCAGCCCATATTGATATCGATAATCTGTGCGCCGTTGCCTGCGTTGTATTTAGCAGCTTCTGCCATCAATTTGGGGTCAGCGCCCAGTATCTGTACAGAACGAGGCAGGGGTTCGCCCTCATGATTGGCGCGGCGCCTGGTTTTTTCACTTCCCCAGAGAAGAGAGTTGGACGATACCATTTCTGATACAGTCATACCTGCGCCCATGCGTCTGCAGAGAAGGCGAAAAGGTCTGTCTGTGACGCCAGCCATTGGAGCCAATACCAGGTTGTTTTTTAACTTGTAAGGTCCAATTTGCACGCTTGAGAAAAACCAGGATTTCACAGGACCAAATATGATACTAGTTCAATCAATGCAGGGGAAGAAAAATTTATATTGTTACCATTTTTATTGTAAAGCGTAGACTAGTGAAACTTGAAGTTATAGTTCACTGCGTGGTTGCCAGGGTCGACAATATGGAGTTGAATGATAAACGGTTTATCCTGGGGCATTCCAAGTTCTGGTTCAAGAGATTTCGGCAAATATTCGTCTGGACTGAATTTTCGTTTCGCGATCAGATTGTTTTGAAGATCACTGAAAATAAGTTCTATATCAGGGAAAGGTTGGATATAAGAAGCGATATTCATGATAGTGAGATTGATCGTTAGCGCGTTTTTCACCGCTGCATGGCTTTTTATTTCCCGATTAAGCAATTGCAGTTTGCCAAGGTCTCTTTTACTAGGGATTTTGCAGTGGGCATAAACGCAGATTTTTTCCAGCATTGGCCTCAAGTCGTCATATCGGGACAGGTTGTCACGCATGAAATAGGTATATTGCAAGATGAACAATGCCAACAACACCATAATGAGGGATGCCCAAACGATGGTGCCCGACCTGGAATAGGGGTTTTGCATTCTAACGCTGTGCGTGCCTGGCTGTTGTTCAGACATTATCTGACTTCCGCTTCGCGGTTATGCGTATCCATTCCTCTTTTTCCTTTATCACCAGGTCGTCGAAATAGTTCGCGTAAATTGAGGTTATTTTGTCTGCCTGTTCATTCAGGATACCCGATAATATGATATGGCCACCCGGTAAAATCAAGGTCGCGAAAAGATCCACGAGGTCAATTAAAGGTGCCGCGAGAATGTTTGCAATCAAACAGTTTGCCTTAATTGATGGCAGGGATTCAGGTGAAACTGCACTGATCTGGCCGTTTACCTGATTCCTGAGCGCGTTTTCGTTTGTGGCCAGAAGCGCCTGATCATCGATATCAACTGCCCAGATGTGTTTCGCGCCAAGTTTTGCAGCGGCCAATGCAAGAATCCCTGAGCCGCAGCCGTAATCGATAACGAGTTGGTCGCGCATCGATTGCGGGTCGAGCCATTCAAGACACAACGCGGTAGTCGCATGTGTCCCGGTGCCAAACGCGAGACCGGGGTCCAGCATAATATTAATCGCGTCAGGATCTGGTGGGGCTTCATTGCCGGGGCAAACCCAAAGTCTTTTGCCGAATTGCATCGGGTGAAAGTCTTCGAGCCATACTCGCTCCCAGGCCTGGTCTGCCAGTTTAATTATCTGGTGGTTGGGAAGAGAAGACAGTTTTAACGCTGCCTTGATCGATGCCAACACTTTGTCCAGATCAACGTTTTCACTAAAAAGCCCGGTCACCTGAGTGGTTGTCCAGAGTTGAGTAGTGCCGCTCTGGGGCTCGTAGATGGGTTCGTCAGCGCAGTCTTGCAGGCAAACAGACAAAGATCCTGCCTGTTCGAGGCCGTCAGCAATTCTTTCAGCGATCTCTGGCGGGGCATCGAATTGTATTTGTAACCAATGTTTCATTTAAAGTCCGCACGGCAATCGTGTTTGTAAAGTATTTTCAGTGAATAGCAATCTTTATGTTAGCATTAGTTTACAATATGCTGAATGACGCAAGCGTAAGGGCAATGGCTGTAACTGAATGGCTGCCTGGTTAGCAGTATATCTGGAATACATTTATATTCATGCATTCCTTTGTTAAAATGCAACCTGGGCTAAACTTGGAATTGGGCTATGGATAACGGCCAGGTTAAGTCTGCGGTAAGTATTGGAATGGCAGACTCAAGATTTCAGGGATAAGTTTAATTTACTTACAGGTAATTAAAGTGAAATTGTTAGCGATTCGAAAATTAGCAATTATTCCGCTGCTTGCGGCAATTGGGTTATCCCAGTCCAGTTGGGCAGGGAGCAATGACATTACACTGACGGGTTCGTCTATCACGCAAACTGAATTTAATAGCTTGATAGAAGAGCTGGGCACCGCTGTTAGTTATAACTCGATTTCTCCTGCGGAAACGCTAGGCACCGTTGGTTTCGATGTTGGTGTGTCACTTAGTGTCTACGATGTGGATAAAGACTTGTGGAATCTGGCTGTTAGTGATGCTGATGCCCCTTCATCCTTGCCTGTGCCGCGCCTGATGGTCAGAAAGGGATTACCATTTGGAGTCGATGTTGGTGCATCGTATGTGAAAGTTCCGGGCAGCAATATAGCTAATATTGGTGGTGAGGTCAGAAAGTCCATTTTGGAGGGGTCTACACTTACCCCTGCAGTATCGATTACCGGTCATGCCAGCCGCTTGAGCGGTGTTGACGATATCAATTTATCAACTTATGGTTTGGATGTTGGAATCAGCAAGGGGTTTGCCAACCTGACACCCTATGCAGGTGTGGGCCAGATGTGGTTTAAAGGTAAAGAAGAGGCTGGTATAGGTTTATCTGACCAGGATGCATCTGAAACCCGTAGTTACATTGGTCTGCGTGTTGGTATTCTGCCTATCCTGAACGTTGTAGGGCAGGCGGATTTTGCCAATGTAAACAGTTATTCTTTACGGTTGAATCTCGGTTTCTGAATTATAGCGGGGATTTGACCAGATTCGGATTAATCTTCGTTAGCTGCCGCTAATTTCTTTTCCAGGTAATGAATATTTGTGCCACCCTCCTGAAAGGCTGCATCTACCAAGATATCCCGGTGTAGCAGCGTATTCGTATCAATGCCATCAATAACCAGTTCTGCCAGTGCAGTGCGCATGCGCGCCATAGCAGACTCCCGACTGTTACCGTGACAAATAATCTTGCCTATCATAGAGTCATAATACGGTGGCACGATGTAGCCATTATAAATATGCGTATCAACTCGCACACCGGGTCCTCCGGGAGGATGGTACTGGGTAATTTTCCCGGGTGAAGGGGTGAAATTAACCGGGTTTTCAGCATTAATCCTGCATTCAATTGCATGGCCGTTAATCCTGATATCATTTTGGCGATATTTGAGTTGTTCGCCAGCAGCAATTCGTAGCTGTTCCTTGACAATATCAACCCCCGTAATCATCTCGGTGACCGGGTGCTCTACCTGCAGGCGAGTATTCATCTCAATGAAATAAAACTCATCGTTTTCGAACAAAAATTCAAATGTACCAGCCCCTATATAACCAATTTCCCGGCATGCGTTCGCGCATACTTCGCCAATCTGCTGGCGCAGTTCTTCAGTAATCCCGGGAGCAGGCGCTTCCTCAACCACTTTCTGATGCCGTCTTTGCATCGAGCAGTCACGTTCACACAAGTGAATCGCATTCCCGTGTTTGTCTGCCAATACCTGTATTTCGACATGTCTAGGGTTTTCCAGGAATTTTTCCATGTAGATCGTTTCATTACCAAATGCTGCCCCCGCTTCTGCTCGCGTCAGTGTTATCGCATTTAACAATGCAGCGTCACTGTGTACAACCCGCATGCCTCGGCCACCTCCGCCGCCAGCGGCTTTGATGATGACGGGGAATCCGATTTCGCGCGCCAGTTTCAGGTTGTGTTCCTGATCATCACCCAGTGGACCATCAGAGCCGGGTACGCATGGTACGCCAGCCTTTTTCATCGCCTCGATCGCTGATATTTTATCGCCCATCATCCGGATAGTTTCTGGGGAGGGCCCGATAAACGTGAAGCCACTCTGTTCCACACGCTCTGCAAAATCTGCATTTTCAGACAGAAAACCATATCCTGGGTGAATGGCAACTGCGTCGGTGACCTCGGCAGCGCTGAGGATAGCGGGTATATTCAGGTAGCTTTCAATGGATGGCGCCGGGCCGATACAAACGGACTCATCAGCAAAGATAACATGCTTTAGCTCTCTGTCAGCAGACGAATGTACCGCGACGGTGCTAATACCCAGCTCCTTGCATGCACGAAGGATGCGCAGTCCGATTTCCCCACGATTTGCGATGACGACTTTATCTAACATGGCTTATTCAATAACGAACAGGGGTTCGCCGTATTCAACCGGCTGCCCGTTTTCAACCAGTATGTCAACAATCTTGCCGGCTTTGTCTGCTTCAATCTGGTTAAGCATTTTCATCGCTTCAATGATGCATAGCGTGTCTCCGACACTGACCATCTGTCCAGGTTCTACAAATGGTTTCGAGCCGGGTGCCGGTGCCCGGTAAAAGGTGCCTACCATGGGTGCATCAATCGTATGGCCAGATGGTTGCTTTCCAGCTTCAGGTGCAGGTTCAGTAGCTGGTGCAGAGGGTGCCGGAGGTGCTGCTACTGGCGGCATAGCCGCTGCCGAAACCAGCGCAGGTGCGGGTTGAACAGCGCTTGCGCGACTAATGCGGACCGATTCCTTGTCTTCATGCACCTCGATCTCCGCAAGATCGGACTCTTCGAGTAGTTCAATCAGTTTTTTTATCTTTCGTATGTCCATAATATTTGAATCACCAATTGTTATGATATTAATTATTTATCAATTGTCCTGATTGCAGCGTCAAGCGCCAGTTCGTATCCATAGCCACCTAATCCGCTGATCACACCCATTGCGATATCTGAAAAATATGACTTTTTCCTGAATTCTTCTCTCGCGTGAATATTCGATAAATGCACTTCAATAAAAGGGATTGAGGTCGCGCTGAGCGCATCGCGCAGCGCAATACTCGTATGGGTGAACGCGGCCGGATTGATGATGATAAAGCTCGTGCCATTTTTTTTTGCATCATGCACGTGGTCAACAAGCGCGTGTTCAGCATTGCTTTGAAAACATTTAACGCTATGACCGGCCTTTTTCGCAATCTTTTCCAGTTGTTGATTTATTTCATCGAGGCTGGCTTTGCCATAATAATCAGGTTCCCTGTCGCCAAGTAAATTGAGATTGGGCCCATTGATTACAAGTATTTCAGCCATTTTCTATGAACTGGATAAATTCCGTTAAGTTGACGATATTTCCGTTGATATTGCATGGAAATACGATAATAGTTTTAAGATCATTAATTGTTTGCGATTAGTGTGCACTGAATTCATCGTAATGTCCAGTACTTGGGAACTTTGCGCATGTTCGCTGCAAATCGCAGCCAAGTACAAAAATAAGTTGACGGATTCCGATGACGCTATAAAAGATTTTGAATGGTATTTTCTGTGAGCTCTTCACTCAGTTCACCGTACTGTACGAAGGCAATTTTTCCATTGCGGTCGACGAATACCGTGTACGGCAAAATGCCGAACTCGTTCCCCAGGTCTTTGGCCAGGTCAATGCCTTCATCAGCACCGACCAGTAGTGGGTAAGAGATGGGATAACCCAGGTCAGCGACAAACTGTTTCACCGCCTCTCTGTTGTCCAATGAAATACCGATAAACTGAAGTCCTTTTTCCCGGTAATTGTCCTGAAAGTTCGAAAACATTGGCATTTCACGTCTGCACGGTTGGCACCATGAGGCCCAAAAATTGATAGCGACAACCTGACCGTCCCATTCATGCATGTATCTGGGAAGTCCCTCGATGTCTGGAAAGCTGAACTCAGGAATGGTTTTTCCAACCAGGGTCCGGGTGCTGCTGGTTGCCGGATTGGCATCCTTTTTCGCGTCTTCGACGAGCTTTCCCTTGTAAAGGCTATTGACGCCGAGTGCTACCGCACCAAGAACTACGATGATGAGTAGCAGTTGTATCGGGCTCATTTTTTTGGTTGTCATAGCTGTTTGTCCAGATCAGAAGCGTTCGACTGATGATTATGAAGAAGATAGCGCATTTCTTGCAAGTTGCTCGAACTCTTCGGCATCCCGAAATCCAATCAAGCGGTAGTTCCTGACCTCGTTACCATGTTGGTCAAAGAACAGTATCGCGGGTGGTCCAAACAATCCAAAATGTTTTAACAGGGCCTGATCCAGTTCGTCGTTTTTTGTAACGTCAGCCTGTAATAAAATAACATTGGCCAGTACATTTTTGACACCTGGATCAGAAAACGTGTTCCTCTCCATTCGTTTACACTCGATACACCAGTCGGCATAAAAATCCAGCATCACCGGTTTTTGTTCGGCAGTAGCGGTTCTGATCGCCTCCTTAAAACCCTGAAGCCCCTTGGTCGGTTTGAAAACGAGAGATGTAGAAGGTCCCTGATTGTTCGCACCGTGGCCGGTGAAAAATGATGTTCCTTTCAGTGGTTGAAAAATATCATGGCCGCCGCTAGCCGCCCCGACGAGAATCAATCCGCCGTAAATCAAAAATATTAGCCCGACGCCTTTCCACAGTTTATCCCATCCGGTTGAATCCAGCGCCATGCTTGAAAAGGCACCCATGAAAACTGCGCTACCAATCAATAGTGCACCCCACAACAGCATGGCTGCCTGCTCCGGGATAATTCTTTCCAGCATCCAGATGGCGAGGCCAAGTAACATTACGCCAAAAATGGTTTTGACGTTATTCATCCACGCGCCAGCCTTGGGTAATAATTTCCCCGCAGAAACGCCAACAGCCAGCAACGGGGTGCCCATGCCAAGGCTTAATCCAAAAAGGGATAGGCCACCGCCTAATGCGTCACCGCTTATCCCGATATAAATCAACGCGCCAGCAAGTGGTGCTGCAATGCACGGACCTACGATAAGCGCGGACAGAAAACCCATAATGGTCGCGCCGATAACTGTTCCGCCCTCCTGTTTATTACTTAATGCATTCAGTTTTGTTTGTATGCTAGCCGGAATCTGAAGCTCGTAGAAGCCAAACATCGACAGCGACAGAATGACGAACAACATGCTGAAACTGGCAATAATCCACGTGGATTGAAACAGGGTTTGCAAGTTGCTGCCAAACAGGCCCGCCAGGACGCCAGCGACGGTGTAGGTTATGACCATGGCCAGGACATAAAACAGCGATAAAAGAAAAGCCTTGCGAGTGGTGACCTGGTTTCCCTGGCCAATGATCAAGCTTGATAAAATCGGGACCATAGGCAAAACGCACGGGGTGAATGCGAGCAATAGCCCCGCGCCAAAAAACCAGAGCATGGTCGACAGAGAAATACCGTCCGCAAGTGTTTGCGCAATTCGGTCTGATTCCGGGATGAAAGTCGGGCTGGATGTGCCTGGGCTGTTCGATAAAGGTGTGGCACTTGCCGCCGGAATGATTAAGTCGATGGATTGCTTCATAGGCGGGTAGCAAAACCCGTCATCTGCGCAACCCTGGTAACCTGCTTCCAGTACCACCGGCGTAGGGTCTGAACCGCTGCGTTGAACAGGTATTAGAATCTCAGCCTGATCATAATAAACTTCCATAACGCCAAAGCTTTCGTCTTCCTTGGTTTTACCCTTCGGTGAAACGGGTTCACCCAGCGTGATGCCATGACTATCATCCTGAAGATTAAATGAAAACTTTTCTCGATACAGGTAATACCCGTCGGCGATATGCCACCGTGCAAGCAGGGTATTCTCGTCACGGATCTCCGCGGTAAAGATAAATGCCTTGTCGGGTTCAAGAAAGGTTTGGCTGGGTGTATTGAATCCGAACCTGGACCCAAACGATGACAGTGAATTGAAGAACCCCGCGTCCTGGCCGGTCCTGATCGTGCCATCTGGTAATGAAATGTTACGACTTTGGGTATGAGGTGGGTAACAAACCCCAATATCAGCGCAACCCTGAGAGGTGGCCACCAATCTGATTTCACTCATATTTTGTCCGGAGCTGTATAGGACCGGGATATTCAAGGAGATTCGGTTTCTATAGATTTCCGATTTACCAAAGAACTCATCTTCCTTTATTTTCCCTGTTGGAAATTCTACTTCTCCAAAAGAAACGCCCGGTGTCCCGGATTCAAATTTGATTTTATCTTTATAAAGGTAATAGCCATCTGCAATTTTCCATTCAACGAACAATGTATCAGAGGCAACGGATTCTGCGCTGAGTTGATAGGCCTGATCCGGTGGTAGCAGTGTCTGCCTCGATGGGTCAGCGGGGGTTTTTCCGCTAAAAAGCAGCGCTACTGCCAGCACCATCAGGGCAAAGGCGGGCAACCAGGCCAGGCGGGGTTTGTTAACTGTTTGTTGCATATGAGATAATTGTTCTAACGGTATTAGTAATACGTCGGCGCATTGATCTGCTTTCTGTAGTTTGATGAGGCTGAATCTTGCAAAAGTCTCGTTAAGAAGGCTTAAGTTTAATCGTTTTCCACATTTCATTTTTAAAGGTTCTTATTTGCTAGCCTGCTCGATGATCCAGGACAGGTAGTTTGTCGAGCCTTCAATACTGACCTTAATGACCTCGGGAAGTTCATACGGATGTGCCGAAGTGATTGTTTTTTCAAGTACTTCGTAGTTCTCTGCAGTGGACTTGATCAATAACATCAGTTCGTTTGATTGCTCAACCTGACCTTGCCAGTGGAATACCGATTGAACGCCGGGTATGATGTTGACGCATGCCGCTATTCTCTTTTCAATCAATAGATTAGCAATTATTTGTGCAGACTCGGTGTCAGGGCAAGTGGTAATGATCAAGCTGCATTTTTTCATTTTGTGCTCTCACGCAACGATTTGAGGTAAAAATGTTATAGTAGAATCCGGGCCTGAATCGTCATTCAGGATAATTCAGGGAGCATGGATAATAACGGAGAAATCATCGTTAAAAAAGCATGAGCCTGACATGTTAACCTCAAAATGCATGAAACCAAATAAACTATCATATTAAGCTACAGCAGTTAGTCGATAAAAACATGAATATATTTCGCACTTTGTTGATTTTGTTCCTAGCGGTACCGATTCTTGAGATTTACCTGTTAATTGAGGTCGGTAGTGTCATTGGGGCAATGCCTACGGTCTTTTTGGTGGTGTTCACTGCCGTTTTGGGAGCGTATTTACTGAGGTATCAAGGATTTGCAACGATGCAACGTGTACGTACCACCTTGGCTCAAGGCGAGATTCCGGCGATTGAAATGCTGGAGGGTGTCGTATTATTGATTGGTGGTGCCTTATTGTTAACGCCTGGTTTTTTTACTGATGCTATTGGATTTATGTGCCTTGTTCCTGCCTTGAGACGTTTCGTCATCCTATGGTTAATTGAGCATAAATTGATCATGTCTGCTTCTGTCCAGCATTCACACGGGTTTCGATCCGAGCCTGGTCAGGCTGCCCCGTCCCATAAACCGCGAGTGATAGACGGGGAATCCTGGCACGTTAACGAGAACGACAAGTAAGTTCTTCGCTTCCTTGTATTGGCTGCCAAGCTTATTTTCGGGGTTGTACAGATTTTTTCATTGTCAGGCTTTCCCGTTGGCTTGCCTGGTTTTTCCGGGTTTACAATTTCTTTCGCTAATTTTTAATCGCTACCCTTGATTTTCGATTTTTCGCCACTATTATTAGCACTCATCTGGAGCGAGTGCTAATAAATCAGGCGTTGTAGCCATTTGCTACAAGGTCTCAGGCACTGTCAGAAACAGGATGTGTCCTGATGGACACACGGGAGATTTAATTAAGGAGGTTAGTAGACCAATGAATATACGTCCATTACATGACCGAGTCATTATCCGTCGTGTTGAAGAGGAAAAAACCAGTGCAGGCGGGATTGTAATCCCTGATTCAGCGACAGAAAAACCTGTTAAAGGTGAAGTATTGGCTGTGGGCAATGGCAAGTTATTGGATAACGGCGAAGTGCGTCCTTTAGATGTTAAAGCAGGTGACACAGTTTTATTCGGCAAATACTCAGGTACAGAAGTCAAGGTTGATGGCTCTGAAGTGCTTGTAATGCGTGAAGACGACATCATGGGCGTTCTAGAGGGTTAATACTTCGTAGATTTACAAGAAATTGAATAGATTATTAAGAGGATAATAGTATGGCAGCTAAAGAAGTTAAATTTAGTAATGATGCGCGTCATCAAATGGTTGATGGTGTGAACATTCTGGCTAATGCCGTCAAGGTGACTCTTGGTCCAAAGGGTCGTAATGTGGTTCTGGAAAAGAGCTTTGGTGCACCGACAATCACCAAAGATGGCGTTTCTGTTGCAAAAGAGATCGAGCTGGACGACAAGTTCGAAAACATGGGTGCGCAAATGGTCAAGGAGGTTGCGTCACAAACTTCTGATGTTGCCGGTGACGGGACAACTACTGCGACAGTACTTGCCCAGTCTATCTTGCGAGAAGGCATGAAGGCTGTTACGTCAGGCATGAATCCCATGGATCTGAAGCGTGGTATCGATAAGGCAGTAGCCGTTGCTGTAGAAGAGCTGAAAAACAGCTCCAAGCCATGCACCGACGATAAAGCCATTGCCCAGGTCGGTACCATTTCGGCGAATTCTGATGAAGCTATCGGTCGCATCATTGCTGATGCAATGGAAAAGGTTGGTAAAGAAGGTGTTATCACCGTTGAAGAAGGCTCTGGTCTTCAGAATGAGCTGGAAGTTGTCGAAGGAATGCAGTTTGATCGTGGCTACTTGTCACCGTACTTCATTAACAATCAGAGTAACATGAGCGCAGAGCTGGATGATCCATTCATTCTGCTGTTTGACAAGAAGATCTCCAATATCCGTGACCTTCTTCCAATACTGGAAGGCGTTGCAAAAGCCGGTAAGCCATTATTAATCATTGCTGAAGATGTTGAAGGCGAGGCGTTGGCTACACTGGTTGTTAATAACATCCGCGGTATCGTCAAGGTCGCTGCTGTTAAAGCGCCTGGTTTTGGTGACCGTCGTAAGGCAATGCTGGAAGATATCGCGATCCTGACCGGGGGTGTTGTGATTTCCGAGGAAGTTGGCCTTTCTCTGGAAAAGGCTACACCAGAAGAGCACCTGGGTACCGCTAAAAAGATCCAGATTACCAAGGATAATACAACCGTCATTGATGGTTCAGGTAATCCAAGCGATATTGAGGCACGGGTCACCCAGATACGCGCCCAGATCGAAGAATCTTCTTCTGACTACGATCGTGAAAAACTTCAGGAGCGTGTCGCGAAGCTAGCTGGTGGTGTTGCAGTGATCAAGGTTGGTGCGGCGACAGAAGTCGAGATGAAGGAAAAGAAGGCGCGCGTTGAAGATGCATTGCATGCGACTCGTGCGGCTGTTGAAGAGGGTGTAGTGCCTGGCGGTGGTGTTGCGCTGGTTCGCGCAATTGACGCCATCCAGAAGCTGACCGGTGCTAATCATGATCAGGACGTTGGTATCAAGATTGCGCTACGCTCAATGG
The DNA here is from genome assembly GCA_046754065.1 of Gammaproteobacteria bacterium. Lineage (GTDB taxonomy): Bacteria > Pseudomonadota > Gammaproteobacteria > SZUA-140 > SZUA-140 > JBHHVB01. Next base: position 16,900 of record JBHHVB010000038.1, read on the forward strand.
AAGAGCCACTGCGCCAGATCGTTGCAAATGCCGGTGAAGAATCTTCCGTCGTTCTTAACAAGGTCAAGGAAGGTACGGGTAACTTCGGTTACAACGCAGGTACGGGTGAGTATGGTGATATGGTTGAGGCCGGTATCCTGGATCCAACCAAGGTTACCCGCAGCGCGTTGCAAAATGCTGCATCGGTTGCTGGTCTGATGATCACAACAGAAGCCATGGTTGCAGAGCTACCTAAAGAAGAGCCTGCTGGTGCGCCTGATATGGGTGGCATGGGCGGTATGGGTGGTATGGGTGGTATGGGTATGATGTAATCGTCCCCTGCGATTCTCGAATAAAAAGCCCCGCTTAAGCGGGGCTTTTTTGTGTGCGCCCAGCATGGGCGCACTCTTGCAGGGGCAAGTCCTGCCGTAAGTTGATCACTGCGAACGAAGTGAAGCGCAACTGCATGAGGGTGACCGAGTGTGAGGAGGAAGCGTGGATCGAAGCTGCGTGTCGCGGATAAGGCGATGGATACTTTTAAGCAACGTGTCAGACAACTGACGCGACGCAATCAGGGCCAATCGCTGCCGGAAACGGTTCAATGCTTGAGAAGTTACCTGTTGGGATGGAAAGGCTATTTTGGTCTGGCACAGACACGGGGTGTCTGGCATCGGCTCGATGAATGGCTGCGCCATCGATTGCGAGCAATACAGCTGAAACAATGGAAACGGAGCAAAACCATGTACCGTTAGCTTAAGGCGCTGGGTGCTACTGATGAGGTTGCGAGGCGGATAGCGTACTGACGACTGGTTACTTTGATCGTCTCTGTTTACCTCGACTCTCATGAACCTCAACTTCTCGAACCGGCCGGTGCGGACCCGCATGCCGGGTGGTATGGGAGGGGACGGGTCTGGTACACTGGCCGCCCCTATCCCGATTTGGTTGATGAGGTCTTAACCGAAACTGGTTCCTTTTATTTCCTCGTCTCCCTCGGCAAGGCTTAACGAAGGACCTTTTTCTGCTTTTTTGTTTTTTTCCTCGAGACTGACCCTGAGGCGCAGATTGTTTTGCGAGTCAGCGTTACGTAGTGCCTCTTCAAGCGAGATACGACCCTGTTTGTACAGCCTGTAAAGCGCGCCATCGAATGTTTGCATACCGAGGTTTTCTGATTTTTCCATGACCTCCTTGATTTTACTGATTTCCCCTTTCAGTATCAGGTCGCTAATCATCGGGGTGCCCAGCAAAATTTCGATGGCCGCTGTTCTTTTTCCATCCAGCGTTGGGACCAGTCGCTGAGATACAAATCCGCGTACGTTGAGCGAAAGATCCATTAATAACTGGTTTCGACGTTCTTCGGGGAAAAAATTGATAATGCGGTCAAATGCCTGGTTTGCGTTGTTGGCGTGCAATGTTGAAATGGCCAGATGACCGGTCTCTGCAAACGCAATCGCGTGTTCCATTGTGTCTCGGTCCCTGATTTCACCAATGAGTATCACGTCAGGTGCCTGCCTTAGCGTGTTTTTTAGTGCCTCCTCGTAAGTTAACGTGTCGACGCCAACTTCGCGCTGATTGACAATGGATTTTTTGTGATTATGAATGTACTCAACCGGGTCCTCAATCGTAATGATATGTCCCGCGCTGTTGGTGTTTCGATAATCGATCAAGGCAGCCAGCGAGGTTGATTTACCTGACCCGGTACCTCCCACAAACAGGATCAGGCCCCGCTTTTGCATGATTAGCTTTGTCAGTACAGGGGGTAGGCCGAGTTGCTCAATATTCGGGATAGTGGTTTTAATGTTTCTGATAACCATGCCAACCTGATTGCGTTGCTGGAAAATATTGACACGAAACCTGCCGACTCCCGATTCCGATATGGCGAGATTCATTTCCGGGTTATGCTCGAATGCTTCAATCTGTTCTGCATCCATAATATCGTAAGCGATTTCTTTTACCCGTTTTGGTGGCATGGGGGATTGTTCGAGAGGAATCAGTTCGCCCTGAACTTTCGCACTAGCGGGTGCTCCGGTACTAAGATAAAGATCTGAGGCGTCCTTTGCGACCATCAGTTTTAAATAATCTTTAAACTCCATTATTATTTCCTTTCGTGGGTTATCGATACTCATATCGGCCAGTTGGCGATCAACTTGAATAACAAATGCTTTGTAAAATAATGACTTAATGATAGTTTGGTTAATAAATGAAACTTCGGGGCGGATATGAGTGAAAAAGAACCAAAAGCCGAATGGGTAATGCGTGACGCGCTTAAGTCATTCCCTGAGTCTGTTCAGCAGTGTGTGAGACATCAGTGGGCGCAATATATTGAAGCACTGAAACTGCAAAAACTTTCTCCTCCACGTCAGGCTGATTTTCTACGCGTAATGTTAAAGGTATGGGCGTGTAGCAGTTTTGTTGCAGGCTATTGTGTTGTCAGGCCTGAGATGTTCGAGAAGTTGATGCGAAGCGGTGATTTGTTAATCGCTTACGGGGACGACAATTATACATCATCATTAAGTAGCCAGATTGATCAGGTTGCAAATGAGGCAGAGCTCAAACGCTTGTTACGGTATTTCAGACAGCGCGAGATGGTCAGAATAGCGTGGCGCGATTTGGCCGGCTGGTCTGCGCTGGAAGAGACGCTGAGGGACCTGACTCTTCTCGCTGATGCATGTGTTTCGGTTTCCCTGGCAAAACTGTATCAATGGCAGGTTGATATTGCCGGTACGCCGCAGGGTAATCACAGGATGAATCCTCAATCAATGGTTGTATTAGCGATGGGCAAGATGGGTGCCTATGAACTCAATTTTTCTTCAGATATTGATCTGATCTTTGCTTACCCTGAGGAGGGTGAAACGCAGGGCAAGCGTCGGCGAATCAGCAATGAGGAGTTTTTTACCGGCATTGGGCGCCAGCTTATCGATGTGCTCAATGCACAGACAGAAGATGGTTTTGTTTATCGCGTCGATATGCGTCTGCGACCTTACGGAAATAGTGGACCACTGGTGATGAGTTTTGATGCGATGGAAGAGTACTACCAGTCACAAGGTAGAGAGTGGGAGCGTTATGCGATGATCAAGGCGCGGCCTGTTGCTGGTCACCCGGCCGATTGCGAGCTGCTTATGAGGGTTCTCAAACCATTTATTTATCGTCGATACCTCGATTTTGGCACCTTTGAACAATTACGTGAAATGAAGGCAATGGTCAATCGGGAAGTGGCGCATAAGGGAATGACCAATAACGTGAAACTGGGGCCGGGAGGTATTCGTGAAATTGAGTTTATCGGTCAGGCATATCAGCTGATTCGTGGTGGGCGAGAGGTCGAACTTCAGCAGCGTAGCATATTGAAGGTCTTGAAAAGTCTCGTCGATCTCGGTCATTTGCCTGACTATGTATCAAATGAGCTGAGCGAAGCCTACGACTTCTTGCGCCGGGTCGAAAACCGGTTGCAAGCATTTGCCGACGAACAAACCCATACATTGTATGAGGATAGCGATGATCGTCAGCGTCTTGCTATCTCAATGGGGTTTAGAGATTGGGCGCCCTTCCAGAGAGAATTGAGCAAGGTTAGAAATAACGTACAAGCACATTTTGAGCAGATATTTGCCTTATCAGATTCTGACAGGAACGATGCCAACCCACATACGGTGGGAGTGACGCAAATGATTGTGCTGTGGCGGGATGAGCAACCTGATGCGCAGGCGGTCAACATGCTTGAATCTGCCGGATTTGATTCTGCTGACGAAGCCTGGCAAAAACTGAAGCAGTTAAAAAATGGTTATGCCTATCGTACATCAACCTCACGAGGCAAGGAATTACTGGATCGCTTGGTCCCTATGATGCTGGGTGCTATGGTGGAGACAGAAGACCCCTTTGTTGTTCTGCAAAGGATTCTGGAACTGCTTGAATCAATTAGCCGTCGTACGGCTTATCTTGCGCTACTAATCGAAAATCCGATGGCAATGTCCCAAGTGGTCAAATTGTGTGCTGCAAGTCCATGGATCGCATCGTTACTATCCGATCATCCAATATTATTAGACGAATTGCTTGATCCTCGTACATTATACGCACCGCTTGATCACGACACACTGGTTAAGGAATTGCGCGCGCAATTGCGGGCATTGGATGGGGATGACGTAGAGGCGCAACTGGAAGCACTACGACATTTTAAACAGACCAATGTATTGCGCGTCGCTGCTGCTGAAGTGATGGGCGTTATGCCATTGATGGTTGTTAGTGACCATCTGACGGAGATTGCAGAGGTTATATTGGATGAGGTACTTAAGATGGCAGTTTCTCATCTTGTTAAGCGTAAGGAAAAGGTTAAGGAAAGCGGGGAAAATAATCAGCTGCCTGGGTTTGCGATTATTGCCTACGGAAAGCTTGGTGGTATTGAGCTTGGTTATGGTTCGGATCTGGACCTGGTGTTTTTGCATGAAAAACTGGATGAAACTGCTACGAGCGATGCAGTTTTTTTTATACGCCTGGGACAACGAATTATTCATTTGTTGAATACACACACCTCTAGCGGAATTTTATACGATGTTGATATGCGTTTGCGTCCGAGCGGAGCATCGGGACTGCTTGTCAGTGATATTCACGCGTTTGAAGAATATCAGATGAATGAAGCATGGACGTGGGAACACCAGGCTTTGGTAAGGGCGCGTGTGGTTGCTGGAGATCCAAAAATAGCCGAGGCTTTTGAGGACCTTCGATCGAAGGTGTTATCAACAAAGCGGGATGATAAAAAATTGCACAATGATGTAAAAGAGATGCGCGAGCGTATGCGCAACGAATTGTCTAAAAGTAAAGCTGGTCATTTCGATATCAAGCAGGATGCTGGCGGTATCGCAGACATAGAATTTATCGTTCAATATGGTGTGTTACGCTGGACCCATAAATATGCAAACCTGACGAAATGGACGGACAATATCCGGCTTCTGGCGTCTCTCGCTAAAACACCCATGTTGACCAAAAAACAAGCGGCATTATTAAGTGATGCATACCGTGTGTATCGCAGCAGAGTACATGAGCGGGTGTTACAGCAGCAATCTGCGATTGTCAGCAACGATGAATTGACAGAATATCGTCGTGGAGTGAAGAAAATATGGGATAAATTGTTTGCCGATTAATGAAAGTTAGAGTTGATTTCGATGTGTTTTAAGTGTATTTAGCCGTGTAAAAGGCCATCATTTTAGATACAATTCCAGTCTTTCCCCGATGAATCAAGGTGATGAGTTGAAGTTGTAACAGAGGCATTATTGCGGAGATTATTAAGATGAGTATGGAAGACAGAGACGGCGTTATTTGGCTGGACGGGAGCATGGTCCCGTGGCGTGACGCCAAGGTACATGCGCTGACACACACACTTCATTATGGATTAGGTGTGTTTGAAGGTGTGCGAGCGTATAAGACTGAAAAAGGTAGTGCGATTTTCCGCCTGGAGGCGCATACCCGTCGGCTGTTCCAGTCCGCTCATATTCTGGGGATGCCAATGCCCTATGATAAAGAGACGATTAACAATGCCATCATTCAGTCAGTTCATGAAAATGATATGGATGCGGGTTATATCAGACCAATGTGTTTTTATGGCGCCGAGGCGATGGGCCTGCGGGCTGATACACTCAAAACACATGTGATGGTCGCTGCGTGGTCCTGGGGATCTTATATGGGAGACGAAAACCTCAGGAACGGTATTCGGATTCGCACTTCTTCCTTTACGCGTCACCATGTCAACGTGACCATGTGCAAGGCCAAATCCAATGGTAATTATATCAATTCGATTATGGCACTGAATGAAGCACTGGCTTGCGGTTGTGATGAGGCGTTATTGCTCGATGCTCAAGGTTATGTGGCGGAAGGTAGCGGAGAAAATATTTTCGTTGTTCGGGACGGGGTTTTGTATACGCCTCACCTAACCTCGGCGTTAGATGGTATTACACGAGATACGATAATCAAGCTCGCAAGTGAACAAGGTATAGACGTTCGTGAAAAAAACATGACGCGGGACGAGGTCTATATCGCGGATGAGGCTTTCTTTACGGGTACAGCGGCAGAAGTAACCCCAATTCGTGAAATAGATGGGCGCATGATTGGCGAAGGCAGTCGTGGCCCAATTACAGAAAAACTGCAAGCGCTGTATTTCGACGTTGTGCATGGCAGAACGGAAAGCCACAATGATTGGCTGACAATTGTAAAATAGAAAAAGAGGAGACTAGAAAAGTGTCTAATCCAGCATCGTCGGTAAACTGCCAGGATACGATTGAGCCTAATGCGGAAAATCGTTATGAAATAACAGCGGCTGATGTACCGTTACATTGTCCTTTAGACGGCATGAGTTTGTGGAATTCTCACCCAAAGGTGTTTTTACCCATTGATGAGAACACCAATGCGAAGTGCCCTTATTGTGGCGCAGAATATATATTGAAGTGTTAAAAGCAGAAGAATGCACCAGTTTGCATAGCTTGAACAGACCCGCCCTAAAGGGCGGGCTTTTTAATTCCTGAACCCAGTGATCGTTCCACAAGATTCAAACTGCTCTGAAGGATACCAATGAAACGAATATCAGTAATTCTAATTAGTCTGGCATTAATCATTCCAGTTGCTCATGCAAGTATTGACGATGTCGAAAACGCAATGCTGGAGGGGGATATTGAACAGGCATACAGGATGGCCTTGCCCCTTGCAGAGCAGGGAGAAGCTCAGGCTCAGTTATTGATTGGTTTTTTCTATACCGAGGGTTTAGCTGTCAGTAAAGACCCCAAACAAGCTGTCAAGTGGTATCTTAAAGCTGCTGAAAGCGGTAGCGTTGAAGGTCAATACATTATGGGTCAGGCATATCAAAAGGGAGAGGGCATATCTCAAAATATCGAGGAGGCCATAAGATGGTATCGGCAGGCGGCTAGGCAGGGTAATCAGGATGCGCAATTTAACCTCGGTATAGCGCTGACACAATTGGGAGGTGATGAGCACATTATTGAAGCTCGTCGTTGGTATCAAGCTGCGGCGGATGCTGGCATGATTGAGGCTGCTCATAATTTGGGTCATTCCTATCTCACCAGCGGGAAAGCAGAAGAAAAAGAAAATGCAGCGAAATGGTTTAAACAAGCTGCAGAAAATGGTTACGCAATGTCACAATATAACCTGGCCACGATGTATAAAAATGGTGATGGAATTCAGAGGGATTACAAAATTGCATTAAAGTGGTACCAAAAGTCAGCTGAACAGAACTATGCGATGGCACATAGAAATCTGGCCAACATGTATAAAAATGGCTTGGGGATTGGCAAGAATCTGGATATCGCTGTTGAGCATTATTATCAGGCTGGTATCTCGTTTCTGGATCATGGAAATAGAGACAATGCACTTGTCGAGGTGGCTCAATTAGAAAGACTTAAGAGCGATCGTGCCATGGAGTTGAGAAAAATCATTGACGCTAAACATTAAGGTCAATCAATATATTTTTCTAGTTGTTATCACTGTTATCCCGTTAAGTCGTCATTTAATGCCCGAAACCACCGGCTATGCCGGTGTGAATAACAAGGGCATT
>JBHHVB010000039.1:0-24170 GCA_046754065.1 Gammaproteobacteria bacterium
CGTGCACATAAGGCCATCAAGTTAAAAGGGCGTCGTTTGTTTTGCGCTTACGATTGATTCAACCATTGCGCAGGAAATTGGATCTTTGTCGATATCGCGAACAAAGCTGCCATCGATTTTAAGGAAATCAACGGGAAAATTTTTAAGGTAGGAAAACGAAGAAAGACCTGTACCGAAATCATCCAGAGCGAATTGACAACCAATTGATTTTAATTCTTCGATAAAACGATTGGCATTTCTCACATTTTCGATAGCGGCAGTTTCAGTAATTTCAAAACATAGTGTGTTGACAGCGTTTTTGCTATTTTTTAATTTATTCTTTACGTAATCCAGGAAAGCGGTATTGTTAATCGAAGCGCCGGATAAATTAATAGTGTAAAGACTTGGGTTTGTATCAGTTTTCTGTTCGAACTCTTGTTCAACTAGCATCGATACAACTTTGTCAATGACCCATCGGTCAATGGTTGCCATCAGGTTGTAGCGCTCGGCTGCTGGAACAAATTCACCTGGGTAAACCAGGTTTCCGTTTTCATCGATCATTCGCAAAAGAATTTCGAAATGTTCCGTTTTTTCACCATTTATTGGTAGTATTGACTGGCAAAATAATGAAAAGCGATTTTCGCTGATGGCCTTGCTGATACGGGTTGCCCAACGCATTTCTCCATGTAACTGATTTGCGGTTTTGTCACCCGGCTCAAATATAAACACGCAATCTCTGCCCTGGTCTTTTGCGCCATAGCAAGCTATATCTGCGTTGCTTAGCAGTCTATCAATATTATTAACTGATTCATCGATAAAAACGACGCCAATGCTGACGGTGATATCATAGGCCTCATTTTGCCAGATAAACCGGAAATTCTTGATCAGTCGCCGGATATTGTCAGCTGTGCGACGTGCCTCGGTATTAGGGCAACTATCAATCAGGATCCCGAATTCATCGCCTCCCAGACGAGCAACCGTATCAGTCTCCCTGAGATGTTTCTCCATAAGTTGGGTGATTTGCCGCAGCAGCTCATCCCCGGCAACATGTCCACATGTATCGTTGATTATCTTGAATTGGTCCAGGTCAAGAAAAAATAGCGCGTGGTGACGGTTCAGGAGATTAGCTGTTTCAATCGCCTGAGAGACGCGACGTTCAAATTCTCTGCGATTAAGAATACCCGTAAGCGGGTCGTGGTAAGTAAGGTGATGAATTCTCTCTTCGGCACTGAGGCGTGCTCGGCGAACGTCAGCCTCTTTAAGTTCTCTTTCAATCACCGGGGCAAGCCTGGTAAGGTTATCCTTCATTACATAGTCATGTGCGCCTGCCTTCATCGTTTTAACGGCAATTTCTTCACTGATCGCCCCTGAAAGAATAATTACAGGTAGCTCCAGGTTCGATGCTTTCGCAATTTCCAAAACAGCAAGCCCGCTAAAATGGGGCACTATATAATCAGAAATAACGATATCCCATTGTTGAGATTTTAGAGCCTGCGTAAATCCCTGATAGGTATCGACCCGAAGATAATATGGATCGTAATGGTTTTGTTCTAATTCGTTTATTAGAATTAACGTATCATCTTCGGAGTCATCTACTATCAATACTCGTAGCGGCTTGTTCATGATCGGCTTCCATACGTTAACGAGAAGACATTCAACTGAAGCCAATAATTGGCGATATGCTTGATTACTTGTACAAACTCGTCAAAGTTGACTGTTTTCTGGATATAGCTATTGGCGCCACTTTTATAAGCATTAAGTATATCCCTGGTTTCACTGGAGGTGGTCAATATGACTATTGGAATCAGTCTTGTTTGAATATTGCTTTTTAATTGATTGGTAATTTCATATCCATCGATTTTTGGGCTATTCAAATCGATCAGGATCAGCTTGGGGAATCTATTTTTCCGGTTACTGTCGGGTTGATCTTCAAGTAAATCATTCAGGGCCTCAATTCCATCGCGTTTTACGATAACCTCGTTTTTTATATTGTTTTTCTCCAGGGCGAGGCAGGTGAGGACGACGTCGTCCGGGTTGTCTTGTATGAGTAATATGCTGTCAGTATGCATGGGCTTTAGAGTCTTATTAACGGGGAAATTTCCCCTGAATAGCTAAAATTGGTGCTTGGTCGAATGGCAGGTCAAGCGTTGACTATATCAGATTGACTGGTTGAATATAATCTGCCCGGATTAAACGGTGCCAGAAGTGAATTTTGTGAAGCGGCAAAACATATATATAGTGCAGTGATAACTAGAATAAAAAAATATTATAAACAATAAAATAAATAACTTATTTAAAGTTAACAATTAGATATTATCCGGCGACATTTTTCAGCTTCGAAATACATGTTGAAAATGATCGGATTAGTTCGCCTTTATTGGAAACAGGGCAATGATCAGTTAGATAAGCCGTGGACACTAACTACGGCATTGATGTAGAATCCGTAACTGATTCGGGGGTGTACCGCCTAATAAAACATGCTTATAAATTGAACGGGATGAGTGATGCGCTCCTCCCGTTTTGTGTATACATTGGAGGGAATATTGCGTCAGCCAGCTGTACTTGCGCTAGAAAATGGTCTTGTCTTCCATGGGGAGTCAATTGGTGCAATAGGTCACTCAGTAGGCGAAGTTGTTTTCAACACGTCCATGACGGGGTACCAGGAAATTCTGACCGACCCGTCTTATTGCCAACAAATCGTTACGCTAACCTACCCCCACATCGGGAATACGGGAGTTAATCCGGAAGATATAGAGTCTGATAAAGTGTTTGCGAGTGGATTGATTATCAGGGATTTGCCATTACTCGCAAGTAATTGGAGATGTAACCAAACGCTATCACACTATCTGATTGAGAATAATGTTGTATCGATCTCGGGCATCGACACCAGGAAGTTAACCCGAGTATTGCGGGAGCAAGGGGCTCAATCAGGTTGCATTCTCGCTGGAGACGGCCCGGATGTTACATTTGCAATTGACAAAGCGAGAGCCTTCCCGGGCCTAAAGGGTATGGACCTCGCACAGAAGGTGTCGACCGATAATCGATACCTGTGGCAACAGGGTGTATGGTCTTTATCTGCCGGCTACAGAGACTGCGCAGTATCTGATCCGGCTTTCCATGTTGTTGCGTATGACTTTGGCGTGAAACACAATATCCTTCGCATACTGGCAGAGCGGGGATGCCGAATAACCGTCGTTCCGGCCAGGACCTCTGCATCAGAAGTAATGGCACTCAATCCGGATGGTGTCTTCCTTTCTAATGGTCCGGGGGATCCCGAGCCATGTACATACGCGATTAATTCGATTAGGAGTTTTCTGGATGGCGGTGTGCCGCTTTTCGGAATATGCCTTGGGCATCAGTTGTTGGCTTTGGCTAGCGGCGCCAGAACGATGAAAATGAAGTTTGGACATCATGGGGCGAATCATCCGGTTGTGGATGTGACCAGCAAAAAGGTAATGATTACAAGCCAGAATCATGGTTTTGCGGTTGATGAATCATCGTTGCCTGAACATCTGCTTGTTACTCATCAATCTCTTTTTGATGGATCGATACAAGGTATTCATCATGCTGAAAAACCGGCGTTTGGTTTTCAGGGGCATCCGGAAGCGAGTCCAGGACCAAACGACGCATCACACCTGTTTGACCACTTTATCGAGTTGATGAGTCAGGCGGCTAACCAAGACAGAGCAAATGAGAAAGTGAGTGCTTGAAAATAAATTGACCAAAGAATCATCTCTTTTTACATCAAGAATATAGTGTAATGCCAAAACGAACAGATATAAGTAGCGTATTAATAATTGGCGCTGGGCCGATTATCATTGGTCAGGCCTGTGAGTTTGATTATTCTGGTGCTCAGGCCTGCAAGGCGCTGCGCGAAGAAGGATACAGAGTGATTCTGGTTAACTCTAATCCAGCAACCATCATGACTGATCCTGAGATGGCGGATGCAACATACATTGAACCCATCCAGTGGCAGACGGTTGCACGTATTATAGAAAAAGAAAGGCCGGATGTATTGCTGCCAACGATGGGTGGTCAAACGGCGCTAAACTGTGCGCTAGATCTCGCGCGCGAAGGTGTTCTGGAGCAATACGGGGTTGAAATGATAGGCGCCTCCCGGGATGCCATAGATATGGCAGAAGACCGCGACCGTTTCAGGATTGCAATGAATGAAATCGGGATCGAGACGCCGCGCGCAGCCATCGCGCATAGCCTGGAAGAGGCTCGTCAGGTACAGGCGCAAATTGGCTATCCCACGATTATCAGACCTTCGTTTACGCTGGGTGGGTCAGGAGGCGGGATTGCCTATAACCTGGAAGAGTTTGAGGAGATATGTACCAGGGGACTTGATCTTTCTCCAACCAATGAGCTTTTGATTGAGGAGTCAATGCTTGGTTGGAAAGAATATGAAATGGAAGTTGTACGGGATTCAAATGACAATTGTATTATCGTTTGTTCGATCGAAAATTTCGATCCAATGGGTGTCCATACAGGCGATTCAATTACGGTTGCCCCTGCCCAGACGTTAACCGATAAAGAGTATCAGATTATGCGAGATGCCTCGTTGGCAGTCTTGCGTAAGATAGGTGTTGATACGGGTGGTTCGAATGTGCAATTTGGTATCAACCCGGACGATGGACGTATGGTCATTATCGAGATGAATCCACGCGTGTCCCGGTCTTCTGCGCTTGCTTCAAAGGCAACGGGATTTCCGATAGCCAAGGTAGCAGCCAAGCTGGCAGTAGGTTATACGCTGGATGAGCTGCAAAATGAAATAACCGGTGGTGTTATCCCCGCCTCTTTTGAACCCTCCATTGACTACGTGGTTACCAAGATCCCTCGTTTTACCTTCGAAAAGTTTCCACAAGCCGAGCCACGCCTGACAACTCAAATGAAGTCAGTTGGTGAGGTGATGGCAATTGGGCGAACTTTTCAGGAATCTTTGCAAAAAGCATTGAGGGGTATGGAGACCGGGATCGATGGTCTGGACGAGATTATTGACCTCAACAATGAGGAAGACACTAAAAATCTTGGCCAGGAACTGGCGTTGCCGGGACCCGACAGAATCCGTTACGTGGCGGATGCGCTGCGCGCGCAATATTCGATTCGGGATATCTTTGAATATAGCAAGATTGATCCGTGGTTTCTCGCCCAGATAGAAGATCTGATACATACTGAAACACAGGTTCGGGACCGGGTCATTGATATAAACGACAAACGAATATTATTCGGCCTCAAGCGCAAGGGATTTTCAGATCGCAGACTTGCATACCTTTTGCAAACCAGTGAAGTAGAAATCAGGGATTTAAGAAAAACGCTGGGTATTCATCCTGTCTATAAGCGTGTTGATACCTGTGCTGCGGAATTTGCTTCTTCGACTGCATATTTGTATTCAACGTATGAAGTAGAGTGTGAAGCAGAGCCTTCTGCTAAAAATAAAATTATGGTGCTTGGTGGTGGGCCTAATAGAATTGGCCAGGGTATAGAGTTTGATTACTGCTGCGTTCAGGCTGCGCTGGCAATGCGTGAAGACGGTTATGAAACCATTATGGTCAACTGTAACCCGGAGACGGTTTCTACTGATTATGACACATCCGATCGTCTATATTTTGAACCGCTAACGCTTGAAGATGTGAGTGAGATCGTGGCGATCGAAAAACCGGCGGGGGTTATTGTTCAGTATGGTGGCCAAACGCCATTGAAGCTGGCCAGAGATCTGGAAAAGCTTGGTGTGCCCATTATAGGTACCTCACCAGATGCTATTGATCTTGCAGAGGATAGAGAAAGATTTCAGCAGTTAATAAATAGTCTGGGTTTGCGCCAACCACCTAACAGGACAGCGCGAAATGACGAGGATGCAGTCGTATTAGCACATGAGATTGGTTTTCCATTGGTGGTCAGACCCTCATATGTATTGGGCGGTCGGGCAATGGAAATAGTCTATAATGAGGAAGATCTGCGCCGTTATATGCGCGAAGCTGTACGTGTGTCCAACGATTCTCCAGTTCTGCTTGACCGGTTTTTATCAGATGCGCTCGAGGTTGATGTCGATGCTGTAAGTGATGGGGATACGGTGGTAATCGGCGGTATCATGGAGCATATTGAGCAGGCAGGCATCCATTCGGGTGACTCAGCCTGTTCTTTACCACCCTTTAGTTTGTCTGCTGAAATTCAGAACCGACTACGCGACCAGGTTGCCCAAATGGCCAAGGGGCTTGGTGTTGTTGGTTTAATGAATGTACAGTTTGCAATAAAGGGAGACGAAATCCACGTGCTTGAGGTGAATCCGAGAGCCTCCAGAACTGTACCGTTTGTATCAAAGGCCTGTGGTATTTCCCTGGCAAAAATCGGCGCACGATGCATGGCTGGTACCAGCCTGGTTTCTCAGGGATATACAGAAGAGGTGATTCCCGAATATTTTTCAGTGAAGGAAGCCGTGTTTCCATTTGCAAAATTTCCGGGCGTAGATTCATTGCTGGGTCCCGAAATGAAATCTACCGGTGAAGTCATGGGTGTGGGGAAATCTTTTGCGAGTGCGTTTGCCAAGTCACAACTTGCGGCAGGTGTAAAGTTGCCGAGAAATGGCAGGGCATTTATCAGTGTACGGGATGAAGATAAAAATTCAGCCATTGGGATTGCAAAAAACCTGGTTGACCTGGATTTTGAAATCATTGCCACACGCGGGACAGCAAAGGCGTTGGTTGATGCAGGTGTTGATTGCAGGCATGTATTTAAAGTTGGTGAAGGTAGGCCGCATATTGTGGATATGATAAAAAATCAGGAAATCAGTATTATTGTTAATACTACAGAAGGGCGGCAGGCGATAGCCGATTCTTTTACTATAAGGCGGAGCGCGCTTCAGCATAAGATCACTTATACCACGACGGTGGCAGGTGCGCGCGGTACCTGTCTTGCATTAAAACAGGTTAACGATGACGAGGTCAGTCGTTTACAGGATTTACACAAGAAGGAAACAGCGGCATGAGTAATAAAGTTCCAATGACAGCAACAGGAGCGGAAAGGCTAAGAGAAGAGCTGCAAGAGTTGAAAACGGTATCTCGGCCAAATGTCATTCAGGCAATATCGGAGGCCAGGGCTCATGGCGATCTAAAGGAAAATGCCGAATACCATGCGGCGAAGGAACAGCAAAGTTTTATAGAAGGTCGTATCGCCGAAATTGAAGGTAAACTTTCCAACGCAGAAATTATTGATGTGACACAGCTCAATGTTGGTTCAAAAGTGGTATTTGGGGCAACCGTTGAATTGGTGGATGAAGACTCAGGCGATGAGGTAACCTACCAGATTGTCGGAGACGACGAGGCAGATATCAAGGCAATGAGAATTTCAATCAGTTCTCCCATTGCGAGGGCGCTGATAGGAAAAGAGGTAGGTGATATTGCAATTGTAAAAGCGCCGGCGGGTGAAAAGGAATATGAAATTTTATCCGTAAAATATGTTTGATTTCAGAATAACTCCACCAGCTTATGTCACTATGCCGTAATCGTCATTTCATCGTCAATGGAAATCAAAACAAGTAGATCTCAGTTACTGATTGCGGAACGGCTGTTCTCAACAATCTGGATAGGTGGAATGTGGACTGTCGGTTTTATTGTTGTGCCGATATTGTTTGCAAATCTGGATGATCGACGCCTGGCAGGGGAACTGGCGGGTCATTTGTTCAGTGTCATTAATATCATTGGATTAGTATGCTGTTTACTCATACTGATTGGAAGAATTTCGATGGGCGGTACCGGGTGGTTAAAGTGCTGGCAAAGCGGTATTTTGATACTAATGGCGGTGTTGATTCTGGTAATGCACTTCGGCTTGCAGCCTTACATGGCAGAAATCAAGACTCATGGCGCGCTGGTTGAAGGCAGCGCGCTGGCGGTAAAGTTTGCGCAGCTCCATAAAACCTCATCATTAATTTACACGCTTGTATGCCTTTTGGGCTTAATTCTGGTTATTTTTGGGCTGGATCGTAGAAGTTCAAAATAGTCAGGGGTGAAGCTTTATCGTGGGCTCTATTGATGGGCGATAAATAATGGCCATCTTCCCTATATTCTGAACCTGAACTGACTGCGTCGCACCGCATATCCTGGAGGTCATATCTGATCTTTCCCCGGGATCTCCGATACCTATTTTTACCTTAATAAGTTCGTGATGTTCGAGTGCGAGATTGATTTCCTCGATTACCCCGTTTGTTAATCCAGACTGTCCAATCATGACGACTGGCTTTAAAGAATGAGCGAGCGAACGCAGATATCTGCGATTTTTGGCATTTAGGTTAATCATTGTAATTTCGATAGTGGCTAAAAACTGACATGATATCATGGAGTAGAAGAGCGATAATCCGCAAGCTTGCAATTAATTTAGACGTTTGCGCATTGTCAGATACACGTCACGTGCGGGAAAACAGTGTCAAACAAATGGATTATTAAATCAGATTTAGACAGGCAGACATTTAGATAAATGAAGAAGCATCAAAGCAAAAAACGCTGGTTAACCGAACATTTTAATGATCCTTATGTTACACAGGCGCGTAAAGACGGCTATCGCTCCAGAGCAGCATACAAGTTACTGGAAATTCAGCAGCGAAATCCTTTAATAAAACGCGGTATGACCGTTGTGGATTTAGGAGCGGCTCCCGGTGGTTGGTCACAAATTGCCACAAAATTAGTAGGACAAAATGGCCGGGTTATTGCATTAGATATATTGGCTATGGATTCGCTTGACGGGGTTGAAATTATTAGTGGCGACTTCAGGGAGCCAGAAATTTTCGAGAAATTGATGGATAGAGTGGATGGTCAGGGGGTAGATCTTGTTATTTCAGATATGGCCCCCAATATAAGTGGTGTAAAGGCAATAGACATCCCCAGGGCAATGTATCTTGCGGAGTTAGCTGCAGATTTTGCGGACCAGGTGCTGAAAGAAGGGGGGGGATTGTTGATTAAAGTATTTCAGGGTGCCGGATTTGATGAATTAGTTAGAGGTTTGCGGCAGAAATATAAAGTTTTATTGATTCGCAAACCCAAGGCATCCAGATCAAGATCAAAAGAGGTGTATGTGTTAGCACGGGGTTTTCGGGCTCGGATAGAGTAGTTGTATATTTTTCAGATTAAACAGTTTATATTCACTATAAAAGGAATACTTTGGAATTGATTAAAAAATTGACCGGCATTGACAGTAAACGGGCGCAGAGTCACTTTGTAAATGAATTAGCTCTTGTAATCCTTAATCGTTTGACATGAGGGCGTTAAATTGAACGATATGGCAAAAAATATAGTTTTGTGGGTGGTCATCGCGATCGTACTGATTTCGGTATTTAATAATTTTGGTCCGCCTCAGGTTAATACAAAACAGCTCTCGTACTCAGACTTTATTTCCGATGTAAAGCAGGGGCGTGTGGAAAAGGTTGAAATGAAAGGTAATCATATTCTGGTTACCGGTCAAAGCGGTGAAAGATTTATTACCTATAAACCCGATGATCCTGGATTAATTGGAGATTTGTTAGGTGCAGGTGTCAATGTTGAGGCCAGGCCAGAAGAACAGCAAAGTTTCCTGACGACCGTTTTTGTTTCATGGTTTCCAATGCTGTTACTGATTGCAGTGTGGATTTTCTTTATGCGGCAAATGCAGGGTGGCGGTAGTGGCCGTGGTGCGATGTCTTTCGGCAAGAGTAAGGCGCGCATGCTTGGTGAAGACCAGGTAAAAGTAACGTTTCAGGATGTCGCGGGTGTAGAAGAGGCAAAAGAAGAGGTGGGCGAGCTCGTAGAGTTTTTACGGGATCCGGGTAAGTTTCAGAAACTCGGTGGAAAGATTCCCAGAGGTGTTCTGATGGTCGGTTCACCAGGCACAGGTAAAACACTGCTGGCGAAAGCCATTGCCGGGGAAGCCAAAGTACCTTTTTTCTCCATTTCCGGATCAGACTTTGTGGAAATGTTTGTCGGTGTTGGTGCTGCTCGTGTCCGTGATATGTTTGAACAGGCCAAAAAACATTCTCCGTGCATTATTTTTATAGATGAGATAGACGCAGTGGGCAGACACCGTGGTGCGGGTCTGGGCGGTGGTCATGATGAACGTGAGCAAACGCTTAACCAGTTGTTAGTGGAAATGGATGGTTTTGAAGGTAGCGAGGGTGTCATTGTCATCGCAGCAACCAACCGACCAGATGTGCTTGATCCCGCGTTATTGAGACCAGGGCGTTTTGACAGGCAGGTGGTTGTTCCGTTGCCGGATGTTCGAGGCCGGAAGCAGATCCTGAAGGTGCATATGCGTAAAGTTCCAATTGGCGATGACGTTGAACCCGGGATTATTGCCAGAGGTACACCCGGCTTTTCAGGTGCCGATCTCGCTAATCTTGTTAATGAAGCTTCTTTGTTTGCAGCGAGGGCAAATAAACGCGTTGTTGACATGGACGAGTTTGAAAAAGCAAAAGATAAAATCATGATGGGTGCAGAGCGTCGCTCGATGGTAATGAGTGATGAGGAAAAGAAACTTACGGCCTATCATGAAGCAGGACACGCCATCGTTGGTTTAATCGTTCCATCACACGATCCTGTTCATAAGGTTAGTATTATTCCTCGTGGTCGAGCATTGGGTGTTACCATGTTTTTACCAGAAGAAGATCGCCATAGCTATAGCAAGCAAAGGCTGGAAAGTCAGATATCCAGTATGTTCGGTGGGCGAATTGCCGAGGAGATAATATTTGGCTCTGACGCAGTTACAACTGGTGCCTCGAATGATATTCAGAGAGCTACGGAAATAGCCCGCAATATGGTTACAAAATGGGGGCTTTCCGAGAAACTGGGACCGCTGACGTATAGCGAAGAGGAAGGAGAAGTTTTTCTGGGGCACTCGGTAACTCAGCACAAGGGGATTTCTGACGAAACCTCTCACACGATAGACAAAGAGGTGAGGTCATTTATTGACCGGAACTATGAGCGTGCAGAAAAAATACTTCAGGACAACCTTGAAAAACTGCATGCAATGGCGGGTGCGCTAATGAAATATGAAACGATTGATCGTCATCAAATCGACGATATTATGGCAGGTAAGGATCCTCGTCCACCTAGTGGTTGGGGTGAGGGGTCCGGTTCTAGCACAGGAAACAATGGCAAAGATGCCGGCGTCGATGACCAGACTGCGAAGGAGGAGGGAAAAATCGGAGGTGCAGCAAGCCAGCACTAGGCATCATGGGTTTCACGGAATAATTATTGGGTAAGAATGCTGTCCCCCTACTATCAGTAAGATGGTAGGGGGATTTTCTTTTTTACCCCGACATCGCGACGCGGATAACAATATGACGGAATTTAAACCGCAAACATTGGATTGCGCCGGAAACATTCTAGATCTGGGTGCTCCCCATGTAATGGGTATTCTAAACGTTACACCCGACTCATTTTCTGATGGAGGTAGCTTTGTTACGGTCGATCAAGCGAGGAATAGAGCACTTGAGATGATATCTGAAGGCGCATCAATTATTGATGTTGGTGGTGAATCAACCCGTCCTGGAGCACAACCGGTACCGGTTTCTGAAGAGCTTGATCGCGTTATACCTGTTATAGAGGCCGTGGCTGCGGAAACAACTGCTCCAATCTCTGTCGACACGAGCAAACCGGAAGTCATGGCCGAGGCGGTATCGGCGGGCGCCAGTATTATTAATGACGTGAACGCGCTTCGGGAAGAAGGTGCCTTGCGTGTTGCAGCCGAGCTTAATGTGCCAATTTGTATAATGCACATGAAGGGGAGGCCGCGTACGATGCAGGAGCAACCCAGTTATGAGAATGTGGTATCAGAGGTTGTCAATTATTTAAATGAACGAGTTGATGCCTGTGTGGCTGCCGGCATTCAAAGGGAAAAAATACTTATAGATCCGGGTTTCGGGTTTGGCAAGTTGCTGGAGCATAACTTGTCACTACTGCATAATTTACATATGTTTGATGCTATCAAGTTGCCTGTTGTTGTTGGCGTATCGAGAAAATCAATGATAGGCCAAATTCTTGATAAATCTCTGGAAGATCGACTTTATGGTAGTATAGCCCTTGCAGCGGTTGCCGTTTTGAATGGGGCTGCGATCATACGTGCACATGATGTGAAAGCGACATACGACGCGATTAGAGTTGCCAGCGCAGTGATCCATGCAGGCAATATTTAGATAAAACGACCCAATAGGAACTTGTCGTGCCAAAACCTGTAAAGAAAAAGTACTTTGGAACTGATGGGATCAGGGGGAAGGTGGGAGAACAACCTGTAACACCTGAATTTATGCTTAAGCTTGGGTGGGCGGTTGGCACTGTCCTGGCTGACGGAGACCATGGAAAGGTTATCATAGGAAAAGACACTCGTATATCGGGCTATATGTTTGAATCGGCTTTAGAAGCTGGGTTATCAGCTGCGGGGGTCGATATTAAGCTTTTGGGACCGATGCCTACACCAGCAATCGCTTATTTGACGCAAACTCTGCACGCTCAGGCGGGAATTGTCATTAGTGCCTCGCACAATCCATATTATGATAACGGGATAAAATTCTTCTCAGGCCAGGGTACCAAACTTCCAGATTCGCTGGAGCTGGCGATCGAAGCTGCATTGATCAAGCCTATGACAACGGTTGATTCATCTGTGCTGGGAAAGGCTGAACGAATAAATGACGCACCTGGAAGATATATTGAGTTTTGCAAAAGTACGATTCCCAAATCCACAAAGCTATCCGGTCTAAAGATTGTTGTAGATTGTGCACATGGTGCCACCTATCATATTGCGCCCAATGTATTTGATGAGCTTGGCGCAGATGTCATCAAGCAATGTGCTCAGCCAGACGGGCTGAATATCAACATGGATTGTGGATCAACCAACATGCGCTCATTAAAGGCGTCGGTGTTGGAGCACAAGGCCGACCTGGGAATTGCATTCGATGGTGATGGTGACAGGGTCCTGATGGTCGATCATTCCGGTGAGGTGGTGGATGGCGATGAGTTGTTGTTCGTTATCGCAAATGCCAGACAAAAAGAAAATCGCCTTCAGGGCGGTGTAGTCGGTACAGTCATGAGCAATCTTGGTCTGGAACACGCATTGCAGGCAAAGGCTATTGAGTTCTTGAGAGCACCTGTTGGTGATCGCTACGTGATGGAGATGCTTGCAAGACACAATTTTCAATTAGGTGGAGAGTCGTCAGGGCATATCATTTGCCTTGATCGAACCACAACCGGGGATGGTATTGTTTCAGCCTTGCAGGTACTCCAGGCAATCGTCCAGCTTGATAAATCATTACTGGATTTGCGGTCGGAGATGAGCAAATACCCTCAGATCCTGATCAATATCGCCACGGAAAAAGGCTTTGATGTCTCGGAATCCGTAGCAGTACAGGAGGCCGTTAAACGAGTTGAAAGTGAGTTGGGAAATGACGGGCGAGTTCTTCTTCGTGCGTCCGGGACCGAACCGCTTATACGCGTGATGGTAGAAGGTGCAGACGAGAGAATTGTTGCTGAAAAAGCGGATGAGCTTGCTAAGATCGTTAATGACGCAAAACCCCTCATTGCGCCTACATGATGTCTCAGTTGGTTGATAGATCTGATTATTTCTGCTGAATTCTGGATCAAGGCATTCATTAAGCGGTGTTTCTGATTGTTCTTGTTAGCATTTTTTAAAAGTATCGTTGATTTCTATTGTCAGTGTCGGTAAGCTTTAGCGTTTGCTTTCGACATCACGAGGAAAACAATGCGCCGACCACTAGTTGCTGGAAACTGGAAAATGAATGGTTCAAAGAAGAGTGTTGAGGAACTACTCAAAAATATTCTTGCCGGGGCAGACGAAAGTGCATCAGCGGAGATTGTTGTTTGTCCTCCCAATGTGTATTTAGGGCAGGTCGAGTCCCTTCTAGCGGGTACTGGGGTAGCTTGGGGCGCTCAAAATATTTGTCAGGTTTCGACGGCAGGTGCCTATACCGGAGAAATCTCGGATGAAATGTTAAAAGATTTTGGTTGTTCTTATGTCATTGTCGGACATTCTGAACGCCGTACCATTTATGGAGAAACTGACGAGTTGATTGCCGAAAGGTTTTCGACGGCCCAGCAAGCGGGCATTGTGCCGATTTTATGTGTTGGTGAGTTATTGGAAGAACGGGAGCAAGGCACTACGGAACAGGTTATAGCGAGGCAATTAGATGCCACGATTAATCATGCAGGGATAGCAGCCTTTGCATCAGCAGTGATTGCCTACGAACCAGTTTGGGCAATTGGCACCGGAAAGACTGCGACCGTTGAACAAGCACAGCAGGTCCACGAGTTTATCCGTAGCCGAATTGCATCGCATGATGCAGACATTGCTAATAAGATTCGTATTTTGTATGGCGGCAGTGTTAAGCCGTCAAATGCAGCGGATTTAATAAGTATGCCTGACATAGATGGCGGTCTTATCGGTGGTGCCTCATTGCAGGCAGAAGATTTCCTGGCCATCTGTCAAGCTGCCTAACAACAACGGCTTAAAACATTAATTATCAACCATAACTATCTATAGATAGCATTGGAATCCTAAATGCAAATATTACTAATTGTTACTCATGTTCTTTTAACAATCAGTCTGATAGTCCTGATATTGCTTCAACGTGGCAAAGGGGCGGATATTGGCGCAGCGTTTGGTAGCGGCGCGTCCCAAACGGTTTTCGGTAGCCAGGGTTCGGCTTCGTTTTTGACCAGGACTACAGCGGTATTGGCAACGTTATTTTTTATTACCAGTTTGTCACTGGCCTATTTTAGTGGTCAGCAGGTAGAACGAAAAAGTGTTACCGAATCTGTAATGCAGGCAAACACACCTGATGTTGTTGAAATTCCCGACGTTTCACCGGAAGGGCCAGCTGATGTGCCGGTTGTTCCCGCTGGGACCGCTGAGAATAATGATGTCCCTTCGGCAGACGTATCAACTGCACCCGCCCAGGAAGATCAGGCTGCAGAGGTAGAGAATTAAACGCCCTGACTGCTCAGGCTAGACTTTAACGTTATGAACAGTCGTAAATTCCGAGGTGTCTCCAGGTTTAAGCGACAAGCTATTGTTGTAGAGAGGATTTGGTGTAACAGCGTAAATAGAATTGCCGATGTGGTGGAATTGGTAGACACGCTGTCTTGAGGGGGCAGTGGCGTGAGCCGTGCCGGTTCGACTCCGGCCATCGGCACCAAATAAAAAAACACCCTTTATGATTATGGTTTTAGGTTGTTTTGGTTTGTATTTAAACAACTTGACATAGGTGGAAGCAGTAGCCTAGACTCAGGCTCATTGGGGATAGTTTGTATATAATTAAAAGTATAAACTCAGGCTCTGGCCTAATTAAAAGATAAGATGCAAAAATAACAGCGAAAGCATCTTTTTAGGGATGGCAAGTCATACATGTTAGAAAATTATTTACCAATCCTGATCTTTTTGGTAATGGGGGTTCTTTTCGGTGTTGCCCCTCTGGTTGCCGGATTTATTCTTGGCCCTCGCCGACCTGATAGCGAAAAGCTTTCTCCTTACGAGTGTGGGTTCGAAGCCTTCGAAGACTCGCGCATGAAATTTGATGTGCGTTACTACCTTGTAGCAATCCTGTTTATTATTTTCGATCTGGAAATTGCATTTTTATTTCCCTGGGCAGTTGTGCTGGACAAAATCGGTATGTTTGGGTTTATCGCGATGATGATATTTCTCGGGATTCTTGTCATTGGGTTTATCTATGAATGGAAGAAAGGGGCACTTGAGTGGGAATAGAAGGTATTTTAGAAAAAAGTGTTGTTACAACTTCTGCAGATAAACTGATAAATTGGGCAAGAACCGGCTCATTGTGGCCTATGACATTCGGGCTTGCTTGCTGTGCAGTGGAAATGATGCATGCCGGAGCAGCACGGTATGACCTGGACAGATTTGGCGTTGTATTTCGGCCCAGCCCCCGGCAATCTGATGTGATGATAGTAGCCGGCACTCTAGTGAACAAGATGGCCCCGGCACTACGAAAAGTATACGACCAGATGGCAGAACCTCGCTGGGTTATATCCATGGGATCATGTGCGAATGGTGGGGGCTATTATCATTATTCTTATTCAGTTGTTAGAGGTTGTGACCGTATCGTTCCTGTTGATATTTATGTGCCGGGATGTCCACCAACTGCAGAAGCTCTGCTTTATGGGGTAATTCAACTTCAAAATAAAATAAAACGCACAAATACTATAGCTCGCTGAGTAGATTTGTTATGTCTGAAGATTTGCAATCATTAAAATCACACGTTCAGAATAAATTTGGTGACATACTGGAAGCCTGCGATATTGTGGCATCCGAACTAACGATCCAGGTCCCGTCATCCAAAATTCACGATGTTTGCCGGGTTTTGCATGATGCAGATGAATTCCTGTTCGAAATTCTAATTGATCTCTGTGGTGTGGATTATCTGGAGTATGAAGGGCAATCAGGTCATCCTTCGAGATATGCATCTGTTTATCACTTGCTGTCAGTCGATAATAACCAGCGTATTCGGGTAAAAACCTACCTGGATAATGACAGCCCCCGAGTAGCATCTGTCGTAGATATCTGGAGTTGTGCCGATTGGTATGAGCGTGAGTCATTTGATTTGTACGGTATATTGTATGAAGGTCATCCTGACCTGCGACGTTTGCTAACGGATTATGGCTTTATCGGTCATCCATTCAGGAAGGATTTCCCGCTAATTGGAAATGTCGAAATGCGTTATGATCCGGAACAACAGCGCGTTATCTATGAACCGGTAAGCATTGAGCCGAGGGTGAATAACCCTAGAGTCGTAAGACACGATCACAGATATATTGACCCGAGCCAGGATGAGGTAATCGATGGCTGAAATACGTAACTATACGATGAATTTTGGTCCGCAGCATCCGTCTGCACATGGCGTTTTACGTCTTGTACTGGAGATGGATGGAGAGGTAATTGAAAGGGCAGATCCGCATATAGGACTGCTGCATCGAGGCACAGAGAAACTGGCAGAATACAAGCCATATAACCAGAGCATAGGCTATATGGACAGGCTGGACTATGTTTCAATGATGTGTAACGAACACGGTTATGTGTTGGCGATGGAGAAACTGCTTGGCATCGAAGCACCCGTTCGCGCACAGTATATCCGGGTGATGTTCGCCGAGATGACCCGCATATTAAACCACCTGTTGTGGTTAGGCGCTCACGCACTGGATATAGGTGCGATGACAGTATTTTTATATGCATTTAGAGAGCGTGAAGACTTGCTTGATTGTTATGAGGCAGTGTCCGGTGCGCGAATGCATGCCGCTTATTTCAGGCCGGGTGGCGTTTATCGTGATCTGCCTGACTCGATGCCGCAATACAATCCATCCAAGTGGCACAACGAAAAAGAGGTGGCGGAGAAAAATAAAAATCGCCATGGCTCGCTTCTGGATTTTCTCGATGATTTTACTCAACGTTTCCCGGCTTATGTTGACGAATATGAAACATTGTTAACAAACAACAGAATTTGGAAACAGAGAACCGTTGATATAGCGGTTGTTACACCCGAAAGAGCCAAACAACTTGGTTTTACGGGCCCAATGCTACGTGGCTCCGGAATAGAATGGGATCTTCGAAAAAAAGAACCCTATGAAATATATGATCAACTGGATTTTGATATTCCGGTCGGCGTCAAGGGTGATTGCTACGACAGATATCTGGTCAGGGTTGAAGAGCTAAGGCAGTCTAACCGCATCATTAAGCAGTGCATTAGCTGGTTACGTAATAATCCGGGTCCGGTTATGGTTGAAAATTATAAGATCTCTCCGCCAGCCCGTTCTGCCATGAAAGGCGATATGGAATCATTGATTCATCACTTCAAATTATTTACGGAAGGGTTCTGTATGCCTGAAGGGGAAGCCTATGCAGCGGTTGAGCATCCAAAGGGAGAGTTTGGAATTTACATTATTTCTGACGGTGCTAACAAACCATATCGATTAAAGATCAGAGCGCCCGGTTTTCCTCACATCGCAGCGACTGATGAAATGTCCAGAGGACATATGTTGGCTGATGTGGTCGCCGTTATTGGTACACAAGATATAGTATTTGGTGAGGTTGATCGTTAATGGCAAATAACAATAATTTTGTGCTCTCGGAGGCTGCACGTAACAAGATTGATCAGTGGGCTACCAGGTATCCAGCAGATAAAAAACAGTCTGCTGTGATACAGGCACTAACCATAGTTCAGGAAGAAAATAGTGGATGGCTGAGTAATGACGCACTGGATGCCGTTGCTGAGTACCTTGAGATGCCAAAGATTGCTGTTTACGAAGTAGCGACATTTTATAGTCTTTTTGATCTTGAACCCGTTGGACGACACAAGATTGCGGTATGCAAGAACATTTCCTGCATGCTTTGCGGTGGTGATGACATTGTCACCCATATCGAAAATAAATTAGGCATCAAACTGGGTGAAACAACACCGGATAACAAATTCACCTTGAAGTGTGAAGAAGAGTGTCTGGCAGCATGTGCCGGTGCACCAATGATGGCAGTGAATGGCCATTATTATGAAAACCTGACGCCTGAAAAGGTTGATGCGATTTTGGATTCTCTGGAGTAGAACAATGGCTAATGACGTTTGCTTCACAACACTTCAATACGATAACCCGGCTTCACTCGAGAGCTATAAAAAAACAGGTGGTTATGAGGCCTGGCAGAAAATCCTCAAAGAGAAGACACCGCCTGAAGAAATTATCGACACCTTAAAGAAATCGGCCCTTCGTGGACGAGGGGGAGCCGGATTTCCTACAGGGCTGAAGTGGAGTTTCATGCCACGTAATTCACCTGGGCAAAAATACATTGTATGTAATTCAGATGAGAGCGAGCCGGGTACCTGTAAAGATAGGGATATTCTTCGATTTAACCCTCATGCATTGGTTGAAGGAATGGCGATTGCAGGCTATGCGATTGGAGCGACCGTAGGATACAACTACATGCGTGGTGAGTTTCATCACGAACCATTTGAAGCATTTGACAAGGCGCTCGATGAAGCAAGAAGTGCAGGTTTGCTTGGTAAAAACATTTTAAGCTCAGGTGTGGATTTCGAGCTCCATGGCAGCCTCGGGGCTGGCGCCTATATTTGCGGTGAAGAGACGGCACTACTGGAGTCTTTGGAAGGTAAAAAGGGACAACCGCGGTTTAAACCACCTTTTCCAGCTAACTTCGGGTTATATGGTAAGCCTACCACGATAAATAACACCGAAAGCCTGGCATCAGTACCGGCCATTATGCGTAACGGTGCTGACTGGTTCCTGAATCTGGGAAAACCCAACAACGGAGGTGCAAAAATATTCTGCATGTCCGGACACATTAATAAACCCGGCAACTATGAGATCAACATGGGCACTCCTTTTCGTGAATTGCTGGAACTGGCGGGAGGTGTTCGGGACGGTCGCAAGCTAAAAGCGATAATTCCGGGAGGTTGCTCGATGCCGGTGATCCCCGCAGATATCGCAATGGAAGTGGATATGGATTATGACTCACTGTCAAAAGTGGGTTCTGCGCTGGGGTCTGGTGGTGTCATCGTGATGGATGATAGTACCTGCATGGTCAAGGCTTTGTTACGCATATCACGCTTTTATTTCAAGGAATCTTGTGGCCAGTGTACGCCTTGCAGAGAAGGAACGGGCTGGATGTGGCGTATTATCAACAGGATAGAAAATGGCCAGGGTACCCCTGAAGACCTGGACAGGTTGGTTGATACGGCAGGGAGAATAGAGGGTAGAACGATTTGCGCATTTGGTGATGCGGCGGCATGGCCGGTCCAGAGTTTCCTGAAACATTTTAGACATGAGTTTGAATATCATATTGAACACAAGCGCTGCATGGTTGATGATCCAGACAGTAGTGGTAATTCTGCGGAGGTGGCGGCATGAGTGCAACGCCAGATACCGTGGCCGAAGAAAATCTCCTGAATATTGAGATAGATGGCAGAGCGCTTAAAGCGCAAAGAGGGGAAATGATTATCGAGGCTGCTGATAACGCCGGTATCATAATCCCGCGTTTTTGTTATCACAAAAAACTGTCCATTGCCGCGAATTGCCGAATGTGTCTCGTTGAAGTGGAAAAGGTGCCCAAGCCACTACCCGCATGCGCTACGCCGGTGACCGATGGCATGAAGGTGTATACGAGTTCACACCGTGCGGTTGAGGCGCAGCAGGGAACAATGGAGTTCCTGCTGATTAATCATCCTTTGGATTGTCCAATTTGCGACCAGGGCGGTGAATGCGATCTACAGGAAATGTCTATCGGTTATGGTAGTGATCACTCACTATATAATGAAACCAAACGGGTAGTTAAAGACAAGGATGTTGGTCCGTTAATCACCACAGAGTTTACACGTTGCATTCACTGCACGCGTTGTGTCCGTTTTGGTAAGGAAATAGCAGGTATGCGAGAACTGGGTGCCACCGGTCGTGGTGAGAACATGACGATTGGTACCTACATTGAGTCAGCTATTGATTCGGAAATGTCTGGTAACGTCATTGATCTGTGTCCTGTTGGTGCGCTTACCTCAAAGCCATTTAGGTATACTGCCCGCGCATGGGAAATGACCTCAAGAGACTCAATCGCACCTCATGATTGCGTCGGATCAAATATTACCATGAAGGTTCGTCGGGACAAGGTAATGCGAGTCGATCCAAAAGAAAATGAATCGATTAACGAAGTCTGGTTGTCGGATAGAGACAGATTCAGTTATGAGGCCTTGAATAGCGAAGACAGACTTAAAGAACCGATGATCAAGGTCAACGGTAAATGGCAGAGAACAGATTGGAATACTGCGCTTGATTTTACGGTGGAAGCGCTGAAGAAGGTGATCAGTGTAAATGGTATCGGGCAGTTGGGCACGCTGGTTTCTGCGAGTTCTACACTCGAAGAAATGCATCTGGCACAAAAACTTACCCGTGGTTTAGGTAGTGCCAATATTGACTATCGCCTGGGACAACAGGATTTTCGGGATCAGGAGTGTATGCCAGCTGTTCAGTGGTTAGGCATGAGCCTGGCGGAATTGGAACAATGCCAATCACTATTACTAATCGGTTCCAACGTCAGAAAAGAGCAGCCGTTGATTAATCATCGAATTCGTAAGGCTGTTCAAAATGGCGCAAGCGTATCAGTAGTTAACGCTTTTGATTACGATTTTAATTATCCGCTCAATAAAAAGATCATTGCCAGCCCGGCAGGTATGGAGTTGGCCCTCGCTGGAATCGCCAAGGCATTGATTGAGAAGAATAGTTCATCGGTTCCTGGAGGCTTGGCCGAGTTGCTAGCTAAATCAAATATTACCGAAAGCGAAAGAAGAATCGCTGATCAACTGAGCGGGAATCAAAACTCTGTCGTCATGTTAGGTAGCTCCAGTTTTATGCATCCCGCATCGTCAACCGTGCGTGCGCTGGCGGGATATATAGCAAAAGCGAGCAGTAGTGTGTTGAGTTTTGTGACAGATGGTGCAAATAGTGCGGGTGCGAACATCGTTGGCGTATTGCCACATCGTCATTTGAATGGTGAGGAGCTTGCTGGAACCGGTTTGCATGCGAGAGCAATGCTTGAAGCAAAACTCAAGGCCTATATTTTGCTGAACACCGAACCCGAGTTTGACTGTGCTGATTCAGCTCAGGCGATGGCAGCGATGGATGGCGCTGACCTGGTTGTTTCATTAACACCCTTTAGAAGCGACGCGATAGAGAGCTATGCCACTGTCATGTTGCCTGTTTCACCGTTTTCTGAGACATCTGGTACTTTTGTCAATGTAGAGGGAATTTGGCAAAGTTTTAAGGGTGTGGTGGAGCCGCTGGGTGAAACCCGGCCAGCGTGGAAAGTGTTGCGGGTTTTGGGTAATTTTTTCGAACTAGAAGGTTTCGAATATATATCCACTGAAGAGATCAGGGATGAAATCAGATCTGTAGTAAAAACACCTGATATTGGCAATAATAATCTAAAATGGTTATGTCCAGAACAATTGTCGTTGCCTAATGGCGATTTGGTTCGAATTTCTGATACACCTATCTACACAGTAGATAATCTAGTTCGTAGGGCGGAGCCACTACAAAATACCTCAGATGCCGCAGTGGCAGGTATTCAGTTGAACAGACAAATGGCCAACAAACTAGGCATTGAAGATACAGCCGAGGCGATCGCCCGGCAGGGTGATCATTCTTTAACATTGCCCGTTGTTTTAAATGAGCGTGTACCAGACCAGTGCGTCTACCTATGTACAACTGCTTCCGGGATTACTGGACTAGGGTTGAATGGCACATCAATTGAAGTAAGCCCGGCAAAGGGATAGAAAGGAAAGACTATTGGAAGCACTACAATCACTTTGGGGCATGATACCACCTGAGCTACAAACAGTTATTGCCATCGTAGCAAAGATTGTTGCAATCGTTGTGCCAATCATGTTGTCGGTCGCCTATCTGACATTGGCAGAACGTAAAGTGATTGGTTATATTCAGGTACGTATTGGTCCCAATCGGGTTGGCCCTCGGGGACTGTTACAGCCGATTGCAGACGGTTTAAAGCTCGCGTTAAAAGAAATTATTATTCCTTCTCGTGCCAATCGTTACCTTTTTGTTTCAGCACCACTATTGGCGCTAGCGCCCGCACTGGCTGCCTGGGCGGTTGTGCCCTTTGACGATGGTATGGTATTGGCTGATATCAATGCCGGTCTTCTCTATCTGCTTGCACTAACATCGATCAGTGTCTATGGCATCATAATCGCCGGTTGGGCATCAAACTCGAAGTATGCATTTTTGGGCGCATTACGTTCTGCTGCACAAATGGTGGCGTATGAGATTGCGATGGGTTTTGCTTTGGTTGTCGTTTTGATGGCCGCAGGTAGCCTGAATTTGGGGGATATTGTTCGTGCCCAGACTGGTAGTTTATTGCATTGGTTCTGGTTACCGTTGCTACCCATGTTCGTTGTCTACTTCCTATCTGGTGTGGCAGAAACTAACCGTGCACCATTTGACGTTGCTGAAGGTGAGTCAGAGATTGTTGCTGGTTTCCATGTTGAATATTCCGGGATGACATTTGCTTTATTTTTCCTGGCAGAATATGCCAACATGATCATCATTTCTGCGTTAACTGCAGTTATGTTCATGGGAGGATGGCTTTCACCGTTTGAAGGAATTCCGGTGATTGGTGAATTATTTTCTTTTGTGCCGGGTATTGTCTGGTTGCTGGCGAAAACGGCTTTATTCCTATTTCTGTTTTTATGGTTTCGGGCAACATTCCCCAGATACAGATATGATCAGATCATGCGCCTGGGATGGAAGGTGTTTATTCCAGTGACAATTGTCTGGATAGTGGTCGCTGGTCTTTTAATCATGGGGCAGGTCCCACCCTGGTTCGACTGAGTTGGAATAGGCGATGAGTAAACTACAACATTATTTTAACAGCTTTTTACTGGTTGAACTGTTACGTGGTCTTAAATTAACCGGGCGTTATTTCTTTGCAAAAAAGATAACCGTTCAGTACCCGGAAGAGAAAACACCACAATCTTTTCGGTTTCGCGGCAGGCACGCATTGCGTCGCTACCAGAATGGTGAAGAACGATGTATCGCTTGTAAACTATGCGAGGCAGTTTGCCCTGCATTGGCCATTACAATTGAGGCAGAACCCAGGGAAGATGGTTCAAGACGTACGACGAGATATGATATTGATCTTTTTAAATGTATTTACTGCGGCTTTTGCGAAGAAGCCTGCCCGGTGGATGCGATTGTTGAGACCCGGATGTTCGAATACCATTTTGAAAACCGGGGCGAAAATATAATGACTAAGGAAATGCTACTTTCTTTTGGCGATGAGCAGGAAAAACAGATAGCCGAAGACAGGGCGTCCGATGCAAGGTATCGCTAAGCACAAAATGGCCTGCTACTTGATTTAATCCAGGAATAAAAAAATAAATTACCGATAAATAATGAATATTGAACCCGTAATATTTTATATTTTTTCTTCTATCCTCGTTTTTTCAGCAACGATGGTGATCATTGTTCGAAACTCAGTTCACGCAGCGTTGTTTCTGGTGCTGGCCTTTTTTACAAGTGCAGCAATCTGGTTATTACTTGAAGCGGAATTTCTTGCCATCGTTCTGGTGCTGGTTTACGTTGGTGCGGTAATGGTGCTGTTTTTGTTTGTGGTTATGATGCTGGATGTCAATATTGCGCCGTTAAGGGAAG
>JBHHVB010000040.1:0-23408 GCA_046754065.1 Gammaproteobacteria bacterium
TAGCGTGCACATAAGGCCATCAAGTTAAAAGGGCGTCGTTTGTTTTGCGCTTACACTATTTCGACTAAACCATCGTTCATTAAATTTCCGACTCTCTGGCATTTCTCACGTTGAAACCAGTTGACGTTTAGCAGTTTTAATAACGTAATAAGCTTTCGACCAGAAACCTCTCGACAAGCCTGTCCGACCTAACATATTGTTCGTAATAATCCTGGGTATTTTCTTTCATTTGCCTGACCAGTTCAGGTTGCTCCAGCAATTCCGCACAAGCCTGCACACATTCATCGTTTGTAACGAATGTTTTTACATGCACGCCTTCTTCCAGATCATTGGGCAGCTTAAACCGAAGCGGCTCAGTCACAATACATCTCGCCCCGGCAACAGCCTCTCCCAGTTTCCACGGATTTGACTCTCCAACTCCAAGTGTGCAAATTGCAATATCTGACTCTCGTAACATCGTCGTATATTCCCGACGAGAAACTTTTTCGCAAAGCAGATCCCTGGGACAATATTTTTCTGACAAGGAATTTCTTACAACGCCACCAAGAAAACTGTCTCCAAATTCTTTTTTCAGTTTTTTTAGCAATTCGATTCTGTTATACGAAAACTCGGTCAGATCGTTTCCTCTGGAAAATAGCCGCGTTATAAAGAAAATCCTGTTTTTTGTTAACCCGCCAGGGGTCCCCATAAAGTCATCTTCATGCAACGATAAATTATTTTTAAACAGATAAAATAAGAATCTTAATTGATGCTGGAATACAAATTTATGCTTCTTTAAATTGAGCTTCCCCAAATTTTTGAGCCTGACCAATTGGTGATTCAAAAACAATGTCATTACAGGCATGGCACGACTGCCACAATTAAAATTAAGACCATAAGGTATAATCTTGTTCCTCGCTTTTTCTGGCAGCTTTTCCAGGGTCGGTGGATGAAAACTTCTTTTTACGATCACATCAAACCAGTCTGTTACGCTAGGAACAGACAAATTCCTGTTGTCATTTAGATCGACCAGAATCCGAAGCGTTCTGTCAGTGGCTTTTTCTTTCACTTCTATGGCCAGTGAAGTTGCATCCACCAGTTGCGGATATTTGAATCGAGTCGACAGGGAAATATCTGCTTTACCGGCCCGTTGCAAATCATACAAGCCGGCATAGACCTGCGAAAACCAGGGCGACAGGGTATTTGGAAACAATGTAATATCGTATGTCATTTTTTCATTCGCAGTTTTGTCAGAAATAATTCGGTTTCTCTTATGAATCTTGATCAGCTCATCTCCTGGCAAGTTCATAGACATCCAAAGTACGTTTAGCAATCTTTCTCCAGTCGTATCTGCTTTCCAGCCAACGAAATATTGCAGACCTTTTTTGATTGTCTTTCGGCTTTCGAGAAAAATCTGCTAATTTTTTCCTTAGACCCTCAATATCACCCAACTCGTAGTATTGGTCTGCTGGCAAACCAACTTCGAGATTTGCGGGTATATCGCTCGCTATCACCGTCAAACCGTAACTAAGCGCCTCTAACAACGCGATCGGTAATCCCTCATGGGATGAAGGCAGCACAAACAATCCTGCATTTGCATATATTTCCTGCAGGGCTTCTCCAGTCAGATATCCAGTTGTAATCACATCCGGTGTATCCCTGGCCCTGTCGATGACTTGTTGTGAATAGTCATCGGGGTGCTCAGTCGCACCAACCAACACCAGTTTCCAATCATCAAGATTGGCCAGCCTGTAGGCTTCAATCAAGTCGAGATGCCGTTTTTCCGGGACCAGGCGACTGACCAGCAAAATATATTTTTCCGACTTCAGGTCAAACTTATTCAACATATCACTGCTTGACGGTTTACCATGAATAACGACACCATTGGGGATGAGTCGAGTTTCCCGATCATACTTGATCTTTATCGAGTCCTTGATCACGTTTGAGATGACGATACACTCGCTTGCGTACATTGCACCCAGTTTCTCTCCCAAACGCAATATCCGGCTTGCGAAGCCAGCCCATTTTTCCCGGTCGTAGTCGAAACCATGATGTGTTGTAACGACGCGCAATCCAAGCAAACGCGCCAACGGAACTACTAATGACGGGCCAATGGCATGGATGTGCAATACATCCGGTCTTTTAACGGCAGCATAAAACACACCCAGGATCGAGTGTATGATCGTTTCTAACGATTTAGATTTGGGCGCCCACAAACGATGAAACCTGACACCACGCCATTCAGATAAATTTGGCGGCATATAGGGAGAGCGGGTTATCACATCGATCTGGCACCCAAGCTCCATAAGCAATGGATACAAGTGTTCAGAGTGTGTTTCGACACCCCCCTGAACATCGGGGAATCCGCGCAATCCAAGTACCATTATTCTCATAAACTGTTTTAACCGATTATTCCTGAGCCGCCCCGAGATCCCGATACAATGATAGAATCCTGGACTGATATTGCTCTAACGAAAAATCATCCTCCATCCAGGCACGCCCGGCCCGGCCCATTTCCGTGACCTGTTCCCCAGGTAATGCGGCATATTTTTGTAACAGGCTGGTTAGTTCATCGAAAGATCCACTTTTAAATACTGAACCGCAAATGTCCTGCTTAATCAACTCAGGTATTCCCCCTATTTCAGCACCGATCACCGGTTTACCCAAGGCATAGGACTCCATCAGACTCACTGGTGCATTCTCATACCACTCGGATGGTAAAATTACTGCAAGGGCTGAGCGAATAACGCTGTGTAGTGGATCACCGGTCAAATAGCCGAGGAATTCTATGTTATTTGCGTCAGACGCCTGGACCAGTTTCTTCAACGCCTCATCGTCAGGACCGGTGCCAACTATTTTCAACGGAACACCAGCCTTGCAAGCAGACTTTATTAGCGTAACCAGTCCTTTTTCCCTACTGAGCCGACCAAAATACAGAAAATAGTCGCCCGGCGTATATTCAGGTTGAAACGACTTCAGATCAACAAAATTGGGAATATGGATAAAACGTTGCCTGTCCCATCCCCATTCAACCAGTTTTTCGATATAAAACTTGCTTGGCACAACGAATTTATCGACATACTGATGGTACGTGCCAAGCATTTTATGCAACATTGACTCGACCATGACAACGCCGCTCAATAACACGGAATTTTTAATACAACGCTGAATTAAAACATTATATATTTTATTCTGTTTACACCTTTCACATATTCCGTCTTTAGCCAGCATGCTGTAGGCCGGGCAAGCAATCTTCAAATCATGCAATGTCATGACGACCGGAATCTGTTTTTTCTTTAAAAGGCTGAATATCGACGGAGATATATGGTGATAAATATTGTGAACGTGACAAATGTCAAATTGATTATTCGCTATTAATTTATTTAATTGAGAGCGAGCCTCCAGGGAATAGATGGTTTTTGGTACTCGCTTTATTTTTTCCAATACTGAATAGTTACTGCCGTATTCAATCTCATCAATAAAATATTCTGACCAATCCGACTGAATATTTTTCGGGTGGCGCATTGAAAATGGAATAACTCGCCAGTTCATCGCCTCAAACATCTGGTTATGAGACAGGAAAACCACCTCGGCCCCACCGCGAGGATAATAATAATTGTTGACTGATAATAACGATCGCATGGTTTTAGTTTATACAACCAATCTCCTTAAAAATATTGCCCGCCTAATATCGCTGGTATACGTTGTTTTCCAGCGCTTTTTCTTTTCTCAAGCGCGAACAACTCGCCACGATATAACCGGATAAATACCAGAATAATGCACTGGGTGCCTCGAATACCATCACGTTTTTATATGGCAACGATAGTACAATAATGACCACAACACCCATCCATCCGACCGCTAAAACCCCGGAATTGTCTTCGCTTTTTGCCAATAATCGCGAATCCCAAAAAACAAAAAAGCAAAAGACTAAAAACAACAGTACACCAAGCACGCCGATTTCCCATAATAAGTTTGGCAACGCCGGCATCGCCTCAGTAAGTTTTGAAAGGAAAGCATATTGCCCAGAAAACCCAAATCTCTTCAAGGAAGACTCTGATGCATTACCTAATCCCAGACCCACCATTAGCTTTACCGGTTCTTCTCCCAGAACTCTTATCGGCAAGATAAACGCATCGACTCTTCTAATCTTGTAATTATCTGCTTCAATTTGTGACTTCGCACCGATCACGCTACTGGATGACTCCAGAGCATTTCCGGTATCAATAGCCGTGGAATCACCGCTGTATAGGTAGAATCCTATTCCTTGATCAAGATCCAGCATAAAGTCTAGCAAACTCTCCTTGCCGCCTACCGTGTATGACTGGTTATAGATGAAGGTAAATGTACTCAGCATAACGACCAGCGCTCCTACAGCCATCGCTACGTGTGACTTTTTAAGTCTAACTGATAACATCACCACGATCAGGCCTAAAAGCATCAAAAACAATGTTCCCTTAGACTCGTTTATTGTTGTGGGAATAAAAAGAAAAGGGATCAGAATCGCCAACATTCTCCCGTTAATTCTTTCTTTAAAATAAAATCCTGTCAGAATCACGATTGAGCAAACCAGATACAATGACATTATAGATCCAATACCAAATGTTCCTGCCACGATATCTGGATGGACTGACAACACAAATTTTTGGAACAATGCTATTGGAAACTGGAACATTCCGAGAATCAACAGAACATACAACTGCCTCTTTATGTCATTGTCGTTATATTCGTATACGAGCGGGAGCAGGAACAACGGCAAATATTTAAAATAATTCCTGATACCTGCGATGATAGTGGTAGGTTCAACCCCGTTAACAACGGCACCTATCAAGAAATGGAAACAGATAAAAAAGAAAAGCAACACATATTTGATACTGATAGATAGCTTTTTATGGTAAGCGCCATAGGCTAATATCGTGAGAAATACCAGCGCTGAAAACAGTTCTACGACGATATTTAACGAACGCGGCATACCTACCATTGGCCCGGTAAGAAAGGGAATGGTAACCACTGTAAAAAACAGTATATAGGGAATCTTGTTCATATCATTTGATGTCACTAGTTACATTGCTGGCAGCCACCATCATGGTCGAATATAATTTTCGTATCATTGCGCAAACAAGGCAGCTAGTTGCTCAATATTTTTTTTGGAAAATGTTTTCTCAGCAAATGATCGCGACCTTTCACCATAGCCCTTTATCCGCATCGGATTATCGAGCAGACTGGAAACCAACTGTAACAGCTTATGATAATCCCCGTTGGCAAAACCGCCAAGATAATCATTATCCAGCAAATTGTCAGGATTGGAATTAAGGCTGACCACCGGTACTTCATGCAACCAGGCCTGAATAAACGTATTGGAAAATCCTTCATACTCGCTGGTATTGACCAGAACATGAGATTCTGCCAGCAGGGCGTTGACTTCATCCTGTTTTAAAATCCCTTTGTACTCGATATTAACGAGAGCACTAATACGCCCAACAATCTCTTTATACCACCCCTCTTTTGGAGCAGGCGCCCCTACCATAACAAATTGAGCATTACTACGATCCTGCAAATCAGCGGCTAACTGAACAAATATTTCCGGCTGCTTTAATTTTTTAAAATTAGCAATCCAAACTACCTTTAATGGCAAACTTTTCTGCGATGATTCTATTAATGGTATAGGGTGAGTGTTTCTGATCACCGCCGTTGGAGATCTCTGGTAATTTTTCTCCAGCAATCTCGCCTGGGTATCTGTTTGCGCAACAATGTACTGCACACGCCTGATCCCGTAACCCATCAACCTCCGTTCCAGTAATCTGTGCGGCAAAAATTCACGCCAGGTTAACGAGCCCTGGATTTCAACACTTTTGTCACTGGTAATCCGCCAGAACATTTTACATCTCGTTTTTTTTGCGTAATAAGCAGCAACACCAGTGTAGGCGCTGCCCACCATTTGATAAATAACATCCGGTTTAATTTTTTTCAGTAATCGATAAAGCCTGATTGAATCGAGGAAATATCCATATTTCCTGAAAGCAGTCTGACCCGCTATTTGTACAATTGAATACCCACGGTTCGTTGAATGAGCTGGAACTCGTCGTGCCAGATAGAAAATCTCAAATCTGTTTTGTGGCAGGAGATAATCAATCAGCATTTTAGCCTGGTATTGTGAACCACCCATCAGTGCCTCCCAATGGGCAGGTACAATAATAACCAGTTTTTTCTTTTGTTCCATTTATGAAAACATTTATAGTTAAATACAGATTATTCTTCACTCAAAGATAGAATGCGGTAGTACTGTTTCTCAATCAAATCCGTCATTGTGCTGTTAACCCTGTTGTTAACGACATATTCTCTGCCTTTTTTGCCCATCTGTTTTGCCAGTTCTGGATTTTTAATGATTTTTAAAACTGCACCGGCGAATTCTTTTTCATTCCAGGGGACACAATAACCTGCGCCGCTTTCATTAACGACGATATCCTGCTCAGGATGATTATTCCCTACTACTGCCTTACCCATTGCCATGTATTCAATTAATTTCGTTGGTGACGTTGAATTCAGTATTGGCGTAGGATAGTAGGGTGAAATACATACATCAGCCCGACGAATGTAGTTCCACGCTTCGCGCATGGGCAAAAACCCGGTAAAGACAATATGCTCTCCAATCCCCAGGCTTCGTGCTTCATCCCTTAATAACTGTTCATCCTCGGGCATCTCTCCCTTGCCTAACAGATACAATTTTGCATCGGGTGCCTCTTTTAACACGACAGACATCATGCGAATAACAAAGTCCAGCCTTCTGGCCCTGATCAAGGTCCCCAGATATACGATCATATTTCCACTACAAGGCTTCTCCGGAAAACCTTGTGCGGCCTCGAACGGAATATCAGCCAGGCTGATTGATCCTGGTATTGGCGTCATCTTGTCTTCGTCGATATTGTATGCAGCGATATCTTTTTTCATTTGTTCACTTTGAACAAAGACATGGTCTGACAAGGGCAATATGATCTTGTACAGCAATAATTTGAAAACACTTCCGCGTAAAAAATAGTAAAATCGGTATCTGGCAATCCCTTGCCTTGCAGCATACAGGGATGCCTCAGCGTGCGGATAGGCCAACCAGTAACAACATTTAATTTTCCTGATCCTGGATACAATAATTGCCAATACCGCAGCGAGATACTGGTCCTTCACCTGAATAATGTCGTAGTGATTTTTTTTTGTCAGTTTCAAAAGCTGAAGGTCATGTAAAAAACCATATATATGCTTTTTTAAGCGAGCGAATCGGGAGTGTCCATCATCCGTTTTACCAATATAGGCGGTTCCGTTTCCGTAAGGCGTTGAATAATTCTCAGTACAATTTTTCTCGGCCTGTAATAACCAATCGATGACATGCCCTCTTTTCGCCATTTCTTCACCAAAAACAACCTTTGCTGCAGGTCGAAACGGTGGATACCTGTCCGATGTCACAAATAGTATTTTTAATTTCTTTTTTTCCACAAAACTGTTTCCACTAGCCCGCTAATTGGGTCGACATTTTATAAACTGCAATATTTATCGCGCATGTCACAGTACAAATCCCAACAGGCTTGCTGAATCATCTCTTTATGGCTGCCAGAAAATCTGTCACTCTTGTTGATACTGCGAGAATGCAATTTATCTTCATATTCGTTTTTATACTGCATGCCTAAAAACTCGTATATCTCCGGTAATAATCTGGACTTATGTTTGATCACCTCATCATATTCAACAACCAGCATCCGGCCCGATCCGAGCTTATCGAACAGCTCGTTAGTTTGAGAAACCTTGCCGTTATAGGAAAGACATGCCTTGCGTATTCTGGAAACTGCACAACTGCCAAACAGCCCATAACGGTCTTTTTCTTTACCCTCCAGGAACCGGGCACCACACCGGTTGAATAACCGATTCAATGCGCCGCGTTTCCAGTTATGAATCATTGAGTAGATGACTGAGTATGGATTACGAAGTACCCAGACCAGCCTGAAATCATCATGATCAAAGTATTCCGGAAAGCTGTCATTTAAATAAGTTGTCTGAAAACAATAACGTTTATTGTCTTCGGGATCATGATTGATTTGACCGGACAAGATCAGTGCGGCGTCCAGCTCATCATCGTTCGTGTATTGATAACCGTCAGCTCCGTCAGATTGGGTAATAATCCTGGACAATATCGTTGTGCCCGAACGCTGACACCCGGCCACCAGAATAGCATCGTGATACCTGTCCAAATCACACAGCAGGCACGGTGACTTGCAACGCACCTGTTTCTCGAATTGACGCCAGCTTGTAACGCTATTCACAAACCTGGCCCTGCCGTCAGGGTGTTAATTATCATGAATCAATTAATCCTCTTTGCAAAATATAAACTGATCATTCTTGATAACGCGCGACAGCCTTAACGTCGATGAGAAATTTCGATCGCTTCCCTGTACACATCGATATACATTTTTGCTATTTCTATCCATTGATACTTTTCTGCCACTTTTCTGGATTTTTCTCGCATACTCTGCTGCAGCGCATGGCTATCCAACATCTCGATGATGGCCTCGGCAAGTTTTTCATGATTCCCCGGTGGGACAAGAAAACCATTATCCCTGTTGGTGATGATGTCCCGGTTCCCGGAGATATCGGATGCGACCACGGGCAGACGCGAAGCCATCGCCTCGAGTACCGCGAGGGACAGGCCCTCTGCCCCTTCCGCTACGCCGGCAGACACATACATCTCACTTTGAAGAAACAGGTCGGCCAACCTGTCGTTGTTATTCAATTCATTTGACGAATCCTGTGATCCAACGATCACTGGTGGACTAATACCACCCGTCAAAATCACCTTGTCTGTCAATTCCAGGTCAGTAATTAATGGCCTCAAGGCTTCAGTATTATCACCAACGATAACAAGGACACTGTCAGGCTGCGCTTTCAATATTCGGGGCATGGCCCTGATCAGGACATCCTGCCCCTTTCTCGGGTTGTAGCGACCCACGGTTACAATCAATTTTGAAGATGGCGGCACCCCTAACCATTCCAGCACGTCAGCGGATTTTTCACGAGAAAATCGATCAATATCGACACCATTCGGAATAGCCCTTATTTTTAACTTTGGCGCATCAGCCTCTATTAACGAAGCCTCGACGCTACCACTGATCGCTGTCAACAATTCTGACTGATTCACCGCCATACGAATCTTTTTATCCTTTTCCGGATCCAGGCGCAGTCCGTGCCCGAGCTCGGGAATCGTATGAATATCATTACCATGCGGTGTAACAACCAGAGGGATATTTTTGTTCCGTTTCAGGCGTACTGCAGCAAGTCCGGACGGATAGGTCGCATGGGCATGGATCACGTCACACTGATGAAACAAAGTATCTACTACCAGTTGCAGATACCGCACCCGCTCAGGGAACTTGCCTCTAAACGCAGGATATCTGATGACGGGATAATCAAACTCGAGATGCCGGCTTTTCCTCCAGCCGCCCGAACAAATCACACGCGGTGCATGCCCCAGATCCTGTAATGCCGTAGCCAGATAATGCACAACAATCTCCCTGCCACCGATAGAAGGCAGAAAACTGTTTACCAGCAGCATGACATTAAGTTTTCCTTCCACGCTTTCCATCACCAATTCAAATCCTGACAATAGCCTGTATCAATCAGTGTCTGGCCTGCAATGCCTTTAAAGATTCGCTTTTGTGATGAGCTCCACTCTAGCCAATGACCCTTCGGACTAAAACCTGCGGGTTTATCAGCAGCATCCCAGATCACCTTACCATCACTCTTGTAACGCGAGGAGCCTCTCAGAGAAATTTCAGGAATTTTGTCGTATGGATAGGCACTAATATTCAAGGCAAAGCGCTCACATGCATCGCGAACAAAACCCGCTGGATCCTTAAGTACATCCTCATATCGGGCCATTAGAAATTTCTGGCCAGTGTTCTCATATTGCTGTACAAACTCCAAAATCATTTTTGCGCCGAGGTCCCATAGTCGACATATCTCCGCGAAATCATCCTCCGGCCATGACTTGATTGTTGAACCTACAACGTCGCGCCCGTCCCTGAGCAACAGGATTGGGTATTCATTGGGAAACACCGAAAAGAAAAGATCCAGATACTGAACATCGGGAATCTTTAGCAACATGCCCTTGCCTTCAGGCACAAATGAGTATAGATAAGCCATTAATGACGCGCCGAACAACGGCAAAAAATCATGTTGGCCGATTTTATCCTTGTTCTGTTTATACGCATTGATGAAATGACGCTGGGCATCGATCAAATCCCCTGTCGTTTCAAGGAACGGAATTTCCCACATATCGTTTGGGTAGGCTGACAGATCGGGATGCAAGCGCAACAGCTCACCGACATAAACCGTGCCAGACCGGGGCGCAACACCATGAATAATTAATGCAGGCGCCCGATTCTTTCCTCTGATTTCTCCGGCAACCCGTAGCGCCGGTTCCTGTACATTAGCCGTGACACCATGGTTGAACCCGCGCCTATCCTTACCCGATAAACCGAGTATTTTTTTAATCTTTCGTTTAATGTGACCAGATTTCATCTTTTAAGAAAACGCTTCTTTTAACTGAATATGTTTTTTCTCAATATTCCGGGTCAAACCCATTACATTAACTGCTGGTAAATCCTATTCATCTCGTCGGCGACGTTCTCCCACCTGAACTCAAGTGCCTTTTCCCGACTGGCCACAGCCATAGCCTCCCTTTTTGATTGATTGGCTGCCAGTTCAATCAAAACATCAGCCAGACTATCAACATCCTGTTTTGGCGTTAACACCGCACAATCGTTATTAACATAGTCCCGCACACCCTGAAGGTCAGTCGAAACAATCGGCATCCCCGATGCCATTGCCTCCAGCAGACCATTGTTCGCCGTACACTCAAGCAATGGCATAACAAAAATATCTGCCGTTTGGTATAACTGAAGCAACGCTTCCGCAGCAATTCCGGTCTGAAAATCGATATTTGTCAAACCATTTAAATAATGCTGATATGATGTCGAAGTTACAACGGTAAAATGAAGCTGCGGCAAACGGGTTTCCAGTATTTTTGCCGCAGCCGACAGGGTTTCCAGATCCCGTAAATGGGAACCTACAAACAAACACCGAGT
Organism: Gammaproteobacteria bacterium; assembly: GCA_046754065.1. Lineage (GTDB taxonomy): Bacteria > Pseudomonadota > Gammaproteobacteria > SZUA-140 > SZUA-140 > JBHHVB01. Next base: position 11,106 of record JBHHVB010000040.1, read on the forward strand.
CGCCCCGCTATCCTGTTGACATTTTATTGCTGCATTGGGCTGGTACGCTTCTACATCAATGCCATGCGGCACATAAAAAACACGTTCGGGCGTTACAAACCGGGAAAAATATTCCTGTTGCATCGTCGAGACGACAACGATGCCATCGAGAGCCTTCATATGTGATCTTTCCGTAACAACATCTTCAAACTTGTCTGGCGGTGTGTGAAATGTGCCGATTATCTTGTTACCCTTTTTGATCGACTTCAACTTACCCAGATAGCGATACGAATTTTCGCCATAGAGGAAATGAAAAATCTGATTGTTACCATTAATCCATTGCCCCGCAGCGCTCAGTTCAGCCATCATACAATCCCGCTGATACCACCGTGTACCGGAGTTTTTAACAAATGGTTTCAACACTCTTGCAACAACGCTTTGGCCGATCCCCCACTGCGATACCGGTTCTATCCGGTTACCATCCAGATAATCAGCCAGGCGATCATAACCTGATCCCTTTGCGTGATGACTCATCCGCTTTGTAATAATGTTCACCCGAGGCCTGTTATCGTCCAGTCTTTCATCCATAAGCTTCAAAACACTAATCGGCTAGCCCACTAGCGCCCTCAACCGTTTTTTAAGCGCAGTGAATACACGACCAACGGAATAGATTAAGTTTCCGGTAATTTTATCCCGGGTGTCCAGGTCGTTAACTGACAATTGGTAACCGAGTTGCTTTAACTGATCAAAACCTGAAAAGGAGCGGACGATGGCGATTTGCTGTACTGCATTCAGGCTTGACCGCCATTTTTCAAGACTGCTGGTATTCGGGTTGGAATTATAGGTTTTAGCGTCATACCAGATTTCCTTTGAGTTCACCGTAATGGCTGCTTCTCCCAAGTGGCTCTTTTCACCCGGCTTGAGCAGGCTTTCAGACCATTCCACACCGAGGAAATCACATAATTCGCGACTAACTCGCTCAGGCTCCCTGGTCAAATCTTCATAAACAACGTTAAAAACATGCTCAGGCGCTGCGGCATGCGCATCAAATCCTGCCTTCAGGCATTTTCTGACATAGGCTATGGCAGATGATAAATTCCTGGCAAACGGCGCTGGCGCCTCACCCTTTTCCCTGGCCTTTTTTCCTACCGATAACAAAGACGCAATCGTCGCTCGTGGATCGCGGACAACATGGATAAATTTTGCGTCAGGAAAAAGCTCAATCAACCGGCTAAACACCAGTACGTTTTCCGGTGTCTTTTCACTGAGATATTTCGCATCATGTTTGTCAGCAAAAGGCAGCAAAAGATTCAGGATCATCGAGCGAATCTGATCATCGACCTCGTCCGAAGAACAAATCAGACTGATCCAGTTCTTTTCAACCGAACCCTGGAGCTGGTTTCTCAGGCGAACGATGTCGGGAAGATGCAAAAACTCGGGACCGCCGAGTATCTCGGGATGGCAATCAAGCATATTTTGCAGTAGCGTGGTCCCGGATCGCGGAGAACCACCGAGAAAGATAATTCTGTTATCCATTTCTTATTTAATTCAATCCGTTATGTTGTTTATAAACGTTACTGTTCGCTATTAATTAGCTATCGGCAGATGATCAGATTTCATGACTATCTCTATGAAATAGATCATAAATCAGCCCAAACCGTAGCGGAAAAGCACTCGATTTACCAGCGTAACAATATTCAGGGACACTTGGTTAAAATTGCAGGCGCGGTTGTTGGGTTTGTCAGACTATTAAACCACCGGGTGGCCATCTTATTGTAACCACTTGCATTCGGGTGATACTGGTTACCATATAAAGCGATATCAGGCACGTTAGAGCCATTCAATAACGCCCCAAACTGATTCACAATATTGAGTTCATCCGGGCCGTTACCCGCGTTCTTGCCCTGCGCCATCGTCACGACACTGTTATTAAACGTCGAGACCCTTGTCTCACCGGTGCCGCAGTCGGTCGGGAAATTTACACACTGATCAATAATTCTTGCCAGCACGACCGCGACAGGATTACCGTTGGCACTGGTCTCCCACGCGTTGATCTTGGTCAGGATTGACTCAACGCTGGTTATCGGCGGATCATTCGGGCTCAGTTGAATGATATCGTTGGTACCGAGATGCAACAGGATGATATCGGGAGGATTATTAGCCAACATCGTATCAATGCTCGGGATATTGACCGTCAAGATCTCATCATCTGTACCCGTACCGGTATCGATTTCATCGGACCTGGCTCCGGCATAACCATTGTTGTCAGGATCAATCCCCGCACCGCTGCCCATGCTACGTGCACCGACAAAATCAAAGCCGTAACCATTGGCCGTCAAATCATTCTGCAGTTTTTCACGATAACCAATACGGGTCGAATGAGGTGGCGCCAGGTTGTCGACAATCCCCTGGGTTATCGAATCGCCTAGCGGCATGATGCGCGGATTGATAATGACAGTCACCGTTGCATCGGCCGCACCCCCTACAGTGTCTTCAACATGGTAGATAATGGTGTCGCTGCCTCGTCGTGACGGATGCGCATTCGGTGTATATTTAAACGCACCAGTCAGATTATTGGTGATTTCAAATTTCCCTTTTGCAGTAAACACTGGCCCGTTACCGTCTACACCATTGGCACCCAGACTATAAACCAGTCCTCCCGGGCTATTGTCCGGATCCGTCGCCGGAAGCGTGCCGGTATAAAACTGCTCCTGCGGTGTGTTACCACAAAAATTAGACGCCTGTGGAATCTGGTTAACCAATATGGTCACCGTTGCAATGTTCGACGTCGCCCCCTGGTCATCGGATACCGTGTAAGTAAAACTGTCACTGGGCCCTGTAAATCCGCCGTTGGGCGTATAGGTCACGGTGCCGTCATTATTATCGACGATATTACCATTCGTTGGTTGACTGATAATCACAACACTATTCGTCTGCAGTGTGCCGTCCAGGTCATTATCATTTTGCAGGATATTGATGATGACGGCCGATCCTTGATTGGTCTGCACATTGTCGTTATTTGCAACCGGGCGCGCATTCACCGAAACGGTTACGTTTGCAACGTTTGACACGGCTCCCTGGTTATCGGCTACCGTGTAGCTGAAGAAATCAGTGGGTCCTGTAAATCCGCCGCTGGGCGTATAGGTCACGGTGCCGTCATTATTATTGACTGCATTACCGTTCGTTGCAGGACTTATGATGACAACACTATTTGCCTGTAGCGTTCCATCCGGATCGCTATCATTTTGCAGGATATTGATGATGACAGCCGATCCTTGATTGGTCTGCGCGCTGTCGTTATTCGCAACCGGACGCGCATTTATCGAGACGGTTACCGTTGCAACGTTTGACGCCACTCCGTGGTTATCGGATACCGTGTAACTGAAACTATCAGTGGGCCCTGTAAATCCGCCATTCGGCGTATAGGTCACTGTACCGTCAACATTGGCAACTGCCGATCCATTGGTGGGTGCGGTACCGATCGCGACAGAGCTTGCATCGAGCTGCAGCTCGGGGTCAGTATCATTTTGTAGAATATTAATGATGACAGCCGATCCCTGGTTGGTTTGCGCGCTGTCGTTATTCGCATCCGGAGGATAATTAAGCGTTATAGACACCGTTGCAATATTGGATACCGCGCCATCGTTATCTTTAACGGTATAAGTAAAGCTGTCGGAAGACCCGGTATAGCCTGCATTCGATGTATAGGCCACAGTCCCGTCATTGTTCACGATCGCGGTACCATTGCCGGGGTCTGAACCGATTGCAACTGAACCGGCGTCCAGGCTTCCGTCGCTATCACTATCGTTGCTCAAGACATCTATAATGGTCGGCACTGTTGCATGTGCCAGCACGTTATCATTCTGTGCCACCGGCGCAGTATTGGACTGAAAACTGACTGTGACTGTCGCAACATTCGATGTCGCGCCCTTATCGTCATTAACGGTATATTTAAAGCTATCACTCGATCCCTGAAAACTGGCATTGGGACTATAGGTCACAGACCCATCGCTATTGACGTTCACATGACCATTGCTGGGGCCTAAACTGATTGAGATACTGTTGGCCACAATACTGCCGTCGGCATCACTGTCATTGCTAATTACATTAATAATTACCGCTGCGCCCTGGGTTGTCACCGCACTGTCATTAACGGCCAACGGTTTTTGATTGGCGTCGCTGCCTGCGCTACCACCGCCACAACTGGCAAGCGACAAGACGGCCAGTCCGACAACCGCGCAACGGCTAACGGTCGTCAATATCGGAAATTTCAGCATGGCGGGCGTAACGAACATGGCACGGGATCAAGTGAACTCAGGATTTCTAATCATTAAAGAGTATCAATAAATGCTAATATTGTAGTGTTTAATAACGTGTTATTCGTGTACAGGCCCCATCAACTCGCTCTCAGTCTTCTTCCATTGATGAGGTTCATCGAAGCGTTGAAATCTCAAATCGGTTGAACGGATCAACTTCAGGAAAGCGATTGGGCCCGCCCAGTTTTAAATAGCCGATTATACGATAATCGACCGGTATCTAGCCAACGGAATTGGCGCTCATCAAACAAGTGAATTACGAAAATCAGGCCTGATACTGCCAATCGATGGTTTCATGCCCCCTGTTAAAGACAGGCCGCTGAAATCAGCGGCCTGTTCCTTGTAACATTGATAAATCCGGTTATGTCCGGCAACAAAACCACAAGGATTTACTTCGCACAACGAAATCCGGTTACAGTATCGTGGTAAGCTGGTGACGCATTTGCCAACAGGAAAAACACGCCGGCCACTGTAGAAGAGGAATTATGTGACCCCCCACGAATTAACGCTGCAGGCATGTTAACGTTACCAGTTTGAGTAGTTGCCCCTTGAGCGACTATTCTATCGCCACCAAAGTTACCCGTGCTTGTCGATTCAGCTGCACCTCCTGATACCCAGTCAGCAACCCACTCGCTAACATTACCAACCATATCGAATGCACCATGTCTCGAAACACATGCCGGAACGCTACCTGCATTACTTAGCGCCGAAGGTGAAACGACGCAAGTACCATCATCAGGTGTACCGGCTGCGGCGGCCTGCCACTCGGCATTCGTCGGTAAGCGTTTACCAACATTCACACAGGCCTGTTGCGCCTGAAACCAGGTAAAGTCTATAGATGGTGTCACGCCCGACGCGCTTTGCGCATATAATGCAGAACAATCGTTACCATTCACGTTACAATCGGTCGATAAAGCAGGAGTGGTACCGGCAAGATCCTGCGTTATAGAGGCTTCATACTTATCAATACAGAACGAACCCACCTTCACCATGTCTGATGGACAGTTACCTAAATCAGTGATATCCGCTTCGACATGGGTATGGCTGGCCGCAGCAAATGAGCCGGAATTAGTAACTGCAGTAACCGCCTCACTATCCGCATATCGAATATGATGGGCGTCCGCAATCCCGGCATGGGTCGCAATCGGTGTTGCAGCAGCGGCCTGTGCTTCGGCATCAGTGTACTTAGCGTGATGCGCAGCAGCATCCGCAGCGTGAGTTGCAATGGGCGCTGCAGCAGCGGCCTGTGCTTCGGCATCAGTATATTTGGCGTGATGTGCGCCAGCATCCGCAGCGTGAGTCGCGATGGGTAGCGCAGCAGCGGCCTGTGCTTCAGCATCGGTGTACTTAGCGTGATGCGCAGCAGCATCCGCAGCGTGACTGGTCTGCGCCGTATCATTGACATTGACCACTCTCTGCAATTCATCAAAATTCTCATTAACGTCTGCTGCCCGGGCTGTATCCCCTGCAGTAAAACTATTCAGATTTCCGTTAAGTACTTGCTCTGCCCAACTGGCATAACTACCTGTCATTAACATCAGGCAACTTGTTCCGGCGATGATTACTTTTTTCATATCTAATTAACCTCTAATTTGTAGAAATGTTCCGATTAACCCCATGTACCCTGATCCCACTTCATGGTATCCCATTCGCTGGACCCGGTATTTCCTCCATTATTATTGCTACTGCTGCTACCTCCACCTCCACAACCGCCAAGTACTGCTGCTAGAGCAAGCACGAGCAGAATTTTACTAGCCAAAATTTTAGATATCATCGTACATACCCTCGCTCTTCATTTAATGACAATGTGTTCATCTTTTTTCACCCTGCAATATTGGTTGTTTAAATCAAGCGATATCACTCATTTTCCAATTTGATTGCCGCTATGGTTTTCGGGATGACAACCGGTACGCATACGGGCTTATCCAGTTAACTGACTTGTCAATCAACCAGGCCCCTGACGTGTTCGGCTTTAACGTACGCATCACCGAACGATCTCGTCCCAGCAAATGTAGCAAGTACCATACCACTGCAACCGAAAAGCATAATAACTCATTGTTTTTACTATTTATACTCGCATACTCCTTGCGTAAAACAATCCCTATTAAGCGATAAACAAGCGGTAATTGTAAGGTAAACCGGCAGGAATAAAAAGTGAATCCGATATGATATTTTATCAAGATTGATAATATGGGTTAGCGGGTCAGGATTCTTGACATTTTGCCGAATGACCAATTAATCACCGGCATTATTCGTTTTCATTCGTTCAAGCACAAAGGGCTCGGTGCCGAACAATACCTGTGCACCTTTGCTCGGTTAATCAGTTGGACGCATCGTAACATATTTTTATAGTATGGTGAGCTGAATTAACATTGATCTATAGATGAAAGTATATCCAGGATTGATCACGCACCTGGATAATCTGTATCGGACATCAATCAAACTGAGAAAATTATGGATGATATGCCACTAATTAGCATTATAACCCCTGTTCATAACGGTGAACCTTACCTTTCTCAGTGTATTGAGAGCGTTTTGGCCCAAAGTTATCACAACTGGGAGTTCATCATCGTAAACAATCAAAGCACCGACCGAACGCTTGAAATCGCCCAGTCATACCAGCAAGAGGAATCACGAATCACAATCATCAACACGTCAGAACTTTTGTCAGCGCTTGAGAACCATAATTTCGCTGTTAAGCAAATGAGTGCGGATAGTCAGTATTGTAAAATACTTCACGCAGATGACTGGTTGTACCCGGAATGCCTGGCAGAGATGGTTACACTGGCAATATCGAAAGCGAGTATCGGTGTTGTGGGGGCATATAGCATGGCGGGTAAAACCATGCGCTGCAGAGGGCTGAATAAAGATCTGAAAATTATCACAGGCATTGAGGTGGGCCGTTTGTCACTGCTTGGGGAATTCTATCCATTCTTTTCACCAAGCTCGACGCTGTTAAGGGCTGACCTGATCAGAAACCGGCCCTTTTTCTACAATCCTGAAAAGCTGCATGCTGATGTTGAGTTGATGTATGAAATCCTGCCTGGATGTGATTTCGGCTTTGTCCATCAGGTACTCACTGGTATTAGAATTCACGAAGATTCCGAAACATCAAAATCTGCCAAACCACTGAACACGATTTTATGGTCCAACTTTGATCTGTTTATCCGGTTTGCGCACGATTTTCTGGATAAAAATGAGTTTGATACCCGACTAAAAGCACTGATTGTAAAATATTATGAATTTTTGGCCAATGGTTTCTGGGAGGGTCGTGACAAGACGTTCTGGCAATACCACCGCAAAGGCCTCAGCTTATCCGGGCAGCCACTAAACCATTCGAAATTATTTTTTGCGATTATCAGTGTACTTTTATTCCAGCCCAAACCTACGATCAAAAAGCTTATCAAGCGCTTCGGATTTTTTCGTAATTAAGTTTTCTGCAGTCAAAATACTTGTTCGCTTGTGCGAATTTTCACAACCTTTGCCGGCACGCCGACCGCTATCGCCATATCCGGGATATCTTTCGACACGACCGAACCAGCGCCGATCACCGCGCCCTGACCTATCTTGACACCATCAAGCACAATGACACCGAACCCGAGCCAGACATCGTCACCGATCACGATATCGCCTTTACTCTGCAATGGTTGCTTGACGATGGCTTCCCCGGCATTCATTCCATGCCCGTAGGGGTAAAACGCACAGTTAGGGGCAATCTCTACTCTTTCACCTATAATGATAGATCCCTTATACGCAGATAACTGGCATCTGGGTTGGAGATGGGTGCCTTCCCCAATAACCACGCGACCCGATTTACCCGTCTGGATCGTGGTATGACGATGCACATGCACACCCTTGCCGAGGTCCACGCTTCCCCCTTCGGGGTCCTGGTAGATCATCACGTGATCACCGATAAAGGTCTTTCTATTAATCGTTAACCCGGGATGATGAATGGTCGCCGTTGGGGATACATACCCATTCCTGCCAATCGATGCTAACGGAACCCGCCCGTAAAACGGCGGTGAGAATAACCCGGCCAGACCACAGGCACAGCGACCCATCGGTCCTGTACCCGCAAATATCATCCAGAATCGTGTCCAGTATCTTTTTAGTTTATACACGTCGTTGATCTCTCTTAGTCAGTACGCTCGGTTCAGTTAATCATTAAGGAAAATAATTTATTGGCCGCTTTACTTTCCAACCGCTAATAATTTTATTAACGGCTACATTTCATGCATCGTTAAAGCTTTTGTGTACACTATAATCAACTAGCGCTCAATAACAAGCAGTGGACCGGCAAAAGTCAGAAACGAGCCGTAGGCTTTTTGGCCATATATTATGCTTATTTAACTCCTTGTGAGCTTAACGTAGAATATGAACAGCGATCAATAAAGCACATCAAATGTCAAACGAACCGAGACACAGAAAGATACTGGTCATATCTCCAACACCTACGCATCCACAAACCGCCGGAAACCGCGCAAGGATACAATCCCTAATCTCGGGCATTCAGTCTCAGGGACACGAAGTCTGGTTTCTGCATGTCGAAAAAGAAAATGGTGATCGCATGGCAATGCAGTCCCACTGGGGAGAGCACTATATTAACGCACGGTATCATCCACCCAGTTATCAATTTAAAAAGTATTTTCGAAAACTCAAGAGAAAACTCGGATTACCTTCGGCCTATGCTTATCAAATAGATGACTGGTATGATCGGGCTCTGGATACAGTTATCCGAAATTTGGCTGACAAAATAGACTTCGATACCGTCATCATTGAATACGTATTTCTATCAAAGGCGCTGACCTGTTTTGGCAACGACGTATTAAAGCTGATTGATACACACGATGTATTCACCAATCGACACCAGCGTTATCTCGATCAGGGTGAACGACCCAACTGGTTTTCAACCACACAAAGAGAAGAAGCCAGGGGCCTCAATAGAGCGGACGCGATAATCGCGATCCAGAACAAGGAAGCAGAATTCTTTAGGTCAATGACCCATCGCGATGTCATTACCGTGGGGCATTTCGTACCCAGCTTTCCGCCGCAATCGGATCCGCAACCGGGCAACAGAATTCTGTTTATTGGTTCTGACAATGCCATCAACGTCAAGGCCTGTGAGTATCTCGTCAAAGAGATATTCCCGAGTGTACTGGCAGAATTCCCGCAGGCCGAACTGGCCATTGGCGGTCGATTGTGTAATGTAATCGAGGGTCAACCGGGAATTGTTAAGCTGGGAGAACTGGATGACCTTAAACCCGCTTATGAGTCGGCTACAATTGTCGTTAATCCGATGCCGTTTGGCACTGGCCTGAAAATTAAAACCATTGAGGCATTGGGCTATGCAAAACCACTGGTCACGACGCCTTCCGGGGCGGACGGGCTTGATGATGGCGTGGATAATGCATTTATAGTCGCGGCAACGACTGAAGAATTTATTCAGGCCATTATCGATTTATTAAATAGTGACATCACCAGACAAACACTGAAACATAATGCCCATCAATACGCTGAAAACTGGAACAGAAAATGTTTATTCGAACTGGAAAATCTCCTGTCCTGAAGAATTTTTCATGTATATTGGTGGAAGATTCTAATTTTAATCCAGATATAACAAACCATCATTAACTTAAAAAGCATTTTTACGATGACATTACCGAACTTTATTATCATTGGCGCCTACAAATCGGGCACCACGTCACTTTATCATTATTTGCGGCAACACCCGGATGTATTTATGCCTGTACTCAAGGAACCCAATTTCTTTGCGCATGAAAGGAAAAAAGAACTGCTAAAGTCTGAAGACCGCAACGAAATAGTGATTGATAAGCTGGATGATTATCGACGTCTATTTGACGATGTAAGCACTGAAAAGGCAATCGGGGAGGCATCCCCGCTCTATCTTGGAACTGAACTGGCCGCACAAAGAATCTGGGAGTCGATCCCTACTGTAAAACTGATAGCAATCTTGCGTGAGCATAGTGATGCATTCTACTCTGACCATAAAATGCGCATCAGGGATAAAAGAAAGCTGGAGGGAGATCTGTGGAAAAGATTTGAGCAGATGAAACGGCGAATCGAATCTGGAGAAAATGCTGGTCCGCTGTACGGTCAACATTTGAAACGATACTATGAACGTTTTGATCCATCACAGATTAGGGTCTTTTTGTACGAAGATTTGATCAATGATGGCCCTGAAGTATTACGTCAAATTTTTGCGTTTCTGGGCGTTGACGAGTCCTTCACGCTGGACACCAGTAAAAGACATAATCCTGGCGGCATTCCGAAAAATGATCGTTTTGACAGATTACTGAAACGACTGATCAAGTCGAGAAAGATGGTTAGGATTCCATTGATGAAGAACCTGTTACAACGTATACAGCATCAAAACCTCGAGCCTGTGCCACCATTCCCCGCCGAGTTGAGAAACGCCTTCGTAAAACTTTTTTATGACGACACGAAGCAACTAGAGTCACTGATTAACCGGGATCTTTCAGCCTGGCTTAAATAAGCAATACCTTAATTTAAGCACCGATTGTAAGATTGGCCGTAGTTACCAGCAGTGACAGTGTAAGAATATCTTAACACCTGTTAATCCTGGATAATCCTCTAAATTATTTTTTATCTCTAATATACAATAACTTATATGCTAGCCATATAATGGCCCATAGCTTGCATCAAAAGATATATTAATCGCAGCAAATCAACTATTTAAAGAAAACAAACCGATTAGGACTTTCAGAGATTTCTGCTAGAATTGTGCGCTGATTTATCGGCAGCACGATTTACCCGCAAACGGACCTGCACAACCAAACTGATTTCTGATTTATCCAATCGCCAGCAATTTTTCCTGGAATTGGAACAAAAGATCAGATCACTAGATCTAAATTGGACATTTAACTAACTTTGAACCGAACATATTAATCAGACCATGACTAAACGAATTCAATTCAGTAAAACTTCACTCATTTTGTTTTTTGGATTATTGAACCTTTGTTTCTCTGCGCAAGCGAATCTGGTTAATGATCCCTCAATCGAAGCGGGAACCAAATGGAATCCTGGAGGTGGTGATGTTGGATTTACCACTCAAGCGGCCCAGGTCAGGACCGGATCAAAGGCAGTTAAAGTCGTTAACAATGGTAACGGGACGAATAGCCCCACCTCGAAAATGATTCAAGAGAGAATCCCCGGGGTTACGGCAGGTACAGAGTATATTTTTTCAGTCTGGGTAAAAGGCAATGGCGTTATAGGTACTGTTGGAGGCGCCTGGCCAATCGCTGCAATCAAATGGAGAGATGCTAGCGGAGCCGTGATCCGGGAACTGGACAATAAACTTAAAGAATCCTATATGTGGGCACCGGGCGGCATAGAGGCCAAAAACAATCCCAAGACCTACCCGTACCAAAAAATGTTCATCCACCTGCAGGCACCGTCAGGCGCGAAGTCCTTTGATGTCGATTTCAGAACCTGGTACGGGTGTACCGGTGGAGAAACCTATTGGGATGACGTTTCATTAGTTGCGAGGGACTTGTCCATACTCGGCACCAAGTTAGCCACCTATCAGGCCGAAAACGCGACGATCACCGGCGGTCATGTTGCATCCGATCATTCGGATTACACCGGCTCAGGTTTTGTTGATATTGATGGCGCTCAGGGATTTGCAACGTTCGAATGGACCAATGTCGATGGTGGTGCTGGCGGTGCCAGAATTCTTAATTTCCGTTATAGCTGGGAAGGTAATGAACAACCGATAGAACTGTTTGTCAACGGAGTCAGCCAGGGCGCAAGAAAACCTGAAGCAGGCACGGGCCGACGTGGCGTATGGGCCAGCGATATATGGACCGTTAATCTGCGCGCAGGCAACAATACGATCAAATACAAGGTCAATAGAAAGGGCGGACTCAAATCTCAGCCAATGGTTGACAAGCTAGACGTTCACAGCACCACCGGTGGCGGCGGTGGAGGCGGCGGCGGTGGTGGTGTAACGGCCCCAGCCTCACCTCCC
>JBHHVB010000041.1:0-23198 GCA_046754065.1 Gammaproteobacteria bacterium
GGCATAAGCAAGCAAAAACAAAAGCGGGAAGAGAGGCCTCTCTTCCCGCTTTTTTTATTAAACCCGTTAGTTATGTGAAAATTCCACGCCAATCTTGAACTGGCCACGAATTTGCCGTGCCCATTTGACCACGCAGCGAAGTGGCTTGTTCGTGTCGCCAACACCATGGAGAAACAGACGTTCATCCGGGGCATGAGGATTCTCGACCATCAGGCCAACACCACCGCGACTCATATCAGTGACTGTACCGAAGAAATGTGTGGATGATTCTTCGCCACAGTTTGCAGCTTTTGTGAAGTAGGTAATTTCAAGTGCTGTATTGACACGCGGAAATTTTCTAAGCTCAGCGCTCATTAATAAACCTCCCATATCAGACCTCCTCTTTTTATTATCAGAATAATGTTTCAGTCCGTGAGTGCGAGCTATTATAGCTGTTGCGGATCAAATTGTTAATGTAATATTTGGTAAAACGTCAAAAATTTGGCGTATTTTTTATATACGGATAGAGGACGTTCAGCCTAATCAGATAGTTAGGGGGGGGTAAACTGGCTCCTTAAAGAATCTTCCGGGATAACGGGTCTAAAAGTCAGCTCGCAGGTCTGTTTTCAGATCAATTATGTGAGTGCCTGATTTATAAAAAATCGTGCTCTATACCGTTTGTCTGAGTACATAAGACAAAATTCCTCCGTTGTGGAAATATTCAACCTCGTTTGGTGTATCGATACGTGTTACAACATTAAATTCTGTTACCTTGCCGTCATCACTCCTCGCGGTAACCTTGAGAAGCTGGCCTGGCTTGATGTCCTTCAATTCTTCGATAGTAAATGATTCTTCGCCAGACAGGCCCAGGGTTTCATGGGTTTCGCCATCGTTAAACTGCAGGGGTAAGATACCCATTCCAACCAGATTTGAGCGGTGGATACGCTCAAAACTTTGCGCAATCACCGCGCGAATGCTGAGTAGTTTTGGCCCTTTGGCCGCCCAGTCTCTGGAAGAGCCTGTACCATATTCCTTGCCCGCAATGACGATGAGCGGGACCTGCTCTTGCTGATATTTTACCGATGCATCGTAAATCGTCATCTCTTCGCCACTTGGCAGATACCGGGTAAATCCACCCTCAGTGCCGGGGGCAAGCAGATTTCTCAGGCGAACGTTTGCAAACGTACCCCGCATCATGACCTCATGGTTACCACGACGAGAACCATATGAGTTAAAATCCTTCGGATCCACGCCTTGCTTAATCAGGTATTTTCCGGCAGGAGTGTCTTCATTGAATGATCCCGCAGGCGAGATATGGTCGGTTGTTACCGAGTCCCCAAGCAGCGCAAGCAAACGTGCATCCTTAATATCGTCCTGAGGCGTAAACTCTTTCTTCATTTCGGTGAAAAAAGGCGGTTCCTTGATGTAGGTTGAATCTTTTTCCCATTGAAACAGATCCCCGGTAGGAACAGGTAGCTCATTCCAGTCGGAGTTGCCTTCAAAAATATCTGAATAGTTACGTGTAAACTGTTTGGATCCAACGTGTTGATTGACTAGCTCATCAAGCTCGCTTTGGGTGGGCCAGATGTCCTTGAGATATACATAGACGCCATTCGGGTCTACGCCCAGCGGGTCATTCGCCAGGTCGATATTCAGGTTGCCTGCCAGCGCATAGGCTATAACGAGTGGTGGAGATGCCAGATAATTGGCCCTGACATGCGCATTGACACGCCCCTCAAAATTCCGGTTTCCAGATAATACGGAAGCAACCGCCAGATCACCAGCATGGATGGCCTCAACGATATGATCAGGTAACGGGCCACTGTTACCAATACAGGTGGCGCAGCCATAGCCGACCAGGTGATATCCCAATCCCTCCATGTAGGGCATCAGGCCTGCCTCATCCAGATAATCAGTAACGACCTTGGATCCAGGTGCCAGGCTGGTTTTTACCCAGGGTTTGGACTTTAGGCCGCGATGAATTGCATTTCTCGCTAGCAGGCCAGCCGCCATCATGACAGCCGGATTCGAGGTGTTCGTACAGCTGGTGATCGATGCGATGACAACGGAGCCGTGACACAGGTTATAGGCAACACCATCGGGTTGCCTGACCGGAACACAGGCACCGAATATGTCTTGCTCGTCTCCTTCCTCAATTTGCTTGAGCTCCGGGGCAATTAGCATTGATCTGCCGCCTTCATCAAGTAATCGTGCCAGTTCCACCTCATCCAGGCGGTTTTCGGTTGTTTGTAATTTCTTGACCAGTGCCTGACGGAACGAGTTGCGAACCTCCGGGAGTGGCACACGGTCCTGCGGACGCGTCGGTCCGGCGAGGCTTGGTTCGACATTGCTCAAATCAAAATCTATCAGGTCCGTGTAGGCCGCATCGTCTTGCTCAATGTTGTACCAAAGCCCCTGAGCTTTGTAATAATTTTCAACCAGTGGCACCAGATCGCCTCGTCCAGTCAGATTGAGGTAATCAACGGTTTTCTTGTCCACAGGGAATAATCCACAGGTTGCCCCGTATTCAGGGGCCATGTTGGCAATCGTTGCCCTGTCAGCAAGGGTGAGTTGCGCCAAACCCGGGCCAAAAAATTCCACAAATTTTCCTACAACGCCATGTTGGCGCAACAGTTGGGTAATAGTGAGCACAAGATCTGTTGATGTAGTACCAACAGCTGGTTCTCCATGGATTTTAAACCCAACAACCTGGGGGATCAGCAACGAGGATGGCTGGCCGAGTAATGCTGCCTCAGCCTCAATTCCCCCAACGCCCCAACCCAGAACACCGAGACCATTGATCATCGTGCTGTGGGAGTCGGTACCAATCAGGGTATCAGGATAAATCCATTCCTTGCCCTGCGATTGATTAACCATCGCAACGCATGCCAGATATTCGAGGTTGATCTGGTGCACGATTCCGTTATCTGGTGGCACGACACGAAAATTATCAAAGGCATTTTGACCCCAACGCAAAAACTGGTAGCGCTCACGATTTCGCTCCAGCTCACAGATCGCGTTGACCCGGAAAGCACCCTCACTACCATATCGATCGATTTGTACAGAGTGATCAATCACCAGGTCGGCTGGGGTAAATGGATTAATTTTTTCAGGGTTTCCGCCCAGGCGTTTAATCGCCGATCTCATCGCAGCGAGGTCAGCGACGGCTGGCACACCAGTGAAGTCCTGGAGCAGTACGCGGGAGGGCATAAAAAATATTTCTTTGTCAGGTTTGGCGTTCGCGTCCCAGTTGGCGAGGGCAACGATATCTTCTTTTTCGACTGTTACGCCATCTTCAAACCGAAGCAGGTTTTCAAGCAGGATCTTTAGTGAGAAGGGGAGTTTTTTTATATTCCCAATATTCTGTTCGGCAAGCGCAGTTAACGAATGGTAGTGATATTCATTGTCATTAATTTTCAGCGTCTTTTGCGTATTAAAACTATTGAGGTTCTTTTTTTCCATAACTCTACTTTCTGCCTGATTGTGAAGTGATTTATAACCTGACTTAAAGCACCGTATGCTACCACAATTTTTGCAGTATAATATACAGATTACTGATATTTATAGAAATTATCGGTTCTCTTTGTTCCCGATCAGACGCAATACCCAGTCCAGTCCTGCCGATGGGAGCGTTCGTTTCAGTGCGGCGAACAGATAGGTGGGAAAAGTGACATAATAATGGTTCTTCGGTGACCTGCTTTCCAGTGCATGCAACACCTTTTTAGTAATCGCGTCCGCCGGCAAGGAAAAAGGCGTTGAAAATCCTTGATTATTCAACCTTTTTTCAAGACCAGCGTAGGTGTCTCGGTGCGCACTTGCCCGTGCATCTATATGTTTCTTATAAGCGCTGAAAGCATTATCGCGAAATTTGCTGACAATGGGGCCTGGTTCAATCAATGAAACATGAATACCGCTACGATGCAGCTCAAGGCGAAGTGTATCGGTTAAACCTTCAAGCGCAAACTTGCTTGCATTATAAGCTCCCCGATAAGGCAGTGCTATAAAACCAAGCACCGAGCTATTGCTTATAATCCTTCCATGCCCCTGTTGCCTCATCACCGGGATAATTTTATTGGTGAGCTCCATCGTACCAAACAGGTTGGTTTCAAACTGTTCGCGTATCACATCGCGGGTCAGATCCTCGACTGCGCCGGGTTGGCCGTAGCCAGCGTTATTAAATAATGCATCGAGTTTACCGTCGGTTTGGTCAAGTATGGTTTCAACGGTCGTTCGAATTGACGAGGAGTCACTGATATCCAGTCGCAGACTATTGAGCCCTTCCCGTGAAAGTTTTTCAACGTCGTTATGATGTCTTGCCGTTGCGAATACCCGATAACCCCGGTCAGCCAGGTCATGTGCAACACGATAACCAATGCCGCTAGAACAGCCGGTAACAAGAATGCTTTTTATCTGCATGATTGAACTACTTTAGATGAGAGCCGATGCGTGATACCGCTGAGGCACCATCACCTAACCGAATCTGTCTTCACCAAACTGGGCCTGAATATCTTCCACAATGTCGGGGTTTTTGGTCAATGCGTCAACGCAGTCCCGATCGAGCTTGCTGCCAGCCAGTCGTTGCAACATTGCGAATGCCTCCTCGTTTGTCCAGGCGTCTTTGTAGGGGCGTTTACTTGTCAGGGCGTCAAACACATCCGCGACAGCGATGATGCGTGCTTCAATCGGTATTTCTTCTCCCTTTAATCCCGCAGGGTAGCCTGTACCATTAACCGCTTCGTGGTGAAACTCCGCGATATTGCGCAGCATTTCGCTGTGGTGAGAGGAGTCCAGTCCAAAGTCTTTCAGAATCGCTTCAATTATTGCGCGACCTTTTTCAGTATGACTTTGCATGACCGAGAATTCCTCCTCGGTCAGTTTTTCAGGCTTGCGAAGGATCCTGTCGGGTACGCCAATTTTCCCAATATCATGCAGCGGAGAGAACATAAAAATATGCTCGATGTATTCATCACTGAAGTCGTATTTGTCCGCCAGCTCGTTGGCAATCATTCTAGAGTAATGAGACATTCGATCCAGATGTGAGCCTGTCTCCATATCCCGAAAATCAGTGATATGTTTGGCGGCCTGCAAGGTGGAAAACAGGGTTCGAATTGTCGTTAGCTCGTTGACGATAATCAGGGAAACGAGGTGGCCAAATATATCCAGGTAATGCAGCGCTTCCTGTTGAAACGGGTTCGCCTTGTATGAGTTAAAAAAGGTGAATCCGAAGAATACACCATTCATATACATGGGCAGTGTGTAGCTGGAGCGATAGCCCTGGGCATCCAGTTTTTTCGCGTGTTCCTGCCCACTCTGTTTAAAAATGGACATGTCATTAACAACGCGCGGTCGACCTTTTTCGACGATTTCCTTTAGTGATCTGGCCTCATCAAGTTTTGCCTGGTAATGCACAAGAGGCTTGTCATCGCCGCTGCTCGCAATGAAGGTTTTTACGAGGTCGGTTTTGGGGTCATAAATTGCAACCGCGACACGGTCTACAAAATCAAATCGTTGACTAAGAACGTTGTGGATGTATTCGAGTTTTTCGGATAATGACGTATTTTTATTAAGCTCGGCGAGCGTATCCTGATAATTGTACATAAATTGACTTTGATTGGCTTACATGCTGCATCGGGAAAAAGACATACTATCATATTAGCCGGACTAACGCATTAGACCAGGCGGGTAGTGCTAACACCTGTTACGCAAGCAGAACGGCGACCACGCCGGTTAAAAAGATTCCGTCAAATGTACCAGCGCCACCAATTGATGCGATGGGTGTTCCCATTTTTTGAATATTTTTAAGCCGCATCAGGTCAGCACCAATAATAACGCCCAGCGTACCGCAGACGTAGGCCAGGGCAGGGCTGTAATGCGGATCGATTATCACGGCTACAAGGGCGGCGCTAATCGGTGCGATAAATATCGGCATGCCAATACCAAGGCCCGGAATCGGCCTGCTTGATATGTAGCAAATCATCGCGACAATAATGATGGCGAGTAGTACATGATGAGTTGCTATGGGATTGTGGCTGACAAGGTAAATAGAAAATGTCAGTGGCATCAGGCAGCCCCCGACATTAACGGCAATGAGTGTTTTGCCATTAAAAGTAGGCATCTTTTTTTGTAGCAATCCCCGTATCGCCTGAGGGATAGTAGTAATGGGGGGGCGCTCAGCCTTGATTTTAAACAGTGGCAGATTGATCGCGCTGCCAAACAATGAACCAAATAGAAGCAACAATGCCGAGGAAGGCGACAGACCAAGTTTATCAAAGGCGATAGTCAAGGCGCCTATTTGCACAAAAGCAATAAGAAATCCCAACAGGAAGATGAACAGTAAAAGATGAAAAGGTGAAAAGGGAGAACGCATATTAAGTCTGTCAAGTCATTGCGTTGGGATTGTTGCTTTCGATCAGGTTTTTTTTGTTTTCTTGCTGTTGTAACGCCCACATTTTTGCGTAGACATTCCCGCTAGCCAATAACTCCTGATGAGTGCCCCTTTCTACAATGCTACCATTTTCCATGACCAGAATCTGGTCGGCATCTATAATCGTTGATAGACGATGCGCAATGACCAGCGTTGTATGGTTGGTAGCGACTTCTCTAAGGGCATTCAGGATCGCCTTTTCTGCGTGGGTGTCGAGTGCAGATGTTGCCTCGTCAAATACCAGAATCTTTGGGTTTTTCAGGATGGCCCTTGCAATGGCGATTCGTTGCTTTTCACCACCTGACACTTTTAACCCTCTTTCACCAACGAGCGTATCAAATCCTTCGGGTAGAGAATCTATAAATGGTTTCAGGTGTGCCATTTCTGTTGCGCGAATAATCTCATTTTTAGTGCTCCCTGGTTTGGCATAGGCGATGTTGTAATAGATTGTATCGTTAAACAGGACCGTATCCTGCGGTACAATACCCATGGCAGAACGCAGACTTTTCTGGGTGACGTCTCGGATATCATTGTGGTCCACCTTTATACTGCCATCATCGATTTCGTAAAAGCGGAATAGGAGTCTTACCAGCGTTGATTTCCCTCCGCCACTAGGTCCTACGACTGCGACCTTATGACCGGGGGGGATGTCGAGGCTAAGGTCATTGAGGATCTTCCGGTCCCCGTTATAGGAAAAATTGACCTGGTTAAATTCTATGTGGCCGTTATTGACCGTCAGGTCAGTGGCACCTTCTTTATCCTGAATTTCCTGAAATTGCGAGAGCAGATTAAACATTCTTTCCATATCCGCCAAAGAGTGTTTGATCTCCCTGTAAACGAATCCAAGAAAATTCATTGGAATAAACATTCGGGTCAAATACATGATGACCATTGTCAGGTCGCCAAGCGTCATATCGCCATCAACGACGCCCTGTCCTGCCAGCGCAATCATAATCGTTGTACCGACGGCGATAATCGTGCCCTGGCCAACATTTAACGATGCCAGTGAGGTCTGGTTTCGAATGGCCGCCTTTTCCCAGGCTCTAAGGTTTTTGTCGTACCTCTCTGTTTCATATTCTTCATTGCCAAAGTATTTGACCGTTTCGTAATTTAAAAGACTATCAATTGCCCTGGTGTTGGCCCTTGAATCCATTTCGTTCATTTTGCGACGAAACTTCATACGCCATTCGGTTACAATCAGCGTAAAGGCAATGTAAAAGATGGCGGTCGCGAATGGTATGAGGGCGAATAGCAGATTGAAATTTACCATCAAAATAACAGCGATGAGTCCAATTTCAACAATGGTGGGTAGTATATTAAATACCATGAAATTGAGTAAAAAGCTGATGCCACGACTACCGCGCTCAATATCGCGAGAAACCCCGCCGGTCTGGCGGTCAAGATGGAAGCGCAAGCTTAGCGAATGTAAGTGATGAAATATTTTTAATGCGACGCGCCTTATGGACCGTTGGGTTACCTTTGCAAACACAGCATCCCGTAACTCGCCAAACAGGACGCCAATGATATTCATCGCGCCGTATCCCAAAATGAGCGCAAGAGGTAGCAAAATCACCTCGTGTTGACTCGGGTCAATGCCATCAACAATTTCCTTTAAAATCAGGGGTGCGACCACAATCGCTATTTTGGCCAGAACGAGAAAAAGCAGCGCAAAAATAACCCTGGTTTTGTGTTCCCAAAGGTAGGGGATCAACGTACGTATCGTTTTCCAGTCGTTCCGTGGCTGGGGCTGTTCGCTGGATCGTGGGTTCGGTCTCATGGGATTCCTGATTTTGACAATTAAGAGGTTAAAG
Source organism: Gammaproteobacteria bacterium (assembly GCA_046754065.1). Lineage (GTDB taxonomy): Bacteria > Pseudomonadota > Gammaproteobacteria > SZUA-140 > SZUA-140 > JBHHVB01. The sequence goes on from JBHHVB010000041.1 coordinate 8,215, forward strand.
CTACCAGATACACAGTGAGGAAGCCAATGAATCAGTGTATAATATTTTGCCTGACATCTTGATTTCCATACAAAAAACCCTTATCTAACATGGAAATCGTCGAATTGCATTTTTTGGAGATTTATTTAAATGCCTATTTATGAATATATGTGTATTTCATGCGGACATGACCTTGAAGTCTTGCAAAAGATGAGTGATCCCAAACTGACGGATTGCCCGGCGTGTGGGAAGCCCGATTTACAGAAACAAATTTCTGCGGCCGGATTCAGGCTTAAAGGTAGTGGCTGGTACGAAACTGATTTTAAAGGTGGTGGTAAAAAAGAAAAATCTGAAAAATCGGGCGACAAAAAAACCAAAGCAACTGAAGGTTGTGGTGCCGGCGCATGCGACGCATGTATTTCAGATTAAACGGCTAATCAGCCATTTCAAGTGAGTAAAATGCCAACATTACGTCGCTATATTATAGCTGGTCTGGTTATTTGGTTGCCCTTGGGCGTCACAGTCCTCGTTATCAAACTGCTGGTTGATACGATGGACAAGATCATCTTACTGTTACCGCAGCAGTATCGCCCGGATGTATTGCTAGGATTTCATATACCCGGCCTCGGAGTTGTGTTGTCTGTGGCCATCGTACTGATTACCGGTGTGATTGTAGCCAATTTTTTTGGCAAACAGCTTGTCGGATTATGGGAGTCTTTTCTGGCGAAAATACCTTTGGTTCGTACTATCTATGCCAGTGTTAAACAGGTGGCCGTCACCATATTTTCTGAAAAGGGCGAATCCTTCCGTAAAGTTTTACTCATCGAATATCCCCGCAAGGGTATTTATACCGTCGCGTTTCATACGGGTTCTGTCTTTGAGGAAGTTCAGGAAAAAACGGGAGCAGAGGTTCTCAATGTTTTTGTTCCGACGACGCCGAATCCAACCTCAGGTTTTTTTATAATGGTTCCAAAACAGGAGGTTATTGAGTTATCCATGACGGTGGATGAGGCCATTAAATTGATTATGTCTCTTGGGGTTGTTGTGCCTGAGAAACAACAAGACAAGCTTGCCCAGCTTGCGAAAAACCAGAGTAACCCGTAACATGCCATGCTTTTTATTGGCAAACTAATTTTCAGGTAAGTAGCTGTCCGAGTCGGCCTAAATTGCCAGCAAACATTGTAAGGGAAGGTTTTTAACATCATGCGTAGTCACTATTGCGGTTTAGTCAACGAAACACATCTGAATGAAGATGTGGAGCTATGCGGATGGGTACATCGCAGACGAGATCATGGAGGGGTTATTTTCATTGATCTGCGTGACCGAGAGGGGCTTGTGCAGGTGGTCTTTGATCCGGAAATTCCGCAAAGCTTCATGGTCGCAGAGTCTGTTCGCAGTGAATATGTGTTAAAGATTAAAGGTAAGGTTCGGCCTCGCCCTGAAGGAACCGTCAATCCGGATTTGGCGACGGGGAAAATCGAAGTGGTCGGACTTGAGCTTGAGATACTGAACCGGTCTGAAACGCCACCCTTCACGCTGGATGAAGAAGCGGAAGTGGGGGAGGATGTGAGGCTACGTTACCGTTATATGGATCTTCGGCGACCCCATATGTTACAGCGTATCAAATTGCGCTCGGAGATCACCCGCGCTTTACGCAACTACCTCGACCGCAATGGCTTCCTCGATATTGAAACGCCCATATTGACGAAGTCTACGCCTGAAGGTGCGCGTGATTATCTGGTGCCCAGCCGTACCTATCCTGGACAATTCTTTGCGCTACCTCAGTCTCCACAACTATTCAAGCAGCTGTTGATGGTGTCGGGAATAGATCGCTATTATCAGATTGTCCGTTGTTTCAGGGATGAGGATCTGCGTGCTGACCGGCAACCGGAGTTCACCCAGCTTGATATTGAAACCTCATTCATGGATGAGGATCAGTTGATGACAATGATGGAGGGTATGGTCAAAGAGGTCTTCGCCAAGGTTCTGGAAGTACCATTGCCCGAATCCTTTCCTCGTATAACCTATGACGAGGCAATCTCCAGGTTTGGTGTTGACAGGCCGGATCTGCGAATCCCGCTCGAACTGGTAGATGTGGGTGACTTGATGAGCGAGGTTGAATTCAAGGTCTTTGCGGGTCCCGCGAATGATCCAAAGGGTCGTGTGGCGGCATTAAGATTACCGGGTGGTGGCGAGCTGACACGCAAGGACATCGATGACTACACAAAGTACGTGTCCATTTACGGTGCCAAAGGACTTGCCTATATAAAGGTAAACGATCTCGATGCAGGTAGAGAAGGACTTCAGTCACCGATTCTGAAATTTCTGCCAGATCAGGCCATTACAGAAATCATGGCGCGTACAGGCGCGGAAAATGGCGATGTTGTATTTTTTGGTGCCGATAAAGCCAGTATCGTTAACGAGGCGCTGGGCGCGCTTCGGGTTAAACTTGGGCATGACCGGGAGCTGGTAGAATATGGTTGGCGCCCCGTGTGGGTGGTGGATTTCCCGATGTTCGAACATGATGAAGCCGCTGATCGTTTTGTTGCGATTCATCATCCGTTTACCCGGCCAAAGGTCAAGGATGCAGCCGCACTCGAACAAAATCCGGCGGAAGCTAAATCCCAGGCGTATGATCTGGTGCTAAATGGTACCGAGGTTGGTGGTGGATCGATGCGTATTCACCGCTCTGAAATTCAGGCAGCCGTATTCAGATTATTAGGAATCGGTGATGAAGAAGCGCGTGAAAAATTTGGTTTTCTGCTCGATGCGCTTAAATATGGGTGTCCACCCCATGGTGGGATCGCATTCGGACTGGACCGACTCGTTATGCTGATGACTGGTGCTGCATCAATCAGAGAGGTTATCCCGTTTCCAAAAACCCAAACAGCCAATTGTCTGTTAACGGATGCCCCGTCACCCGTAGATGACAAACAGCTCAGGGAGCTTGCGATCCGACTTCGTCAGAAACCTGGTCAGGAGCAGCAGGCATCATGAATTTCTGCCGGGAGAAATCATTGTGGTAGCCGTCGCAATCAGGGAATTCTCGACGCTTACCGATGATGAGTGTTATCAGCGCATTTGCGACGCCAAGGCCAGTCTGGCAGATCGTTGCGTCATTCTTGGCCATCATTATCAGCGAGATGAAGTCTTTTGCCATGCAGATTTCTCAGGTGATTCGTTAAAATTATCACGCGAGGCCGCCCAATCTGATGCAGAATATATCGTGTTCTGTGGTGTGCACTTCATGGCAGAGGTGGCAGACATTCTTTCACGGCCTGAGCAGGTGGCGATATTACCCGATTTGAGTGCGGGTTGTTCGATGGCAGACATGGCGAGCCTGGCTAAGGTTGAACGAGCGTGGCGCGAGTTATCGGAGGTGTTGCCAGCCGATGAAGTGATCACACCAGTTACCTATATTAATTCCGCCGCTGATCTTAAGGCATTTTGCGGACGACATGGCGGTATTGTTTGTACATCGACGAATGCGCGCCAGGTACTCGAATGGTCGTTTAGCCAACGTGAAAAGGTACTTTTTTTCCCGGACCAGCACTTGGGCCGGAATACTGGTTTTAAGATGGGTCTTCCGCTGGATGAAATGGTGGTGTGGGATTTTGATCAACCCATGGGTGGGTTAACCACGGAACAAATAACCAGGGCGAAAATGATTCTTTGGAAGGGATTCTGTTCCGTGCACCAGATGTTTCAGCCACAGCATATCGATCAATTCCTCGCAAAATATCCTGATGCGAAGGTCATTTCTCATCCGGAATCCTCATTTGAGGTTTGTCAAAAGTCGGACTTTGTCGGATCAACCGAATACATCATCAAAACTATAACGGCTGCCGAGCCTAATACTCGTTGGCTCGTAGGCACAGAATTGAACCTTGTAAAACGATTGCATGAGCAGTTAAAACACGAGGGAAAGTCCATTCATTTTATGTCGCCGACCATTTGCATGTGTTCAACGATGTTCAGAATTGATCCGCAGCATTTATTATGGACGTTAGAAAATCTGCTTGAAGGAAAACCCGTTAACCAGATTCGAGTACCTGAGCAGGATGCCGAGCAGGCAAGACTGGCGCTAAACAGAATGTTTGAAGTCAGTTAAGGCTTGGCGTTGCCAGATATAAATCTTTCCCGAATGTGTCCAGCAAGATAAGCAACGAGCTGATTGTGCTGGTTCACGGTATCTGGATGACAGGTATCGACATGACCTTTTTGCGGCACCGTATGCGTCGATGTGGATTTCACACCTGCCAATTCTCATATCCGTCAATTACTAGCTCCGTTGCCCAAAATGCCCGACAGTTGCATCATTTTGTTCAAAGACAGGATGCAGAGATCGTTCATTTAGTCGGGCATAGTCTGGGTGGGTTAGTGATTCGACAGTTCATTGCAAAGTACTCCCAACCTAATTTGGGTAGGGTCGTGACATTGGGTACGCCCCATAATGGCAGTTTTGTTGCCAGAACGCTTAACCGCCATTCAATGGGGCGGCTGGTGTTGGGGCGAAGTATCGATCGTGGTTTGCTTGGAGACGTTCCTCCGTGGCAGTCTCAATATGAGCTGGGTTCACTAGCCGGCAACAGCGGTTATGGTGTTGGCCTGGTGACGCCAGGGTTACCAAAACCGAATGACGGTACGGTCACTGTCGAGGAGACCAGGCTCGAAGTGGCAACAGATCACATCGAAATATCTGTTTCACATGTTGGCTTGCTGTATTCAGGCGATGCCGCAAGACAAACTTGTTATTTCCTGAATCATGGGCATTTTAGTCGGTAGACCGGAAACGCCGGGCAAGGACGTTTGGGTTTTAATCAAGCGGGTCAGAATGTTAGACTGTGCCGATTGATTAAATTTGGATCGGGGATTATGGCTGGACATAGTAAATGGGCAAATATACAGCACCGCAAGGGTGCCCAGGATGCAAAAAGAGGTAAACTTTTTACCAAATTAATCAGGGAGATAACTGTGGCTGCCAGACTTGGCGGGCCAGATCCAGGCTCAAATCCACGCCTGCGCGCTGCGATTGACAAGGCGCTTGGTGGCAATATGACCAAGGACACCATTGAACGAGCGGTCAAACGTGGTGCAGGTGCAACCGATGGTGATAATTACGAAGAGATCCGCTACGAAGGCTATGGTCCGGGAGGTGTCGCAGTCATGGTGGATTGTATGACGGATAATCGAAATCGTACCGTGGCTGAGGTGCGACATGCCTTTTCGAAATGCGGCGGCAATCTGGGTACAGACGGCTCGGTAGCCTATCTTTTTACCAAAACGGGAATGATTAGCTATCCGCCAGGCAGTGACGAAGACACCATTATGGAGGCCGCACTTGAAGCCGGCGCAGAAGATATCATTGTTAACGATGATACGTCTATCGACGTGATGACGACCCCGGAGGAATTTGTTAATGTCAAGGAGGCAATGGTGGCTGCCGGTCATAGCCCCGATGCTTCCGAGACAACGATGCAGGCTTCGACCAGTGCCTCATTGGAATTTGATGATGCAAAAAAGATGGTCCGTCTGCTGGAGATGCTGGAGGATCTGGATGATGTGCAAAACGTTTACTCCAATGCGGATATCTCGGAAGAGATTATTGCTCAACTGTAATGCTCGGGGAGTTAATGTCAAAACCGTACAGGATTTGTTAATGTCATTATGACCAGGATACTAGGCATCGACCCGGGTTCAAGAGTGACTGGTTTCGGGATTATAGATGTTGTTAAGCAACGTACTATATATATAGACAGTGGCTGCATCAGAACAGATACAGATCGTCTCCCGGAAAGGCTCAAAATTATATTCTCTGGCATCAACGACGTGGTCGGTCATTACGAGCCCGACGAGATGGCAATTGAAAACGTTTTTATGCAACGGAATGTTGATTCGGCCCTGAAGCTGGGCCAGGCAAGGGGCGCAGCAATCTGCGCGGTGGTAACCAACTCGGTACCTGTACACGAATATACACCGGCACAAATTAAGCAGGCCATCGTAGGTAAAGGCAATGCAGAGAAAACGCAGGTACAGCACATGGTCAAGGCATTGCTCAGTTTGACGCAATCTCCCCAATCGGATGCTGCAGATGCGCTGGCATGCGCGTTATGCCATTGCCATACCCGACAAACGTTGACGCAAATGAAACAGAATCAAACGTCCTTTAGAAGTCTCCATCCATGATAGGTTTTCTACGCGGTAAAATTATTTCTCGTCAGGCACCGCATTTATTACTTGATGTCAATGGTGTTGGCTATGAAGTCGAGGCAACGATGACGACCTTTTACAACCTGCCCAAAGTGGGCGAGGCGTTTTCGCTGTACACACACCTCGTCGTTCGTGAAGATGCCCAATTGTTATATGGATTCTCCAGTGAATCAGAGAGAACGATGTTTCGTAGCCTGATAAAAATTAATGGTGTAGGCGCCAAACTGGCTTTGACGATTCTTTCCGGTATGTCTGTTGAAGAGTTCGCTACCTATGTGCGCGACAATAACAGTACAGCATTGGTCAAACTGCCTGGCGTGGGCAAAAAGACTGCGGAGCGACTAATTATCGAGATGCGGGATCGCTTGACTGATGAGAAGTCGACATTGAGCACTGTAGATACCAGTGCCCAACCCTTCAAGGGAGACGAAGTCAGTGATGCGGTGAGTGCTCTGACAGCGTTGGGTTACAAAGGTCAGGAGGCCAGTCGTATGGTCAGGAACATTGACGTGAATGGCAAAGGTAGTGAAGAGATTATCCGTGAAGCCCTTAAATCTACGGTGAAAGCATCATGATAGAAACAGACAGGATGGTAACGGGTATAGAGCTGCAGGATGAGGAGCAGCTGGATCGTGCCATTCGCCCAACCGCGCTGGAGGACTATGTAGGCCAACCGACCGTGCGCGAGCAGATGGAAATATTCATTAGCGCGGCAAAAAAACGTAATGAAGCGCTGGATCACACATTGATATTCGGGCCACCAGGCCTGGGTAAAACAACGCTGGCCCATATTATTGCCAATGAAGTTGGCGTCAATCTTAGGCATACGTCAGGTCCGGTTCTGGAACGACCCGGTGACCTGGCTGCAATTCTGACTAATCTCGAGCCTCGTGATGTACTGTTTGTTGATGAAATTCATCGTTTGGGACCGGTGGTTGAAGAAGTACTCTATCCAGCGATGGAAGACTATCAACTCGATATCATGATCGGTGAGGGGCCAGCAGCGCGGTCGATCAAGCTGGATCTGCCACCCTTTACACTGGTAGGCGCGACGACCAGAGCGGGCATGCTGACCTCGCCATTACGTGACCGGTTCGGAATTGTTCAACGGCTCGAGTTCTATAGCATTAATGACCTCGCATCGATAGTCAGTCGATCCGCTCGTATTCTGGGGGTCGAAATGGAGAACCAGGGTGCCATAGAGATTGCAAAACGCTCTCGGGGAACCCCAAGAATTGCCAATCGATTGTTACGGCGCGTGCGAGATTATGCTGAAGTGAAGTCAGATGGTAACGTGACAGGAGAGATCGCTGACAAGGCATTGGATATGCTTGATGTCGATAGCCATGGTTTTGACAATATGGATCGGCGATTGTTGTTGTCGATAATAGAAAAATTTGATGGTGGACCGGTAGGGCTGGATAATTTGGCAGCCGCGATTGGTGAAGAGCGCGGAACGATTGAGGATGTACTGGAACCGTTTCTGATTCAGCAGGGGTTTATCATGCGCACGTCCCGGGGCAGGATGGCAACCAAAAATGCCTATCAGCATTTCGGGTTGGCCGCACCAGTAAGGGCAGAGACACAGCAGGCGGAGATACAGGGCCTGTTTGATGATAACTAAGAGTCAGACAATGTATTTACTGCCTGTGCGCGTCTATTATGAAGATACTGATAGTGGCGGGGTCGTGTATTATGCCAACTATCTCAAGTTTATGGAGCGAGCGAGAACAGAATGGCTACGAACTCTAGGTGTTGAGCAGGATCAATTGATAAATGAAAAAAATATACTATTTGCGGTGAGAAATGTTGCGATGGATTTTATTAAGCCTGCAAAATTCAACGATTTGTTATATGTTACGGCAAGTATCAAAAAACGGGGTGGTGCAAGTATCACGTTTGCGCAGAAAGTGGTTCGTCATAACCAGTCGCTTGATAACGAAGCAGTTACTGTAGAGATGTTGAACAACAAGGATACGACCGAGCTTTGTAGTGGTACGATTAAAATTGCCTGTCTGGATGCCATAACGATGCAGCCAGCACGCATCCCGAAGGAGTTGCAAAGAAATATGGAGATAAACTGTGGCGGCTGATTTATCGTTAGTTCACCTGGTAACCGGAGCTAGTGTCCTTGTTCAACTGGTGATGCTGCTATTGCTCATTGTATCCCTGGCATCATGGACAGTCATTTTTCGCAAACGGAAAGAAATAAAAGACGCCAGGGCCGAGATGGATGTTTTCGAAACCCGTTTCTGGTCCGGGATAGATCTTGCCGAACTGCATCGTCGTATTTCGATGAGTAAAGAAGAAGTATCGGCGGTCGAAAGTATTTTCGAAGTTGGTTTCAAGACATATCTAAGATTAAGGCAACAACCCGGAATTACGTCGTCAGAGGTGCTGGACGGTACGCAGCGCGCCATGCGCGTGGTGCTCAACCGTGAGGTCGATGAGCTGGAAATGCATTTGCCGTTTCTGGCAACAGTCGGATCAACAAGTCCCTATGTTGGACTGTTTGGCACCGTGTGGGGAATCATGAATTCGTTTCGGTCGTTAGGTAATGTTAACCAGGCAACGATGGCAATGGTCGCGCCTGGTATTGCAGAAGCATTAATCGCAACGGCCATGGGTTTGTTCGCTGCGATTCCGGCGGTTATTGCCTACAACCGATATGTTACCGAGGTGGAGCGGATAATAAATCACTATGAAAACTTTCTTGAGGAGTTTTCGTCAATTTTGCAGAGACAGTCCCATACCTGAAACGGATTGACCCAGAGATAAGCAACGGAAATGGCTACAAGTAAACGCAGAAGACCCATGTCGGAAATCAATGTCGTTCCCTATATCGACGTGATGCTTGTCCTGCTGGTGATATTTATGATCACTGCGCCCCTGCTTAGCCAGGGGGTGAAAGTAGAGTTGCCCCAGGCGGCGGCCGAACCGATTCAGGCAGATCAACAAGAGCCCTTGGTCGTTACCGTCGATGTGGATGGAAACTATTTTCTTAATATCGGCGAAGATCAGGATGAGGGCATTGACCACGAAACCCTGGTTCAACGTGTCGCCGCTGTGTTGCGGCACCAGCCAGGCACGAATGTGCTTGTTCGTGGTGACAAGGATGTGAATTATGGCAAGGTGGTGACCGCCATGGCGTTATTGCAAAACGCCGGTGCGCCCAGTGTTGGGCTGTTGACCGATGCGCCGGAGTCTGTTCGCAAAAAGTAGTATTGATGTTGCTCAAATAATCAGAAAGAAAAGGGATGCTCAGTTATTTAATTGATAAGCGACGTTACCTGGGCTACGCGGTCATTGTTCATGTTGTATTTTTGATGCTGTTGGTCTTTAGTCTCGATTGGAAATCCGGCTCAAAGCCAATTCAGCAAAATATTGTTCAGGCAACTGTAGTGAATGAGGCCAGGGTTCAGGAAGAGCTAAAAAAGCTGCAACAGGCGGAAGAGAAAAAGAAACAGCAGGAAGAGGCCAAGCGTAAAAAGCTGGAGAAACGGGCCATGGAGGCAAAGAAAAAGCGTGAGCGTGAAGAAAAGCGCCTGGCGGACTTGAAGAAAAAACAAGAGAAAGAAAAGAAAAGACTAAAGGAACAGGAGAAGAAACGAAAGGCTGAGGAGAAAAAGGCCAGGGATATTGCTAAAAAGAAAAAACAGGAAAAGGCGAGGCTGGCCAGGCTAAAAAAAGAAAAAGCAGCCATGGAGAAAAAGAAAAAGGCTGAAGCAGTAGCCAGAAAGAAGAAAGAGGAAGAGCGCAGGAAAAAGGAAGCCGAGCGTAAAAAGAGAGAAGCAGAAGAACGTGCGCGCATAGAAAAAGAAAAACGGGAACAGGCAGAGAGAGAAAGATTGCTGCGTGAATCTCTTGCCGCTGAAGCGGAAGAGTTAGGCCGGGTTAAACAACGAGAGCTCGATCGTTTAAAGGCTCAGTATATGAGAGACATTGCGCAAGATGTGGAGCGGAACTGGCTTAGGCCAATCAGCTTTGAAGAGGGTACCGAGTGTGTGGTCAAGGTTACGCAGACACCCGGAGGTGAAGTGGTTAGTGTGGGTATGATAACCTGTAACCGTGGTACCGACGTGATTAAACGTTCGATCAGTAGCGCAGTATTCAAGGCAACGCCACTGCCACCGCCGCCACACCCAAGTCTGTTTGACAGGGAAATAGAATTTACTTTTAAACCATAATATATCCAGGAATCATGGCCAAACGAATTTTGTTATTAATCTGCTTTGTGCTTTTTTATCAAAACGCACACGCTTTACTAGAGATCGAAATTACCCAGGGCAGTGAGGGGGCTCTACCCATCGCTGTGGTGCCCTTCTATTGGGAGGGGCCAGCTTCCGTTGCACCGGTAGATATTGCCCAAGTGATTTCCTCTGATTTGTACAGCAGCGGACGGTTTAAACCATTGCCTCAACAGGATATGCTTGCACAACCCCATACCGGTGATCAGATCAATTTCAGGAACTGGCGGATTCTGGGTGTGGAAAATATGGTTGTTGGGAGTGTTCGATCAGCTGGTTCCGGGTACATCGTACAGTTTCAATTGTTCGATGTATTCAAGGGCGTTCAGGTGAAAGGCGCGGGGGCGACGATAACCGTTAGAAAGCAGTCATTACTGCGTAAAGCCGCCCATCAAATTAGCGATATCATCTTCGAGAAGCTTACAGGCGTGCCCGGTGCATTTGCCACCCGAATTGCCTACGTTACTGAAGTAAGAAAATCCAAACAGTCCCGGATATATACGCTAATTATCGCCGACTCGGATGGTTATAATCCGCACACTGTGCTTCGTTCGAAAATGCCATTAATGTCACCAGCCTGGTCACCAGATGGTAGGAAACTGGCCTATGTCTCCTTTGAGCTAGGGGTGCCCCAGGTCTATATTCATGAAGTGGGGCCGGGTAAACGAGAGCTGGTGTCCTCATTCAAGGGCATCAATGGTGCGCCTGCATGGTCACCAAATGGAAAAAAACTGGCCCTGGCGTTATCTAAAGATGGTAGTCCGGATATCTATGTTTTAGAATTGGCCAGCAGAAGATTGACCCGATTAACGAGAAGTTACGCCATCGATACAGAACCTGTTTGGTCACCCGATGGAAATACGATAGTATTCACGTCTGATCGGGGGGGTAAGCCGCAACTATACCGAGCAGACATGTCCAGTCGCAGGGTTGAGCGGGTGACATATGAAGGCAGTTACAATGCTCGTGCGGCATTTTCACCAGACGGCAAATTTCTTGCTATGGTACATAGGGATCGGGGCAATTACCGGATTGCTGTAATGGAGCTGGAGTCTGGTACACTGCGAGTTTTAACAGATGGGCGGCTGGACGAGTCGCCAAGTTTTGCTCCAAATGGTAGCATGGTCACTTATGCCACCGAATATCGGTTTAAGGGCGTTTTGTCAGCAGTATCGGTTGACGGGAGTGTCAAACTGCGTTTGAAATCTCCCGAGGGAGATGCGCGAGAACCAGCATGGTCTCCATATAGACAATAGGAATTGAAAACTAAAAATTAGGAGTGATCAATGAAAATTCTGAGCAAGTTAATGATTTTAGCCTTGTTTGGTGCACTGGCAGGAGGGTGTGCATCAAAAGGTCCGATTGCTGTCGATGGAGATGTTGATACGAGCGCTACATCGTCAAGCACAACCAGTGGTAGTGGCAGTGAGATGGGTGGTGCAGAGGTTATGCCCGGTCCGACTGACGAAGTGATGGACATTGATCCATTGCAGGATCCTGCCAGCCCTTTATCCAAACGTGTCATTTACTTTGATTTCGATCAAAGCGAAATCAAGCCAGAGTTCCAATCGATTATTCAGGCGCATGCCACCTATATGGCCGAGCATCCCGGAGTGTCCGCAGTATTGGAGGGACATGCTGATGAACGTGGATCACGTGAATACAACGTGGGTCTGGGTGAGCGCCGTGCAAACGCCGTGAGCCGGTTCCTGTCACTTCAAGGCGCATCCAGCAGCCAGATTGAGACCGTGAGTTATGGTGAAGAGCGTCCTGTTGCATTTGGTCATGATGAAGATTCATGGCGTCTAAACCGTAGAGTGGAAATCATCTACCAGGGAAGTTGATATGCTGTTGGGTTTCAGGTACTACTGCCTGTTATTATTGCTATGGGTAGCAATACTGCTGGGCACTTCAAATATCGTCGTGGCAGAAGAATTTTTGCCACCGATATTGGAGTCGAAGCCCGAAACCGTTTCTAGCGCATCCGCTGTACCATCCGGATCCATCAGTTTACCTATAGAAGCACGTGTCACTCGGTTAGAGCGTCTGATGGAAGGGCAGGCGTTAGTCGATATGATGATGCGACTGGAAAGTCTGCAACGCGAGGTTCAGGAGCTTAGAGGAGAGCTTGAATCTCAGGCACATAATATTGACGGTATAAAAAAGCGTCAACGCGATTTGTATCTGGATATTGATCGCCGATTACAGCAAGCTGAAAAATCTGGGATGCCAGTTCCTGGGGAGATGCCTGGAACACCCAATGCCGCTTCACCAACACTACCCACTGATGGCTTACCTTCATCGTCTTCAACAGGGACTGCTCCAGGACAGACAGGTGCTCCTGTTAATCCGCTCGAAGAGCAAAACGCATACGAAAGTGCGCTGAATATATTGCAGAGCGGTCGTTTCGATGAGGGTATTAAGGAGTTTCAAAATTATCTCGCAAGATACCCGGAAGGTGACTATGCCGGTAATGCTCATTTCTGGCTGGGTCAGGCCAACTTTATTACCCGACGTTATCCCGCGGCGATTGAGCACTTTAATGTTGTCATTACTTCGCACCCGAATAGTGCAAAAATCCCGGAGTCCATGCAAAAGATCGGATTCTGCTTCTATGAGTTGAAGAAATGGCAGAAGGCCAAGGAAGTGCTCTCCGATGTTGTAACGAAATATCCTAAAACTACCGCAGCAAAACTTGCTCAGGACCGTCTGCACAGAATGAAACTCGAGGGCAAGTAGACCGCTCGTTTTCCGGTTCGTGTTACGGTGCGCCTTGTCAGAGCCACGAATTGTGCGACTTGCATCTTAAGCTGATTCGATCATGTCTAGGTCAACGATTAAAATTACGGAGATATTCTATTCACTACAGGGTGAAACGACCTTGCAAGGCCTGCCAACGGTTTTTATTCGTTTAACCGGGTGCCCACTTCGTTGCCAGTATTGTGATACCGAATACGCCTTTTATGGGGGTGAGGATAGGGAGCTTTCCGATATTCTGGAAGAGGTAGCAAAGTTCAACCCATGTTTTGTTACCGTAACCGGCGGAGAGCCGCTTGCCCAAAAGGCCTGCCTGGAATTACTCACTCTACTGTGTAACAACGATTACACCGTATCACTGGAAACCAGCGGCGCTCTGGATATATCCCGCGTTGATTCAAGAGTGATCAGGATCGTGGATATCAAAACGCCAGGGTCCGGGGAATCATTAAAGAACCGGTATGCTAATATCGAAATCTTGTCATCGACGGACCAGGTTAAATTCGTGATTTGTAACAAGCAGGATTACGAATGGGCGAAAGCTATGATTGACGAGCATCAATTGCCAGAAAAATGTGAAGTTCTGTTCCTACCGAGTCATCATCAGGTCAAGATTAAAGAGCTGGCAGAATGGGTGCTGAATGACAGGCTCAATGTAAGAGTGCAAATGCAGATGCATAAACTGATTTGGGGAGACTTGCCGGGAAAATGAAGGACAAAAAAGCAGTTGTGCTTGTTTCCGGTGGCCTTGATTCAGCGACGACATTGGCTATCGCAGTCGATCAAGGGTTTAGCTGTTATGCATTGAGTTTTGACTATGGGCAACGGCACCGAAGCGAGCTTGAGGCTGCGCATAGAGTCTCAAACTCACAGGGTGCGAAAAAACATAAATTGATCAGGCTGGATCTGGATAGTATTGGCGGATCTGCTTTGACCGACAAAAGCATAGAGGTACCGGATCAGCCCGGGGAAGGTATCCCGGTCACCTACGTGCCAGCGCGAAATACGGTGTTCTTGTCCCTGGCGTTGGGTTGGGCCGAGGTATTGGGTGCATTTGACCTTTTTATTGGGGTCAATGCGGTAGATTATTCGGGATATCCGGACTGTCGCCCCGAATTTATCAAAGCATTTGAAAAAGTTGCAAATCTTGCAACCAAAGCCGGGGTCGAGGGTGGGGGGTTTCAGATCCATACCCCGCTTATTGATCTAACCAAGGCCCAGATCATTCAACGAGGTACAGAATTAGGCATCGATTATGCGCTGACCATCTCATGTTACGTTGCGGACGAGCTGGGACAGGCCTGCGGTGTTTGCGATTCATGTCGCCTGAGGTCCGCGGGATTTTTCGAAGCAGGTATTCCTGATCCAACAAAATATCGATAAACACCGAAAAACAAGAAGTATTTGTATTTACTGGTGTTAAACGATAAAATGCGCGCTTTCCTGCTTGTGAACGAGCGGGGAGGGGAACCACTTCAAGTCGTACCTTCAAGGTTACATCTTGGGCCGTTAGCTCAGTTGGTAGAGCACCGGACTTTTAATCCGTTGGTCCCGCGTTCGAGCCGCGGACGGCCCACCACGTTTACAAATGACTTAGCATTCAATCAGCTTCGATAAATTTTCAACAACGACAAAGGTTCTGGTCTGGTCAACGCAATTCCTGTGTCTTTTTGTTGCGCGGCTTCTACCACATTTATTCGAATGACTGTAAACATCATTTATCTTTCATCCGTGAGATAGAAGCCACGGTAAAACACGATCTCCTCGAAAATCAAATCCTTTACCGAATTG
>JBHHVB010000042.1:0-22778 GCA_046754065.1 Gammaproteobacteria bacterium
CGAGCTGCAACATCCCGCACCATATCCTCAACGAATTTGGGATTGTCATAGGCTTTCTCTGTCACATACTTTTCATCGGGTCGTTTAAGCAATCCGTAAATTTCACAGGACGATTCCTGCTCAACAATATCGATTAAATCCTCAATCCACACAAACTCTTCAGTTATCGCGGTTAAAGTGACATGAGATCGTTGATTGTGAGCGCCGTAATCCGAGATTTCCTTTGAACAAGGACAAAGGCTGGTTACAGGGACAATGACTTTAATGGTCATGGTCGTTTTACCTTTGTCAATTTCACCTAGAAGCGTAACGTCGTAGTCTAAAAGGCTTTGAACGCCCGAAACAGGTGCCGTCTTGTTAATGAAGTAATTAAAATTCATTTCTATATGACCCGAGTCGGCATTCAGGGTCTTTGTCACTTTTTTCAGGATATCTTTAAATGAAGTCACCGAAATCTCGCGCTCATTGGAGTTGAGAAGCTCGACAAATCTGGACATATGCGTGCCCTTGAAATTGTGAGGAAGATCGACGTACATATTAAAACTGGCAATGGTGTGCTGTTCGCCATCACTTCGATCGCGAACTCTCACGGGGTGCTTGATATGCCTGATCCCTACCTTGTTGATCGGTAGTCGACGGGTGTCATGGCTGTTTTGTATATCTGCGATGGCTGAGATATTACTCATTAGATCGTTTCCTCCGAATAACGTACGCAGGCACACCCAGTTTCCCAGATGGTGATTGCAAGGACTTTAACATGATCGTCATTGATGATGGCTGAAATTCGCGAGTATAGATAAGCCGCAATATTTTCTGCCGTTGGATTTATCTGCTTGAACGCCTCCAGATCGTTCAAATGGGTATGATCAAGCTCCCCTATGACAGATTTTGTTGCCTTTTTCATTAATTTGAAATCTATTCCTATGCCGACGTCGTCGAGTTTGGTTGCGTTGACTTCAACTTCAACCGTCCAGTTATGTCCATGAAGTTGACTACATTCACCCTGATAGCCGCGCAATGAGTGAGCTGCGGCAAAGTCGGTTACTATCTTTAGTGTATAAAGAGAGGGCATACTATCAAGCTTGACTAAATTAGTAGGAATTTATACGAACCGGTGTGTTTTGACAAGGCTCATGCTGAAAATAGTGTTCAATAGCATCAAGCATTCCAGCCTTATTGAGCCCATATTCGTCCAGAATTTGCTGTCTGCTACCATGCTCGCAGAACGAGTCAGGCAACCCGAGGTTGATCACAGGAAGGGTAATGCCCTGGTTCAATAAAAACTCATTAACTGCGCTACCCGCACCACCCATAATCACATTGTCTTCTACGGTTATAATTAGCTCATGATTTGTAGCTACTTCGAGTAATAATGCTTCGTCAAGCGGCTTGATAAAACGCATATTTACGACTGTTGCATCACAAATTTCTGCAGCTTCAGTTGCCTCGCTCAATAAACTGCCAAAAACAAGAATCGCCACTTTCTTACCGCTACGTTCAAGTACCCCTTTTCCAATCTGAATAGCATCAAGTGACCTGGAAACTTCCACGCCAGGTCCGCTTCCTCGTGGGTAACGAATTGCAGCAGGACCATCATGCCTGAACCCCGTTGTCAACATCTGGCGACATTCCTGCTCATTGGCGGGTGCCATAATCATCATGTTCGGGATACAACGGAGGAAACTGAGATCAAAACAGCCTGCATGAGTCGCACCATCAGGGCCAACGATACCAGCCCGGTCAATCGCAAACATGACAGGCAGGTTTTGCAACGCAACATCATGAATGAGCTGGTCATAGGCTCGTTGAAGAAATGTTGAATAGATCGCAACAACCGGTTTTACCCCTTCGCAAGCCAGACCTGCAGCAAGTGTCACAGCATGTTGCTCAGCAATGCCAACATCAAAAAAACGATCCGGAAATTTCTTGGCGAATGCGACCATCCCGGATCCTTCGCTCATGGCAGGTGTGATTGCGACAAGATTCTCGTCCTGCTCCGCCATATCGCACAACCAGTTGCCAAAAATCTGTGTATAGCTCGGGCTACTGCTGGGTGGCTTTTGCATTTCACCGTTGTCCGGATTAAACGGGGTAACGCCATGGTACGCGCAAGGATTGTCTTCAGCTGGTTGATAGCCCTTGCCTTTCTTTGTGATTACGTGCAGAAACTGAGGACCTTTCAGTGATTGAAGGTTATTTAATGTTACGACCAGCGTTTCCAGATCGTGGCCATCGATGGGCCCGACATAATTAAAACCCAATTCTTCAAACAGAGTACCGGGTATTACCATACCCTTCATATGTTCTTCCGCGCGCCTGGCCAGCTCTTTAACCTGCGGTACCGCGCTAAGCACCTTTTTACCGCTCTCACGAACAGATGAATACAGTTTCCCGGAAAGTAGTTTTGCCAGATAATTAGACATACCTCCCACATTTGGAGAGATCGACATCTCGTTATCATTCAGGACAACCAGAATATCCTTGCCAACATGACCAGCATGATTAAGCGCTTCATAGGCCATGCCAGCGGTCATAGCGCCATCGCCGATGATCGCAATGTTTTTTTGTTGTCCACCTGTTTGGCTGGTCGCTATCGCCATGCCGAGCGCCGCACTAATCGAAGTGCTTGAGTGGCCGGCCCCGAATGCGTCAAATTCACTTTCAGATTGCTTTAAAAACCCTGACAACCCGCCTTTCTTTCGTAGAGTTGGCATACGATGGCGCCGACCGGTAAGGATTTTGTGTGGGTAAGTCTGGTGACCGACATCCCAAACCAGTTTATCTACCGGTGTATTAAATACGTAATGCAAAGCAATGGTCAGCTCGATAGTTCCCAGGCTGGAGGAAAGATGACCACCTGTAGAGGCAAGTGACTGAATAAGGAAGTCCCGAATTTCAGACGCGAGCGCGGGTAGCGCCGAGCCAGGTAGCTGCCTAAGCTGTTCAGGCGAGTCAATAGTTTCTAATAAAGGAAAATTCATCCCAGGCATCGATTATTATAATAATATTTCACAACATAATGTATCGCATTAATTAGCCGATGCAAACCCTAATTGCTATTGTTTCAATGACTTCTTTTTACGATATAATCCGAAATCCATCGCAATGGATCGGCTTTTTTGTCCAGGCACTCGAGGTCGGTCATCGCCTGGTCATGAAGGTCATATGCTTTTTGTTTGGCGCCTTCAAGTCCCAAGAGAGAAGGGTAAGTTGGTTTATTTTTTGCTGCATCTGAGCCCCGGGTCTTGCCCAGCACCTGAGTATTACCTTCAACATCCAGAATATCGTCCCGGATCTGGAACGCAAGACCAATATATTTTGCATAAGAATTCAATGACTTAATTATGGTATCGTCAGTATTCTGTGAGCACATCATACCCAGTTTTATTGACGCGCGAATCAGTGCGCCGGTTTTCAGCGTGTGCATATATTCCAGGTCTTCCACCTCTATCGATTGGCCTACTGCGGTCAGATCTATCGCCTGGCCACCAGCCATTCCGAGTGAACCACTGGCAACAGCCAACGTATCAATCATTCTCAGTCGTTGACCGGGGTCAACCTTCATGCATGGATCATTGGCAAGAATGTGGAACGCCAGGGACTGAAGTGCATCTCCGCTCAAGATCGCGATGGCCTCTCCATAGACTTTGTGATTCGTTGGTTTACCTCGTCGAAGGTCATCATCATCCATGGCAGGTAAATCGTCATGAATTAATGAGTAGGCATGGATGAGTTCGACAGCACATGCAGGACCATCAAGATTTTCTGTGGCAACGTCCAAAGTTTTGCCGGTGGCGTAAACCAATAAAGGGCGTATGTATTTCCCGCCGGCCAGAGCAGAATAGCGCATTGCGCTATGCAATTGATCTGGAGTTGATGCGGCCGGGGGAAGCCATTTATCGAGCGCGCTTTCGGCGCGCTGTTTGCACCAGATGATCAGTGATTCAAAATCAGTTGGACTATTGATTTTCGTTGTCCTCAGCAAATGGTTGGCTGTCATAATGACCGTCTTTACCGGTCAGTATTTGAACCTTTTGTTCGGCATCCTTTAGCGCTTTCTGGCAAATCCGGGTTAGCTCAATTCCCCGCTCAAATTTCTGAAGTGATTGATCCAGACTGATGTCTCCCTGTTCCATTTGTTCCACGATTGATTCGAGCTCTTGCATGGCGCGCTCAAAACTGGGTGATTCACTTTTACTGCTGGTTGATTTTTTAGGCACTTTAATCTCCGCGATAAACATTAAACCTGTATATCAACATTAATAATGCTTCGTAACTTATTGGAAAAATAAGAAATAAAATGCGATATATCTGTTTTCGTTAATATCTGTTAATTCGCTCTATTATTACATAAAACGATTTGCAACGATGCAGAATGTGTTAATGCATCTCAAAACTGCTTCATGATAAACTCCCCCGCTTTAGATTTACCGTATCGAATTAAAGGGAAATAAATTTCAGTATTATGAGTAACAGTTATGATGCTTCTGCAATAGAAGTTCTCTCGGGGCTTGATCCGGTAAGACTTCGACCGGGGATGTATACGGATACCACTCGCCCCAATCATATGGCCCAGGAAGTCATTGACAATAGCGTTGATGAGGCTATTGCCGGTTATGCGAAATGTATCAATGTGACATTGTATAAAGACGGCTCAATGGAAGTCTCTGATGATGGGCGGGGTATGCCTGTAGATAAGCACAAGGAAGAGGGCATATCCGGTGTCGAGGTAATCCTTACCAGGCTTCATTCAGGCGGCAAGTTTTCCAGTAAAAACTATCGCTTTTCCGGTGGTTTGCATGGTGTTGGTGTATCGGTTGTCAACGCATTATCAAAGCAGCTCGAGGTCTGGGTAAAACGTGGTGGCAAAGAATATAACATGGGATTTTCAAACGGTGAGAAGGTTTCCGAGCTCGAAGTTATTGGCAAGGTCGGTAAAGCCAATACGGGAACAACGATCCGGTTCTGGCCAGATAGAAAATATTTCGATTCAGTTAAATATTCTTTACCGAGACTGAAGCATGTTTTAAGGGCCAAGGCTGTGCTGTGTCCTGGACTTCAGGTCGCTCTAAAGGATGAAAATAGTGGTGAGGAAGTTGCCTGGCAATACGAAGATGGGCTCAAGGATTATCTGCAGGGTGAACTGGAAGGATGCGAGCTATTACCTGAGGAGCCTTTTATGGGTAGCATGGAAGGCAATGTTGAGACAGTCGAATGGGTGGTTGCCTGGTTACCAGACGGGGGTGAGCCAGTTACCGAAAGTTACGTCAATCTGGTGCCAACCTCACAGGGAGGGACCCATGTTAACGGACTGCGTACTGGATTAACCGATGCGATTCGCGAGTTTTGCGAGTTTAGAAATCTAATCCCCAGAGGTGTAAAGATAAGCCCCGAAGATGTATGGGACAGGTGTAGTTATGTGCTTTCGGTGAAGCTGGATGATCCTCAATTTGCCGGTCAAACCAAAGAGCGTTTGTCTTCGCGTGAGTGCGCAGCCTTTGTTTCGGGTGTGCTCAAGGACAGTTTCGGTTTGTGGTTGAATCAGCATATTGAAGCGGGTGAGCGGATTGCAACGCTCGCAATCAATAATGCCCAGAACCGGATGCGAGCCAGTCGCAAGGTCGTACGCAAAAAGGTGACGAGTGGTCCAGCGTTACCGGGTAAGTTAGCTGACTGTTCTTCTCAGGACCCGGAGAGAACCGAGATATTTCTCGTCGAAGGCGATTCGGCTGGTGGTTCCGCCAAGCAAGCGCGTGACAGGGAATTTCAGGCAGTCATGCCACTTCGCGGGAAGATCCTCAATACCTGGGAAGTGGATTCAACTGACGTTCTGGCTTCTCAGGAAGTACATGATATATCAGTGGCAATCGGAGTGGATCCGGGTACCGACGACCTGACAAAATTACGATATGCAAAAATCTGCATCCTCGCTGATGCTGACTCGGACGGTGCTCATATTGCAACATTGTTATGCGCGCTGTTCGTTCGTCACTTTAGACCGCTGGTTGATGCCGGTCATGTTTATCTCGCCAAGCCGCCGCTTTACCGAATTGATGTGGGTAAGGAGGTTTATTATGCGCTGGACGACGCAGAGCAAAACGGTGTGCTTGACAGAATTACTGCTGAGAAGAAGCGCGGTAAGGTCAATATTCAAAGGTTCAAAGGGTTGGGGGAAATGAATCCCAAACAATTGAGAGAAACGACGATCGCACCTGATACACGTAGACTGGCACAGCTCACCGTCAAATCTGGCGACAATACAAACAAGATTCTCGATATGATGCTGGCGAAAAAGAGAGCGGCTGATCGCAAGGCGTGGCTCGAGAAAAAGGGTAATCTGGCTGATGTATATTAATTGTCACCCGAAGGAACCAAAAGGTAAATCATGGTAGATTCAATAACACTTGATTTTGATGGCATCGAACAATTGCCACTGAAGGACTTCACCGAGAAGGCGTATCTCGACTACTCTATGTACGTCATACTTGATCGCGCCCTGCCCAACATTGGCGATGGTCTTAAACCGGTTCAGAGAAGAATTATATATGCCATGTCGGAATTGGGTCTTGCTGCAACGTCCAAGCATAAAAAGGCTGCGAGAACCGTGGGTGATGTGCTTGGCAAGTTTCATCCTCACGGTGATTCTGCTTGTTACGAAGCGATGGTCTTAATGGCTCAACCTTTTTCATTTCGCTATCCACTGGTGGATGGGCAAGGTAACTGGGGGGCGCCTGATGATCCGAAGTCATTTGCAGCAATGCGTTATACCGAAGCGCGGTTATCTGCATTTGCAGAGATCTTTTTAAGAGAACTGGGCCAGGGCACGGTAGATTGGGTACCAAATTTTGATGGTACGCTCAATGAACCTGCGGTATTGCCAGCAAGATTGCCACATGTCTTGTTGAATGGCGTCACCGGTATTGCGGTCGGGATGGCAACCGATATACCGCCCCACAATCTGCGGGAGGTAGTGAGTGCCTGTATTCGGTTACTGGACGCGCCCAAATCGACGTTGACTGATTTGACTGAACATATCCAGGGGCCGGATTATCCAACCGAGGCAGAAATCATTACACCACGCGACGAGATTTTGCGACTGTACGAGACTGGACATGGCAGTATCAGAATGCGCGCACGCTATGAAAATGAACATGGCGATTTAGTCATTACGGCTTTACCGCACCAGGTTTCCGGTTCCAAGGTGCTGGAACAGATTGCGTCCCAGATGAATGCTAAAAAACTGCCCATGGTTGAAGATCTTCGGGATGAGTCCGATCATGAAAATCCAACCCGGCTGGTTGTTGTGCCAAGATCAAACCGGGTCGACAAAGATGCGCTGATGTCTCATCTGTTCGCGTCAACAGATCTGGAGCGAACCTATCGTGTCAATATCAATGTTATTGGTATTGATGGTCGACCAAGTGTGATGAATCTGAAGGAGTTGTTGGCCGAATGGCTCAGATTCCGAACCGAAACCGTTAAGAAGCGACTCCAGTTCCGTCTCGAAAAAGTCAAACAACGATTACATATACTTGATGGTTTATTAATCGCTTATCTTAATATTGATGAAGTCATAGAGATCATTCGCACCAGGGATAACCCGAAGAAAGAATTGATGAAGCGCTTTAAGCTTAGCGATACGCAAGCTGATGCCATACTCGATATGAGATTACGTCATTTGGCAAAACTGGAAGAAATAAAAATTACCACAGAACAGAATGAGCTTGCCGATGAGCGTGATACGCTTGAAAAAACGCTTAAGTCCAAACAGCGTATGAAAACCCTCATTAAGAAAGAATTGCTTGAAGACGCCGAAAAACATGGTGATGACAGACGGTCTCCTATTGTCGAGAGAGAGCAGGCTCGGGCGATGGATGAATCGGCTTATATTGGATCAGAGCCTGTGACCGTGATTGTTTCGGAAAAAGGCTGGGTTCGTGCTGCAAAGGGACATGATATAGACCCCATGTCGTTGGCCTTTAAATCAGGGGACGGCTTCTTGTGTGCGGCTCGAGGAAAGAGTAATCAGACAACGGTATTTATGGACTCTACTGGTCGAACCTATTCATTGGCAACTCATACCTTACCCTCCGCCCGTGGTCAGGGCGAGCCGTTAACCGGTCGGTTTACTCCACCTGAAAACGCCTCTTTTCGAGGGGTGATGACAGGAAATGTTAACGACTTTTATCTCGTAGCATCCGATGCGGGTTATGGATATATTGCGAAACTCGGTGACATGTTCGCAAAAAATAAAAATGGTAAAAATATTCTTAGTGTGCCCAGGGGTGCGGACACATTGTCACCTGTAACGGTAGCAGACAAAGAGAAAGATCTGGTCGCTGCCGTTTCCAACGAAGGGAGATTGTTGATTCATCCCGTCGCTGACTTACCTGTTCTGACTAAAGGTAAGGGTATAAAAATAATCGGCATTCCATCGCAGCGTGTGAAGGACAGAATCGAGTTCGTATGTGCCATTGCAGTGGTCCCCAAAGGAGGCAGTCTCACGATCTATTCAGGCCAACGTCACTTGACATTAAAGCCAAAAGACCTGGACCACTATATCGCAGAACGTGGTCGTCGCGGATCAAAGTTGCCGAGAGGGTTTCAGCGAGTCGATGGCATGCAGGGAGTTGAAAAATAACCTGCTGATTGTTGGCAATCTTGCGCTGCCAGTCCAGAGCTCGGGTAACGTTCCTGTTCTATTCAGGCTGGAGTACAAAAAGTGGTTGGTTCAGTCGGGTAAGTTTACAATATCTGGCTGGCGGGGCCGTTAAGATATATAAATAAAAGAAAAAATAACTGGGGATTCAATAACTAATCACCATTTTTAGTTGCCTGGTATCGATCTTGCTCTGGTGCGATTAGAGTAAAAAACAAGTTTGTCATATTTTAACATCGATTATTAACAACAAGAACAAAGGTATCAATTATGAGTAATTCATTTCGATTTTCTGCATTATATCTACCAGGACGAATTGAACTAAAAGGAGATACTAGAACTATTCACATTGAAGCGTACCGGATTTTAAAGCGCTTTTTATATTCAGCGACACCCTATCAGATTATTGAAGATCGTGATGACAGGGTTGTGTTACAGGTTCAGGAAGATCAATTAAAAGCCTTTCGCAAAATGAGTAGTGAAATGCTGGCTTAATCTTCCCATTCGCCGCTTTCGAACGGGTTACAATAATTTGTTAAGAACGGGTTATCTCTCATGGGGTAACCCGTTTTTTCGTAGATACCCTTGCTTTCCTTGAAAATTAATGACCTAGCCCAAATATAGATCAATTATATTAACATCTGGAGAAAATTGATGAAGCGGGTCTTTCTGTTTCTGGCGACAAATATTGCCATACTGATTGTTTTGAGTATTTCCCTGCGCCTGTTAGGGTTTGAGGGGTTTCTGGATCAACAGGGAGTAGACCTTAATCTGAATTCAGTTTTGCTGTTTGCTGCCGTGTTTGGAATGGGTGGGTCGTTTATATCGTTAGCGATGTCTAAATGGACAGCAAAAAGATTTACAGGGGCCCGGGTCATTGAGCAGGCAACCAATGAGTCAGAGTCATGGCTTGTGGAGACAGTAAAAAGGCAAAGTCAACAAGCGGGTATCGGTATGCCCGAGATCGCTATCTACGATGCGCCCGATGTTAATGCATTCGCAACAGGAATGAGTCGTAACAATGCGTTGGTAGCCGTCAGCACCGGTCTGATGCAACGTATGAGTCGCGATGAGGTAGAAGCGGTTCTGGCCCACGAAGTCAGTCATGTTGCCAATGGCGATATGATTACGTTGGCCTTGATCCAGGGGGTTATAAACACATTCGTCATCTTTTTATCTCGTGTCATTGGACATGTTGTAGACAGGGTTGTATTTAAAACTGAACGTGGGCATGGTCCGGCTTTCTGGATTACAGCAATCATTGCAGAGATCGTGTTGGCAGTGTTAGCGTCTATTATAGTGATGTGGTTTAGTCGCCAAAGGGAGTTTCGCGCTGATAGCGGCGGCGCAAATCTGGCTGGCAGGGGAAAGATGATCGCTGCGTTGCAGAGACTCCAGCAGACAGTTGACCAGCCTCATTTGCCTGACCAGCTGGCGGCATTTGGGATTTCTGGCGGAATTGGTCACGGAATGAAGCGGCTTTTTATGAGCCATCCCCCCCTTGAGGAAAGAATCGCTGCATTAAGCGGTGAACGCTAGATTATTCGAATTCCGGGTAATGATCAGAGGTAGAGAACAGGGGGATCTTGCAGGCTGCGCCTGCTTTTTCCTTGACAAGGCGTGGGGTGAGGTAGCCAGGAAGACGCTGTCGTAATTCGTGCATAATCTCAAGGGCTTTATCCCTGCTTACATCAAAATGCGCTGCGCCCTGCACCTTATCAAGCAAGTGAAGATAATAGGGGATGACCCTGCTTTCAAATAATCGTTCACTTAAACTGGATAAAGCCTCTACACTATCGTTGATGCGATGCAGCAGTACTGACTGGTTAAAGATCGTTGCGTTAGTCCGAGCGAGCTTTAGAAGAGTCTTTCCCACCAATGCATCAATTTCATTCGCATGATTGCAGTGTATGACAATGCTGGTGTTGAAAGGAAGTTCAGAAAGCCAGGCAATAAAGGCCTGGTCAATTCTATCGGGCAATACAACGGGTATGCGTGTATGAATACGCACTCTTTTTATATGAGGGATAGGCTTGAGTTGATTCGTCAGTCGCGATAAGTATTCATTTTCCATCAGTAGCGGATCTCCGCCACTAAGTATGACCTCGGATATACTTTCGTCTTGGCGAATGAATTCAATAGCGCTTTGCCATTGATCGAGATTGCCATTGGCAGTTGCATAGGGAAAATGTCGACGAAAACAATAACGGCAATGAATTGCACAGGCCCCTGTTGTGATTAATAGTGCCCTACCAGCATATTTTTTAACTAATCCATTGCCTACCAATGCAGCGTGATCGCCAACGGGGTCAGCAACAAAACCGGGTATCCTGTTGTTCTCAATATCAACGGGTAGAATTTGTAATAACAAGGGGTCTTCAGCATTACCTTTGGTGATGCGCTCCGCATAACTACGAGGTACACGTAAGGGAAAGTTTGCATCAGGATCCGGTGCCGGAGAAATTTGCTCAACTGATAGATTCAGAAATCGTAAAAGTTCATTAACATTCCTGAAGCCATTTTTTAATGACTGCTGCCAGGCGGTTGCAGAATTAAATACTGGAATTTTTGAAATCATAACAGGATTCTGAAGTGAAACAATTAACGGGAAATATTGTAGCAAACTGGTTTACAATAATGTTGAAAACATCAACAGGTTGTTTAATATACCTGTTTTGACAATGAAAAATAGATACGGGAAAGTAAATGGCAACATATAGCACCAATGAATTCAGATCTGGGCTCAAGATAATGCTGGACGGTGATCCGTGCGTCATTACCGAAAACGATATTGTAAAGCCGGGTAAAGGACAGGCGTTTAATCGGGTTAAATACCGCAATTTGAAAACCGGACGTGTAATTGAAAAAACCTTTAAGTCGGGAGAATCTGTCGAGGCAGCCGATGTTATCGATATAGAAATGGAATATTTATATAACGATGGTGAATTCTGGCATTTCATGCAGCCAGATACGTACGAGCAATATTCTGCAACGGAGAGTGCCGTTGCAGAGGCAGCAAAATGGCTAAAAGGGCAAGAAACTTGTACCGTAACCTTGTGGAACGGCAATCCGCTTATTGTCATACCTCCTAATTTTGTCATACTTGATGTTAGCGAGACCGATCCTGGCGTCAGGGGTGATACATCGAGTGGCGGGAACAAACCTGCAACACTGGAGACCGGTGCGGTTGTCAGGGTACCTCTTTTTATTGATATTGGTGATCCGTTAAAAGTGGATACAAGAACCGGGGAGTACGTTTCCCGCGCGAAAAGCTAATCTTAAAATCCTTGCTCCTCATGTTTAGAATGATATTTTCTTATCAGAATCTGATACTTCGTTAAACTCGTTGTCCAGTTGGCCAGAGAAAAGTCTTGGTAAAGGAAAGAACAACGGGGCAATCCACTTCAGGAGATTGGCAGCCAACTTCGTCCTTCGAGGTTATGAGATTGA
Organism: Gammaproteobacteria bacterium; assembly: GCA_046754065.1. Lineage (GTDB taxonomy): Bacteria > Pseudomonadota > Gammaproteobacteria > SZUA-140 > SZUA-140 > JBHHVB01. The sequence goes on from JBHHVB010000042.1 coordinate 12,110, forward strand.
GGGCGCGTCTTTTAGCAGATATCCGGTCTTTTTTCCACGACAAGTCGGTGCTGGAAGTTGAAACCCCTTTGCTCTCGAAATACACGACATCTGATCCTAACATTGATAGTCTTGAAGTCAGTCTGAATTGCGCTGGGTTGCAACAATCTGGAAAAAACTATTACCTGCAAACTTCCCCTGAGTATGCAATGAAGCGGCTACTGGCTGCCGGGAGTGATGCCATTTTTCAGATATGCAAGGTATTTCGCAACGGGGAAGCTGGTTCATTACATAATCCTGAGTTTACGATGCTGGAATGGTATCAGCCTGGTTATGGCTATTTTGAAATGATGGATGAGGTGGAATTGCTCGTATCGTCTGTGCTTGGCATAGCACAAAAATTTGAGCGAATGAGTTATCAGGCATTGTTCCAGCATTTTGTCGATATCAATCCCCACCGGGCTGAGGCGGAAGCTTTGCAGGCCTGTGCTGCAAAGTATATTGAATCAGACACCAGTCAACTGGAAGGGATGGGCCGGGATGCGTGGCTGCATCTGATTCTGACCCACGTGATTGAACCTGAGTTAAAGCATCATCCAGCATTATTTGTTTACGATTTTCCTGTTTCTCAAGCTGCTCTAGCAGCCATTCGCCAACATGCGTTACCACCGGTTGCAGAGCGGTTCGAGTTGTATCTTTATGGTGTTGAGCTTGCCAATGGTTACCACGAGTGTTGTGATGCAGGGGAGTTATTGAAACGATTTGGAAAAGAGCAATCCCGTCGAAAAAGAAATGGACAGAATGATGTAAAACCCGATCTGAGATTATTATCTGCACTTAAGGCTGGGTTGCCCGATTGTGCCGGGGTCGCGGTAGGGATTGACCGGTTATTGATGATTATGGCAGGGGTAGAGCGAATCGATGACGTATTGGCATTTCCGATTTCCAGGGCGTAATAATCCACTCTCTCAAGCTACTGATATCAAACAGAAATGTTGCTAAATTTTACAAATGCTCGCCAGCAAGATGTTCTATCCGTTAGCTTATATCCGGCAGATTCGCTTAAGCTCTTGTATTGCAATAGGTATTAAATACTCCTAATATTTGGGCATGATGATTGCTTATAAAAATCAGGGAGACAAATAATAATAACGACCAGGGTTATAAGTTCGCCTACAAAAAAGCCCTGCTAAATAAGTGCTCAGGACAACAACAGCTGATTGTCAGTCCAGGCTTGGTTCAATAATAATTATAATAAATAACTTAGGAGAATGTGATGGAGCAGCGGTGGAGCCCGCGAACAAACGTTAACATCGACGTAGATTTGCATGTCAATGGTGAGGAGATTACCGGTTGTAAAACCCGTGATATTGGTATGGGGGGAGTATTTGTTGAAACTCACAATTGCTTACCAAATGATGAAAAAGAGGTTGAATTAATTTTTAATTTAATCGCGGATTCAAATGTCAGTGGTGACATGCCCAGTTATAGTTCCGATAAAAATGCTATTCATGCATTGAAAGCAACGGTGGTCAGAATAACTGATGATGGCTTGGGTTTGATGTTCAGGGATTTCGATGCAAACGCGTTCAGATCGTTACAAATGATATTGCATTACGCGCAAACTGATTTCGCTCATTGAGCAAGCATTTAAAATAAGGACTTTCCCCGCTGGTAACGATGTGTTATCTACAGTCCTGTGCCCAATAACTGTCCCATCTGAACTGGCTTGTCTGGCTGGACCAGGTTTGAAAACTCCATTTTGTTTTCTGCGAACAGTACGATGACGGTTGAGCCCATGTTAAACCGTCCCATTTCTTCGCCCTTTGAGAAACGAATCGGCGCTACCGTTCTATCTCGATAATCCCAGCTTTTAATCTTATTAGACGTTCCAGCCGTAATTTCTCCAGCCCAGACAGTTTCTATACTGGAAACAAAAATAGCACCTACCAGTATCATGGCCATCGGACCTATTGCTGTATCAAATAACGTAATCACTCGCTCGTTGCGAGCGAACAATTCGGGTACACGGCTGGTGGTGATTTGATTGACACTAAACAGTTTTCCTGGCACATACATCATTTCCCTTAATTGGGCATCTAGCGGCATATGAATGCGGTGATAGTCTCGTGGTGAAAGATAAAGGGTAGAAAAGTCACCGTTTTTAAAAAGTTGGGCTAGATCGTTCGAGTCGCCAAGCAGCGACTCAAGGCTGTAGTTAAATCCCTTTGCCTGAAAAATAAGATTATCTTCGATCTTTCCGCTTTGACTTACCGCGCCGTCGACGGGGCAGGCAATGTTGTTTTCACCCGTTACAACAGGCCTTGCCTCAGCATTCAGTTCGCGGGTAAAAAAATGATTAAAGTCAGTATAAAATTCGGGACTGGCGTGTTTTGCTGTATTCATGTCCACCTTGAACTGGCCAATAAACCATTTGATCAGCCAATTTTTTACTGGGCGGAATCGAATACGCATCACTCGATACATGATTCTCGAGAGTAAGTGATGAGGGATGATGTATTGCAGGAGAATAAAGAGACGTTCTGTGATTGACTGCATAAGGAATGAATTTGAAATCAGTTAAAGAAAGAATAAGTATGCGCATTAATATAATTGGGTCATATAATAATGAATCAAAAGGGTAGAAGAAAGCTAAATCGGGATTTAAGCTATATCATTGAAGCATCTTCGGCAGGATAATTAACGATGATAGATAAACTGGTAATACAATTGGGTGAGCGCCTGAAAAAACGTCAGCTGATGTTGGCTACCGCAGAATCATGCACTGGCGGATTGCTCGCACAGGTAGTAACCAGTATCCCGGGCAGCTCAAGCTGGTTTGAAAGGGGATTTGTGACCTATAGCAACACGTCAAAAGTGGAAATGCTTGGCGTTAGCCTTGAGACGATTAGTCGTTACGGTGCAGTGAGTGAGCAAACCGTATGTGAAATGGCGAAGGGTGCATTAATACATAGTCACGCGCAGATGAGCGTTGCGATCAGTGGTATCGCCGGTCCAGGTGGTGAGGTTCGCGATAAACCTGTTGGCACAGTATGGCTGGCATGGTCTGGTGTTGCCGGGAATACGCATTCAGTTTCCAGACTTTTTGACGGCGATCGGGAAAAGGTTCGCTTTCAGGCTGTATGTGCTGCTTTGGAGGGCCTGATAAGCGATATCAATCAGTGGTATTGATTTAATGGTAGCCCCGGCCAGTGACAAAAAACGATTATTTCTGGCGGTATGGCCAAGCGAGCAACAGCGATCACTGATAAGAGCCGCCTGTTACGACAGGCTGCCCTCGGGTTCAGGCAAGCTAGTCGATCTGGCTAATCTGCATATTACCCTGGTATTCATCGGCTCGGTGGAAGCGCAAGCCCAGCAGTGTATTGAAGATGCTTGTGACACAATCAGGGGGAACCCGTTTCAATTGTTAGTCAACCATTACGGGTATTGGTCCAAACCCGGGGTGCTTTGGGCTGGGCCCAGCGAAATGCCTGTGGAATTAATCGAGCTTCAGTCCAGATTGATGACCGCATTGGCAGACTGTCGCCTGAGCCTGGATCAGAGACCATATAAAGCGCATATAACGTTAATGCGAAAGGTGAGAAAACTGGTAAAACATATTGAAATAGATTCATTTGTTTGGGATGTGCAAGAATTTTCATTAATCTTGTCAACACCCAAACCGCAGGGGGTTTGTTATCGGCCTCTAAAGAGCTGGCAATTGGGGTAACGAAAAATCATCCGGAAAATACCGATTAAAATAGCGAGCGGGGGCTAGGCCCTTAGCGCTAATCTATGTGATAATTACGCAATTATTTAATGAAAATCCAGCGTGGTATGTGGTAACGGAGGAAAAGAATGGACGAAAACAAAAAGAAGGCGCTTAGTGCGGCATTAAGCCAGATTGAGAGACAGTTTGGAAAAGGCTCGGTCATGCGTATGGGTGAAGAAGGTGTGATACGCGACATTGAATCAATATCAACGGGTTCTCTTGGACTGGATGTTGCATTGGGAATCGGTGGATTGCCAAGAGGGCGAGTCATCGAGATTTACGGGCCTGAATCGTCCGGTAAAACAACAATGGCACTGCAGGTTGTTGCAGAAGCGCAAAAAAATGGCGGGACTGCAGCATTCGTTGATGCTGAGCACGCACTGGATCCACAGTACGCTGAAAAAATCGGGGTAAATGTTGGTGATCTTCTGGTTTCCCAGCCAGATACCGGTGAGCAGGCACTGGAAATAACTGACATGCTGGTAAGATCAGGTGCGGTTGATGTTGTGATTGTTGACTCAGTCGCTGCGCTGACACCGAAGGCTGAAATCGATGGTGATATGGGTGACTCGCATATGGGGCTTCAGGCAAGGCTGATGTCGCAGGCCTTGCGAAAACTGACCGCAAATATCAAGCGCTCAAATACGATGGTGATTTTCATCAATCAGATTCGCATGAAAATCGGTGTCATGTTTGGCAACCCTGAAACAACGACGGGTGGGAACGCGCTCAAATTTTATGCGTCAGTAAGACTGGATATTCGTCGTACAGGTGCGATAAAGAGGGGCGATGAGATTGTCGGTAATGAAACGCGTGTAAAGGTTGTGAAAAACAAGGTGGCCCCACCATTCAAACAGGTGGAGTTCGATATCCTCTATGGGGAAGGGGTATCGCGTGAGGGCGAAATCATCACGCTCGGCGTCAAGGAAGACATCGTCGATAAATCAGGGGCATGGTATAGCTATGACGGAAACCGTATCGGTCAGGGTAAGGACAATGTGCGTGCCTATCTGAAAGAGCATCCGGAGACTGCTAAGGAAATTGAAGGGTTGATCCGAGCCAAACTGCTGCCTAATGCAACGCAAGGCGAAGACAATACCGTCGAAGATATTGCCTGAGAACTAAAATAAACAGTAGTTCTGAAAAAAGCCCCCGACTCATCGCCCTTGATCTGCTCGCCAGGCGAGAACATGCCGTGCAGGAAATGCGGTACAAACTTGCAGGCAAGGGAATCGATGCGCATCAAATCGATCCTTTGCTGGAGCAATTGATAGAAGAAGGTCTGCTAAGCGAATCCCGATTTATGGAAAATTATATCCGTGCCCGAATCAATCGTGGCATCGGACCGTTACGAATTCGGGATGAACTTAAGCAGCGGGGTATTCGCGAGGACAAGATTACTGAATCTCTGGATACATCTAATGACCGCTGGTTTAAGCGTGCAAAGGATCAATGGTTGAAAAAATTTGCACATAAACCTGGAAGTATGAAAGAGCGAGCAAAACAGGCGCGTTTTTTGCAGCAACGTGGCTATACGATGGAGCAGGTCAATCACGTGTTTGAGAGTGATGGCCCTGAAAATTAATTAACAGGACTAAAAAACAAATAAAACCGATGGACCGATGATTACAAGCGCTGAATTAAGGACGAAATTCTTAGACTACTTTCGGGAAAATGATCATGAAATTATTGCCAGTAGTTCACTGGTGCCCGTCAATGACCCCACATTGCTGTTTACCAATGCCGGTATGGTGCAGTTCAAGGACGTATTCCTTGGTCAGGAAAAAAGATCCTACGTTAGAGCGAGCAGTTCGCAACGCTGTGTACGGGCCGGCGGAAAACACAACGACCTCGAGAATGTCGGTTATACTGCACGGCATCATACCTTTTTTGAAATGCTCGGTAACTTCAGTTTTGGCGATTACTTTAAGCGTGATGCGATCCATTTCGCATGGGAGTTTTTGACAAAGGTACTGGAGATTCCGCAAGAAAAGCTCTGGGTGACTGTCTTCGAAGAAGATGACGAGGCCGCAGATATCTGGTTAAAGGATATAGGTGTGGATCCCGACCGTTTCAGGCGCATTGGCGCGGAAGACAATTTCTGGTCGATGGGAGACACCGGGCCTTGCGGTCCCTGTTCGGAAATATTCTATGATCATGGTCCAGATGTGCCAGGAGGTCCGCCGGGTTCAGCTGATGCCGACGGTGATCGATATGTAGAGATCTGGAATCTGGTATTCATGCAATTCAATCGTGATGCCAATGGAGATATGACGCCATTGCCAAAACCTTCCGTCGATACCGGGATGGGGCTGGAAAGACTTGCCGCGGTCATGCAGGGTGTTCACAGTAACTATGACATTGATCTTTTTCAGAATCTGATCAAGGCGGCTGCAAAGCTAACTGCGACGAATGACTTCAAAAACAATTCACTACATGTAATCGCTGACCATATCCGTTCATGTGTATTTCTGATTGTAGACGAGGTGTTGCCCTCAAATGAGGGTAGAGGTTATGTATTGCGTCGTATTATTCGTCGCGCAATCCGGCATGGATATGAGCTGGGTATCAAGGAACCATTCTTTTACAAGCTGGTTGAGGCACTGGACCAGGAAATGGGAGATGCGTATCCAGAGCTACGCAATGCGAAATCTCAGGTAGAGCGTATATTAAAAATGGAAGAAGAGCGGTTTGCCGAGACCCTTGAGCTGGGTATGAGAATACTCGATGACAGTCTTGCCAGTCTTGGGGATCAAAAAGTCTTGCCTGGAGAGGTTGCATTCAAATTGTATGACACCTATGGGTTTCCCGTGGATCTGACGGCTGATTATGCATTAAAGAAAAATGTGCAACTGGATATGGAAGGTTACCAGCGAGAGATGAATGCTCAACGTGAACGGGCCCGGGAGGCTGGGCAGTTTGCCGTTGACTATAATGAAAAGCTTGAGCTGGAAGGAAGTACCGAATTTACCGGCTACGAAGACCTGAATTCGCAAACATCGATTGTTTCACTTTTTCGCGATCATCAAAAAGTAGAATCAGTCAATGCGGGTGATGAGGCGATGGTCGTTTTAAAGGCTACACCATTCTATGCGGAATCGGGTGGGCAGGTAGGGGATCGCGGAACATTAACCAGTGGTGAGAATTTGTTTGAAGTCACTGATACGCAAAAACAGGGTGACGTGTTTATTCATCTCGGCAAGGTCACGAAGGGTAAGTTAGCTGTTGGTGACGCAGTGGCTGCGGAGGTTATTCAATCTGAGCGGCGAGCTACAGCGAGGAACCATTCAGCTACCCATCTATTACATGCGGCTCTCAGGGCTGTGCTGGGTGATCATGTAACCCAAAAAGGATCTCTGGTTGACCCTGCCCGCTTGCGGTTCGACTTTTCACATTTTGAACCGGTTACTAGTGATCAGATCCGTGAACTGGAAATAATCGTGAATGATCAGATAAGACAGAATAACGCGGTACTGACGAATATTATGTCATTCGACAAAGCGCAGGAGAGTGGTGCGATGGCACTGTTCGGTGAGAAGTATGGGAACGAAGTACGTGTTCTCAGCATTGGAGATTTTTCAACTGAGCTTTGCGGGGGTACCCATGTCAATCGTGCCGGGGATATCGGTCTTTTTAAAATTGTTAGCGAGACGGGTATTGCATCAGGTGTACGCCGTATTGAGGCGGTTACCGGTGAGAATGCGATGACATTTGTTGCAGAAGGTGAGGCGAGTTTGCACAGTATTGCTGGCATCGTCAAGGCGGGACGAGATGATGTTGCTGACAAGGTCAAGCAACTGGTTGATAAAAACCGCCAGCTTGAGAAAGAGGTCGAGCAACTTAAAGGGAAATTGGCTAGTAATGCCGGGAGAGATCTCGCTACTCAGGCAATAGACATTAATGGGACTCGGGTATTGGCAGCAAAACTCGATGGTGGTGATCCCAAATCATTAAGGGATACCGTTGATCAGTTAAAAAATAAGCTGGGAACAGCGGTGATTGTGCTTGCGACGGTATCAGGCGATAAAGTGAGTCTGGTGGCCGGAGTGACAAAAGACACTACCGGCAAGATCAAAGCCGGAGAGGCCGTCAATCTGGTCGCTGAACAGGTTGGTGGAAAAGGTGGAGGTAGGCCTGACATGGCCCAGGCCGGTGGAAACAATCCGGTTGCCCTTGATGATGCCTTGGCTAGCGTATCCGAGTGGGCCAGGCAGAAACTTGCCTGATAACCTGATACAATGCCGCTCCTTAAGATTGTCTGAAATTCTGGATAAATAATGTCATTGATCGTACAGAAATATGGCGGCACGTCGGTCGCAACACCTGAGCACATCATGAATGTGGCAAAAAAGGTATTTGCCACAAAACAGCAGGGCAACGATATGGTGGTTGTTGTGTCTGCGATGAGTGGGGAGACAAATCGACTGGTCTCTTTAGCCAGGGAGATATCGAATAGACCAAATCCTCGAGAACTGGACGTATTGCTCTCGACCGGAGAGCAGGTCACCATAGCGCTTTTGAGTATGGCATTTGAAAGTCTGGGTCAGGAAGCTCGCTCATACACGGGAGCCCAGGTTCATATTCTGACTGATGACTCCTATAATAAAGCACGAATTAGAAAAATTGATGATGAGCGGATTCACCAGGATCTGTCCGCAAACCGTGTTGTCGTTGTCGCCGGTTTTCAGGGAATGGATGAAGGTGGCAATATTACAACCCTGGGGCGAGGTGGTTCTGACACCACTGCGGTTGCGCTTGCAGCAGCACTGAAGGCCGATGAATGCCAGATTTATACAGATGTAGATGGTGTATATACGACAGATCCGAGAGTAGTGCCTGAAGCGAGACGGCTTGACAGGGTTACTTACGAGGAAATGCTGGAGATGGCAGGGCTGGGTGCAAAGGTATTACAAATACGTTCGGTAGAGTTTGCGAGTAAATATGATGTTCCGTTACGTGTGCTATCAACATTTGAAGATGGCCCCGGAACACTGATATCAGTAGAGGATGAGGGAATGGAACAGGCAATGATTTCAGGGATCGCGTTTAACCGCGATGAGGCTAAGCTCACTATTGTTGGTGTTCCCGATCAACCCGGCGTGGCGCATCAGATCCTCGGGCCAGTGGCTGATAAAGATATCGAGATCGATATGATTATTCAGAATATTGCAGAAGATGCGACCACAGACTTTACCTTTACCGTGCATCGTAATGATTATGAAAGGGCACTGGAAATTTTGCAGGACACGTCCAACAAAGTCGGTGCAAGGGAAGTATCGGGTGATGACAAAATTGTTAAGATCTCACTGATCGGCGTAGGTATGCGTTCACATGCCGGTATTGCAAGCACGATGTTTCGTGTCCTGGCAGAAGAGGGCATCAATATTCGCATGATTTCAACATCGGAAATCAAGATATCTGTGGTTGTGGACGAAAAATACCTGGAGCTCGGAGTTCGTGCATTGCATTCGACTTTTGGATTATCAGACGACCAAACCAGTTCAAATCGATAAATTCGATGTAAAGCAGCCTCAATTATTCAACAAATCCGTCATTTTTCCATAAAGTGACAAATTGCCTACAGAAAACCTGGTGGTAGCCGATAAGACCTACAGGAATGAATAAGAACTCGCTTGTTTCTCTTTGATTTAAGTGGGGATCTTCAACGAAGCTTGTTTATGTAAGGAGACAAGAGATGCTGATTCTGACAAGGCGTGTTGGCGAAACACTCATGATTGGCGATGAAGTCACAGTCACTGTATTGGGCGTGAGGGGCAATCAGGTCCGCATTGGTGTTAACGCGCCAAAAGAAATTACCGTACACCGTGAAGAAATCTACGAGCGGATCCAGAAAGAGAAGGATCACCCGGAAGATTCTGCTGATGAAGAAGGTTCAGATACACCTTCTCAAAAAGTTGGTTCATAATTTAAAATTCCCTTTGCGAACAACATTCTATTTAGGTATCCTACCCCCTTGGTCGCGGGCGGCTATCAATATTTAGATAACTGCCCGGACTGATAAAGAGTTCGTTGTAATCACTAAATTTAAAATCATGAAGCCTGGAATCGGGCGGTTAGGAACACCGGTTAGTAAGGTTTTTTGACTGGAATTCTTAGACAAGCCAGCAAGGCCGAACTGAGAATGATTACGACCGAATTTATTGTATTGCTGCCGGGTTTACAATTTATTAATGGAGAGATGGCCGAGAGGCTGAAGGCGCTCCCCTGCTAAGGGAGTATGGGGGTTAAACTCCATCGAGGGTTCGAATCCCTCTCTCTCCGCCAATCAAAAACATCAAGCCACTGATTTCAGTGGAAATTTTGCTTCAACGGTAGATGCAAGTCCCCCAATTTGTCCCCCGCAGGACTTAAATCCAATCATCCAGCGATTCCCCCAGCAGGTTAAGCTTTGCGGCCATCCCGGCCAATGAAACCTGCACGAAGGCATCATGTTGCGCGGTCAGCCGCTCGAAGGTGTTCCAGTGCATCCCCCTTGGGCTTCCAGCCATTGCCGTTGAGGATACCCGGCTCCCATCCCAGCTTGTCACGGATTCTGTCTGCCTTCCGTGCAGCCCGGTCATCCCAGGTTTCCCGCTGGCTGGGATAGGCTAATTGGTAACAGTGCCGACAAGCGAATATACCGTCCCCGTAGAGGATCGCCACACGGCGACCGTAACCACGGGCGGGACAGAGAAACCAGGGGCGTTCCCCGCCAAGATTGCAGGCGGTCCAGTCCAGATAGACGGGAGAGCTTTCATCCTTCCAGTCTTCGCCGCCGCTGCGATGGCGGTAGGTGAGAATCACCCGATCCGGTTCAGTGCGAACCCGGATGGAGGCGACTACCTCGCCATCGCGTGACCACTGCCAGCCGAAGGACTGATGCGGGGTGAGCAGGCCATCCCGTTTCCAGCGCCG
>JBHHVB010000043.1:0-22516 GCA_046754065.1 Gammaproteobacteria bacterium
GACAGTGGTAGATGATTACAGCAGCGTGAGCGGATCATTGAATTGGGGTATCGGTCAGGGAGGAGAACGCAGCTTCACCATCCCGATTCATGACGACATCCTCATAGAGGGTAATGAAACGGTTGCATTACGACTCTCGAATGCGGCAGGGGGGGCAACGCTTGGCAGAAGCGTCGCAGATTTGAATATTGTGGATACGGAGACTATCGGGGACATCCAGTTCACCACGACAAACTATAGTGTAGACGAGACGGGAGGTAATGCGACGATCTCGGTAGAGCGCATTAATGGGAACAGTGGTTCGGTTTCGGTTGATTATGCAACGGCCGATGGTGTGGGTACGGCGACGAACGGAGCTGATTATACAACAACGTCGGGTACGCTAACCTGGCCGGCCGGTTCGAGTAGTGTCATGACCTTCACGATCCCGATATCGGCGGATGACCTTGTTGAAGGAGATGAGACGGTAGCACTGAGGCTATCCAATGCGACAGGCGGTGCGACACTTGGCCGAAATGTTGCCGACCTGACGATCAGGGATATAGTCTCGATCGGTGAGATCCAGTTTCAATCGGTGAGTTATTCGGTTAATGAGAATGGAGGTAGTGCGACGATCTCGGTCGAGCGTGTAAACGGAGTGACGGGTGCAGTGTCGGTGGACTACGCGACAGCCGATGTCCCGGGCGGGGCAACGGCCGGGAGTGATTACCAGGCAACTTCGGGTGGTTTGTCATGGAAGGCCGGAGAAGGTGGTACGAAGACGTTTACCGTATCCATCACTGATGATGCCCTGGTTGAGAACAACGAAACACTGGATTTACTATTGAGCAAGCCTACCGGAGGTGCTGTCCTGGGCGCTCAAAGTAGCGCGCGCCTTACTATAACGGACAACGATAGACAGCAGGTAAATCCCGGGGTATTAGAATTTGATGTGGTTGAGGTCAGTGTGGATGAAGACGCGGGGACGGTGAGTCTCACCGTGAATCGTTTGAATGGTAGCGATGGTGCTATTTCGGTCGATTATGTGACTGGGGATCAAACTGCTACGGCTGGCGGTGATTACAGTACCGCTACCGGTACGCTCGAATGGGCTGATGGTGATTCCCGGTCCAAACAAATATCAATCCCGATTCTTGCTGATAGTGCTATAGAAAATGATGAAACGTTTGAACTGCAATTAAGTAACACAACGGGTGGCGCTACTATCGGGGCTTTGAATCCCGCGACCATTACCATTCTGGATAGTCAGGGCGGGAATGCCGATACGAGTCCACAGGCAATCTCGGCAATGTCAATAGAAAAGGTGTCAGGTGCAGACCAGAATGCGACATCAGGACAACTATTACCGTTTGTAATCAAGGTCTGGGATGCCAATGCCAATCCGTCGGTAGGCGAAGCCGTGACGTGGACAGTCACACCGGCCGGTGCAGGTACGCTGTCTAATGATGCCTCAACGACAACCGGGGCGGATGGTCAAAGTAGTAATACCTTTACCGTTAACCAGAACCGGATCATCAAGATCACGGCAACAGCTCAACAGGGTACGGCTGTATTTGTCGTCAACAGCCTGGCTGGCAAGGCGGGACTTTCATCGAACCAGCGATCTGCAGGACGCGCACTGGATGCTGCATGCCCAACACTTGCGGATATAACGAGCCCGACATCGGATCAGCAGGATATGCTGAATGTGTGCGAATCACTGAATACCGCGTCAGATAGTGATATTGCAACGGCATTAACACAGATGGCGCATGATGATCTGGCCTCCCAGGGGTCGATGATGGTTGAGTATTCATTAGGCCAGCTGAGTCAGATTGATGTGCGTATGGCAGAGCTTCGTGGCGGTGCGACGGGTATCAACCTGTCCGGTCTGAGTTTCGATGTACTGGGTCAGCCGATACCGAATATTGTCTTTGCCTCGTTGTGGGAGACTGCGCAGGGAGGTGGAGCCAGTGCAGATGAACCACCGGGTATGCCGAGCCGTTGGGGTGGATTTATCAATGGTAACATCAGTGTGGGGGACAAAGATCCGACGACAAACGAGCCGGGATTTGATCTGAAGGCAAACGGCATCACGTTGGGTGCGGATTACCGTTTGTCTAATGACATGATTGTTGGTGGAGCGATAGGATTTATATCGAGCAAATCCGATCTCAATGCCTCGGCGGGTGATCAGGAGGTCGATGGTATCAGTCTCTCCGCCTACGGCACCTTCTATCAGTCTGAATCGATATATATCGATGGAATACTTAGCCTGGGGCAGAATGATTTTACCAGTCGTCGTAACATGACGTTCGGCACACTTAACCAGACGGCCGTTGGTGATACGAGCGGCAATGAAATCGCGATCAGTATAGGTGGTGGATACGATATGAACCGGGATGCATTAAGCTTTGGACCCTATGGTCGCATCGATTATGTCAATGTCGATATCGACGGGTTTGACGAGAAGCCATCCAATCCGGGCGGTGCCGGTAGTGGCCTGATGCTGAGCGTGGACTCCCAGAGTGTCGAGATGATGACGGCGATGGTAGGTGGCCAGATGATCTATACCTATAGCACGGCAATCGGTGTGATTGCACCACAGCTCAAGCTGGAGTGGGCACATGAATTCATGGATGACAGCCGCATTATAAATGCGCACTTCGCCAATGATCCGACGATTTCAACCTTTGGTATAACAACCGATGATCCGGACAGGGATTATTTTAATCTTGGTTTGGGTGTAACTGGTACGTTTGCCAATGGCAAGTCGGCCTACCTGATGTATGAAACGGTACTTGACCGCGATCATGTCAATGTCTATTCAATCGCCTTTGGGGGCAGAATGGAGTTTTGATGCCGAGACAGTAGTTATAGGCCGTTGCAAAAATACAATCTTTCCGGTCGCCGCGCGATTGCTCAATTGCACAGGTTTTCTACGAAAACCTGTGCAGAGTTCCGATCTCGTTAACCACCCTCTCGTTTTCAAGTTGTGAGTGCTCCAGTCAATACACATTCCAAAGTTAAGGTGCTTAATAACCTGCAGTTCTAAATTTCTATTGCCGTAAATTAATACAAACCTAACTACCGTCAATAATACGTCGGTATGATTCTTGCTCTTATCTGATATGTGGAACTATAAATGCGTATCAGATTGAATGAACTTGAGTTTTTGTATTTTTACCCATTTTTTTACTGGTAAAAGTAAAGGTTGTCTTGTCATTTTCTGCATCCTGCTTCTGGCAGGTTGTTTAGGCAATGGCGATTCCAACAATCAGGAAGCTTCCATTCCGGGTTCAGGCTTTTACATCAATGGTGCGATCCAGTTAGCTGGTGGAATCCTGATTGACAGCGATATTAATGGGCAACAGTCCAAATCCATCGACAATAACTCGTTGGACAATGCGCAGCTGGTTAATAGTCTGTCGACGATTGGTGGTTACGTTAACCAACCTGGCTATGGGCCGATTGGGCGCACGTATGATTCTGGCGACCGGTCTGATATTTACAAGGTTGAACTGACTGAACCTGCCCATATCGTCCTCGATATTTACGATACTCAAAATAGTGATCTGGATCTGTTTCTGGTCAGTGACCAAGGCAAGTATTTAGGCAGTTCGATGAATGTTGACGGTAGCGAGGTTGTTAGTGTCACTGAACCAGGATCATATTATATAGAAGTATTTGCGCATTATGGTGGTTCCAGTTATGTGCTATCAAAGGCGAGTTATAGCGCTGAGTTAGTCACACAGTCGCTACGTCTCGGTGGCGATTTCGTTGTGGATGAAGCCATCGTCCAGTATCAGACTGCAGCGGCAAGCCCGGCGACTGCTGTGGGTGTTGCGGAAGTGCCAGTGAGTAAAGAAGATTATCCAGTTTTGGTGAGCTTTAGGGATGGCCGCCCACCTCAACAGGGAAATATTGCTGCGGGTGTGATGACTTTGCAGTCAGACCTATACCCCAACACACTGATTACTAATCCTGACTTACTAGAAAAATGGCAGACCCTGGCGAAGATCAAGTCGCTGAAACGCCGGGACGATATTCTTTCAGTCGAGCCCGATTATCTGGTTAATACCAATTTCATCCCTAACGATACTTTATTTCCCAGTCAGAACAGCTTAACCAATGTTAACCTGCCCGGTGCGTGGGATATATCCATGGGCGACGGTAATGTGGTTGTCGCGGTAGTCGACACCGGTATTTTGTATAGCCATCCCGATCTGCAAATAAATTACCTGCCAGGCTATGATTTTATTGCTACCACCGCATTATCTTTTGACGGCGATGGCCTGGACAGTGACCCATCGGACGTGCCGGAAGTGGTTTCTTCATCATTTCAATTTCATGGTACCCATATTACCGGAATTATTGCGGCGGATACCAACAATAAATTAGGCATAGCAGGTATCGCAGGGAATATCAGTGTGATGCCGCTACGCGCTGTGGGGCCGCGTGGTGGAAGGTCCTATGATGTTATTCAGGCCGTTCGTTATGCTGCAGGGTTAAGTAACGTATCCGGCCAGCTACCTGACAAACCGGCAGACGTCATCAATCTTAGTTTGGGAGGTAGTTCGTATTCAGAGTCTGAACAGCAAACCTTCCAACTGGTTTCGGGTATGGGCATCACTATCGTTGCATCGTCTGGAAACAGTAATACTACCAGTCCCGAATATCCTGCGGCCTATGACGGGGTCATATCTGTTAGCGCCACAGCGAATGACCAGTCATTGGCAAATTACGCAAACTATGGGCCGTCTGTAGATTTGGTCGCACCCGGAGGAGAGTTGAATAACAAAAATGGCATTTTTTCCACCGGAGGCTCAGTTCATTCAGGCTCAATAACGACCGGCTATACCTATATGTCTGGTACATCAATGGCAGCGGCCCATGTGACGGGCATTATTGCGTTGATGAAGTCGGTTAATCCCATGTTAAATTCACAGTCGCTTTTAACATTATTAACCAATGGAAACTTAACCCTGGACCTGGGCGCAAAGGGTAGAGATGATATTTACGGCTATGGATTAATTGATGCGCATAAATCTCTCGAGTCGGTGTATAGTGTGCCCGTTCCTGTTGCAGGGATTGATTCTGATATTGAAACCCTGTTTTTTGATAACGATACCAATATTGCATTTTTAACGATTAACAAAACAGGAAGTGCTGACATATTTGTACAGTCAATCAATTCAAATCTGCCTGGGCTAACCATATCCCCGGATAATATTGATGAAACGTCAGGGCTTGGTCGCTATCGGGTCAACCTGAATAGAAGCGGGCTCGAGAAGAAATTTTATGAGACGGCTTTAACATTTTCCTCAACAGAAAATACGCTGAATATTCCGGTCATAATTCAAAACCAGGAAGTTGCAACCTCTGAAGTTCCAATGGATCTAATCGTTCGGTTGATTGAGAAGGAATCGGGCAATGAAATACTAACGATGGCCAGGCTGGGGGTGGATGGGAGATATCATTTTGGATTTAGCAATATCAGGCAGGGTGAATATAATATTATTGCCGGAAGCGATATTGACAATGATGGCCAGATATGTGGATTGGCAGATATATGCGCAAAAATTTTTGATAAAATGGCAACAAATTCACGGGTAGCACAATCCGATGAGAATGCAATGGTGGCAAACATCGTTTTAAAATCCGCTCTACCTTAATAAATTAATTTTTTAACTAACAGTCCGTACCTGGAACTAAATTGAACGGTTACTCGTTTTAGGTGCAGCATCAGGATTAAGAACATAATTTCTGCTTCTGCACAGTGCTATTGTTTTAATTTTATGAATCCGAGGTGACGATGCTAGAGAATATAAAACAATTCATCAATGATGGAAGTCTGTTGGATGCTGTTCAGCCCTTTCTGATTAATGTGGCCATTGCATTGGCCATTTATGTCGTTGGTGGCTGGGTGGTCAACCAGATCGTTCGGGTGGTTGACAAGTTGATGAGCATGCGAAAGCTGGACGAAATGCTTCAAGGCTTTTTGCATGCGATTCTGTCTACGCTTTTAAAATTTGTGGTTTTGCTGATTGCAGTCGAACAGCTGGGGATCGATACGACCTCTTTGCTGGCGCTACTGGGCGCCGCAGGATTAGCTGTTGGTCTCGCATTGAAAGATTCACTATCCAGTTTCGCTGCAGGCGTCATGCTGATTTTGTTCAAGCCATTCAAGATTGGCGATTTTGTAGAGGCTGGTGGTACATCTGGCGTAGTGGAAAAAATAACGGTTTTTAATAGCATTTTTCGTTCAGGGGATAACAGGGAAATTATCATACCGAATGCCCAGATTTATGGTGGCACGATTGTTAATTTCTCTAGCAAACCGAATCGTCGTATCGATCTGGAGATTGGAATTGGCTATAAAGACGATATTCAGAATGCTCGTGATTTAATCCTCGAGATGATGGAAAAAGACGAACGCATCCTCAAGGAACCGGCAGCGGTTGTAGCTGTCAGTGAACTGGCTGATAGCAGCGTTAATCTGGTTGTGCGGCCCTGGGTCAATACATCGGATTTCTGGGCTGTGCGATGTGATCTGTTGGAAACGATTAAGACCACCTTTGATGAGCAGGGAATCAGTATTCCCTTTCCTCAGCGGGATGTGCATATACATCAGGTATAAGGGAACAGGTTGATTACTCCAGTGTCTGTTTTAGAACGATTGAACTGATATTGTTCCTGAGCAACTGGTTTCTGATTTTGTTTAATTTCCTCATGCTGTGGTATGGGCCTATACGTACCCGGTGCCATGGTCTGGAGCTCTCCCCGGTGAGGGTTTGAATTGATGCCTCAATGCCAAGTAGGGCTAGATTGGCCTTCAGGTTATCCGCATCGTCGTAGGCCCGAAATGAACCCACTTGCAGTTGATAGATGAATTTTTTGTTTGCCTGGGTAAGTCGGGCTGCTTTTGCAATCTCGCTTTCCGGGATTTCGACTTCCATCTCGGGTAAAAGCGTATAAAAATCGAACCGGGATTCATCCTCATCGACGTCATTATTTTGCGGAGTACCATTTTTGACATCGGTTGTAAGGGGAATATTTTTTTTCTTTTTGGTGACCACCGGCACCTTCACAGAAGAAGGTTCTTTCTTTGCAGCCGGTAACGGTTCCGGGGTGTCAGTGATAGTTTTAAAATGAAAATAGGCATAGCCAGCGCAAAGTCCGATCACCAGGCCAACTACCATCCACAAGCTTCCATGCGGTGCTGGCTTTTTTTTGCTACGACGTTTCGCCGAAGATTTGCGTCTTGTAGCCATTGGCCAAAATTACATGCTGGTTGGGGCGCTAACGCCGATAATGCCTAATCCATTTCTTATGACCTGGCGGGTGGCAATAATTAGCGCAATTCTGGCGTTACGATGTGCTTCATCATCAGTCAGAAACTGGTGCGCGTTATAATAGGTATGAAAATCGTTGGCTAATTCGCGCAAGTAATAGGTGAGCTGGTGAGGTTCATAGTGAATCGCTGCTGATTCGACAATCTCAGGAAATCGTGAAATTCGGTTGACCAGATCCAGCTCATGTTGTTCAACCAATAACTCAAGTGAGTCGATAGCCAGTTGTCGATTCCACCTCAGTTCTTTGTCGTCCATTTGCTTTAATACGCTACAGATTCTTGCGTGTGCGTATTGTACGTAATAGACCGGGTTGTCGCTTGACTGAGATTTTGCCAGTTCGAGATCGAAGTCCATATGTTGTTCGCACTTGCGCATAACGTAGAAAAATCGTGCAGCATCATTGCCTACTTCTTTACGAAGCTCGCGCAGTGTAACAAACTCACCGCTCCGGGTAGACATCTGCACCTTTTCTTTCCCTCGGTACAGGTTGGCGAACTGAACCAGCAATACTTCCAGCCTGGAAGAATCATCACCTAATGCATCAAGTGCAGCCTTGACGCGGGGAACATAACCGTGATGATCTGCTCCCCAAACATCAATGACGCGATCATAACCGCGTTCAAGCTTTTCCATATGGTATGCGATATCTGAAGCAAAATAGGTCGTTTGGCCATTTTCACGAATAACCACGCGGTCTTTTTCATCACCAAACGATGTTGAGCGGAACCACCATGCGCCATTACTTTCATACAGGTGGTCACCATCGCGCAGACGCTCGATAGCACGGGTTACAGCACCCGAGCTAACCAGTGAGTGTTCCGAGTACCATTGTTCATAAACGACACCAAATTCCTCCAGGTCTTGCCTGATATCTCCAAGAATATTGTCTAATGCGGCGTTGAATATTGTACGGTAGGAATCGCCTAAAAATTGTTTGGCCGCTAATATGAGCGCATCAATATGCGCTTCCTTATCGCCACCTTCGGTGCTATCGGCTGGTAATTGATCCATGACCGCGTTCGCCGAATGACAGTATTTTTTTCCATCCGAGTCCAGTAATTGTTGTGCAATTGCAATAACATACTGTCCCCGGTATCCATTTGCCGGGAACACAATTTCTTCGTTGCACAATTCCAGATAGCGTAACCAGACGCTGGTGGTAAGGATATCCATCTGTCTGCCAGCGTCGTTAACATAGTATTCCCGATGTACCTTGAAGCCAGCTGCTGTCAGCAGATCTGCAACCGTTGCCCCGTAGGCAGCACCACGACCATGGCCAACATGGAGCGGGCCAGTCGGATTGGCGGATACGAATTCGACCTGTACAAGTCGGCCGTCTCCAATACTGCTGTGACCATATGCATCTTCTGCCTCCAGAACCTGCAGGATGACCTTGTGATAAGCGGTAGCGGATATAAAAAAGTTGATAAAGCCCGGGCCAGCAATGTCGATTTTGGTAATGTCCCCACTCTGGGGGAGCGCCGCAACTATTTTTTCTGCCAGGTCACGTGGTTTGCAACGCGCAGATTTCGCCAGCGACATTGCAATATTGCAGGCAAAATCACCATGTTGTTTGTCCCGGGTTCGCTCGATGCGAACGTCGATGGAGATATCCTTGTTCAGTTCACCTGTTTCCTGAAGGGTTTTGATTGCCTGGACTATTAATGCTTGTACTTTGTTTTTCATAGGGTTTGGTTCGCAGAATGCGATGATATTCGCGTACTCTATATGGCTTAAACAGTGGATCTCTTAAGGGTTAACAACAAACAGCGGATTATTCCATAGTCGTCATGGGTGAGTAAATGATGTAAAACGATATTTACAGAAATTACTAGAAAATATCTGCTGGATCAACATCTATGGACCACTTCACCTTTTTCGAAGACCGTAAACTATCAAAATTTGGAATCCAGCTACGGAGAAAGATTTGCAAAGAGGAACGCCTGTCTGACTGGATAAGTAACTGGGCCCGATAGCGACCAGCTCGGCGCTCCATCGGCGCCGGAACCGGCCCAAGAATAGAAGCATGGTCTTCTGTATGCGAATTTTCTCCCAGCGCACGTGCGTCTTGCAGGAATTGAACAGGTAACTGTTCATTGGTCGCTTCAGCGCGGAGGATTGCAAGAGAAGTAAAAGGTGGTAACTTTGCCTGACGACGTTCTTCAAGTAACTGGCGGGAGAATGAAGAATAATCATGTTGAAGAAGCTGGTTTAAGAGAGGATTGTCCGGGTAATGAGTCTGGATGAAGACCTCGCCTGATTTGCCCTCGCGGCCGGCACGACCCGCTACCTGAACGATTAACTGGCCCATTCGTTCGCTGGATCGGAAATCAACGCTGAACAGGCACTGATCGGTATCGACGATACCGACCAGGGTTACGTTTGGTAGATGATGGCCTTTTGCGATCATCTGTGTGCCTATCAGTATTTGATTGGTCCCCTGCTGAACTGATTCAATCAGCGCCTGTAATGAATTCTTGCGTCTCGTGGTGTCTTGATCAATTCTGACAATTTCGCTATCAGGAAATTCTTCCTTAAGCATGTTTTCCAGGCGTTCGGTTCCAAAACCCATCAGGTGTAAGGCATCACTACCACAGGTTGGACACTGCCTTTCGACAGGTCGTTGTGCATCGCAGTGATGGCAAAAAAGTTTATTTTGACTTTGATGGTAAACCATCCGGGCATCGCAACGCCCACATTCAGCCAGCCAGCCACAGTCATGGCAATACAGCGCTGGTGCATATCCACGTCGATTGAGGAAAATCATCACCTGATTGTTGTTTTTTAAATGATGTCGCATGGCATCAAGAAGACAATGCGAGATATTGCCAAACATTTTTTGCTTACGCACATCCAGTATTCTGATGACGGGATGGGACGCATTGCCAGCGCGTTCGGATAGCGGTATGTGCAGGTATCGATTTTGTTGGGCATTGGCCAGGCTCTCCAGTGACGGTGTCGCGGAACCAAGAATGACTGGAATTCCGAGCTTGTTGGCACGCACGATGGCCAAATCCCGCGCGTGGTAGCGGAATCCATCCTGTTGCTTGAGTGAGGCGTCGTGCTCTTCGTCGATGATGATTAATCCTGGGTTAGCAAGGGGCGTGAAGACGGCCGATCGGGTACCGATTATGATTTCTGCGTCGCCATTTTTTCCCGCTATCCAGGCGTCGAGGCGCTTGCGGTCCGAAAGCCCTGAATGAAGAACATGGACGGGTACCGAAAAACGACGATTAAATCGTTGGAGCAATTGGGGAGTCAGACCAATTTCAGGAACAAGTATGAGCACTTGCTGGTTTTTTGCCAGAACCTTCTCAATGACGCTGAAATATACCTCGGTTTTTCCGCTGCCAGTAACGCCTTCCAGCAGACAGGTGCGAAAATGTCCCAGATTGCCCGAAATGGTCTCTACCGCATTACGCTGAGCATCATTCAGCTCAATCGGTTTAGCCTGGTTAGTTGAATCGGGCGTTCTGGTTTTGAATCTTGATTTTTCCTTACTCTCAACCCATGCTTTTTTTTGCAGTTGCCTGATAATCGCCCGCCAGTTTCCGTTGACTTGTGAAAACTGACGGGTATCCACCCCCTCCGGAGACGACTGCAAAATCTCCAATAATTCTGCCTGTCTAGGCGCGTTTGATAAAGATGCAGGGTCTATGCGATGCCCTTGCGGTGTCAGTTGCCAGTATTTCCCACCCTTGATCGATGCGGGCTGTCCCTTTCTTAATAATACAGGTAGCGCATTATTGATCACGTCACCAAGAGGGTGGTGATAATACTGGCTTGCCCAGGTTAATAATTCCATGAGTTCTTTCGGCAAGACCGGCTCACTATCGATAATCTCAAGCGCCTTTTTTAATCGTGATTGTTCAATGGAGGATCCATTAGTCTGGTCTACCAGCACACCAATCCTGGTTGACCGGCCGAACGGAACACTTACCCTCGTTCCCGGTAAAAATGATTCCGATGAAGAAATATCGGTTTTGCTGGTTAACGGTGGCAGGTAGTCGAAGGTTTGAAATAACGGAGAAGGGACGGCTACCTTTAATACCAGTCTGTCCATTTTAGTTGTTGGTTGCGATGACATTTATTAGATTGATATTGTACCGTTGATGATTAGTTATCTGTAAATTTTGACAAACTTTATAACGAACTAATCCTAACTCATTGTACTTAAAAATAATTAACGATTATCCACAAAAGCTGTGGATAACATTGTGGATGAATTGGGGTCATTCGCCTGTATGCCGCATAATTAGTGATATCTTATTAAATTGTGGTCGTTTTGTGCGAGAATTAATTGCTAATAAAAACAACTAGTTATAAGTTATCTGGCATTTGATCTCCGCCTCCGGATTTCAGCTTGTCTAATTCATGTCCCCAATCGTAAATTGTGCATAACATCGTTCATAGAAATAATTAAAATGCAATAGTCAATCGGATCATTATTGAAAAAAAACCAAAAAATCTCTGGCTACCCCTCGAAATAAATGCCCCGTAAAATCTTCGATTTTTCACTATCTTATATGTAAAAACGGGGCCTAAACGCCAGTCTGGTATCTGAATGTGAATGCGGTTGAGAAAATAGGTCAACGGGATAATTCCGGGTAGTGCGCTTTAAACAGTGCTGTTTATCAAAAAGGTTTCACAATGACCAGAATACAAACCGCGATCAGGATCAATACCGGGAATTCATTTAACCAACGATAAAACACATGGGACCGCTTATTATTGTCATTTTTGAACGCTTTAAGGATTTTTCCACAGTAAAGATGGTACGCAATTAATATCGCGATAAGCAGCAACTTGGTGTGTAACCAGCCGCTACCTGAGTATGCTTGCCAGGCGTAACCATGAAGCATCCAGATTCCGGTCACGATGGTGAGCAATGCGCCCGGTGCCATGATGCCATAATAAAGTTTGCGCTCCATTACCTTGAATCTGTCCAGGCTAGCCTGGTCATTGCTCATCGCATGGTAAACAAACAATCGAGGTAAATAAAACAGACCGGCGAACCAGGTCACCAGAAATATAACATGAAAAGCCTTAACCCATAACATAACTGACGACACCCTATTCGATTATGACAATTGCAATCAACGATATGCAGTTTAAAGCATTAGAACCGGTTTTCTAATACTGGTAATGCTTTTCGATATCCTGCTGCGTTAAGATACCATAGATTTTTATGTTCTTGTTATGTCCGTGAATTACGCAGAGAGCCTCCGCATGCGTTTCGTTAATCGTATCAAGTGCCTCTTGCAAATTAGCCCGAAGGTGTATTGACTCAAGTTCGCGTCTTTTTGCGGGGATATCCATTAAATCTATCGTGTCCTGGGTTTCAGGATCATTATCATTTGTTTGTTGCAGATATTGAGCGAGATCAGTTGCGGGCAGAAGTGATCGGGGTTGTTTGTCGTTTATGATTACGATCCACTGGGGTTTGTTTTCCAGCAGATTTTTAATTTCGGAAACCGCAATGGGGGCATCGCTGATGACGAACTGTTTGTTCATCGCTGTTGCTACACCCTGCCTGCGAAGTGTTTGAGCAACAGGGTCATTTCGATAATCCAGTCCTCGTGCCCGGATTAGCATAACAAAAATAGAGGACTTGCCGAATAATTCACTGCAGGTGAGTCCGGATGAGATGACAGCCAACATTCCCGGCAGGATGATATTCGGATTCCCGGTTAGTTCCAGCATAGCCATCAGTGCAGCAAGTGGCGCTTGTAATGTCGCTGCCATCATCGCACCCATTCCCAGCATCGCATAGAACGCATGAGAGGAAACGCTGCCCGGAAACATCAGGTCGGCTACAATGCCCATTGCACCACCTGCGGCAGCGCCGATGACCAGTGTCGGGCCAATTAAACCGCCGGGTAACCCTAAACCAATTGCTGCAGAGGTAGCGACTAACTTGAATAGTACAATGGCAACCAGAATACCGATCCCAAGGCTGCCAATCAGGGCGTTGTTAACCGTGTCGTACCCGACACCCATAATTTCGGGCACGAACAACGCACAAATACCGATGATAATCCCGGCCAAAGTGGTTCTTTGCCAATAGGGTCTTTTTTCTACGACATGGGTAAATCGATTTAACGTATTGATAAAAATGGCAGCAAGTATGCCCAGGACAATCCCGGTCAGAATAATAAAGGGTAGTTCTTGCAACGACTGCAAATGTAGTGCGGGTACTGCAAACGCGGGATCAGAACCGAAAAACCAGCGGCATAATGATGTTGCGCTTACCGCTGCCAGTATGACAGGTGTAAACCCGGCCAGCGTGTATTCCATCATTACTACCTCCATTGAAAAAATAACGCCTGCCAATGGGGTATTGAATGATGCTGCGATGGCCGCAGCGACACCACAGGAAACAAGGATACGAGTGCTGTTGTTTGGTAATTGCAACACCTGCCCTAACTGGCTGCCAGTTGTTGCGCCAAGATGAATCCCCGGTCCCTCCCGGCCAACCGAGTGACCACAAATCAGGCTTATCGAAGCCCCGATAAATTGCCAAATTGCATTCCTGATAGGCAGTCGACCCTGATGATAGGCCAATCGTTCCATGACATGTACAACACCAACCTGATTAGCGCCTTTGGCAACAAACTGAAAAAGCAGTCCGACGGTCAGGCCACCACCGATAGCGAGAAACAATCGCACCCATGGGGTTAGTGCCTCATAATTTTCTGATTGATTTCCCGGAAGTAAATGAGCCTGGGTAAATTCTATGATAATTCTGAAGGTGATAATGACAAGGCCGGTCAATATCCCGCTGACAATACCGAGCAATGCGAGTTGAGGGAGCCTGTCTGTTGTCGCCAGGCGAAGTCTTAGAGATTCACGAAAACCCCCGTTACCTGTAGTCTTTTTAGTCATTGCAGTCTACTAAAGACCAGGCAGGGGAAAGGTTTGCTGGAAATTGTCTAGGCAGACATTTCCTCAGCGGGCACAGTTTGCAGGCCATCGGTAAGTACGGCAGCTTTAAGTCCATGCTGATTGAGCACGAAAGAAGCAGCCGAGCTACGACGTCCGGTCTGGCAATAACAAATATATTGTTTCGTATGATCCAGTTCGCGTGCACGCCTGTGCAATTGTTGCATCGAAACATTAACAGCGTCAGGCAAATGTTTTTGCTCAAATTCAGATTCAAGCCGTACGTCAATCCATTGGGCGCCATTTGCAATCATTCCTTTTGCTTCGTCAAAGTTTATCCAGTTCAAGGTAGGTTGTTTTAACAGCTTGATAAAATCTTCCTTGGATAGTCGTAATAATACGCCATCAGACATCATCGACACAGTCGCGTTTCGCGGTTTATCCGAGATAAGCGCAGCTTCACCACAAGTCATGCCTTCACTGAGTTCGGCAAGTTCGATTGAATCTTCATCATTGTCAGGATGACGTGTAACCAGCGCTATACCGTCGTTAATCATATAAAAATAATCACCGGTATCGCCCTGTTTAATAATGACGTCGCCCGCTTTTACCTTAATGGGTTCAAGCCGGTTGAGTAATTCTTCAATATTGGCAGGAGGTAATTTCCGAAATGTTGGAGATTTGATCATGGTTTTTAGCCAGCTAGCCTTGTCGATGGTCATGATGCCATCTTCACTCATGACAACCTCTGTCTCCGGTGCTGAAATATTACCCCAGGTCAATAACGTGTCCAGTAGTTCTCTATCGATGCGTACGATTTCGCACTCAGATGTGGTGATGGCGGTTGTCCGCCGGGGAATATCGTTTGCCAACGGATGCCTGGCATTTTGAGTGCCGCCTTGCACGGTGAGAATTTCACTGGACTGCGATGAATGAAGTTCAACAGATCCGTTCAGCACATAAACAGCCGTTTGATCAGAATCACCCTCATCGAAAAGATGAAGGCCTGCGGCGATTTTTTCGAGTTGGGCTTGTTCCGTTAGTTCGTTTATTTGTTCAGATGACAACGAAGAAATTGGTTCCAGCGCCAGTAATGTATCGACGTTCAATTCCATACGGTTAGTGTTCATTATCTCAATAAGCCATATAACTATTTGATTATAAGATATAATATAACCAATGTTGGATGTCCTTTAATGTGGCAATTGCCCGTGTCTGGCCACTCAATGCATGATAGACTATGCAATTCTTTGCTTCTGTCGATATATCATCGGCAAACTTAAGAAAAACTTCACAAAAATGGTTAACAGCTGAATTCGGCAGTTGACGAAAAATCGCTGCGGTAAGTTATTGAGATGAGTATGTCGTATGCAAAATTTCACCCGATTGGTGAATTAAAAACCCCATTGTTGTCTTGTGCTGATTCCGACGCCAGTCTATTGCTTGCTGGCTCAAAATCTGATGGCATGTTTGCCTTTCCTGGTTCCCTGGCGTTGGTCCTGCGGGATCAGTATCCAGAATTATCTAAATCGGCGGGTAGTTTGGGTCAGTGACTGGTATGAAATACTCCCGTATACGCGAAATTCCCTATAACTACACGTCGTTCTCTGACCGGGAAATCGTTATCCGATTTCTTGGAGAACATCAGTGGCAGGTGTTGAACGATCTACGTGCCTCGCGCCGAACCGGCAGGTCTGCCCGGATGTTATTTGAAGTGCTGGGAGATATGTGGGTGATAACGAGGAATCCCTATCTTCAGGATGATTTGATGGAAAGCGGAAAACGTTGGGGGTCTTTGACGACTGCGCTGCATCACCGGCTTGATCAAATCGGGAACAGGATGGATAACAACCAGCTGGCAAATGAATTACTGGGCTCCGCAAGGGATGCAGTCCAGAAATTTGAGCATTGGTTACCTTCACAATTTGCGTTGAGGGAAAAAATACAAAAGAGTCTGTCTAGGGTTACGCGGCAGGACAACATAGACTTTGGCGGCCTTGCTCGAGTATCACATGTCACGGATGCGACAGACTGGCGTGTTGAATATCCGATTGTCGTCATAACACCGGATACCGAGCAGGAGGTCGTTCGTATTGTTGCTGCTTGTATTGAGCTTGGATTAACCATTATTCCAAGAGGCGGCGGAACAGGGTATACGGGTGGCGCTGTGCCACTGCACACTGATACCGCGGTCATTAATACCGAAAAACTTGATGGCTTAGGTGAAGTCGAATGGACTGAGTTGGAGGGGCAGCCCGGAAAGGTTGCGACGGTTCGAGCTGAGGCAGGTGTTGTGACACGGCGTGTTGCTGAACGTGCAGAATCCGCTGGAACGGTATTCGCGGTTGATCCTACCTCACAGGATGCATCGACGATCGGTGGTAATGTTGCGATGAACGCGGGTGGTAAAAAGGCAGTGTTATGGGGTACCGCGCTGGATAATCTAATGTCCTGGCGAATGGTTACGCCCGAAGCCAACTGGATGCAAATCCGGCGCCTTAATCACAATCTGGGCAAGATCCACGACCAACATACGGTTGAATTTGAAATCAGACGATTCCACCCCGATGGAGTAACCCAACTGGGAGAGCCGGAGGTATTGAAATTCCCCGGGCAATTGTTCCGCAAACAGGGGTTGGGTAAAGATGTCACTGACAAATTTTTGGGTGGGTTGCCTGGCATTCAAAAAGAAGGCTGTGATGGTTTTATTACGTCTGCAGTCTTCGTGCTTCACCGCATGCCAACGCATACCCATACAGTATGCCTGGAGTTTTTTGGTGCAGATACCCGGCGTGCTGTTTCAACGATTGTCGATATCCGCGATTTGATAGAAGGGACCGCGGGCGTTGTGTTGTCGGGACTGGAACATCTTGATGAGCGTTATGTTCGCGCGGTTAATTACAGTACCAAGTCTACCCGACCCGAACTGCCAAAAATGGTTTTGATTGCTGATGTATCTGGTGACGCTGAACAGCAGGTATCGGATGCAGTGAGGGGCCTGGTGCAATTGGCAAAGGAAAGGGATGCTGAAGGGTTTAGCGCCATCACCCCGGAGGCAAGGCGTCGGTTTTGGTCAGACCGTTCCCGAACTGCAGCGATTGCCGCACATACGAACGCATTCAAGATTAATGAAGACGTTGTCATACCGCTAGAGCGGCTTACTGAGTACAGTGAAGGCATTGAAAAAATAAATATAGAGCAGTCGACACAAAACAAGCTGCGTATGATTGACGCGGTGATAGATTTTCTGAGTGACGAGTTGGATAGCTTACCGATCACTACAGGGGATGAATCTAGCCAGGAAAATGATGAAATTATTCAATCGAAAAAACTGGCAGCGTGCAAACGACTGGAGGAAACCAGGAACAGGTGGCAGTCTATACTCGAAAATCTTGATCAGCCTGCTAAAGATGTTAAAGAGTTGTTAACGGAAGAAGAAAAAGCGCTGATACAGTCGGGGGATACACTATTAAACCTGATATTGCGGCGCGATTTAAGAATCTCCTATCGGCGGGATGTGGAACGCTCCATTAAAGAAATCTTTATCGGACGGTCCATGCAAACAGTCCATAAAAAGCTCGACGAAATACATGCATCGATACGGTCGAGCCGCCTTTTTGTAGCACTGCATATGCATGCCGGTGATGGCAATGTGCATACAAATATTCCGGTTAATTCAAATGATTATCAAATGCTGCATGAAGCCGAGAGTGTTGTTGATCAGATAATGGACCTGGCGACATCGCTGGATGGAGTCATTTCCGGTGAGCATGGGATCGGTTTGACCAAGATGCAGTACCTCGATGAATCAAGCGTTGCGTCGTTTGTAGAATACAAAAACCGAATTGACCCGGGTGGCCATTTTAACCGGGGTAAATTGATGCCGGGTTCGGGGCTTGAAAATGCCTACACGCCTTCCTTACGTTTGGTGCAGCAAGAGGCGCTAATTCTGGAAGAAAGTGAGCTGGGTGCACTGAATGATGATATCCGCCACTGCCTTCGGTGCGGAAAATGTAAACCGGAATGTACCACCCATGTGCCGCGAGCCAACTTGCTCTATTCGCCTCGTAACAAGATTCTGGCCACAGGGCTGATTCTGGAAGCATTCCTTTATGAAGAACAGACCAGGCGAGGTATTTCAGTGCGACATTTTGATGAGATGACGGATGTGTCGGATCATTGCACCGTGTGTCACCGGTGTATGCCGGTCTGTCCGGTCAATATCGATTTTGGTGATGTTTCGATGCTCATGCGGAATATTCTAAAGGCTCATTCGCAGTACCGACCTAATCTGGGTACGAAGCTTGCGATGATGTTCCTGAATGTGACCGAGCCATCGATAATCAAATTAATGCGTAACACTTTACTTAAAGGGGGGTACGCTGCCCAAAGGATTGCATCAAGACTTACAAACCAGTTTAAGCGGACTAAAAACGAGAGCCGCCCTTTATCGACTACCGGTAAAACAAAAATACCGACGCAGGTAATGCATTATATAAAGAATCCTTTGCCGGCAAACCTGCCAGCCAGGACAATGCGTGCGCTGCTGACACTCGAAGATGAAAAATACGTTCCCGTTTTGCGAGATCCCGACAAGATCTCTGATGATTCAGATGCAGTATTTTATTTTCCCGGCTGTGGTTCGGAGCGCCTGTTCAGCCAGATTGGTCTTGCAACGCTGGCGATGTTGTATGAAGCGGGTGCGCAGACGGTGCTGCCGCCAGGTTACCTGTGTTGCGGGTATCCGCAATTATCCGGGGGTGACAAGGAGCGAGGGCAGCGAATTACTACACAAAACCGAGTGCTGTTTCACCGTGTAGCGAATACGCTCAACTACATGGATATCAAAACGGTGCTGGTTTCATGCGGTACCTGTATGGATCAGTTGTTAAAATACGAATTCGAGAAGATTTTTCCTGGTTGTCGTTTGCTGGATATTCACGAATTCCTGATGGAAAAAGGGATCTCATTAACTGATCAAGCCGGAAATGGTATCGAGGGAATCCGGTATATGTATCACGATCCTTGTCATACGCCGATGAAAACCTATGATCCATTGAGTGTCGTTTCAACCATAACGGGTCAGGAAATTCCATTATCTGATCGATGTTGTGGCGAAGCAGGTACGTTTGCCGTTTCGCGCCCGGACATCGCCACCCAGGTTCGCTTTCGTAAACAACAGGAATTGGAAAATGGACTGCAGCAATTAACAGGAAAAATGTCGTGTGAGGATGGCGGCGTCAAACTACTGACATCTTGTCCAGCGTGTCAACAGGGATTATCCCGATACGCAGGCGAAACCGGATTACAGACCGATTACCTGGTTGTTGAGTTGGCCAATACCCGATTGGGTAAAGGCTGGCAACAGCGGTTTATAGACGAGGTGCAGAAAGTGGGGATGGAAAATATTCTGCTGTAGTTTAGTGACGGAGACTATTTTCGCATAACCCAGAAAATTAGGGTGACAACGATACTAATGATAATCGATGTTGTAACCGGGAAATAAAAACTGAAGTTGTCTTTCTGAATCGATATATCCCCAGGTAGTTTACCTATACCGGATTTTTGCAGCAGCGGCCACAGCACACCTATCAAAACGAGAATCAAGCCTATCGTAATAAGTGTGCGCGGCATATTTCCGGATAAGATGCGGTGATGACCTGCTGTTGCTTTTAATCCCTGTTCGTTTGCCTAGTCGAGTACCTTTACGCCCTCTTCGGTACCGAGCATTAATAAATCGGCAGGTCGGATTGCAAATATTCCATTGGTGACCACGCCGGGTATATTGTTCAATTCAGCTTCCAGTTTGACTGGTTCCTGAATTTGAAGATTATGTATATCGAGAATAATATTGCCATTGTCAGTGACGAAATTCTCCCGATACACAGGTGTGCCTCCCATTTTGACCAATTCTCGTGCAACGTAACTCCTTGCCATGGGAATGACCTCTATGGGCAACGGGAATGTGCCCAGTACATCTACAAGTTTGCTGCCATCTGCAATACAAACGAACCGCTTGCTCACGGCGGCAACAATTTTCTCTCTTGTTAATGCGCCGCCACCACCTTTAATCAGATGCAAATGCCTGTTGGATTCATCTGCACCATCAAAATAGACTGATATTTCGTCTACCCCGTTGAGATCCAGGACCGGGATACCGTGACTCTTTAGTCGATCTGCCGATGCTTCCGAACTAGCTACAGTCCCTTCTATTTTATGCTTGATGGTCGCGAGTGCATCGATAAAGTGGTTAGCAGTAGAGCCAGTACCAATGCCTATCACCGTACCGACAACAACATGTTCCAAAGCGGCCTCCGCAACCTTTTTTTTCAAATCATCAGCTGTCATTAAGTTCTCCTCGTTCTTGTTTGGGGATGAATCATACTTGGCGTACCAGGTTTTGTCATGATCCATCCTGATTTATTAATTCGGATATAGAGTCATTTTAATCGAAGCATTGTAAATTAACAGCAGGAAGATTTGTGCGATACATGCTTTGCATAAGGCTTTTTAGCTGATAAGTTATAGCCATGCCTAAAAAATGTGTAGAAAAGATATTAAAAGCACGCGTTTATGATGTTGCAAAAGAAACGCCCCTGGATCCTATGATTGGCCTTTCAAGACGTGTTGAGAATACTGTATTGCTGAAAAGAGAGGATATGCAGCCGGTTTTTTCGTTCAAATTGAGGGGTGCTTACAACAAGATCGCACAGCTGCCAAAGGACAAATATAAAAAGGGTGTTATCGCTGCTTCCGCTGGTAATCATGCCCAGGGTGTCGCGTTATCTGCGGAGCGGTTAGGGATTAAATCGCTCATCGTGATGCCAAAGACCACGCCAAGCATCAAGGTTGATGCCGTTGGCAGACTGGGTGCTCAAATAAAATTATATGGTGATACGTATGATGAGGCGTACGAGCATGCACAGGAACTGGCTCAACAAAAAGCCATGACCTTTATTCATCCATATGATGACATCGACGTTATTGCCGGGCAAGGAACGGTTGCCATGGAAATACTCAGGCATTACCCGGAAGGATTAAGCGCGATATTTGTACCAGTCGGTGGTGGAGGTTTAATCGCCGGGGTTGGTGCATATGTAAAAACATTATACCCGGAGGTTAAGGTTATTGGTGTTGAGCCTGATGATGCACCTTGTATGTTTAAGGCGCTTGAGAAGAAGAGACGGGTTGTTCTGGATCAGGTAGGTATATTTGCGGATGGCGTAGCAGTAAAACAAGCCGGAAAAGAGCCCTTTCGTATCGCGAAACAATGCGTTGACGAGGTCATTCTGGTTTCCACCGACGAAATCTGTGCAGCGGTAAAGGATATTTTTGATGATACACGTTCAATAGCTGAGCCAGCGGGCGCGTTGGCAGTGGCAGGACTGAAAAAGTATGTAGAACATGAAAATATTAAAAATGAGCAGTTCGTAGCCATTGATAGCGGCGCAAATATTAACTTTGATCGCCTGAGGCATGTTGCCGAGCGCGCAGAGCTTGGTGAAAGGCGGGAAGGATTGTTCGCGGTGAGCATTCCGGAACGGCCGGGGAGTTTTTTAAAATTTTGCCGTATTTTGGGTAAGCGCGGCATAACTGAATTCAACTATCGTTATGCGGATTCGGAACAGGCACATGTGTTTGTTGGGGTAACCCTGCACCGGGGAGATAAAGAAAAAGAAGAAATAATCGACCAACTTCAGGAAAAGGATTATCCGGTTATCGATATGACCGATAATGAGGTCGCTAAATTACATATTCGCTATATGGTGGGTGGTCGTGCAGATAATGTAGAAAATGAGACATTGTTTCGTTTCGAATTCCCGGAACGACCAGGAGCACTGCTAAAATTTCTGACTTGTGTTGGACAACGATGGAACATTAGTCTGTTTCATTATAGAAATCACGGTGCAGCTTATGGGCGCGTACTGGTTGGTATTCAAGTTCCATCAAATCAGAAAAAAGAATTAAAATCTTACTTGGGTACATTGGGCTACGTGTATAGTGAGGAAACTGATAACCCGGTTTATTCCATTTTTCTTGGTAACGGTAACTAATTGATTAAAAATATAAATGTAGGATTTGTTTAAAACGAAAAAGCCTGCTTTCGCAGGCTTTTTCGTGGGTAGGGTAATGGGCTTCCTTCAGGAAGCCCTTCGTTACCCTTTACTTCTTGGCAGCGGCTTTTTTCCTGGTTGCCGCTTTCTTCTTTGGCGCCGCTTTTTTCTTCGCTACCTTCTTTTTAACTGCTTTCTTCTTTGGCGCCGCTTTTTTCTTCGCTACCTTCTTTTTAACTGCTTTCT
>JBHHVB010000044.1:0-22184 GCA_046754065.1 Gammaproteobacteria bacterium
TCCATACCGGCTTTACAATATCGGGAACAACCAGCCCGTTGAATTATTGCAGTTCATTGAGACAATAGAAAACTGCCTGGGTCTGGAGGCCAACAAAAACCTGCTTCCTCTCCAGCCGGGAGATGTTCCATCCACTTATGCTAATGTTGATGACCTGATGAATGATGTCGGTTTCAAGCCTGCAACGTCGATACAAGGTGGCATATCGCGATTTATTGAATGGTACAAAGATTTCTACAAGGTCATATAAAAAAACCCTGCCACTTTATCGTGGCAGGGTCATGCTTCCATGGATCCTGTATCTGATATTAATTGATACGCGGATCAAGCTCTCCACTAGAATAACGACCAATCATCTCCTCCAGGGAAAGGCACGTAATTTTCGATGCCTGACCAGCTGCGCCAAAGGCCTCATAACGAGCTTTACAAATCTCAGTCATACCCTTGGTAGACTCTTTAAGGAATTTACGTGGATCAAAGTTCGACTTGTTCTCCTCAAGGTGGCGACGAATAGAACCTGTAGACGCCATACGTAAATCGGTATCAATGTTTACCTTGCGAACGCCATGCTTGATGCCTTCCTGTATTTCTTCAACAGGCACACCATAGGTTTCACCCATGTCCCCACCATAACTGTTGATAATCTTTAACCAGTCCTGTGGAACAGATGAAGATCCGTGCATAACAAGGTGTGTATCCGGAATACGTGCGTGAATTTCCTTGATGCGATCGATCGCCAGAATATCTCCGGTCGGTGGGCGTGTAAATTTATACGCACCGTGGGATGTACCAATCGCGATTGCTAATGCATCAACCTTTGTTTGTTTAACAAAGTCAGCCGCTTCTTCCGGATCGGTCAGCATTTGATCATGGGTTAGTTTTCCTTCCGCGCCCGAACCGTCTTCTTCACCCGCTTCACCTGTTTCAAGCGAACCTAGACAGCCTAGTTCGCCCTCAACCGAAACACCGCCAGCATGGGCCATTCTAACAACTTCTGATGTTACGTTAACATTATACTCATAGCTCGAAGGTGTCTTCATATCGGCCATTAATGATCCATCCATCATGACTGAGCTAAAACCACTTTGTATAGAGCGCAAACAAACAGCAGGCTCACTACCATGGTCCTGATGCATACAGATGGGAATATGTGGATACATTTCAATCGCAGCACTAATCAAATGACGTAAGAAAGGTTCACCAGCATAGGATCTGGCACCAGCAGAACCTTGCATAATTACCGGGCTATCAGTTGCGCTAGCAGCCTGCATGATGGCATGAACCTGTTCCATGTTATTCACATTAAATGCAGGCATGCCATACCCATTTTCTGCAGCATGATCTAGCAATTGTCTCATGGATATCAGGGGCATAAGTTTTCTCCTTTATAAGTCTTTGTGAAACTACATTCCATGGAGCGTCGGTCAACCAGGAAATGCTTTGACCAAACTCCGTAAAAAATAATCAAGTATTACCTAAGCTCTCCAACACGAACTATTTTCATCGCATTGGTACCACCATGGACGCCCGCCATATCGCCCTTGGTGATTATCACCAAATCACCATCTCTTACACTTTCCCGGTCTACCAACTCCTTAATAGTAGCCTTGTTAACTTCACCAGTGACCTTCGCACATGAGAAAACAAACGCGACCGGATAAACTCCTCGATAAAGCGTCAGTTTCCGGCGAGTCGACTCGTGTTTAGTCATTGCATAAATGGGTATGCCAGAACTGATACGAGACATCCAGCGCGTTGTGCTACCTGACTCGGTCAATGCTGCAATGGCTCTGACGCCGAGGTGATTTGCGGTATACATAGTCGCCATCGCGATGGCCTCATCAATACGACTAAACTCCGTATTAACACGGTGGTGAGATAGCCTGGCAAGCTTCTGTTTTTCCGCGCCTCGACAAATTCGATCCATCGCTTCAATGACTTTTACCGGATAGTTACCTGTAGCGGTTTCTGCAGATAGCATGACTGCGTCGGTACCATCCAGCACCGCATTCGCAACATCAAACACCTCTGCTCGCGTAGGGATCTGATGCTCAATCATTGACTGCATCATTTGTGTAGCAGTAATCACCACCCTGTTCATACTACGTGCCATGCTGATAATATTTTTTTGTACGCCTGGCAATTCAGCATCACCGATTTCCACACCCAGATCTCCACGGGCGATCATCACGACATCAGTTGCGGCAATGATTTCGTCAATGCCATTCAGCGATTCGGCACGCTCGATCTTCGCTACAATATCACCCTGACCACCAGCATTTCTCAGTAACTCTCTTGCCTCATGGATATCCGCTGCATTTCTCGGGAATGAAACTGCCACATAGTCAGCATCAATTTCTGCCGCCACCTTGATATCCGCTCTGTCCTTATCGGTAATCGCCGGCGCTGACAGACCACCACCTTGCCGATTGATCCCCTTGTTGTTGGACAGTTCTCCACCAACAACAACCCGGCACTCAATTTCATGGCCATTCACCTCATCAACCCAAAGAACGATGTTACCGTCGTCGAGTAGCATGGTATCACCCCGGCCCACATCGTTAGGCAGCTCTTTGTAAGTTATACCAACCCTCTCTGCATCACCAGATTCTTCAGGACACTGTGAATCCAGAACAAATCGTGCACCCTCCTCGAGACAAACCTTACCATCGGCAAACTTGTCAATCCTGATTTTAGGTCCCTGCAAATCTGCTAGTACACCGACCTCTTGGCCACAGCTAGCAGCAATTTCCCTAACCAGCTTAACCCTCTCAATATGGTCTTCCGGATTTCCATGGGAGAAATTGACACGCACGACATCGAGTCCCGCAGCTATCAAGTTTTTCAACACATCCGGTGATTCAGTTGCAGGCCCTAACGTCGCAACAATTTTTGTACGTCTCAAAGTCATCCTCATTTTTTATATTGGTCTGATATAAATCTTCACTTAATCGAACTATTACCTGGCTCGCTCCTCGAGAATAGCAACTGCTGGCAGTTTTTTGCCCTCCAAAAACTCAAGAAATGCACCACCACCCGTTGAAATGTATGATACCTTGTCAGCTATATCATATTTAGACACCGCAGCCAGTGTATCGCCGCCACCGGCAATCGAAAAAGCAGAACTTTCGGCAATTGCCATCGCTAATCTGCGAGTTCCCTCACCAAACTGATCAAACTCGAACACACCAACCGGACCATTCCAGACAATAGTTCCAGCACTTTTTAGAATCTCACCAAACTCATCAGATGTTTTGGGACCGATATCAAATACCATGTCATCATCAGTAATATCGGAAACATCCTTTAACGTAGCTTCTGCGGTTTCAGAAAATTCCTTTCCACAAACAACATCCTGAGGTACAGGAATATCGCCACCACGCTCTCTGGCCACATCGCCCAATCTTTTTGCCTCATCGACAAGATCGGCTTCATACAATGATTTACCCACTCCATGGCCTGCAGCGGCAATAAAGGTGTTGGCAATTCCTCCGCCTACAATCAGCTGATCAACAACCTTGGAAAGCGAATCAAGTACTGTCAATTTTGTCGAAACCTTTGAACCTCCCACGATAGCAACCATGGGACGCGCTGGATTGTCCAGCGCCTTACCCAATGCGTCTAGCTCAGCGGCTAGTAATGGTCCAGCACAGGCTATTGGGGCATATTTTGCAACGCCATGAGTTGACGCCTGCGCCCGGTGAGCAGTACCGAATGCGTCCATAACAAACACATCGCAAAGCGCAGCCATCTTTTTGGCTAAATCGTCATCATTCTTCTTCTCGCCATTATTGAAACGCACATTCTCGCAAAGAACGACTTCTCCCTCACCAACATCAATCCCGTCGAGCCAGTCTTTTGTCAACGCAACGCTACGACCCAATAAGCCCGACAAATGTTCTGCTACGGGTGCCAATGAGGATTTTTCATCATATACGCCTTCTTCGGGACGGCCGAGATGCGACATCAACATCAATTTTGCACCTGATTCAACAGCATGTTTGATGGTAGGTAAAGATGCCCTGATGCGTGTATCATCAGAAACCTTCCCATCCTTCAACGGTACGTTAAGGTCCATACGAACCAGCACCCGCTTTCCTGCAAGTTCAAGATCAGTCATTTTAATTACAGACATTGAAATACTCCCAAAAGTTATGTGAAAGTGATTAGCCAACACTTGTTTGGCTAATCACTCTTCGATTAATTCACCCATCCCGAAGGGACGGGTGAATTAACAAATTTTATGCAAATGGTTCCTTAGGCAATATGCTGCACAAAACGCATCATGTTACAGGTATAACCATACTCGTTGTCATACCAGGATACTAGTTTGACGAAGGTATCATCCAATGCTATACCCGCCCCTGCATCAAAGATTGATGACTGGCTGATTCCACGAAAGTCTGTCGAAACCACTTTATCATTGGTGTAACCCAATGTGCCTTTCATCGCACCTTCAGAGGCTTCTTTCATTGCCGAACAAATCTCGTCATATGATGCTGCTTTATCCAGTTCTGCTGTTAAGTCAACAACGGAGACATCCGAGGTCGGGACACGAAATGCCATACCGGTCAATTTACCGTTCAGTTCAGGAAGAACAACGCCCACTGCTTTGGCTGCACCGGTTGAAGATGGAATAATATTCTCCAGAATGCCGCGTCCACCGCGCCAGTCTTTTGCTGAAGGACCATCAACTGTTTTTTGTGTTGCGGTTGCCGCATGTACAGTTGTCATCAATCCACGTTTCAGCCCCCAATTGTCATGGAGTACTTTCGCTATTGGCGCCAAACAGTTTGTCGTACATGAGGCTGCTGAAACGATTGCCTGGCCATCATAAGTTTCATGGTTAACCCCGTATACAAACATCGGTGTACCATCTTTCGAGGGAGCGCTTTGTACAACCTTTTTAGCGCCAGCATCGATGTGCTTCTGACAACCTTCGGCCGTTAAAAAGAAACCCGTCGAATCAATAACAATATCTGCACCGACCTCATCCCACTTCAGGTCAGCAGGATCACGCTCGGCGGTCAAACGAATTTTCCTGCCATCTACAATCAGATTGCCTTCATCTGAAGAGACATCACCATTGAATCGACCATGTACGGAATCGAACTTCAACATGAAGGCCAGATAGTCTGCATCGAGCAAGTCGTTGATACCAACGATTTCAATATCTTTGAAATCATTTGCTACTGCGCGGAAAACCATGCGACCAATACGACCAAATCCATTAATTCCGACTTTTATCGCCATTATTATTCCCCCTAATTTGTCTATTAATTACTTGTACAATTGCTTAATCTGTATCTACTACAGCGTGTCTTCAACGGCTTGAACGACATTCTCTACAGTAAAACCAAATTCCTTAAACAGCACTCCCGCTGGCGCAGACTCACCGAATGTATCGATTCCGACAACCTTGCCGCCCAACCCCACATATTTACGCCAAAAATCGCTAACGCCTGCTTCAACTGCAACACGCGCGGTGACATCAGAAGGCAATACAGACTCGCGATACGCTTCGTCTTGAGCGTCATACACATCGGTTGCTGGCATTGATACCACCCTGACACGCTTACCTTTTTCAACAAGGGATGCAGCAGCATCCATCGCCAATGACACTTCGGATCCAGTTGCGATCAGGATTGCTTCAGGCGCACCTTCACAATCACGGATGATGTAACCACCCCGTTCGATGTTCGCAATTTGATCACTGCTGCGGTTAACATGAGGTAACCCCTGACGTGAGAATATGAGAGATGAAGGCCCATCTTTTTTTTCAATCGCAGCTTTCCATGAAACCGCAGATTCAACCGCATCACATGGGCGCCATACAGTCATTCTTGGAATCATCCTCAACGTCGCCGTTTGTTCAACACCCTGATGAGTTGGGCCATCTTCACCCAAACCGATTGAATCGTGAGTGAAAACAAAAATACTTTGTATTTTCATTAGTGCAGCCATACGCAATGCATTACGTGCATATTCCGAGAACATCAAGAACGTAGCGCCGTAGGGAATAAATCCACCGTGAAGAGCAATACCATTCATCATCGCTGCCATACCAAACTCACGAACGCCATAGTGAATATAGTTACCCTCAGAATTGGTATTTGATACTGCCTTTGAGCCAGACCACAGTGTAAGGTTTGATCCAGCCAAATCGGCAGAACCACCCAGAAATTCCGGTAAAATCGGGCCAAACCCATTCAACGAGTTTTGCGAAGCCTTGCGGCTGGCAATGGTTTCGGCCTTGTCATTAACTGAGGCAATAAATTCGGCTGCCTTGCTATCCCAGTCTGCTGGCAACTCACCGCCAATACGACGGGCAAATTCAGCTGCCAATTCGGGATGCGCATCCTTGTATGCATTGAATTTATCATTCCATTTATTTTCCTCATCGGCACCTTTGGATTTGCCATCCCAACCAGCATAAATATCATCTGGAATAACAAATGGGTCGAAATTCCATCCCAGGTTTTCACGCGTTGCAGCTACCTCTTCGTTACCTAACGCGGCTCCATGACAATCATGGCTACCACATAAGTTAGGTGCACCGTATCCGATGACGGTCTTACAGCAGATGAGGCTTGGTTTATCGTTTACGGAACGCGCTTCCTGAATCGCTTTACGGATTGCTTCAGGATCGTGGCCATCTACGTCTTTGACAACATGCCAACCATATGACTCGAAACGCTTGGGTGTATCATCGGTAAACCAGCCCTCAACATGACCATCAATAGAAATGCCATTGTCATCCCAGAAGGCAACCAGCTTACCCAGGCCAAGAGTGCCCGCCAGAGAACATGCCTCGTGGGAGATACCTTCCATCAAACAACCATCGCCCATGAAAACATAAGTATAATGGTCGACAATGTGATGGCCGTCGCGGTTAAACTGCCCTGCAAGCACTTTTTCGGCAACCGCCATACCAACGGCGTTGGTAATACCCTGACCTAATGGGCCCGTTGTCGTTTCGACTCCTGGGGCATACCCATACTCCGGGTGGCCAGGTGTTTTAGAGTGAAGCTGTCTAAACTGTTTAATATCCTCCATGGATAAATCATATCCACTGAGATGCAGTAAAGAATATATCAGCATCGAACCATGGCCGTTTGAAAGGATAAATCGATCACGATTTGCCCACGAAGGATTGGCAGGATTGTGCTGCAGAAAATCATTCCACAGGACTTCAGCGATATCTGCCATTCCCATTGGAGCACCGGGATGCCCAGATTTGGCTTTTTCAACCGCATCCATACTCAGAACGCGTACGGCATTTGCTAGTTCTTTGCGCGACGGCATAATTCTCTCCTATTTTAATTAGTTACAAAACTTTTTAATACGACATCTTATCGATAATAAATAATGTCTAATCAACCCAGCTACAACATGTCAGGCATGGTCACTTTTATCAATATTCAGTATGTGCAGTGCCGCAATTAACTGCGCCAGCGCAAATGTTTGAGATTGTTTTTCTTCACCACTCAAATCGTGGAACCAGCCTAACTTGTCCAAAGATTCCGAATCTATTGTTTCCGGTAGCGCACCCTGAATATGACTTTTAAGCGATAACGCCGCTTCATCGGTTATATCACCGTTAATCTCTAACCGGTCCACGGGCAGT
This sequence comes from Gammaproteobacteria bacterium, assembly GCA_046754065.1. Lineage (GTDB taxonomy): Bacteria > Pseudomonadota > Gammaproteobacteria > SZUA-140 > SZUA-140 > JBHHVB01. The sequence continues at coordinate 7,628 of JBHHVB010000044.1, forward strand.
CCCATATCACGATCCAGCTCAAGCCTTATGTCATCATGATCCGGAAGGGAACTCAATATACCCGCCCATTCAATATGCGACAAAGTCGGCCTGAGTATCATCGAAATACCCAGATTACTGTCGGATTCAACTGCGGACTTCGCCAACTTATGATATACGATGACCATATCAGCCCACTTTTTTTGCGGTCTGATAAATGCCTCCGAATCAGGCTCGAATTTAATCAGCGCTTTACGTGCCTTTTCCTCGTTATATCCTGGCTTGACAGCATCACTGCGAATCTTCCACTTGAAACGAAGCTCCTCTGCCGGCGCAAGATAGAACTTGATATCATATAAATCTCTCAACCCCTTTGTGAAGTAACCGTGTAATCCTTCAACGATCACGAACTGTTTGGGTTTAATATAATCCTGGGAATCAACTTTACCGGTCGCATCGTTATAAACCGGTTTAAGCACCGCCTCTCCCTGTTTCAATAATCTGATATGCTGCTCAATGACATCTATATGCAATCCATCAGGATGCAGCTCGGACATCCCGGTCCGTTCCAGCTCCTGGAGATCATACCTCCGGTAATCATCAGTACAGAATATAGTTGTATTGTGCTCACCAAGGGCTTGAGCAACCCCTTTCGCGAGCGTCTTTCTTCCGGCGGCTAAATCGCCGACAATTCCAATGACAATCGGGCTTTCTACCATACTCTCTATTAACAATTAACAACCGTGCAATTGATAATTGGCATCGGTAAAACTAAAACCGATATTATTCGGCACGGATTTAATATCACCGGTTATCACCGAAATATCATTCGGTGAAACCATAGTATTCATCTCAAAAACGATGGGGCCCCCAACCAGATGTTAATACATTGCCAAGACAAAAACTCATCTCGTAAGCAAGTGACATCCAGAACAGATTATTTTCGCTTACCTGTCGCTATTCGGCAATAGCAAATTGAAGCGATAACATGACTGACGCGTCAAAATAACGACATATTTGTTTTTATTCCTGCTTCCATTTAATCGAACAGCCCATACTCGGTATCTGATTTGCTGGCCCCTCCCCGGTTTCAGCGACTCGCTTCATCGCTTCAAACAAGTCTCGAGGAGCATCGACCGGCGCGGCTTCTTTACGACTGGCATCCAGGCGGCCTCGATACTGCAATGCCAGTTTGGCGTTATAGCCAAAAAAATCAGGGGTACACACTGCGCCATAGCGCCTCGCAATCTCCTGACTTTCATCAAACAAGTACGGAAAGGGAAACGCGCATTCAAGTGCCACCTTTTTCATATTATCAAAAGAATCTTCTTGATAATCTGCCGGGTCATTCGACATAATCGCAACACTATTGATGCCATAATCCATCAACTCCCTCGTATCTCTAACCAGGCGATCACGAATAGCCTTGACATAGGGGCAATGATTACAGATAAACATCACCAACACCCCGTTCTCACCACGACATGCTTCCAACGTCCAGACCTTGTCATCAACACCCGGCAACGAAAAATCTATCGCCGGTTTACCGAATTCGCATACAGGAGTTTCCAGACTGACCATCAGCACAATATCCCCTTTAGAAACATGGCAATTTTTTATCGCATTTGATATTTAAGTGTGGCGCCATTATACAGTAGCCAGTCGATATTGAAACCATGGCGTCACTAACGACCAACTTAATTCACCACTAATGCGGTCTAGTACGATTCGGGTGGTACAAACTGATAACATACGATATACTTCTCCGCCTTTCTCGCCGTGAATGTGTATCTAAGGAAATCCCGAAACACATTGATACGCTATAAGTTATATCTTGAGATTCTAAATCAGCCGAATTGAGTATAGGATGCGTGGCCAAAGCGAGAACATTGCACTAATGGCGTGTTTTCAAAACTAATTTATATTATAAAGTAAGGAGCTATATTACTATGCCGCAGTCTCATTTATTTACGTCAGAGTCTGTTTCTGAGGGTCACCCCGATAAAATTGCTGACCAGATATCTGACGCAGTGCTTGACGCCATTCTGGCACAGGACAGTAGGGGTCGCGTCGCGTGTGAAACATTGATTAAGACGGGCATGGTCCTCATCGCTGGCGAAATCACTACCTCGGCATGGGTCGATATTGAAGATCTGGTTAGAAAAACTGTTTGTGAAATCGGCTATAACAATCCCGATCTTGGTTTTGACGGTGAGTCCTGCGCGGTTTTAACCGGAATTGGCAAGCAATCGGTAGACATTGCCATGGGCGTGGACGAAACCGACTCACATGAACAGGGAGCTGGTGACCAGGGTATGATGTTTGGTTATGCATCCAACGAAACGGATGTGCTGATGCCCGCACCGATCACCTACGCACACCGTCTGGTTAAAAGACAATCAGAAGTCAGGAAAAACGGCACTTTACCCTGGCTACGCCCGGATGCAAAAAGCCAGATTACGTTCCTCTACGAGGATAACAAACCTGTCGGAATAGATGCTGTCGTTTTATCAACCCAACATGACCCTGAAATGTCGAGTAAAGCGATCCATGAAGCGGTCATGGATGAAATAATACAACCAGTATTACCAGACAACTGGGTCAGTAAAGATACCCGGTTTTACATTAACCCGACTGGACGATTCGTCATCGGCGGGCCTGTCGGCGATTGTGGTTTAACGGGTAGAAAGATTATTGTCGACACCTATGGTGGTATGGCTCGCCATGGCGGGGGGGCATTTTCAGGCAAAGACCCGTCAAAGGTGGATCGTTCAGCTGCATACGCGGGACGCTATGTGGCAAAGAATATAGTAGCGGCCGGCCTTGCAGAACGCTGCGAAATTCAGGTATCGTATGCGATTGGGGTTGCGGAGCCCACCTCTATCACCATCGAAACATTTGACACTGGAAAGGTTGACAACGCAAAAATTACTGCGTTGGTTCGTGAACACTTTGACCTCCGCCCACGAGGATTAATAGAAATGCTTGACCTGCTTCGTCCAATTTATGCAGCAACTGCTGCTTATGGACACTTTGGACGTGAAGAAAATGACTTCACATGGGAAAGAACCGATAAGGCGGAAATCTTGCGTGACGCCGCTGGCATAAAATAACCGGGACTAACCAAAACACTTCGCTAAACAATGATTTCATTAGGAGAAAAAACATGAGCACACAGCCAGTTGAGACTTTGTCACCTGATTACAAGGTGGCTGACATGACACTAACTGACTGGGGGCGCAAGGAAATAGCTATTGCTGAAACCGAGATGCCTGGTCTGATGTCGCTGCGTGAAAAATACCGCGATCAGCGCCCCCTTGAAGGCGCACGCATTGCTGGTAGCCTTCATATGACAATTCAAACTGCTGTACTCATTGAAACCCTGGTTGAACTGGGTGCAGAGGTGCGCTGGGCATCCTGTAACATTTTTTCTACTCAGGATCATGCAGCAGCAGCAATTGCCGCCAGTAATATTCCTGTTTTTGCCTATAAAGGTGAATCGTTAGAGGAATACTGGGCATACACCCACCGCATCATGGAATGGCATGACGGCGGCACACCTAACATGATTCTTGATGACGGTGGTGACGCCACCCTGCTCATCATATTGGGATCCAAGGCGGAAAATGATTTAAGCGTTCTGGACAACCCTGGCAGCGAGGAAGAGCGGGTATTATTCGCTGCGATTCGCAAACGTGTCGCTGAAAAACCTGGCTGGTACAGTAAAATCAAGGAAAACATTCGCGGCGTTACTGAAGAAACAACGACCGGTGTTCACCGACTCTATCAGATGGCAAGCAAGGGGGACTTACCCTTTCCGGCAATTAATGTAAATGACTCAGTCACGAAATCTAAATTCGACAATTTATATGGTTGTCGCGAGTCGCTGGTGGACGGCATTAAACGTGCGACCGATGTAATGATTGCAGGTAAAATATGTGTTGTTCTTGGATATGGTGATGTAGGGAAAGGCTGTGCACAGTCATTGCGTGGATTAGGCGCCACTGTATGGATTACAGAAATTGATCCTATTTGCGCTTTACAGGCCGCAATGGAAGGATACCGGGTTGTCAATATGGATGATGTCGCCTCACTTGCCGATATCTTCGTTACTACAACCGGCAACTATCATGTCATTACCCATGATCATATGGCCGCGATGAAAGATCAGGCAATTGTTTGTAATATCGGGCACTTTGACAATGAAATCGATGTGGCCAGTCTGGAAAAATATGAATGGGAAAATATTAAACCGCAGGTAGACCATATAATTTTCCCCGATGGAAAACGTATCATACTGCTCGCACAAGGTCGGCTGGTAAACCTTGGCTGCGCAACAGGTCATCCAAGCTTTGTCATGTCCAATTCGTTCACTAATCAGGTTTTGGCACAAATGGAAATATGGAATAAACCTGACCAGTACGCCAACGAGGTTTATGTTCTACCGAAACACCTCGATGAAGAGGTGGCCAGGTTACACCTGGATAAAATTGGCGCTGACTTAAGCCGATTGAGCCAGAAACAGGCGGACTATATTGGTGTACCGGTAGATGGCCCATACAAACCTGACCATTATCGCTATTAAGTTATAACAGGGCCAGCGGAACTTTTTAACCGGTTTAGACAATGAAATCTCAGCGAAACTATCCACGCGCCTACAGCTTTGAGTTTTTCCCTCCCAAGTCCAAGGAGGGAATCGAAAAGCTTCATAAAACCAGTGAAACGCTAGCAGCACTAAATCCCTGTTTTTTTTCCGTCACATTCGGGGCTGGCGGCTCGACTCGCGAAAGAACATTTGAGGCTGTCAACGATATCAAGGCACGCACGGACATTGATGTGGCGCCCCATTTATCATGTATAGGCTCTACTCGAGAAAACATTCGCCACATCCTGGAAACATACATTGCGAATAATATTCGCCATATTGTCGCATTGCGTGGTGATATGCCATCGGGAATGCGCGAAGCGGGAGAGTTTCATTATGCCAATGAACTGGTCGAATTTATCAGGAATGAAACAGGCGATCATTTTTTTATAGAAGTTGCCGCTTATCCGGAATTTCATCCGCAGGCACAATCAGCGGCTGAAGATCTGGCAAACTTCAAAAACAAGGTCGACGCGGGTGCTGATGCAGCATTGACCCAGTACTTTTATTCTGCCGATGCCTATTTTGCATTTGTAGATGATTGTGAAAAGCTGGGCATCGACATCCCTATCGTACCGGGTATCATGCCGATTACCAACTATATACAGCTAGCCCGTTTTTCTGATAGTTGTGGCGCTGAAATCCCACGCTGGATACGCAAACGTCTGGCAAGCCTTCAGGATGATCCCCAGTCGATACGCAAGTTTGGTGAAGAGGTCGTAACTGAAATGTCACGAAAACTGCTTGAGGGGGGGGCTCCAGGATTACATTTCTATTCTATGAACCAGGCGGCCCCAAGCCTGGCAATCTGGAATAATCTGGGCATTAGCACCGACAAGAAATAGTGCTAACAACCGGAGTTGTTCGGAACGAGCGCGCAATCAATAGGGCACTAATTCGCCATTGTACGCCACAAATGCCCCTGGTTCATACTGACCAACCCTTTTAATAACGTTGGCCATGCCAGCGACAGATTCCGCGATATCAATCAACCCCGTTTGATCAGTCATATCGGTACGTACCCAACCCGGATGAAGTGTGATGACATTCACATCATGCGGAGACAAATCCACCGCCATTGACCTGGAAATAGCAACCAGCGCAGCCTTTGCCGCACGGTACGCATAACAGCCACCACTGGTATTATCAGCGGACGAACCCATTTTGGAGCTTATATTTGCAATAATACCTTTTGCACTAGTTACACGGGATACCAGCGACTGTACAACTCGCAAGGCACCAACACAGTCAACGTCAAACAGCTCATGCATCGTATCATCACTGACGGACTCCAGGCTTTGACCAGAAGAATTTTTCGGTCCATAAATCCCCGCATTATTGATCAATAATGATATGTTGTCCGGGACATCTGTATCGGTCAATTGCGAATGAGCCATTGTTTCCTTGACATCCCATTGGACGAGGTGCAGGTTATTACTGTTAATATTTTGCAATTCGCCGAGGTTTTTCCGGTAACAGGCCCAGACATCCCAGCCATTGTCCAAATAATATTTTACAAACCCCAAGCCAATCCCCCTGTTTGCCCCCGTAATAAATAAATTCATCATTATCAACCTGTCATATTAACTAATTTATTTGGCTATCTTCATCGATTTAACCTCATTCTCGCGGCCACTATCTGAAATACTATCCCTCTCTGTGCCTGAGGCCCGAGTCAGATCGCTTTTCTCAATTTGATTGCTACTCACCTGATTTATATTGCCATCAACATCGTGAAGAATGTACATCCGGGGTAGCTGCTGCCAGGATTGAAGCCTGGACAGGTCCACATCATAAAACTCAGCCTGCTCGACGGTACCCAGCTCATTAATGGTTTGACGACGTTGTTTATTGCGAAAACGAGTATAATTATAAATTGCCCAAACACCCAAACCCAGGGCAATGAGTGCTATTGTGACGCCATACAATCCCAGCAAATCAATTAGTGCTGCCAACCCTTCATTCAGAAACATATGCGTACGAAAAAGGTCTATCCCAAACACCCAAGCCATTAAGCTTATCATTGGCAACCAAAGATAAAACCAGAGCAACCAGAATATGAAAGTCAGCGTGGAATAAATATATTTTTGTTTGAGACTCTGAAGGCCTGGTACGTCAATAACAGGTGGTTTCATGGTCGCAAACCTCTGTCAGGACTAGTCCATGTTGCTCGATATCGTCGATTTGCAATCATCGCTTTTGGCACAGCCACAACTGTGGTTGTAATGTTGATCATCCAGTAGGCGATTGGGTACCAAATCATCCAGTAGTAATACTTACTGATTCCTCGTTCGTATCTGGAGTCTATAACAAGACTTATACCGAATTGAAGCAGGCAGGTCATTCCCAGGATAACCCCACTCCACCCGACGATGGTTGGATCAATGGCGAAATTTTCGGGCAAGCTAACAAATGCACTGACCAACCAGAGCAGAATAACCAGCGCCATCGCATACGCCCATATAACACTGGTGAAAAATTCTAACACGACTCCCCACATGCGCCGCTTACGCCAGGAAAGTGTCTGACCACCATATTTTATTAGCGCTTCCATTCCCCCTTGTGCCCAACGAAGTCTCTGCCGCCATAGCCCGGACAGCGTTTCAGGCATCAGGATCCAGCACAGCGCATTGGGTTCATATCGTATATCCCAATGGTCCAGCTGAAGCTTCCAGCTGATATCGATATCATCGGTGACCATATTCAGATCCCAATACCCTGCCTGATGTAATGCGCGCTTGCGAAAACCCGAGACTACCCCAGAAACGGTAAAAATCCTGCCATAAATCCGTTGGGCTCTTTTTATCAACCCAATAACTGAGGAAAACTCTCCCACCTGCAATTTACCCAACAAGGTTGAACGCGTCCTGATTCGAGGGTTACCGGTAACGGCCGCGACGCGGGAACTACTCACAAAGTGGCTCATAATCCAGGTCGTTGCATGCTCATCCAGCAACGCATCTCCATCGATGCAAACAAGAAACTCATTTGGAGACATTAGCGCACCCATTCTCAACGCCATCGCTTTACCCTGGTTATTCTCCAGATGAATTACCCTCAACCTGGGAAATCTGTCACAAATCTGGTCTAGTAATCGACCTGTTTCATCCGAACTACCATCATTAATTGCAATGATTTCAAAGTCCGGATATTTCTGCTGATCCAGGTAAGTAATCGTATCTACAACGTTTCGACCTTCGTTATAACAGGGGACAATAATTGACACGGCTGGATATACACGTAGCAAAGGTAAATCGTTTACGTGATGAAGTTTACCAACTTCCCAATGATAGTAATAATAGAGCCCCCCTATCATCCATAGATAGGCCATAAACAAAGGATAGTAGTACAGGAAATCAAGAATACCAGCATGAAATTGTGCCAAGGATTCTATCATCGGTCGTAGGGAAAGGAATTTATCGATAACACAGGTTTGATCAACGCGACATCCGGATACGATTTAATAAAATCATCCGGATAATAACCAAAATTTGGAGCACCGTTCGCGAGGAGAATTCTCATATGTTCCGCAAGTCGATCGGAGCCAATTGGCTTAACCAGCTTCCAGTCCACACTTTGCAATTCAAAAACGGTCTTGTTTAGCGCGCCAGGTATTTCGTCAATTCGATTAACCAGCGCCTCCAACCATTTTTCTGGATGCCCTGCACCTTCCATAAACGGCATCGCCATCACGGCAGTGTAATCATAATTATCAATAAATGCCGGTAATGACTGCGCAAACCAGGTTTCCGACAACGGATTTAGAACCACTCTTGCATAGATATTTCTGGCAGTGACAACACCCGGACGGTAGCGTTTTACCTTATTCGCAAGATAATGTGTAAAATCAACCATGTACTGTGTCTTCAGTTTTGTCCACCTTGCCAGCAATTCAGGTTGTTTTCTAATCTCGCTAACTGATGCGGGAAGCCCCCATTCTTTTTTGTAATAGGACAATGCGATTTTACTTGCATCTTCGTAGTCGCTTAAATAGGCATCATCATGAAAAAGAAGTCCCTTAAAATAACTATGCTTGGCCAGGTCCTCGTAAATCTCCCCGACTAATTCCTTAACGCCAGGGCTAAACGGAGAAAGTCTATGTTGATGCCCCGAATTTAATTTCGCATTGGGCTCCCCCTCAATTTTAATCACCTCCTCGAACAGTGGGTTGGAATGCTGAAGCTCGAAAGCCAACACCGGCATCCATGCATAAACTTCGACACTGGCCCTGGTACGTAACTGCCATGCCACGCGATTAAACAGATCAGCTCGCATCGTCATATGGCGATTCGGAAAATAGAGTGCCTCTGCATTACCATCTCCATCGGGATCGGCAAAGGCCTGTAGATATACAGTGTTGATTTTTAACGCCACAATCCGGTCCAGAAGTATATCCAGATTTTTTTTCTGTCTCTGAGGATCGTCATCGTAGATATAATCCAGATCAACATGAGCCAGGCGAACAGGATCTTTACGCACCGGGTCACCAACCCTTGCCAACTGCTCGGGAAGATTTGTATCGTGCAGTAAGAAGATTCGGTTAAGATTCCCAAGAGATGCGATTTGATTGTCCCCTTCGGTCAATCCCATACCCACTTCGGAACCAAGATCAGTGGCGATGGTCAAAGCAAGTTGATTATAGCTACCGTAAGGCCATACAAGCGCCCGAGGCCTGACACCGGTATTTTTGTAAATCACATTAATATTTTTTTCAAGATCCGCTCGTATCCGTTCGCCATACTGCTCATCATTCTCATATTGGCTGTTCTCTCGGTCATATATTCGAGTAATAGCTGCTGGTTGGGTATTTCCCTGGGGGTTAGCCACGACATAGCGGTGTAGATCAAAACTGTGAGACGCAACCTCCACTAGTCCGGATGCTTGCATTTCATTAACCTGCGACCAGGTTAAAAAATTTTTCCGCTCGACCTGATTCTCTCCATAAGCAACTTTTTTACCTGGCTCTACCGTCATCCAGCTACCAACCAAAGCTGCGACAGCGGGATAATTAAACAGTTTCAATAATGGGAATACTTTCGTATACATACTCCGATAGCCATCATCAAAGGTCAGCACTACTGCCTTGTCCGGCAATGGCACCCCTTGATCACGGGCAGCAATCACATCACCCAGGCTGACCACATGGTAGCCATGATATTTTAACCAGGAAAAATGCTCCACTAGATCTGCCGTTTCAGTGGCTATCACGTTAGGTAAATCAGTCTTAAAACGATCATCCACAACGTCGTGGTATGAAAGGACAACAAACCGATCTGCGGCTTCGCACACTGGGACAAAAACAATCCATGTAACCATTAGGGAAACAGATAAAAAACGTAGCATCAATCTAGAATCTCCAATCCATTGAAAAATACAAGCGGTTTTCAAACTCACCTAGTCCGTCGTATACATGTTTTATACGGCCTAAACCGTATCTCAGTTCAAAACGCTCATGCGTGTTCCACTGATGCTCATATTGCGTCAACCAGGTACCATTATTTCCAAAACCACTCTGTTGATATGCACCCAAACCAGCGATCAGCTTGTGGCGGAACGATTGGCTGTACCGACGATAAACCAACCATTCATTGGTCAATACAAATTCCATCGATAGATCGTTTTTAGGATTAAAATAGGACGCATTGGGCAAGTTATTATTTGCCGCATATAGACCAACTCTTCCATCAAGTTTGTATTTGGGCCCGGTTTTCAGCCTCTGAAACACGGTTGTGGAAAAACTGTTTCTAAGGTTGCCATCACTCAGGTCTAACCGGTTAACCGCCATCCCCAACTCCCTTGACTCATGAAAACGGTAGTTAAGACTCACCCCGGCAGACCATCCTTCGACTTTTTCATTGAGTCTTCCGCGCAATGGAACTTCGTTGCTAACGCTATTAAACGACGCGCCAACTCGCCAGTAATCATCCAGATTCCAATTGCCACGAATTGTCATGCCTGGGTCATCGGAATTCGCAACACCTGTTGATAGCTCACCTGTTAAAAGATAACGTCGGTTACGATATTCCACGCCCGCGCCATTACGACGAAACAGGGCATCTCCCTCGGGAAATCTGGCTTGAGCTAAGTGGTGATGGAAAAAAGCTCGATACTTGCTGTCCAATGGACGACTATACAAATATGCGTCCAGGACTTCATCGCGACTGCCAAATTGAATGCCCGAACTACTGCTGCGTGATGCCTCGATATAAATTTCACGCATGTTATGTATATTCCAACGCCTGACAGCTTGTTTGATGGCATCAGGATTCTGGACCTCCAACCTGTCAAGTTGATTTTCAGCATTCCTGTAATCCATTAAGTCCAATAACGCTGAGAAACGCCCCATTTTAGCATCGAAATGCTGCGGGTCTGCGGTTGAGGCAATATTGAATTCCATCTCTGCTCTTTGCGGCCATCCGCGCCACAGGTAAACCGTCGCCAGTGCAGAACGAATATCTGCGTTATGGGGTGCCTTCGCTGCCAGCTGCTCAAGCCGAATTTGCGCTTTCTGGTGCTCGTCTGCATAGGCTCGCGCCATCGCGGCAATCGTTGCCGAAGAACTTTTAGAATAATTGGCTTTTAAAGAACCATCATATTCCTTGACCCATGGAGCTTGCGACTGAACAACCTGATCAATCAATTTGATTGCTGCGTCATATTCCTCGCACTCGATATAGGCATAGAACAATGAAATCTGAGTGGAGAAATCATCAGGTTGTTCTTCAAGTGCAGCTAAATATAAATCACGCGCTTTCTCGGGCTGCCGAATTTTCAAATAAGTGTCAGCAACAGCTACCAATACATATCGTGGAATCTCATCTCCCACTTCTGTCATACTTGAATAAAGATCAACAACTTCGGTCCATCTTTGCCTATCCCTCAATGCAACGAGCAAATCATATCGAATTCTTTGTACTTGCCCAGCCGAATGAATGGCGCCAGATACTGTATCGTTCAATAAATCTTGTAATTGCTGAATCGCGCTGTCGGTTTCTTCGAAGCTATGGTTAAGACCTTGCCAAAGCGCACCCCAGCGAATCGTTGCAGCCGCTCGATCCGCCTTAAGAGAAAACATTGTCTTTTCGTCCAGAAAGATATCTTCTTCATCTACTATATCCAGTGCCTGGTGTGGTGCCCCAATCCGTGCCGCAGCCAGTGCACGTCCCCTGTATGCATTCAGATTACCCGGATCGATTAATAAAATACGGTCGAAAATTTTCAGTGCCTCAAACACAGCACCTGATTCAAGCAGGCTTGACGCCAGCGGTTCCCATACTTCGACGCTATCATCTAAATCACCTACATGATCTTGCAACAATTCCTTTGCTTCGTTTGCCTGCTTGTTACCGATATAGGCCCATGATAAACCGATAATACTCTGATCTCGGCCAGGCATTTTTTTTAGCGACAACCGGTAAACATCAATTGCCAGCGGGTACTGCTCCAGATTCCGCGCTGACTTACCGACAGTCTCCAGGACATAGACAGGCAGTGTTTCAAAATCCAGTTGCTCAACGTAGTTCAACACCTCGTTGTCACGCTCTGCCCAACCCAGAACAGTTATATAGTCGTACAGATATCTCTCGTTGCCCGGGTCCTCATCAACCAGCCCGGCCAAAATGGAAAGCGCTCGATCATGGTGACCCTGATGAGCAAGATTTATCGCACGCTGATAATCGGCCTTCGGTTCCGGTTCTGCCGCCATTAACTGCGAACAAGGACTACAAACAATCAGGGTTACGAGGAAAGTGAGGGAGGGGTATTTGATAGCACTAGCGCACCAAAAAAAGGAGATTACCTTTCTCGTCTTCCGTCTCAAGTTTTATTCACAATGCCAGTTAAAATTTCTGCGCTATTTATATCATGACTGACCTTTAATCACCATTAATTAAACACGTAAAATTTTATTTATTAATATAATTATCAATAACCTAGCCATTTCCATATCAATCCTTTCCGGAAACTGCTTATTGAATTCCATTAAGTAAATATAGCAAGCATATGTTTATAAACATGTTTCAAAATTAATCACTATACAGCTAAAAATATTAAAGAATTCGCCAATATTTTCCGATATTCAAGGTATGGCGCATCTCAATTTTGGCAAATTCAAAGTCGTAACGGTATTTCGAACAACACTACTATTGGTGGCTTCAACTACATTGCTTGCCACGGCCAATCTTTCCGCAGACCAGGTTGAATCATCGAACCCTGCGGATATCAAGCACCAAAGATTGTCTTTGCTGTTGTCCCTTGATCATGATCCTGTACATCTAACTACTGAAGAGCAATTCATGGTTGGTAGCATCTATTTTTATGGCCAGAGGGATGATGACGATTTACGAACCGCTGCAAACTATTTTTACCTTGCTGCAGAAGCAGGGCACAAGGAAGCTCAATACCTGATTGCACATATGTACGAAAAGGGTATTGGTATTGGTGCGAACAAACATTATTCAGATAGGTGGTATAAAAAGTCAGCAAGCGCCGGGTTCGCGCCAGCCCAATATAAACTGGGGTCTCTTTTACAAAACGAAGCGCGATCACAGGTCGACTATATGACCAGCGCAGCATGGTATCTAAGAGCCGCCCACCAGGGTAATGCAGAGGCACAAAACCAATTGGGAATGCTCTATTTTGCTGGCAAGGGCGTCGAAAAAGATTATCAAATGTCAGAAAGCTGGTTTAGAAAGTCCGCTTATCAGGGTAACCCGGAGGCACAAACAAATTTGGGTATACTCTATTTACAAGGAATCGTTGTCGAACAGGATTTTTATACTGCGATTGAATGGTTCTTCAAGGCGGCTGCACAAAATGACCTTGATGCACATTATTACCTGGGCGTTATGTACTCATACGGCGTTGGCGTATTAAAAAATTTGCGGAAAGCACATCGCTGGCTGGAACGTGGTAGTCAACGAGGACATATTCTTTCGAAACATGAATTAGATACCCTTCATGAAAGATTGTTCAGCGATACCGTGAAAAAATATAACAAACATAAATACACACTGACAGGCTAGTTATGAACTTTCGGTAATAGGGGTGTCCTCACCAATCCATATCTGTTTCATAGCCTAGCGAAATAAGATCTTTGCCATGTAATTCCTTGAAAAACGCTTTATGGTCCGCAGAAAACTCTTGCTTCCATTGTTGCAGTTTTCCTGATCGTATATGATATTTTTCTTCTTTAACACGAACATCTCTCTTGGTTCTATTTGAAAAACTAAACTGGTTTGCTATTTTCAACGCCTTATCTACCACTTCATCTGTAAAGCCATAGTGCGAAAATAATTGTTTAAAACCCCTTCCTCATTTGACATGATGTCTTCATACTTGATCTCAAAGATGCGGTCATCTTTATAGTTCCAGCCCAACATTTGTTTTATACTGGAGGTCGATGACCTCTTGATTTTGGCCATCAGCCCGTCTTCACGAGATAGCGTTTTAAGGTGTTCCTGGTAACTCAAATCCCGAAAAGAATCTACGGGGAGAAGCGGCTAGTTTTTTTTGCACATCTGCTTCCCTTTCCCGAATCTGAGTAATAGCCCATTTTTCATTTGTCCATAAATGATAATAGTACACTGAAATCACAACGTCCCTGAGATCTCTAATCATATGTGAACCACGAAATTCACCGACCTCTAGTGGCCTGCCTTGAAAAAAAATGGCTGGTAATCCCGACAGCCGGGCTGGATAACTGTGTATAAATTCACAAGCAAATTCTTCCGCGATTGCCGACAGGATATTCTTAAACCAAGAAGTACCCACTTTATAATGTGGCAGTGTGAATAATGAGATTAACGGTCGGATCAAAAAACAGACGGTCACAGTTTGCCTGTTTCTCTTTGTTTCTTTCCTTGTTATTCACTCTATTTTTAATATGTCTTGATTATCATGATTCTGCCCGTTCTTTTCAGAAAGTTTAACTGT
>JBHHVB010000045.1:0-22054 GCA_046754065.1 Gammaproteobacteria bacterium
AACTCAACTTGGGGTGCTTCTACCCCTTTAGACACACTTTCTGGGACAGTATGTATTGACAACGCCCCGACTGAATCAGCCAGTATCTGGCACGAAATCATTGCTGATCTGAAACAGCGTGGCTTAAAACAATGTCAGTTGTTTGTGACCGATGACCTCCAAGGCCTGGATAATGCGATTGAGAAACACTTTGAAAAGATCAGCATCCAGAAATGTGTGTTGCATCTGAAACGCAATCTATTGAAGAAAGTACGTCAAACACATCGTGCTCAATTGGCGGATGATCTGGCCAGTTTGTTTGATCTGGATCTTGCCGATGATACCCTGGATGATGCTGTCAAACGGGCCAACAAGATCTGGCAACGATGGCAACCGCTTTATCGTCACCTGGGCATACTCAATGACCCTGATCGATTACGCTATTATTTTACCTATCTGGATTTCCATCCCAAGATAAGAAATATGATTTACACCACCAACTGGATTGAACGGCTCAACAAAGATTTCAAGCGAACCATCAAATTCAGAAATGCCATGCCTTCGGTTCAATCTGTGATGACTTTGCTCTCCAAAGTCGCGATTGATAAAAACGAATCAAGGTATCGTTATCCAATTCATAGACTCTCTTTGGATTCTATGTTTCAATGACTTCTCTCTTCCTTGACTCAACCAGACACACTTTTTGGGACACTGCCTCCTTTCTTAATAACTGGAGTCCGTAGTCTAAAATGGATCACTTATCTGTAAAGGATGTCTTTCGTTGCGCGCTTACATAATTACGAACATCCATCTTGGTTCGAGTCAGTGTATGGCCCAGATGACAAGCGATCCACCCTTAGTCAATGCTGGATCATTTATGATAGTTACCCAGTGTTTCGCATACCGGCTGCAATAGCGTTAATTGAACGAAGTAGTGGGTCGAGCAGTGTTCCGGCCTCATCATCGTCCAGTGATTGATCGCGATAGCGTCCCAGCATGGTAATCTGTATATGGCTCAATGGATCCAGATAAGGATTACGGCGGGTTAGCGACAAAGCGAGGGTTGGGTTATCCTCAATCAAATCTGATGCATTAACAACGGTCAGTATTTGTGAAACTGTATGATTGAATTCTTCGTGAATCGAGTTATATACAATTTCCCTTAATTCATTGTTCTGGCATAACTCAGAATATTCCTTTGCAATACTCATATCCGCTTTGAATAGTGCCATTTGTGTATTGCTGAGCAGTGCCCTGAAAAATGGCCAGTTCTGGTGCATCTCTTGCAATTTTTCCAGGTGTTGCGGATTTTCATCCAACCAGGTTTTAAGCGCTGTTCCGATACCGTACCATGCAGGCATGGTATGACGAGATTGAGCCCAGCCGAATACCCAGGGTATGGCTCTGATTGAAGATTTTGATCGGTCCGATTTTTTGCGATGTGAGGGTCTGGACCCCATGTTCAGTAATCCGATCTCTGTAACCGGGGTGGCTTCGTAAAAATAATCGAGAAAACCGGATGTTTCATCGACCAGTTTTCGATAGGTTTTTTCGCCGGTAGTCGCTAATTGCTCCATGACATCTTCAAACTCTGGCTGAACCCTGTCTGGAGATGTCACAATCCATTTACTGGCCTTGAATAATCCTGAAACGCCCACGCCAAGTTCGTAAGTCGCCGTTTCCTTGTTACTGTATTTGTAAGAGACCATCTCTCCCTGTTCAGTAAATTTTATCTGGCCATGAACGGTACCGGACGGTTGCGATAGAATCGCCTCATGGGTGGGGCCGCCACCTCGCCCAATTGTCCCGCCACGTCCATGAAACAGGCGACATTCAATGCCTTTGGATGTTGCAAGCGTTGTAATGCGCTGTTGCGCTTTGTAGAGGTTCCATGACGACGCAAGAATTCCTCCATCCTTACAAGAGTCAGAATAGCCGAGCATGATTTCCTGAAGATTACCAGAGGACTCCAACAAATCTGCATAGAGTGAATTGTTGAAAAGTTTATTCATGACGGGTTCGATATGAGCGAGATCTTCAACGGTTTCAAACAGGGGGGAAACACGAAGATTGCAAAACCATTTTCCGTTGTCGTTTTTCCCCAAAAGGTCAGCCTGGCGTGCGAGGAGCAAAACTTCCATGACATGGCTGGCCGTATGGGTCATGGATATAACATAACTACCAAATGCCCTTGGACTTATCTGCTTTCTCATATGTGTCATCACATTAAAAACCTCCAGGGTTTCCAATGTTTGTTCACTAAGTTCGCTGTCGTTGATAGTCAGCTTGTTGTCAGCAATCGCATGAGACAGGATCTCCAGTCGTCCATCTTCGTTGAGCTGATTGTAATCAATAGAGTTTTCCTGTTTGCCCAGTAATTCTGATACGGCTTCAGTGTGTCTGGTTGATTCCTGTCGCAAATCCAGATGCACCAGAAAGAAACCAAATGTTTCAGCAAGACGAATCAGGTCCTGCAGCTCACGTTCGGCGATATTTTGATCGCCTTGTGAAATCAAAGAGTCGCGAATGACATATAGATCGTTTAGAAATTCGGATTCGGAGCTATAGGCTTCGACACTTTTTCCTTTATCAGGATTGCGCGCATACACAAGATTTTCGATCAGGCGAAAATGCATGATAGACAACTTGCGACGATAGGGCTCAAAACGAAACAGGTCTACATTTTCCGGAAATGCCCTGGCCGCATAGTGTTCATCCTTTTCCAGGCTGGCGGTCAAATCATTATGTTGTCCACATAAACGTGAAGAGTGCGTTAACAGGTGCGCAAGGTCATGGACTCTTGTCAGGTACTCTTTAATTATGATATTGGTGTGGATTGTAACTGCTTTTTCGGTAATTTCGGGTGTTACGTTGGGATTGCCATCCCGGTCACCACCTACCCAGGATCCAAAGCGTATAAAGCTAGGGACCTTGATCCTGTTGTCGTTGTCGTCTTCAACATAAATTTTATCAATTGCGTTTTCGAAATCTCGGTACAACGCGGGGATTGCCTCAAACAGACTGTTTTGAAAATAAAACATGCTGTTATTGATTTCATCGACGACCGTCGGTTTATGGCTTCGCACCTCATCGGTTTTCCATAGTATCTGAATCTGGCTTTCGAGTTTTTCAATGATGTTGTGTCGTTCTGCTTTCGACAGGCGTGTGTCATCTAATTGCTGGCTTGTTAGAAATATTCGCCGCTGGGCTTCCATGATAGTACGACGCTTTGATTCGGTCGGATGAGCGGTAATGACCGGTGTGTATCGAAGGTGATTGAGAATGTTTTGTAACTGCTCCCGATTGATGCCCTGGTCAAAGCTCTCCTGAACAGTTTCATCAAATGATCCTGTCCATTGAGCTTTTCCCTTGCGGGTGGATCTTTTACGTAGTTGATGTTGATGTGCTTCTTCAGCAATATTGACCAGACTAAAATAAATACTAAATGCTCTGACGACATGCGTTAACACTTCCGGATCAAGTTTTTTGATTATCCGGTGAAGACGTTCGCGTTTGCGCGTATTGTCTTCTTTGCGCAGGCTGATATATCCCTTACGTAACGTTTCCACTGCGACAAAAACGCGCCCCCCGGCTTGTGCTCTGAGTACGTTGCCAAGCAAATTACCAAATAACTTTACACGTGCTCGAAGTTTCTTGTCACTAATCATTCAAAATTCCTGTTTAATATTTTCTGAGTGAGTCTGGAGTGATAATTTCAATTAGTTGTTACTCATTCGCAAACTCGTAGGCTTGTTGATAAAGCTCTAGATACTGTTTTGCACTTCGTCTCCAACTAAAATCCTGCTGCATACCATTAAATAGTATTTTTTTCCAAATCCTTGGGTAATCATAGATATCAACCAGCGCTCTATCGATTGCCGTAATGAGAGATTCAGGCGTTAACTCATCGAAGACATAGCCTGTTGCGATACCATTTTGTACGTTATCTTCAGTGGCATCAGTTACTGTATCTGCAAGCCCGCCAGTTCTGTGCACGATGGGTACAGTGCCATAGCGCAAGCTGTAAATCTGGTTTAATCCACAGGGTTCGTAACGTGATGGCATCAAAAAGATATCAGCGCCACCTTCAATCTGGTGGGCCATGTCTTCACTATACCCAATGTGTGCGGCGACCTGTTGCGGGTGGGACTGAGTTGCTTGCAATAATGTTTCTTCAATCTGTTTGTTCCCCGTTCCCAGAATTACAAGTTGAATGGATTTGCTCACAAGTTTTGGAAGTGCTTTCAGTATTAGATCTACGCCTTTCTGCTCTACCAACCGTCCTACATGCCCGAGCAATACGCAATTGTCATCTACGGGTAATCCAAACTGTTTCTGTAACGCATGCTTGTTAGCCAGTTTTTTGCGGATGGTATATACGTTATAGGGTTGTTCCAGATGTGAGTCCTTCGCAGGGCTCCAGTGAGAGTAATCAACGCCATTAAGAATGCCGACCAGTCGGTCAGACCTGGACGATAGCAGCACGTCAAGACCAGCGCCATGCTCCGGCGTACAAATTTCTTTTGCATAGGTTGGACTGACAGTATTGATCATGTCTGAGTAAACAAGTCCGCCTTTGATAAAAGAAAACTGATTATAGAACTCCATGTTGTGCATGGACCAGAGCTCTCCGGGTAAATGCAGTTTTTCAAAGTGCTCCCAGCTGAATAGACCCTGATAGGCCAGATTGTGGATAGTAAATACCGTAGCCGGGCGATTTGGGGCGTAGGATAACAACGCCGGAACAAGGCCACTTTGCCAGTCATTGCAATGGACAACTTCTGGTACCCAGTCGAGGCCAAGTTGATTCAGGGCGACCGCTTCAACGGCGCGTGCCAATACAGTGAATCTTTCGGCATTGTCTCGCCAGTCAACACCGTTTTTGTCTCCGTACAGGCCATCTCGGTCGAAATGAATAGGCGAGTCAACCAGCCAGATCGTCACTGAACTACCGGGCAAGCGGCCTTCAAGAATGCTGATCGGATGTGGAGAGATTGGTAATTCGAAATTGGCTACGACATTCAGCCGCTCAATTTTATTAATGGCCGCTTTATAGGCAGGCATGATGATTCGGATATCACGTCGTTGGGTCTTTATTGCAATCGGGAGACTGCCTGAGACGTCGGCCAGTCCGCCGGTCTTTACCAGTGGGTGGGCTTCACTTGTAACAAAAAGAATATTTTTAATACTCATATGCGATAAAAAAATCTACGCTAATTAACTGATTAAGCATTGAAAATGCATGGTTAATTCAAAATCTTCTACTAAATGGCCTTGGTAAATATCAAAAAACGCAAAAAATCTTCAGTTTACTGTTTAAAATTTTGCATTTGGGTCGATAAGTGCTTGTAAGTGTTTCGTAATTATTATTAACTCGGTGATACTATACCCTATTTTAAACAAGATTTTTCTCAAATATTATATTACCTGACACAAGTAACAGGTTATTGGGTATAGCGGATTCATTGGATAGAACAGAAATACATTTTAGGAATTAACAACATAGAGGTGATGGAACGATGAGACTCGCGCTGATTGGACTCGGGAAGATGGGTGGTAACATGGCACGCCGCCTGTGTCGGGCTGGTATAGAGGTTGTTGGATATAATCGTAGCAAGGATGTGATTGAACAATTGGCGCAAGAAGAGGGGATGATTCCCGCTGCATCGGTTGTATCAGCAATAAAAAAGCTTTCTGCTCCTCGAATTGTATGGCTTATGTTACCGAGTGGGGAACCAACCGAAAAAGAAATCAAGAATCTGGCAAAACGACTGGATCATGGCGATGTGGTTATCGATGGAGGAAACTCCAACTACCATGATAGTCAGCGAAGAGGGGCCATGCTGGCGCAACATGGTATTGGTTTTGTAGATGCCGGGACGTCGGGAGGCGTGTGGGGTCTCGAAAACGGTTACTGCATGATGGTCGGTGGTGAGGTAGCGGACGTCGAAAAGATCGAACCGGTCTTAAAGGCATTGGCACCGGGTGTCGATCATGGTTGGGCCCACGTTGGGCCAGTGGGTGCCGGTCATTTTACCAAAATGGTCCATAACGGCATTGAATACGGCATGATGCAGGCCTTTGCTGAAGGATTTGCGTTATTGCGTGGCAAGTCGGAGTTTAATCTGGACCTCGCGGAGATTTCTGAAATATGGCGTCATAGCTCGGTCGTGAGGAGCTGGCTACTGGATTTGACGGCCGAGGCATTAAAGGAAGACCAGACACTGGAAGATATCGCGCCATTTGTAGCTGACTCCGGTGAAGGTCGCTGGACTGTTGTAGAGTCCGTTGACCAGGGTGTGGCTGCACCTGTCATTAGCCTGGCATTACAAATGCGTTTTGCCAGTCAGGATGAACAGGGATTTGGAAATCGAATGCTTTCAGTGATGAGGAATGCATTTGGTGGTCACTTGATGAAAAAATCTGAAGACGAATAATGACTATGAATCCATGCACGCTCGTCATTTTTGGCGCAACAGGGAATCTCTCGCGTATTAAATTGATGCCGGCCTTGTACTCGCTGGAAGCCGAAAACCGGCTGCCCGATGAAATGGTTATTCTTGCGTTTGCGAGGCGGGACTGGGACAGGGACCGATGGATTGAGGAAGTCTCGGGGATGCTTGCAGAAAAATATCCGCAAGGGCTTGACGAGGCAGCGTTCCAGAGATTTCGTGAGCGTCTGCATTTTTTCCAGGGGGATTTGAACGACACAGAATCGTTTTCCCGGTTTAAAGACTATACTGATTCAAGCGACCTGTTTCCCCGTAATATGGTGTTTTATATGTCGATTCGTCCGGCGGAATTTGGCTTGGTGATTGATAACCTGGGTGAAGTCGGTCTGCTGAAAGAAGATAATGGCTGGCGCCGAACGGTGGTAGAAAAGCCCTTTGGATACGATCTGCTCAGCGCACAAAGTTTGCAGGAAGGATTTAATCGTTATCTTAAGGAAAACCAGCTATATCGAATCGATCATTATCTCGGGAAGGGTACGGTACAAAATATTCTGGTCTTTCGTTTTGCCAATTTTTTGCTTGAGCCGCTTTGGAATCGTAACTACATCGACCATGTTCAGATTACCCACTCCGAAACGAGAGGTATTGAAACCCGCGCAGACTATTATGAAGGTGCAGGGGCGTTGCGCGATATGCTGCAAAGCCATCTTATGCAGCTGCTAACGCTCGTTGCAATGGAGCCACCGGCGATGATGGATGCTGAATCGCTGCGTGATGAAAAAGTTAAGGTTTTGAAGTCCATCCGTCCTATTACGCATAATGCAGTTCACGCTCATGCATTTCGTGGTCAATATTCAGGTGGGGTCGTGAATGGAAAGTCAGTGCCTGGCTACCTGGAAGAACAGGGCGTATCAGAAAAAAGCATGACGGAAACCTATGCGGCGCTAAAACTTTACATTGATAACTGGCGCTGGCGAGGCGTTCCCTTTTATTTGCGAACAGGAAAATGTCTCAGCGAGGCAAGTTCCGCAATCTGTATCAGATTCAAGGAACCGCCGCATCATCTTTTTCGCGGCACTCATCTGGAGAGATTTAAACCCAATTGGCTGCTCCTGGGAATTCAGCCCAATGAGTGTCTGAAAATGGAGATCCAGGTCAAGGTGCCGGGACTAGAAATGAAGACCAGGATGATTAGTCTTGACGCCAGTTATCGTGCCGGTGATGAAAAAGAGTCTGATGCCTATGAAGATTTGTTATTGGACGTCATGAAGGGCGATCACTCATTGTTTCTGCGCTACGATGAAGTAGAATGGGCCTGGCGTGTTGTTGATCCGGTGCTGAAAGTCTGGTCGATGGAAAGGGATTTTATAAGTACCTACCCTGCGGGCAACTGGGGACCGCGAGGAACATATCGCCTGTTTGATAGAGAAGATCAGTTTTGGCGACATTCACTGGATGTTGATGGTAGCGATGTAAGCTCGGAGGCCTATTAGGCGATTGGGGAGCCTTGGACAGGTCTTGATTCGCTCGCCTTATGGGGGTATCAGTTCGTTTATAGTGCGGAATGTTAATACAAGGCTGGTATACTGCTAAATTAATAATAATGATTTAAAAGACAGGGAATACTCATGTCCATACTAACAAAATCACCCGTTTGGCAAGCCCTGGAAGCGCACCAAAGGGATATGATGTGTGTCCACATGAGGGATTTGTTTTTGAATGATCCCGACAGATTTGAAAAACACTCCATTATTTTCAACGATATTCTGTTGGACTACTCCAAAAATCGAATCGATGATAAAACGATGTCGCTGTTACTTGATCTGGCGGCCCACGTTGATCTGAAAACATATATCGACAAAATGTTTTCCGGAGAGCATATCAATAATACCGAAGACCGGGCGGTACTTCATGTAGCACTTCGAAACAGATCAAGCTCCGCAGTATTGGTTGATGGTGAAGATGTCATGCCGAGTGTCAACAGGGTGTTGGCTCAAATGAGAACGTTTAGCGATTCCATACGTAGTGGTGACTGGAAGGGCTATTCAGGCAAGCCTGTCACCGATATTGTCAATATCGGGATAGGTGGCTCGGATCTGGGGCCTGTGATGGTGACCGAGGCACTGAAATCGTATGGTAAACCTGGTTTGACCCCGCATTTTGTTTCAAATATCGATGGTGGCCAGATTATCGAGATTTTAAATAAGCTGAATCCGGAAACGACGCTTTTTGTTGTTGCTTCGAAAACGTTTACCACTCAGGAAACCATTACCAATGCCTATACAGCGAGAGATTGGTTTTTAAATGCTGCAGGGAGTGAGGCTGCTATTGCAAAACATTTTGTGGCCTTGTCTACGAATCAGCAGGCGGTTGAATCATTTGGAATTGATTCACGTAATATGTTTGAGTTCTGGGACTGGGTAGGCGGTCGATACTCCTTATGGAGCGCTATCGGGCTTACGATAGCCATCACCATTGGCATGGATAATTTTGAGTTATTGTTATCAGGTGCTCATGACATGGACAATCACTTCCGGTCTCAGCCGTTCGAAAAGAATATCCCGGTGATTATGGCCCTGTTGGGCGTTTGGTATAATAATTTTTTTGGTGCGCAGACTCACGCTATTCTTCCCTATAATCAATGTATGCACCGGTTTCCGGCCTATTTCCAGCAAGGTGACATGGAGAGTAACGGGAAGGGAGTTACCCGAGACGGAGAGGCAGTTGATTATTCAACCGGGCCCGTCATTTGGGGTGAACCTGGTACAAATGGCCAACATGCTTTTTATCAATTAATCCATCAGGGTACAAAACTAATTCCATGTGATTTTCTGGCACCGGTAGAAAGCCACAATCCCGTGGGTCGCCACCATGACATTCTGTTGTCTAACTTTTTTGCTCAGACAGAGGCCTTGATGAAGGGTAAAACGGTTGAGGAGGCGGAAGCAGAATTGAAACGAGAGGGGCGCCAGGGCGACGAACTGCAGGCATTGTTACCGCATAAGGTATTTCCGGGAAATAAACCCACTAATTCTATTCTGTTTCAAAAACTGACACCTGAGACACTGGGTTCGTTAATCGCAATGTACGAGCACAAGATCTTTGTTCAGGGTATAGTCTGGAATATAAACTCGTTCGATCAGTGGGGTGTTGAGTTGGGTAAACAACTGGCGCAGGTCATCCAGCCAGAACTACCAGATGAGGAAATGGTAACGACCCATGATGCGTCAACCAACGGATTGATTAATTACTTCAAACAATGCCGAAACCAATAATCCGATGTCGTGGTTTTCCACTAGAATAGATTGGATGAATAAAAACTAAGGTTGGCCAGTTTGCCCTGTTTGGGCGAATACCTCAATAACACCACGCATTCCATGCCAGCGGCAGATGTATTCGTATCTGCCGACGTGGTCAAATCTGATTTTCGTTGATTTTCCGCGTGCAATGGTACGACGGTATTTTTCCTTATTTAGATTGAGCGGGTTAACTGAGAAACTAATTTCATGAAGTACCCAGTCATTGTTTATCCAGGTGACGTTATCGCCTAAATTGATGCTGATGGCTGATGGAATATATTGGGTAGGTGTTGTTTTAATTACCCATTCCTTCGCGTAACACGATTCGGAAAGTCCGATCAAAAGTGGCATTGCCGCTAACATTAGACAGTTTTTTGTTGTGAGTCCTAATCGAATGGGGGGAATTTTATTGATCACCAGGTTACCCTAATCTAATTTGAGATTTGCAAAATCTGTTTTTATTCTACCAATTCTGGTGTGCAACAACTAATCTGCAAAGGTTTCAAAGTGCGAATGGGCCCTGACTAAATCAGACTAATTGGTGTATAGTCTCCCGCTTGTATCACAAGCATATTGACTCAGGGCAAGCAGCCCGTAATACACAGAATACGACGTTAACCAGCTTTTGAGATTTTACCTGAAATGAGGATTGCATTAGGCATTGAATATGATGGCTCGAACTTTTCTGGATGGCAGATTCAGCAGGGGACGAGAACAGTACAGCAGTGTGTTGAACAGGCGTTATCTCAAGTTGCGGATTGCCCAATCAACGTGGTTTGTGCTGGTCGTACCGATACGGGTGTGCACGCCCTGGAACAGGTCGTGCATTTCGATTGCGATGTGTCCCGCCCGGATCGCTCATGGGTATTTGGTTCAAATGCAAACCTGTCAAGCGATGTGAGTGTGCTTTGGGCCCGTCAGGTTGACGATGATTTCCATGCGCGGTTTTCCGCAGAAAAACGTCGTTACCGCTACATCATATACAGTCGCGCGATACGCCCCACTTTTCTTTCACGAAGGGTTACGTGGGATTATCGCAAACTGGATGAGCGCAGGATGCAGGAGGCGGCAATTAATCTGGTCGGCAAGCATGATTTTTCGTCCTACCGAGCAACGTCGTGCCAGTCCAAAAGCCCTGTCAGGCAAGTTTATTTCATCGAAATAAAACGCCGACGCGAATTTATTTGCATTGATATTGAAGCGAATGCCTTTTTACACCACATGGTCAGGAATATTGCCGGAGTGCTGATGGAGATTGGGTCGGGTCAACGCGACCCGGATTGGGCCAGACAGGTGCTTGAAGAAAAAGACCGAACATTGGGCGGTGTGACAGCCCTGTCCGACGGCTTGTATCTCGTCAGCGTCAGCTATCCGCCGGAATATGGGCTGCCCGCTCTTTCACCGACATTTACAGTTTGGTAATCTCGTAATCATGGGTGTAAAAGTAAAAATATGCGGGATTACACGACCTGAAGATGCTGTCAACGCCTGTCAATCGGGTGTTGACGCGATTGGACTTGTTTTTTATAAGCCGAGCCCTCGCAATGTTAGTATTGAACAGGCTAGGGAGATTGTGCAGGTGCTGCCACCGTTTGTCAGCGTGGTAGCGCTATTTGTTGATGCCGACTCGTCTGAAATTTATTCAGTGCTTCAGAACGTAGAGATTGACTTGATTCAGTTTCATGGATCCGAGTCTGCTGAGTTTTGTGAAAGTTTTAACAAGCGTTATATTAAAGTTATCCATATGCAGGAAGCTGTTGATTTGGGGGCATCAATCAGTCAGTATCCCTCATCTTGCGGGATTTTGCTGGATACCTTCCAAAAAGAACTGCCTGGGGGTACGGGCAGGTCCTTTGATTGGCATCTTGTGCCAGAATATCCTGGTAAGCCGCTGATTATCGCCGGGGGGCTAACTCCATCAAACGTTGGCGATGCCATTAAAATAGTTCGACCATACGCTGTTGATGTGAGTGGTGGCGTTGAGTTGAGTAAGGGCATCAAGGATGCCGGTAAAATTGCTGACTTTATAAATCAAGTCCATCGCTGTTAATAACATTTATAAAGTATATTATAATAAGACAGTCTAGATAGATCCTCTAAGATATTGTTTTTACTAGTTTAGTTAATAGAGAATTGGTATGTTCACAAAAAGGCATGATGTTAATCAGGTTCCGGTCATTGAGGTCAATCACAATGGCCTGCCAGACAGCCATGGTCACTTTGGACCTTATGGGGGGCAGTTCGTTGCCGAAACCCTGATGGCGCCACTTGAAGAGTTGAGAATTGCCTATGAGCGTTATTTGAATGATCCAGATTTCATTCAAGAGCTTGACAAGGACCTGAGTCAGTTCGTTGGTCGGCCATCACCACTTTATCACGCACAGGGTTGGTCGAAACATCTGGGCGGTGCACAGGTATATCTTAAAAGAGAAGATCTGAATCATACCGGTGCGCATAAAGTGAATAACACGGTGGGTCAGGCGTTATTGGCCAAACGGATGGGAAAAAAACGTATTATTGCCGAAACGGGTGCTGGCCAACATGGGGTCGCAACGGCAACTGTCGCGGCACGCATGGGAATGGAATGTGTGGTTTACATGGGTGCCGAGGATATTCAGCGCCAGGCAATCAATGTTTATCGTATGCGCCTGCTGGGAGCTCAGGTGGTATCGGTTGAGTCTGGATCTCGTACCCTTAAGGATGCACTAAATGAAGCTATGCGAGATTGGGTCACAAATGTTGACAGTACGTTTTACATCATTGGCACAGTAGCAGGACCTCACCCTTATCCAGCAATGGTAAGGGATTTTCAATCGATTATTGGCCGGGAGGCAAAAGTCCAGATTCTTGCTCAGGCAGGGAGATTGGCTGATGCGATCGTTGCCTGTGTAGGTGGGGGCTCAAATGCTATTGGTCTGTTTTATCCATTTATTGATGATCCGGACGTCAGTATCTACGGCGTAGAAGCAGCGGGTGACGGACTGGATACCGGGCGACACGCCGCGCCGCTGTGTGCGGGTCAACCCGGTGTGTTGCATGGAAACCGGACTTACTTGATGGAAAATAATGATGGTCAAATTATCGAAACACATTCAATTTCAGCTGGCCTGGATTATCCCGGGGTTGGGCCGGAACATGCCTGGCTAAAGGACGAGGGGCGAGCAGTTTACCATGCGGTAACAGATGACGAGGCACTCGCAGCGTTTCATGACCTTACGCGCATTGAAGGCATTATGCCTGCGCTAGAATCGAGTCATGCGTTGGCGTATGCGGCGAAGTTGGCCCCTACAATGACTCAGGACCAGATCATTATTGTCAATCTGTCCGGAAGAGGCGATAAAGATATTCATACTGTGGCTGCCCTGGAAGGGATCAGCATATGAGCCGGATAGCGTCTACATTTACCAAAATAAAAAGGATTAACGGAAAGGCACTTATCCCTTTTGTTACGGCAGGGGATCCTCGGCCAACGACGACTGTTTCGCTGATGCATGCGATGGTTAAGGCTGGTGCAGATATGATAGAACTTGGTGTGCCTTTCTCGGATCCTATGGCCGATGGTCCAGTGATCCAGCGTGCCAGTGAACGGGCATTGGTTTATCATACAAGTTTGAGCAATGTACTTGAAATGGTTGCTCAGTTCAGGGCTCAAGACCAACTGACCCCCGTAATATTAATGGGCTATCTAAACCCGGTTGAAGTAATGGGCTACGCGGACTTTACCATCGCAGCTCAGAAGGCGGGTGTTGATGGCGTACTATTGGTTGATATGCCGCCGGAAGAAGCCGATGAATATATTCAGGCAGCCCATGATGCAGAACTTGATTCTATCTTCTTGATAGCGCCTACCAGCACCGCTGATCGAATTGCAAAGATAAGTGCGTTGGCCAGAGGTTTTGTTTATTATGTATCTCTAAAGGGCGTCACAGGCGCAGCGACTCTGGATATCGCCTCAGTTGAAGAAAAAATCAATCAAATTAGAGTGGTTACCGATATACCCATAGGCGTCGGATTTGGTATCAAGAATGCGGAAACGGCCGCTCAGGTAAGTAAAATAGCAGACGCGGTAGTGGTTGGTAGCGCGATTGTGAACATCATTGAGCGATGTGGCGATGATGAAATTAAAATAAAAGAAGACGTGAGTTCATTGATTCGCGAGATGCGGGATGCGTTGGACAATTAAACGTCTTGGAAGAAAACGTAGCAGATAAACGATTGGAATCAAAATGAGTTGGTTTGAAAAGTTAATTCCTTCAAAAATAAGAACGGATGGCGCCAAAAAGCGCTCCATCCCTGAGGGGCTGTGGACAAAATGTACTTCGTGTAACCATATTCTTTACCGGGCTGACCTGGAACGGAATCTCGACGTATGTCCCAAATGTAATCATCATCACCGTATCGGCGCCAGAAAAAGGCTGGAAGGTTTTCTTGATAATTCTCCTCTGGAAGAGATTGCAGCCAATCTTGAGGCCGTTGATACGCTAAAGTTTCGCGACTCAAAAAAATATAAAGACAGGTTATCACAGGCCCAGAAAAATACCGATGAAAAAGATGCGTTAATTGTGATGAAAGGTGCAATCAAGGGTTTGCCTGTTGTTGCTGCAGCATTCGAATTCAGATTTATGGGTGGCTCGATGGCCTCCGTGGTCGGGGAAAAATTTGTAAGGGCTGCTGATATTGCAATCAGTGAAAAAATACCGTTGATTTGTTTTTCCGCGAGTGGTGGCGCACGCATGCAGGAGGCGCTGTTCTCGTTGATGCAGATGGCTAAGACCAGTGCAGTGTTGGCAAAAATGCAGGAAGAAGGTGTGCCGTTTATTTCTGTGATGACCGACCCGACAATGGGCGGTGTCTCGGCCAGTCTTGCCATGCTTGGAGATATCAACGTTGCTGAGCCCAATGCATTGATTGGGTTTGCTGGTCCCCGTGTAATCGAACAGACGGTTAGAGAAACATTGCCAGAGGGATTTCAACGAAGCGAATTTCTGCTCGAACATGGCGCTATTGATACGATTATCGACCGTCGGCACATGCGTGATCGACTGGTTTCGATGCTCTCAATGCTGAATCAGCATAATTGTCTGGATTATCCCGTCGATGATGAGGCTGATACAGAATCTGAAGAAACGGTCAGCGAGGCAACGAACACAGAAGATGCTTCGATGTCCGACGACGCCAGCTAGTTTTCAGGTGGACTAAGTTCACGAATTAAACCGTGCGGTATCAACTCCTAGAAGATTGGTTAGCCTGGCAGGAGCATTCACACCCTGTTGAAATAGACCTTGGTCTGGAGCGGGTCGGACAGGTGCTCACGAACATGGCATTACGTGAATCGGATGCCCTGGTCATTTCAGTCGCCGGAACTAATGGCAAAGGTTCCTGTGTCGCGATGCTGGAATCCATACTAACTCAGGCTGGCTTAAGCGTCGGAAGTTATACGTCTCCCCATTTACTTACCTACAATGAACGCATCAGAATCGACGGGAAAAGTGCCACCGACAAAGACATCTGTGATGCATTTGAATACATAGACAATGCGAGAGGCGATATCAGCCTAAGCTACTTCGAATTTGGTACGCTCGCTGCGATATATCTATTTCGTCAGGAAAACGTTGACATCGCTTTGTATGAAGTCGGCCTTGGCGGCAGGTTGGATGCGGTAAATATTCTGGATGCCGATATAGCGGTGATAACTTCAGTCGATATTGATCACGTCGCCTGGTTAGGTAGCGACAGAGGAACAATCGCAGTTGAGAAGGCGGGAATTTTCAGAAAAAGGAAAATCGCGGTTTGCGGGGATCTTGATATTCCGCCAAGCATTGTCGATAAGGCCGATGCTCTGGGTACCACCTTGTATCAAATTAATCAGGATTTTAGATATGAAATTCAGTGTTCCGGCGCTCCGGGTAACCAAAAATCCTGGCGTTGGGAATCCGGGTTAAGAATGTTCGATAATTTGCCAATCCCGGGTCTGGTTGGTGATTTTCAGTTAACCAATGCTGCAACGGTATTAATGGTGATCACATTGATATCTGATGGCTTTGATATTTCAGATAGACATGTGGTGGATGGATTAAAATCCGTGAGTCTGTCAGGGCGGTTTCAAAGGGTGGGCACAAGTCCTGAGGTAATAGTGGATGTAGCCCACAACCCAAAAAGTGTACAGCTTCTCGCCAATACATTGGCTGAGATCCCATGTAAAGGTGTTACCATTGCGGTTTTCGCGGTAATGGCTGACAAGGATATAGAAGGTATTCTGGAGACATTAATCAATAAAATTGATAGCTGGTATATTGCAGATCTGGATACGGAACGTGCAGCGTCAGCGGCAGACGTTAGAAAGAAACTGGATAATTTACAGGTTGCCAATCCGGTGGTGGCATTCAAGAGTGTACGGGACGCCTATCAGCAGGCGTTAAGCGATGCAGAACCGAATGATCGAATTATCGCATTCGGCTCTTTTTTCACTGTGGCCGAAGTGCTTCAATTAAGCACAGACACAGGTTTTGTTGACTAATTTAGGGTAAAATATTTGACTATGAATGCGCAGGTATCAGATAACCAGTCAAAAGCAGGGTTAAAGCAGCGACTGGTCGGTATACTGGTTTTATGCGGTTTCGCTGTTGTCGCTTTTCACGTTCTTCAGGATATACAAAAAGATTCAGCACATGCCATCAAGGGTACTAATATTCCGCCCAAACCTGAAAATTTCCACGTCGAGGTATTGCCTTTGGCTGACTTTGAGCCCAATGCATCAGAATCTAGTGTTAGCGGTGAGAACGAGATCCAGACCCAACCTGTAGTCAGTGATACAGATAACGCTGAGCGATCAAATGTTATTAGCTTGCCAGCAAAGAAGGGTTCGGTAGCTGGCGCTGTTACCGGACTGAAAAAACCCGGTGCATGGGTTGTCCAGGTGGGCAGTTTTAAAGATGAAACAAATGCCTATACATTGCGGGATCAGCTTCGGGAAAAGGGTTTTGCTTCAAATGTGGAAAAAATGACTGCCGCTGGAGAACAAATATATCGTGTCATCGTTGGGCCTGAATTGTTAAAAAGCAAGGCAGAGGCGACTCGCAAGCAACTTTCCCAGAGGGAAAGTCTCGACGGTATAGTGGTGGAGATCAATTAGTAGAGGATTCGTAAATATCAAATCTCTATTGATTTGGATCGTAAAAAATAAATGATAAAATGACGATTACAGGGATTGATGGCTTGTTGCTGGCAGTAGTTGGTATCTCGGCAGCAATCGGTTTATATAGAGGATTTATACGAGAAATTTTATCTCTGGCGGGGTGGATGGTGTCGTTTTGGCTAGCGATCACTTATGCGCGTGAAATCTCGGCCAGTTTTGAGAGCGTTATTACGCAGCCAAACGTGCGTCTGGGCGCATCTTTTATTTTGCTATTTCTAACTGGTGTGGTTGTCGTTTGGATTTTTAATGCCTTTTTTAGCAAGTTTATTACCCTGAGCTTTATGGGAGTCATGGATCGGGTGATGGGGTTTGCTTTTGGTGTACTTAGGGGCGCAATCGTAGCGTCGGTCCTGGTGTTTGTCGTGTCGCTAACGCCAGTTGAAGCAGAGCCCGCATGGCAGGATTCTACGATGGTGGCTTACTTCCAGGATGTTGCGGAATGGGCACGCGAACAAATCGATAATGGTCTGGAAAAGGGCCTGGAAAAGGGCATGGCGGAAGATTTCCCAGATGAAAAGTTGGATAATATACCAGAATCTTTTGATGACCGGATTGGCGGTAGCCAAAATCAGGACTGAAGGTGGGAGCAATTAAATGTGTGGTATCGTAGGCATTGTTGGTAAATCCAATGTTAATCAGTCA
The DNA here is from genome assembly GCA_046754065.1 of Gammaproteobacteria bacterium. GTDB lineage: Bacteria > Pseudomonadota > Gammaproteobacteria > SZUA-140 > SZUA-140 > JBHHVB01. The sequence goes on from JBHHVB010000045.1 coordinate 17,568, forward strand.
ATTTATGACGCATTAACCGTACTTCAGCATCGTGGTCAGGATGCTGCCGGCATTATGACTTGCGATGGTTCCAGGCTTTTTCTGCGCAAAGACAATGGGCTGGTCAGGGATGTTTTCCATACTTCTCATATGCTGAATCTTCGCGGAAATTATGGTATCGGGCATGTGCGTTATCCCACTGCGGGTTGTGCTTCATCCTCAGAGGCTCAGCCTTTTTATGTGAATTCTCCCTATGGCATTGCGCTGGCCCATAACGGTAATTTGACCAATGCTGAGTCTCTGAAAAAAGATCTGTTTCGTGCCGACAGACGACATATTAACACCGAATCTGATTCTGAAATTATTCTGAATGTATTTGCTCATGAATTACAGACATTCAATAAGCTGACGATTGACGAGAAAGATATTTTTAATGCCGTGTCTGGTGTGCACAAACGATGTCGCGGCGGTTATGCGGTGATATCGATGATTACAGGATATGGCATTCTGGGTTTTCGGGATCCACACGGTATTCGACCCATTGTGATCGGTAAACGCGACACAGCTCAGGGTGTTGAGTACATGATCGCTTCAGAGAGCGTGGCGATTGATGTGCTGGGTTTTGAATTAATAAGAGATCTTGCTCCCGGAGAAGCGGTGTTTATCTCTCTTGACGGGCAGTTGTATCACCAGCAATGTGCGACCAATACGGGTTATTCCCCCTGCATCTTTGAGCATGTTTATCTGGCACGACCAGATTCCATCATTGATGATATCTATGTTTATAAAGCCCGACTCCGTATGGGAGAAAAACTGGCAGATAAAATACGAAATGAATATTCCCATTTGGATATCGATGTGGTTATTCCAATTCCCGATACAAGCCGAACTGCCGCATTAGCACTCGCCAATAAACTTGGACTGAATTACCGGGAAGGTTTTATCAAGAATCGATACATAGGACGCACATTTATTATGCCAGGGCAGACTGAGCGAAAAAAATCTGTGCGCCATAAGCTCAATGCCATCGACCTGGAGTTTAAGGGGAAAAACGTGATGCTCGTGGATGATTCCATCGTAAGGGGTACCACGTCCAAGCAAATAATCAAAATGGCGCGTGAGGCCGGGGCGCAGAACGTGTTTTTTGCATCAGCGGCGCCACCGGTTCGATTCCCGAATGTATACGGCATCGACATGCCAGCACCAGAGGAGCTCATAGCCTACAAGCGAACCGAGGATGAGGTAGCGAAACAGATAGGCGCGGATGGAATTGTGTACCAGGATATTGATGACCTGATCGATGCGGTTCGAATAGGAAACCCGGACATCAGAAGTTTCGATGATTCATGTTTTAGTGGTCAATATATTACTGGTGATGTCAGTGATAAATATCTGCAACAGTTGGCCAGGCACCGGTCAGATGAAGCCAAGCAAAACCATAGTAATGAGGGTGCCGACGTCATTGGATTTACGATCAGGCGCTAATTAATAATTTTACCGGGTTGGCTAGCTGAACCCTTGTAAGAAAGAGTAGATTGTTGACATTAGCGAAAACCCTGATACCCTGAGAGTGCGCCGATTTGATTTCAGCTTGCGGGCGCCGAATAAATGCAGCTAAAGAGGGTAGCCTGCTTTAGTAAATGCTGAGCGGGTTTTTTTGTGCCCGGATGTCTATCCACACAAGAGGAACAGGGTAATGTCAAAGAATGAGCAAAACCAAAACGGTTTCCAAACGAGAGCAATAAGAACGGCGAAACCTCGAACCGGAGAAGGCGAGCAATCGGAGCCAATTTTCACCACATCCAGCTTTGTTTTTGACAGCGCCCAGCAGGCGGAAGCCAGATTTTCCGGAGAAGAGGCCGGTAACATCTATTCGCGGTTTAGCAATCCGACTGTGTCAACCTTTGAAAAACGAATGGCCTCCCTGGAAGAGGGGGAGAGGTGCGTTGCGACTTCGTCAGGTATGGCAGGCATTATGGCTATTTGCCTATCACTACTGAAACATGGTGATCATTTATTGGCCGCAAAAGGTATCTTTGGTAGCACGGCCCTTTTTTTTACCAAATACCTGTCGCGCTATGGTATTGATGTCGACTTCGTGACCTTGTCTGATCTCGATGCGTGGGAAAAAACAATGAAGCCGAATACCCGGTTACTGTTTATTGAAACCCCGTCAAATCCACTAGGTGAGCTTGTCAATATCCATGCGCTTTCCGCTATAGCCCATAAACAAGAAGCCTTGCTGGTTGTTGATAACACTGTTTGCACGCCAGCCTTGCAAAAGCCGCTTTCGTTAGGTGCGGATATTGTCGTTCTGTCTGCTACAAAGTATATCGATGGACAGGGTCGATGTGTTGGTGGTGCTGTCGTCGGCAATAATCAGCTGGTCGGTGAGGAGGTATACGGATTTTTAAGAACTGCAGGACCCTGTTTAAGTCCTTTTAACGCCTGGGTCTTTTTGAAGGGTTTGGAGACGCTGAGTCTGCGAATGGAGGCACATAGTCGTGCTGCGTTATCGATTGCAGAGTGGGTAACCGGGCAGTTATCAGTGGAAAAAGTCTATTATCCCGGTCTAAGTACGCATCCCCAATATGAGTTAGCCAAACAGCAGCAGAGGGCATTTGGTGGACTGCTGTCATTTGAAGTTCAGGGAGGGCGAGCAAACGCGTGGAAATTTATTAACGCGACGCGGATGATTTCAATCACGGCAAATCTCGGGGATGCGAAGACAACCGTTACACATCCAGCGACAACGACACATGGACGTTTGACGCCAGAAGCCAGGGCTGACGCGGGCATACATGATAATCTTGTGCGGATTGCCGTTGGCCTGGAAGATGTGGATGATTTAAAGGCTGACATTCAAAGAGGATTTGATGCGCTGAAATAGCGTGAATCAACATCGGAAAAACCTGCTCGAGATCTACAAGGCCGCCATTTCCTCGGTTGAGGGGCGGTTTCGGGTGCAGAATTTTTTGGCCAAAAGAACCCTGAAGGGACAGGTCTGTGTTATCGCGCTTGGCAAAGCGGCCATATCTATGGCCGCAGGAGCAGCCGATGTACTCGGTTCTCAGATTGTAGATGGGCTTGTCGTTACCAGGCATGGTTATGTGACTGATGATCATTCTGTGCTTGATCGTTTTACCATTATAGAGTCCGGGCATCCATTTCCTGATGAGGCAAGTCTTGAGGCTGGTAGACAATTATTATCCGTTGTTCAGGCAACACCGGTTAATACCCGATTACTGTTTTTGATATCAGGGGGTACGTCATCGCTTATAGAGGTGCTACCCGAGGGGCTGAGTGTTAACGACCTCGAAGCGTTGAATCGATGGTTGGTCGGTAGCGGATTGCCCATTCATCAGATCAATGAAATAAGAAAACGGGTATCGATAATAAAGGGTGGTCGTCTTGCAAAACATGTTCAGGCGCACCCGGTACTCAATCTGATGATTTCTGATGTCAATGATAATGATCCAGCAACGATAGGGTCAGGATTATTAGCAGCAAACAGGCAGTCTGTAGCGGTCCCTGAATTAAACGATATCCCGGAAAATCTCAGAGCGCTGCTTGAAGCGGGCCCGGAAATGCCAGCATGCGATGATGCGTGTTTTGGTCATATCGAATCACATGTCATCGCAAATCTGGATGAAGCGATGCAAAGTGCCGCTGCATACGCAGAAAATCTCGGGTATGAAGTGACTGTGCATAAAGATTACGTTTCGGGGGATGTTGCGTCTGTGGGAGAGGCACTATCAAGTTATTTGCGCTCGGCAGGTAACGGTCTGCACATCTGGGGCGGTGAAACGACAGTTATCTTACCTGATAATCCGGGAACCGGAGGGCGATGTCAGAGTTTGGCATTGACCGTGGCAAATGAAATCAAAGGCAAGAGCCAATTGTTTTTCCTTGCTGCCGGAACCGATGGGAGCGATGGGCCTGGAGAAGACGCAGGCGCGCTCGTAGACGGCGGTACCATTGACAGGGGAAACGGATATTCGATAGATGCCAAGAGTTGTCTTCAGATGGCTGATGCCGGGGCGTTCCTGGCCGAGAGTGGAGACCTTATCTTTACAGGACCTACCGGAACCAATGTTACGGATTTGTTTCTCGGACTTAAGGTCGACAAGGCTGTGAATCTGTGACAATCAACTAACCCGAATATTTCACCAAGGCGGCGAAATGATAAGATAAGTTCATGACTCATCTGAGAAAAAACGTATTGACCCAACAGTACAAACGGTACCCGGAGATGATGCCTGTCCCGGCCCTCGGTCAATGTTACAGACTTTACGCTAACTGCTGCATCCATACAGTCGCGCCTAACGCCAGACAATTAATACCGGCTTCTATTCGGCGCCTCCATGCACCTCGCCGCTACGAGGCCATCATGGATATCATCCATGATGTTCAAATTCGTTCCATACCAATTGGTCACGCAACCCATAGAATTATCGTAAGCGCAAAATAAACGACAGTATTGCTTACTCAATCCTGAGTTGATCTTT
>JBHHVB010000046.1:0-21580 GCA_046754065.1 Gammaproteobacteria bacterium
GTTACTGCGATCAATGAGGCAGCTTTACATAACTCCCTACTTTCCTAAATAGGCACTGGTCACACCTTCGCGCTCATGGCCCAATTCCTGGCTGATAATAAGCCGCGCCTGGCGGTCGGCCTCACGTAGTTCCGGGGTCAGGGACTAGCTGTCCGGCCCACCGGCGGCCGGGGCCTTCCAGCCAGTCAGTTCTTCGTATCGTTGTTGTGCATAGGCGTGGCGCAGCCCGTGCATGTGGGAAAGCCCGGCGCGCCGGGTATTGCCTTCATAGACACGCAGTTGATGGACATAATTGCGGTTGCTGGGGATCAGGGAACCAAAGCCGGCCAGTCGCCGCGCCCGGTTGAGCACATCGCGCTGCGCCTCGGTGCGCACCGGGATGACCCGCTCCCGGCCGCCCTTGGTCCATCATATTTATAGCAATACAATCAATGATATAGTGATCGATTGCCTCATTATTCACTGAAATTTCCTCGAGACAGGGTATGATGATGTATTTGAAGGAAAATCATGGGGTCAGCATACTCCGACACAGCCACCCCGTCTGATTGATCAGATCCACGCGATCTGTCGCCAGAAGCATTACAGCCCGAGAACTGCTCAATCCTATGTCTTCTGGGTTCGCCAATATATCCTGTTCCACAACAAGCGCCATCCTAGAGAGATGGGCCAACAGGAAATCGAGGCTTATTTGAATTATCTGGCTAATAAGCGCGCAGTTTCCGCCAGCACTCAATCTTAGGCATTGAATGCGACCGCCTTTCTCTATCGAGGAGTCCTCAAGACAGCAATGCCTGATCCGGATAAATTACGCCGTATCAAGCGACACAAAACCATACCGGTAGTCATGTCTCGCCAGGAAATAGAGGCCACATTAGCCCGTATGCAAGGCACAACGCGTTTGATGGCCGTACTTATATATGGAACTGGTTTACGCATTAATGAGTGCATGACACTCCGTGTTAAAGACATTGATTTTGACCAACGTACCATTACGGTTCGAGCAGGCAAAGGCTATAAGGATAGAGCCACCGCGATGCCTCAGGTACTAATCCCTGTCTTACAGATGCACCTCACGAAGATAGCACAATTACATAAAGCCGATATTCTCAAGGGCAATGGTTATGCACCGATGCCAAACGCCCTTTATGTCAAGTATCCCTCTGCCTCACAATATCTAGCTTGGCAATTCGTATTTCCTTCCTCGTTACAACGACCATGGCAGGGTACCTCTCGGATGGCACGTTGGCATGCCTCACCCAGCACCCTACGCCGGGCATTTAGGCATGCCGTCAGACAAGCCAACATTCTTAAACATGTAGGTCCACATACTCTGAGGCACAGCTTCGCCAGTCATTTATTACTTGATGGGACTGATATCCGTACCATTCAAACATTGTTAAGACATAAGAATGTAGAGACGACCATGATCTACACCCATGTTATGCCGGATTACAACCACGTTGATAGCCCGCTCGATCGATTAAAGCAGATATAATACTAAATGAATGACATTGGCCTTCAAATCTATTGAGGGTCAATGTCCGCTTTGAAGAATTCCAGATGCCTTGTGCGGAAAATTCCACAGTCAGCTTCGGGCCCAGGCTGTGTGAAAACTCATTAGTAACTATAATACAGGCGGTATGGAATTTCAGGTGGTACTGCTTTTACTGTCAATATTTCTGGTAATCAAGGGAAACAAGGCGTAACCATTTATCTCTGGTCGGCTTGCGGCGCTGGTCGACCATTACCCCGCTCCGTTTGATTCAGTCGGAATGATACGGCGCGTTTAGCGCACCTAACAGGTGCCCTTGCTTCGAAAAAATGAGAATAGCATTGTGGTAACGCGCATTGAGCGGCATATAAACATAGCTATCCGTAAAACCGCCATGCTTCTTGAGAAACTCATCCAACTCTTTCCTCATAGACTCATTTTTGCTCAATACGGTTTCAATATTGATTTGTTGTTTGAAAATAACATCGAGGTTTTTCCTGAAAGGTCGATAGAGCTGGGCCTGCTCAATCTGGGCCAGCTCCTTTTCTTCAACCAGCCGCTTCATTTGCATCAGCGCCTCGAATTCTCTCGGGTGATACGCATGAATCAAAGCCGGCGTTTCATCGCTATATTGGCTTAAACTTTCTACCGATACACCCTGCAACGCAAGTGGTTTGGACGTTATGGTATAAAACTGACCATCCCAATGAACAACCGCTACCGGCCTTTCGTTATAGGTTGTATAGATTCCCCATACCAGTGCACAGGCCTGAACCAATGCGATTAACGACAGATCAAATGTAATCTCGCGTACAGATTTTTTTGGATCAAATACAATTAACGTAATAAAAGGACCGAGCACTAGATCGATCAACCCAACCAGTCTGATTCCCTGCCATCCTCCATCCGCAGTGAAATACGGATAGGGGTACCAGTGGTAGGTGATCAGGTAAGCGAGTATAATAAAAATTATGCCGCTAATCCCTAGATGGATACCGCTTGCCTTTAACTTGGGCCTGAGGATTCCCTGACCCTGCTCGTTGGAACGGTCGGTAGCCAGATCGAACTCATCCTCGCTTGTTTCTATAAGCTTACTCATTGTTTTTACAAGAATATTTCCATTGCCGCATAACAGGATAAAAAACCATCGTTGCCACCTGGGCAGATTCGATAGGGTCAATTCTTTATCGGATGCTATGTCTATCGACTTTAGCAAAATTGACTTGAGCAAGAGAATGGCAGGCTGAATGGAAACCTTTGCGTATAGCGCTTGAAACAGTATTACTATCAACCAGGAAAGCTTGCTTATTCAGTCTGTTAAACGCCAATTTCCATTTAAGAACATCGCTTCGTGTGCCGCTAACCATAAAGGAGGTGTAAGACACAGTCACTCCAATTTGACATGGATTCGTTTAGTTAATCGGCGCAGCTTGTATACAATGCATACAGATCTTGAAAAACCGGAGGCACTTTCCAGTGGACCCGTTATCTCGCATGAAGAGATATCGGCGCTACAGACCTGGAAGCCATTGCAATTCCTGAACCTGTACAGGCTTTTACTCGCAGGCCTCATCGCAACGCTTTGCGCGACCCAACTGCTTCCCAAACCGTTGGGTGAGTTTAATCAGCCACTGTTTTTTGGTGTCAGCTTTTTATACCTAGCATTTAGCATCGTTAATATCCTGACCATTCGTTGGCAAAACCCCTCGTTTAACAGTCAGGTTTATGCCCACATATTTGTCGACATCCTTGCCATTACGCTGTTAATGCATGCAAGCGGCGGCGTTACTAGCGGGCTGGGTATGCTCATGGTGGTGGCCATTGCTGGCAGCAGTATTCTCATGGCTGGACGAACTGCCATCCTGTTTGCGGCGATCGCTACCATGGCGGTACTAACCGAACAGATTTATAGTCAGCTTGAAGGAACACTGACATCTGCCAATTATCCGCAGGCCGGTTTGCTGGGGGCAAGTTTTTTTGCCACCGCTGTCCTCGCGCATGTTCTCGCTCGCCGTCTACGAGATAGTGAGGCACTGGCCGAACGCCGCGGTATCGATCTGGAAAATATGGCCCAACTAACAGAGTATGTGATTCAGCGGATGCAAACCGGCATTATGGTTATTGATTACAATAAACAGATTCGCCTTATTAATGAATCAGCCTCAAAATTGCTCGACAATCAGGACATCAAGGCAAATCAGAAGCTGACCAGGGTTGCGCCTAAACTGGCTGAACAGCTCGATTTATGGTTAAAACAACCCTATATTGAGTCTGATATGTTTCGCGCTTCCGAAACCAGTCCGGAAATCAAACCCAGATTTGCAAATCTGGGTCGAGACAAAACTGCGGGCACTTTGGTGTTTCTGGAAGATATTGCGTCAACGACCCAGCAAGCTCAACAAATGAAACTGGCATCGCTCGGACGACTAACAGCCAGTATCGCACATGAGATACGCAATCCACTTGGAGCCATCAGCCATGCCGGACAACTGCTCAAGGAGTCACCCCATTTCGACCCGGGCGATACCCGACTGACAGAAATCATCGATCAACATTCAAAACGGGTCAATGCGATCATTGAAAATATCATGCAACTGAGCCGCAGGGACCATTCTAATCTCCAGATCATTTCACTCAAACTCTGGATTGAATCTTTCATTGCCGATTTTATTATTAGTGAAGACGTCTCTCCAGATCTAGTTCGAGTCAACATTGACCCGGAAGATGCGCAGGTTCATGTTGACCCGACGCAATTGCACCAGATTATGTGGAATCTGGTCCAAAATGGACTGCTACACGGCGCAGACTCAAGAAACCCGATCATAGAAATCAAGGGGGGCTTATCAAGTGATTCACATAGTCCATTTATCGAAGTCGTAGACCATGGTCCGGGAATTGAACCTGATATGGCTCAGCAAATTTTTGAACCCTTTTTTACCACAAAGAGCAAAGGCACCGGCCTCGGACTCTATATATCCAAAGAGTTATGCGAATCCAATCATTCGCGTTTGAATTATTATCCAACCTCAGGGGGAGGTTGCAGTTTTCGAATAACCTTTGCTGACTCAAGACGTAGACAGGTAGCCTGACACGATGAATACAAGCAAACCATTAGCGCTCGTTGTCGACGATGAACCGGATATCCGTGAGTTACTGGAACTGACACTGTCACGAATGGATATATCAACATTCACCGCTGAGGATATCTCTAATGCCAAATCGTTGTTGAAAAAACACGACTTTGATGTTTGCCTGACAGACATGAAACTGCCAGACGGCAATGGTATTGATCTGGTTCAGCACATACAAAAGAATTACCCTGATACACCCGCCGCGGTCATCACCGCCCATGGCAATATGGAATCAGCTATTAATGCGCTTAAGGTGGGCGCATTTGATTTTGTTTCCAAACCAGTCGACCTGAACATGTTAAGGAACCTTGTGACAACGGCGCTTAAGCTGACAGAAAAAAACAATAAACAATCCAGCGATCTTTTATTGCTCGGTGGTTCTGCCGCAATGCAGTCGACACGCAAAAAGATTAACAAGCTCGCCCGAAGTCAGGCACCCGTTTACGTCAGCGGCGAATCTGGCACGGGTAAAGAGCTCGTGGCCAGGCTGATACATGACCAGGGACCCCGTGCCGAAAAACCATTCGTACCGGTGAATTGCGGTGCTATCCCGACCGAATTGATGGAAAGTGAATTTTTTGGTCATAAAAAAGGCAGTTTTACTGGCGCGGTATCTGACAAGGCAGGGCTCTTCCAGGCTGCTAATGGAGGAACATTATTCCTCGATGAGGTGGCTGATTTACCCTTGCAGATGCAAGTCAAACTATTGCGTGCCATTCAGGAAAAGGCCGTTCGACCCATCGGTGAACAAAAGGAAATCGCTGTTGATGTCCGAATCCTGAGTGCAACGCACAAAAACCTGTCAGCGCTCGTTAAAGACAATACTTTCCGCCAAGATCTGTTTTACCGAATTAATGTCATCGAACTCCATGTACCCAACCTCCGCGAACGCGCTGACGATATTGAATTACTGGCGGATCATATCTTGTCTCAACTGGCAAAACAAAACGGTGAAGTCAAGCCTGCCCTGGCAAAAAACGCGCTTTCTGCACTTCAGCATTATTCTTTCCCTGGCAATGTCAGAGAACTTGAAAACATTCTCGAACGTGCGATGACCCTGTGCGAGAACGATACAATCCATGAGTCGGATCTGCAATTACCGCAACAGGAAACGCAATCCAGTAATGCTCAGGAAGACGATATTGCGCTGGAACCCCTGCTGGATAACGTCGAAAAAGAGAAAATCGTCAGCGCACTGGAACAAACCCGCTACAACAAAACGGCAGCAGCCAAGTTACTCGGTATTTCATTCGGTGCTCTGCGGTACCGCCTCAGAAAGCTGGAGCTGGATTAACCAGCTGCGACAACTGTTGAAAATGAACAGAAGTTGTTCAAATTGAACAGCCATTTTATGACAGATTATGCATTTCACCGACTAATTCCCGGATCAATGCCAACCCAATACCCAAATGTCGATGCTAAAAACCACCAAAGCAGCTGTTTTTTGTGACGCCCGTCACAATTTAACGATGAACTTCCACGTTTATCGATAAATAACCGTTTTTGGCATGCTACCTGCATTTTATTTTCCGCAAGGCAAGCAAGATCATGGAAACCGGATCCGCGCCGCCATCAAAAATTGAACAACCTTTAACCATGACACATTAAGCAGGAGATAGATAATGAAGAAAGCACAGCAAGGTTTTACCCTGATCGAATTAATGATCGTTGTTGCGATCATCGGTATTCTGGCGGCAATCGCAATTCCGTCTTACCAGAACTATACAAAGAAAGCGAAATTTACTGAGGTGATGCAAGCCGTTGCTCCAGCAAAACTCGCTATTGAAGGCTGTTATCAGAAACAAAGCGATATCACAAAATGTGATACCGCTGCAGAAACAGGCGTAACACTGGCTAACCTGGCTGCTGGCGCAAACGTGGCCTCTGTTGCTATTACCGCAACAACAGCTGCAATAACTGCTACTGGTGCAGCTTCTGTTGATGGTGCGACCTACATCATTACCCCAACCGCGAGTCTCGGCACACTGACCTGGGCAGAAAGCGGCACCTGTGTTTCAACTGGCCTGTGCTAAACCTGGGCACCTGAGAAACACACATAGGTAACATCGAAAAGCCACCTGATAAACCGGGTGGCTTTTCTTCTTCAGAAGACGAGTCAAAATGAAAAATAAAGCATCTGGTTTCACCCTAATCGAGCTCATGATCGTTGTCGCTATCATCGGAATTCTGGCGGCCATTGCGGTACCGTCTTACCAGAACTACACGATGAAGGCAAAATTTACAGAGGTGATGCAATCCGTTTCACATGTAAAACTCCGGATAGAGGGTTGCTACCAGAAATTCGGCGTACTCACATCCTGTGACTCGGAATCAGAAACCGGCGCAGATCTTGCCGGCGCAGCAGCGGGTGTTAATGTAAACAGCGTTGCTATTGCAGCAACCACAGCGGTTATCACTGCAACGGGCGCTGCATCCGTTCTAAACAGTACCTATACTCTGACGCCCACCGAGACCGCAGGCACCCTGGTCTGGACTGAGGGTGGAACCTGCCAGACGAATGGCATCTGTTAGATTAACCAATTCCCAATCCAGCTCTGGCAAAGCATTTAACCAAACAACCCAAATTAGATTTGTGAAATCAGTCACATAATCGAATATCAAGTGATATCCGCTTTCACCTGGAGGCTAAACATATCACCTCTACCGCCGATACAATATTCATCACCCAGGGAATAATGGTTAGATCATGAGTACACCGGCGATCAATCTGAAAATACCGCTTAACGGACTAGCGCAAAAGCTTGTGCACGAGGGCCTGCTTGACCAGGAAAAGGCCTTCGATGTCTATGAAAAATCGCAAAAAACGAAAACCCCCTTTGTAAAATTCCTGGTTGAGAACAAGGTTCTGGACAGTCTGGACATAGCGAATGCTGCCTCTCAGGAATTCGGTATACCGCTTTTCGACATTGATGCGATGGACACAGAGATTCTCGGCTCCAGCCTGGTTAACCAGAAACTGATTCAGAAACATCATGCGATACCCCTTTTCAAGCGTGGCAGCCGATTATTCGTTGCGGTTGCTGACCCGACCAATTTGCAAGCACTGGACGAATTCAAATTTAATGTAGGCGCCAATGCGGAACCTGTTCTGGTCGAATATGACAAACTAACCAAAGCGATCGAGCGGATTGTCGAGGAACAGGACACCACGATGGATGACCTGGCCGATACCGATCTTGACGATATTGACGTATCCAGTGGCGATGAGCCGGTCGGTGACGAGGTATCTGAATCCGATGTCGACGACACACCCATCGTTCGTTTCGTCAACAAGGTTTTACTGGACGCGATCAATAAAGGGGCATCTGACATACACTTTGAGCCCTATGAAAAGATTTATCGGGTACGATTCCGCATGGACGGTATCCTGCAGGAAATTGCATCCCCACCCAATACACTGGCCAACAAGATTGCCGCCCGCATCAAGGTAATGTCCCGTCTTGATATTTCAGAACGACGCGTTCCACAGGATGGACGCATGAAAATGACGTTGTCAAAAAACCGTGCGATTGATTTTCGCGTCAGTACCTGTCCAACCTTGTTCGGTGAAAAGGTCGTGATGCGTATTCTTGATCCGACCAGTGCACAACTGGGTATTGATGCGCTTGGTTATGAACCACAGCAAAAAGAGTTGTTTATGGAAGCGATCCATAAACCCTATGGCATGGTATTGGTAACCGGCCCGACAGGAAGTGGTAAAACCGTTTCTCTATACACCGCAATGAATATTCTTAATACCGTAGATCGAAATATATCTACCGCAGAAGACCCTGCAGAAATTAACCTGCCTGGCATCAATCAGGTCAACGTCAATCCCAAGGCTGGCCTGACCTTTGCCAGTGCGTTGAAATCATTTTTACGCCAGGATCCGGACATCATCATGGTCGGTGAGATTCGTGATCTGGACACGGGAGAGATCGCAATCAAGGCGGCACAAACTGGTCATATGGTGTTATCAACATTGCATACCAACGATGCACCGCAGACCTTGACGCGACTGGTTAATATGGGCGTTGCGCCATTTAATATCGCGTCTGCTGTCAGCCTGATCATCGCACAACGACTTGGAAGACGCCTTTGTAACTACTGCAAACAACCGGTAGATCTTCCCAAAGAGGCCTTGCTTGAAGAAGGCATCAAGGAGGAAGAACTTGAGGGCTTGAAACTCTTCGGACCGGTTGGTTGTGATCAATGCAATAGCGGCTACAAGGGTCGTATCGGCATATACCAGGTGATGCCCATTTCTGAAGACATGGGACGACTCATCATGGAGGGTGGTAACTCGATTCAGCTCGCTGATCAGGCAAAGAAGGAAGGTATAGCCGACCTTCATGAATCAGCGTTAAAGAAGGTAAAAGAAGGCATCATGAGCCTGGAAGAACTCCACAGGGTGATTACGGAATAATGCAACGATAGAGAAAGACAATGGCAGAGAACGCACAAAAACTGGATACATTTGTTTGGGAAGGCACCGACAAGAGAGGTGTCAAAACTAACGGAGAAACCCAAAGCATGAGTATGGCAATGGCCAAGGCTATGCTCCGCAAACAGGGTATCAATCCGACCAAGGTCAAAAAGAAGGCTGCACCGCTATTTGGCGGTAGCAAGAAAAAGAAAATCACAGCAAAAGACATCGCAATTTTCAGTCGTCAGATGGCGACGATGATGGCGTCCGGCGTACCATTGGTTCAGGCCTTTGACATCATTGGCCGAGGGCATGAAAATCCCACCATGCAAGATTTGATCATGGATATTAAAGCCGACGTCGAGGCCGGCAATCCGTTTGCCGATGCGCTATCCAAGCATCCATTTTACTTTGATGAGCTCTATTGCAACCTGGTCAATGCTGGTGAACAGGCAGGTATTCTGGAAACGCTGCTGGACAAAATCGCGACCTATAAAGAAAAGACCGAGGCCATCAAGGGAAAGATCAAAAAGGCCCTTTTTTATCCCGTTGCTGTCGTCGTCGTAGCTTTTATTATTACAGCCATCCTGCTGATTTTTGTTATTCCGCAGTTTCAGGAATTGTTCAGTGGCTTTGGCGCAGATCTTCCAGCGCTGACACTGTTTGTCATACAGCTGTCCGAGATATTCCAGTCATACTGGTATGCCATTTTCGGTGGACTGGGCGGTGCCGGTTATGCCTTCGTTAACGCCAAGAAACGATCCAAAAAATTCAATCATTTTCTCGACCGGTTCATTCTTAAGGCACCTGTTTTTGGTGTCATTATTACCAAAGCGACCATTGCACGGTTTGCCCGTACGCTGTCAACCATGTTTGCAGCGGGTGTTCCACTCGTTGAAGCACTGGATACCGTCGCAGGTGCCTCAGGCAATATCGTCTATGGTAATATGATCCTCCATATGAAGGACGAGGTAGCGACGGGTACACCACTGAACGTCGCCATGCGCAATACCGGCCTGTTTCCAAACATGATCGTGCAGATGGTTGCCATTGGTGAGGAAGCAGGTTCTGTTGACGCGATGCTGGCAAAGGTTGCTGATTTTTATGAACAGGAAGTTGATGATGCTGTCGACGGCTTGAGCAGTCTTCTTGAGCCGATCATCATGGCCTTTCTGGGCGTGGTCGTCGGTGGTTTGGTTATTGCGATGTATTTGCCGATCTTCAAGATGGGCGAAGTCGTTTAGAAAGGACTTTCAGGCATGATGCCTGATTAAATATAAGATCATGGATTTGATACATTTTTTACAAGATAGCACTACCGCATACTTTATTGTAGTCACCGTCCTCGGTTTACTTGTCGGCAGCTTTCTCAATGTCGTCATTCTAAGATTACCGAAGATGATGGAACGGGAATGGCGTCAGCAGTGTGTTGAGTTCCTGCAGGACGAGGCCGCGGATAAAACCTCATCAAATACTGGTGATGAGAATGACGAGCGGTTTAACCTGGCCTACCCGCGGTCATCTTGCCCACAATGCGGACATCAGATTACCGCAATAGAAAATATACCGGTCATCAGTTATATGTTGCTAAAGGGTAAATGTTCAGGGTGTGGTACCAGAATCTCCTGCCGTTACCCGATCATTGAATTTGTTACTGCGGTAATGTCTTTACTCGTTGCATTCCATTTTGGATTCACGATTCAGGCGATGGGTGCATTATTCCTGACCTGGGCACTGATTGCATTGACCGTCATCGATTTTGATCATCAGCTGTTACCAGACAGTATTACGCTGCCCTATTTATGGGTCGGATTACTACTGAGTCTTTATGGTATTTACACTGATAGCCACTCCGCCATTATCGGCGCGATGGCCGGATACTTATCCCTATGGACCGTCTACCAGGGATTCAGAATACTGACCGGAAAAGAAGGCATGGGCTATGGTGATTTCAAGTTGCTGGCAATGCTGGGAGCGTGGATGGGATGGCAAGCCATTTTACCTATCATTCTTCTATCATCTCTGGTCGGCGCTGTCGTAGGGGTATCACTCATTCTCTTTCGCGGTCGTGACCGTAATATTCCCATCCCCTTTGGCCCTTACCTCGCCACGGCTGGCTGGATTGCGTTATTATGGGGCAATGATATCACAACGGCTTACTGGAACTATCTGGGCACACCAACTTAACTGAGTAAACTAGCCTTATGCTGATTGTCGGACTGACAGGTGGGATTGGCTGTGGTAAATCGACGGTCGCGAAACACTTCGCCGAGTTGGGTGTTCCGGTCATCGATGCCGATGTCATTGCGCATGAGCTGGTTGAACCCGGCCAGGAAACGCTGGAAGAAATTATCCGCATCTTTGGCCCGGCTGTCATTCAAACCGACGGGAGACTTGACCGAAAACGCCTGGGTGAAGTTGTTTTCAAATATCCTGCGCAACGCCAACTTCTCGAAGACTTGATGCATCCTAGAATACGGGAAGAAATGCAACGACGCACCAGAAAAGTAGATGCAAGTTATTGTATCCTGGTTATCCCGTTATTAGTCGAAACGAGTCAGACAGGTCTGGTGGATCGCGTTCTGGTTGTTGATACCACGCCAGAAATTCAACTACAGCGTATTCAACGCAGAGATCAGCTGTCGTCAGCTGAAATTCAATTACGCCTCGATGCGCAGGCCACCAGGGAATGTCGTCTATCGATTGCTAACGACGTCATTGAAAATAGCGGAGATCTGGATGATCTGTATCGTCAGGTCATGACACTACATCAAAAATACTCTGAATCTGCCAACAAATCATTATAGGCCTTGCCATTAAACGGAAGGTCATGGAAAATGGTATTGTTTTCCCAACTAAAGAAACAAGGATGTTCATGGTTTTGTCGGAAATGACCAATCACCCCTGCATCAGACAAAACATGACACATTGTCGATGAGCATTATTACGTACGAACAACCACTCAACGAAAGGATTCGCACCCTGTTGCGGCTGGAATTTCTGTTTAATCAGGCCGACAACTGTTTGCTCGGCACGTCCCCGTGGGACAGCCGGCAGTCACTATTTACCTTGCTTGATATACTCAATATTTTTAGTCGGTCTGACCTTAAATCCGAGGTCATCATGGAGCTTGAACGCCAGGTCGGCTATCTGTCGCGTTTGGAACAAAATCCCGATGTCGACAACACAAAACTCGGACCGATTCTTGATGACATGGACATATTGCTCGATAAACTCCATGGAACCCACGGCCAAATCGGTCAGCTACTCAAGCAAAATGAATTCCTGAGCAGCATCAAGCAACGTTGCAGTATTCCGGGTGGCACATGCGATTTTGATCTTCCAGCCTATCATTACTGGCTGGCGCACCATAGCGACAAGAGGCAAGGCGATTTAAAAAAATGGTTTGCAGAATTTGGCACTATTCGCGCTGCCATGGGTATGATTTTACGCCTGGTACGTGATAGCGCTACATCCTCTGATGAAAGGGCGATAGCCGGCTTCTTTCAGCAAACGCTGGATGCAAACGTGCCGTATCAGTTAATCCGGGTTGCACTACCCGAGGACAATCCCTGTTTTGCAGAAATCAGTGGTGGCAAGCACCGATTCACGATCCGCTTCATGGAGATGAATATTGTTGAGCGGCCAGTTCAAACCTCCCGCGATGTCAATTTCACGTTGACGACCTGCGTGATCTGATTCTCTTTTATTCATTTTTTAACGATGGTTATGGTTAAATGCCCCACCTGTAGCAAAGAGTTAGAATGGAAAGAAAGTGAAAAATGGCGTCCATTCTGTAGCGAACGCTGTCGATTGATAGACCTTGGAAGCTGGGCAGATGAGAGTAACAGGATTGCTGGCAATAAAAAAATTCCACCTCCCCAAGAATCTTCACCTGAAGAATAAAGTTTTCTTACTCGCCATCCCAGAAACTGCTGATCGCAGCAATCCCTTGCCCACCGCATTCAAATGCACGCGACATATGCTCGCTTCTCATACCCCCTAATGCGTACACAGGCATATTTGCCAACTCTGTCAGTTTGTTAAATCCACCCCATCCTATAGTAGAGCACCGGGGATGACTGTCCGTCTGCAACACAGGTGAAACAACGATAAAATCCAGTTGCAGCTGGTTTGCTTTGTTCACTTGTGCATTGTCATGACATGAAGCCGCACATAACCACTCTTTTCCTACTGGTCTTTCAGACAAGGACAACAATCGCTCGCTCGTCAGGTGAACGCCGTCCGCATTCACTTTCGTGACTATTTCAGGTTCTGCATTGGCCAGTACCTTTACACCGCGTTGATGACATCGCTTGATAACGTCTACTGCCAGGTCCTGGTAAGCGGTAGCGTCCGGTGACTTCGCACGTAACTGAACCAACTGAATACCTGAACTCAACAGGATATCCAGCCGGTCAAGAAATCTGCTTTTATCATTACCAGGCTCTGGTGTAACCAGATAGCTCGTTGGCAAACCCAATGCCTGAATGATTGGCCTGTTTGCTTCCGGAAACGGATAGTCATTCAATAAATTCACCTCCACCCATTCAAGCTGCTGGCCCTCTTTTCCGTAGGGAACCCCTTGATATGACTCTACCAGCCATACATCGAGCAACACGCTTTTATCCGGATAATCATGAGTGATGCGAATCAAAGGTCTCGCGCGCTCAATCCGAATACCTGTCTCTTCGTCCAGCTCCCGTACCAGAGCCTCGAACACCGGTTCGGATAGCTCCACCTTCCCCCCCGGAAACTCCCATAACCCACCCTGATGAACATGGTCGGGTCGTAATGTTATCAACACCTCCCCGCATTGATTTTGAACAACTGCCGCGACGACATGTACTCTGTCATGTTTCAAAGATAAACCACCTGTGTGAAAATCTTGTGAACGTCAGGAGTTACACATAGATATCGATAGAATGAGTCATTTGGCCATTACGACCTCCGTCGAGCGATGTATGGCTCGCGTACGCATTAACCACATGTCGCATTGCAAGCTGCAAACTGCTATTAAGCGATTGATTTAATACAACGTTTCGATAAAAATGTGCATAGTCATTGGGTTGCCTCTCCGACCCGGTTTTGCCGCCATGGTTGAGCAACTCACCTTCAATCACGCGCTCTACCGGCGGCGTTTGTTCGCCCTGATCTTCATAACGTGGTGCGCCCTGATCCACATGTGACCGGTCACGGTCGTTGTGGATCACGGTAATGTTGTTACGGATTGGGACTATCGAGGTTGATGTTTGCATATCAGGCACTCCATGGCCTTGAGCTCAAATCCTGTGAAAGTTTCTTAAGAACCCCAATCAATAGAGGCTCTCATTCCTCAACAACATCCCTATCGGCAACCTAGAAATAAACTTTAATACCCAGATGTCCGCCGTTATCAACATCGATGTCAGCACCCTTTCCCATATCCACGCGCGCTTTACGATAGCCTAAATAGACGCTTGCCTGTGGCAAAACCTCGTAGGAAATTCTCGCACCGGTATACAGAAATCGCTTCGCATCAAGAAATGTCACGATATCCGGGGAAAAAAATGCGTAGCCAGAGACCGCTGCTCTGGGTAAGGCCGGAGGGGAGTAATTGACGTTGATACCGAGCGTGGCAGCCAGCAGGTCACCCCTGTCAAGCGAAGACATAAATCCTTTTACCCCGATACCAAGCTCCAGGCCAGGTGACCCGGTTCCGGCCTCATCAACCACCTGAAAGCCAAAAATACCCAGCACGTCATCATTAGTGGTATACAAAATGCCCAAATCGAACTCGGTCGATCCGAAGGATTCCTGGTTCTGAAACGGGATGATATACCGGAATTCCCCTGTGTCATCGCTAAGATTTATATCCAACAACGATTGTGCAGACGCGACTGAAACGCAACCCAAAAAACATAATGCGACCAATATTCGATTTAACATGCTTACCTCGACCTTTTCCTTGACATTACAGGCTATCCCGATCTACAGAATAGTCGCATATGCTACATGGCAGGATATCAATTTTCCAGTATCTTATCTATTTACGGTTAGGTGAATCTGCTCTGCAACAAGTCCAGATATCGACTCGTTCAATATTGGAACCCATGAGCACCCTGGCCAATTCATCCACCGAGGCACCTGTCGTCATCACATCATCAATAATAGCAATATGACTGACTTCGATTTTTTTAACCTGCCGAAACGCACCACGTACATTGGCTCGTCTTTCTTTCGCGGGCAATTCGGACTGGGAAAGCGTTTTTCGATACCTTTCGACCAAACTAGTATCGATTCCTATATTGAGCTGATCAGCAATTGGCCTGGCCAACTCAAGCGCCTGATTGAACCCTCTTTGACGAAGGCGAGATTTATGTAACGGCATCGGCACAATCACGTTTGGTAAAGAATCATCAAGATATTGATATTCAATCTCCTGTGCCATTAACCGCCCAAGCAATCTCGCATGCTGTAACTTACCATTATATTTTAGACGCTGGACCAGGGTGCTGACAGGTGGTGCATAATGGTATGCTGCCAGAGTATGGTGATAACGTGGCGGGTGACGCAGGCATTGTCCACAAAGCCCCTCAACGGCCATTGGTCGAGCACAACATTCGCATGCGCAGTCAATAACAGGAAGATCTGCATGGCAATGCTCACACAAATCTACACTATTGGTAGCCGGATCACCACATAGCACGCAGGACGAAGGAAAAAGCCAGGAATGGCTATTTTTTAGCCAGTTGTATACTTTGTTCTTCATTATTAGTTGACAACCATCGAGGCTCAGCCCATATTCGCATTTTTTATTAATTAAATATAGCACCAATAGGAAAACCACCATGAATAACGAGAACTATCAACGCATTGACGAAATCACGACGGAAGTTTTGAATGGCGGCGAAATGTCTGCGGAAGATGCTCGCTGGATGATTCGACTCGATGACGATTATCTCCCCTGGTTAATGGCAGGTGCGGACCGAATCCGCAAGACCTTTGTAGGAAAAGACATTGAAATCTGCGCGATTTCAAACGTTCGCTCAGGAAATTGCTCGGAAAACTGCAGTTTTTGCTCTCAAAGCGGTCATTATGAAACTGCCGCCCCGGTTTACAGCTATATCTCCAGCGAACAACTCGTTTTGCAGGCAAAGCAGGCCAGAGAATGGGGTGCAAGTGATTTCGGGGTGGTATCCAAAGGCTGGGGAGTGCGCTCCAGTAAAGAAAGCGAACAACTGCATGAATATTTTACTGCCATGGAAGAACACTCCGATATCGGCAGGTGTGCGAGCCTCGGTGCGCTGGATAAAGACAGTGCAATGACATTAAAGAATATGGGCATGGAAAATTATCACCATAACCTTGAGACCGCAGAGAGTTATTTTGACAATATCTGCTCAACCCATACCTACCAGGAAAATATCGACACGATACGCAATGCGGTAGACGCTGGCCTGAGAGTATGTTCTGGCGGTATTCTGGGTATGGGGGAAAGCCTGGATCAGCGAATTGAACTGGCCATCACGCTACGCGATCTGGGCGTTGGATCGGTACCTTTGAATTTCCTTAATCCACAGGCAGGAACGCCGCTTGCGGCACAAGCAACAATGACACCCAACGAGATTCTGAAATCAATAACCGTGTTTCGCTATTTGTTGCCCCGGGCAGATCTTCGAATTGCCGGTGGGCGACAATTTCTCGGTGACATGCAGTCTATGATCTTTATGGCCGGCGCCTCTGGTGTAATGATAGGCGATTACCTGACCACAAAAGGAAGAAAGGTTGAGGATGATATAAAGATGATTCAGGATCTGAACCTTTCGGCAAGGGAAGGTACACAGCATAATCGTAGCAAACTCGACAATACCGAGGCTGCATGACGGATCTGACTGCCGCCCTCGATAGACAAAAGTCAGATCATCTTTACCGAACCCGTCATATCAATAGCGGGCCTCAAGGTATTGATCTCAGCATTGACGACAAACGCTACCTGTCGTTTTGCAGTAACGATTACCTCGGCCTTGCCAACCACCCTTTACTGATTGAGGCCCTTAAGGAAGGTGCCGAACGATACGGTGTTGGCAGCGGCGCATCGCATCTGATCACCGGTCACCAAAGCCCCCATCACGCACTGGAGGAGGCTCTGGCCAATTTTACCGGTTACCCTCGAGCGCTGCTTTTTTCCACCGGATACATGGCTAATCTTGGTGTTGTTAGCGCGTTAGTTAACCGTGGCGATGTGATCTTCCAAGACCGCCTTAACCATGCATCATTGATTGACGCAGGTCGGCTGACTCAGGCAACGTTAAAACGATACCAGCACAAGGATATGGCATCGCTGGAGCACTTCCTGACCCAATACCAGACAAATAATAGCTACATCGCAAGCGATGGCGTTTTCAGTATGGATGGTGATACTGCACCTATTCCTGAACTCATCAAACTGGCAACCCGGTTTAATGCAACACTGATGATCGATGACGCTCACGGCCTGGGCGTGCTCGGCCATCACGGAAATGGAGTACTGGCGCATTATGGTATCAAACCAGGCGAAATTCCTGTACTGGTCGGAACGCTTGGCAAGGCCTTTGGAACTTTCGGTGCTTTTGTCGCAGGCAGCGAGGAGATGATCGAGACGTTAATTCAGTTCTCCCGTACCTATATCTACACGACCGCTTTACCACCCGCCGTCGCGTATGCAACACTGACCAGCCTGAAACTGGCTCAGCAGGAAACCTGGCGCAGGGATCACTTGCAAAAGCTGATCGACCATTTCAAAAATGGCGCGCAGCAAGTAGGCCTGTCGCTTTATCCTTCACCCACACCTATTCAACCATTATTTCTCGGCGATAGTGAAAAAGCACTAAAGGTAAGTAGCCGCTTGAGAGACATGGGCATACTCGTAACCGCAATCAGACCACCTACGGTACCACGGGACAGTGCCAGACTACGAATCACGTTCTCGGCAACACATACGCTGAACCATGTGGACCAACTGCTGTCAGCGCTGGAGAAAATATTGTGAGTATAGCAGTCGAATCCTTTGGTAGTGGTAAAGATATCGTACTTGTTCATGGCTGGGGATTGCATAGCGAACTGTGGAAAGATATTGCAATCAAACTATCCACTTCATTCCGAGTCACGTTGATCGACCTCCCGGGTCATGGCAATAGCAGACCACTAACGTCAGCATTCACTCTCAACAGCGTTGTTGATGAATTGACCATGACCATTCCAAATCAGAGCATCCTCTTGGGCTGGTCATTAGGTGGCATGATTTCTACCCAACTGGCAATTCGATACCCTGAAAAAATCAGCCAATTGATACTGGTCTGCAGTACACCTCAATTTGCACAAGGTGAAGATTGGCCACATGCCATGTCACTAGATGTGCTGGATAGTTTTTCAACCCAGCTTGAAAAGGATTATCATACCACCTTGCAACAGTTTCTTGGATTACAGGTCATGGGCACTTCTGATGAACGCGGTATATTACGCGAGCTAAGAATAAGATTAAAAAGCAAACCAGCGCCAGGTCTAACCGCCCTTCGAAGCGGCCTGAATATACTAAAAAATGAAAATTTACGTCCGGCACTACATAATCTGGATTGCCCAATGTTGTTGATTTATGGTCAACTTGATCGACTGACTCCGGCAGCAGTCAGCAAGGACATGAAAAAACTGTTGCCGACAGCGGAATGCTGTACCATCAACGGAGCAGGTCATGCGCCTTTTATATCTCATCCGAATGAGTTTTTTAACATAGTCACTACATTTATTGAAAATCAATGAGTGATCAAACGCAATTCTCCCTCGACAAGAATCTGGTACGTCAGTCGTTTGACCGCGCTGCGGAAACCTATGATCAGGCGGCGGTACTGCAACGCGAGGTCGCCCAGAACCTGATCGAGCGCCTCGAATTTATTAAAATTGAACCACAGAAGATTCTGGATGTTGGAGCCGGAACAGGCCATTTAACCTCGCTCCTGAATCAACGTTACAAAAAGACTGAGGTCATCGCATTGGACCTCGCCCATAATATGTTAATGCAGGCAAAAACGCATAGTTCTTTCATCACTGGACTTTTTAAAAAACGGAGATACATCTGTGGCGATGCAGAGTATCTGCCTCTGAATGAAAACGGCATCGATATGATCATATCTAATCTGACGCTGCAATGGTGCAACAATCTGGAACAGGCATTTAGTGAGTTTTACCGTGTATTAAAACCTGGCGGCCTCTTGTTGTTCACTACCTTTGGTCCAGACACACTAAGGGAACTGAGACAGAGCTGGAAAACCGTTGATTCACATATCCACGTCAATGCCTTCATTGATATGCATGATATAGGCGACGCGTTGCTACGTTGTCATTTCAACGATCCTGTTCTGGATGTTGAGAATATTACGGTCACCTACAAAGATACTTACAAACTGATGCGTGACCTGAAATCTCTCGGTGCTCACAATGTTACTAGCGGACGATCTCACGGTTTAACTGGAAAGGGACCAATAAAAAAAATGATCGAGCAATACGAAAATTTTAGGAAGGATGGTCTGTTACCTGCCAGCCATGAGGTTGTTCACGGACATGCCTGGGTTCCCGATAACAAATCACCAATAGACAAGAATACATTTACTTTTCCAATGAAAGATATCGGACGTATTCCCGGAAAATGAGACAGGATATATTTGTCACCGGGACCGACACCGGTATTGGAAAAACATGGATAAGTTGTGGCTTGCTTGATGCGTTCAACGTAAAAGGTCTCAACACACTAGCCATGAAACCCGTTGCCAGTGGTTGCGAATTACGTGATGGAAAACGGGTAAATGAGGATGCCGAGCTACTGATGCAACACGCGTCGGTTTCTATCCCGTATAGCGATGTGAATCCCTATGCATTCAATGATCCCGTTGCGCCCCATCTGGCTGCACAACAGGAAAACACGCCAATCTGCCTTGATGCTATAAAGAATCTCTATTTAAAAAATAGGGAAAAATCAGATGTAATCGTGATGGAGGGTGTTGGCGGTTGGCTGGTTCCCATCAGTGAGTCGAAAACGGTCAGTGATATAGTACGTGAATGTAATCTTGCAACGGTTCTGGTCGTGGGCATCAGGCTAGGCTGCATCAACCATGCTCTATTAACGGTAGATTCACTCAGAAACAGTGGCGCACACCTGAAAGGTTGGGTTGCAAATCTGATTGATCAACACTGCAATAATGTTGAAGGCAATATCCAGACCTTAAAAGACAGAATTGATGCACCCCTGATGGGTTCAGTCCCTTTCCTGAAAAACAAAAACGTCCAGACAATCGCTGATCATCTGGACGCTAATGCGTTGCTTAAATTGTAGGCTTACACTTCCAGCGCGTTCTTCAGCTTTTTAATCGCGTTGGCTTCAAGCTGACGAATACGCTCAGCCGAAACCTTATATTGCTTTGCAAGATCCTGCAACGTGGACTTCTCATCAGTCAACCAGCGTTGGTTGAGAATATCCATGCTGCGCTCATCCAGTGTCGCCAATGCGTTCTTCAAGCGTTCTGAATTATGAGACTCCCAATCACTCTCTTCTATCTGCGTGGTGGGATCATTACGCATGTCCTGCAGATAGGCAGCAGGTGCGTATACCTTGTCATCATCATCCTCATTGGTATAGGGATCGAATGATGCATCATAGGCGCTCATGCGCTTTTCCATTTCGCGCACATCCTTCGGACGCACACCAAGATCTTCTGCGACCTTGTTCACTTCCTCATGGTTCAGCCAGGACAGACTCTTTTTCTGACTACGCAGATTAAAGAACAGTTTACGCTGCGCTTTAGTGGTTGCCACTTTAACAATGCGCCAATTGCGCAAAATAAACTCATGGATCTCTGCACGAATCCAGTGAACGGCAAACGACACCAGGCGAACATTCAGGGTAGGATCAAAACGTTTTACCGCTTTCATCAAGCCAACGTTACCTTCCTGAATCAAATCTGACTGAGGCAGACCATAGCCACTATAGCCTCGTGCGATATGGGCAACAAAACGAAGATGCGACATAACCAGTCGGCGTGCTGCGTCAAGGTCGTTCTCTTCACGAAACCGCGTCGCAAGCTCACGCTCTTCCTCAGCCGTTAAAACCGGGACATTGTTTACGCCTTGAAGATAGGTATCAAGACTACCTGTCGGGACCAGAGCGAGCTCCATCCCCTTATCTGTATTCATCAATAGGATTTCCCCAATTAAATCAATAAGTCATGTATTCTAGCAGTCATTCAATAAGAGTGCCAGAATAGATAAAAGTTCCATTTAAGGAATTCGCAGCAGAGAACCCCATGTAAGCAATTGTTTTTATTATCATTTAATATCGTATTCTGCTTTCTACAGCTAGCAATGCATTTCAGCGTATTGCTAGTCTTTTCTAAATATGATGATCCTTAATAAAAACAGATCATGGAACCACGGACACAACCGCGTCATTGCTCTGACCAGATATTCGATTACCACCCAGGTCGGTATAACGAATCTTGCGTGGTGTAATCAGGTAGTCTC
>JBHHVB010000047.1:0-21390 GCA_046754065.1 Gammaproteobacteria bacterium
GATTGTCTTTTTCCGTGCTTATGGATAAACATAAATCTACACCGGCCAGGTTTCTATGGCCCCTACTCTTCTCAGGTATCGCACTTGGTTGCGCGGTTCCTCCTGAAAAACTCAAGGTATCAAATCAGGCTGAACCGACCAATCCGAATGAGGTAAAAAGTGAAGGACAGGACGAGGGAGTTACTAAATATGGTCTTGTCGCATTATGGGAAAAATTTACCGCAACTTTTTCTGAAGAAGACCCTGAACACTATCAGTTAGCCACCCCCAAGAATAATGATAATCCAGTCATAGAAGAAGATTCCGGGATTATCAGCGATACCGTATCGGAGAATATTCATGATCAAACGACCAGCAGCGTTGTTAATGATCCAGTAATCGATTTAAGTCAACTAACCAACCTCTCGACATTTGGCCAATTTGATAAAAATCTGCCACTGGTTGATCAAACATCTGATAGTGAAAACCTTTTACCAGCACTTCCTTCTACACCAATAAAAATTGAAGATACAACAACTTTAACACCGCAAGATTTCTGGGACAGGCTTAGATCAGGCTTTCAGCTACCGAGTATTCAGCATAGAAAAATAACCGCAGAAATTAACTGGTATGCGAAGCATCAAAATTATATCAATCGTACCCTTTCCCGGGCCGAGCCTTATTTGTATCTTATTACCAAAGAAATTGAAAACCGTGGCATGCCATCTGAAATCGTTTTGTTACCGGTTGTCGAAAGTGCCTATCAACCATTCGCGTATTCTCATGGCCGGGCAGCAGGAATTTGGCAGTTCATCCCTTCTACTGCGAAAATTTATGGCCTAAAGCAAAATTGGTGGTATGACGGTCGCCGAGATATCAAGGCATCAACCAATGCGGCTCTGGATTATCTTCAGTATTTACACAAGAAATTTGATGAAAATTGGTTGCTGGCCCTTGCTGCGTATAACTCAGGCTCTGGTACAGTCAGCAGCGCAATTAAAAAGAATAGGAAACGCGGCAAACAGACTGACTTCTTTTCTCTAAGCTTACCGAAAGAAACCCAGGCCTATGTCCCAAAATTGTTAGCCATTAGCCAGATAATTTTTCAACCGGAAAAATATCATATATCCCTTAAGCCAATCAGTAACTCACGCTATCTTGCATCGGTTGATACGGGTTCACAGATTGATCTGGCGCTGGCTGCTGAACTTGCAGAGATTACGCTTGACGAACTTTATATGTTAAACCCTGGATATAATCGTTGGGCAACCGACCCCGACGGTCCTCATGAACTTCTGGTTCCACTCGATAAATCCGCCACATTCCGAAAAAACCTTGCGGAATTGCCAAAGCAGAAGCGTATTGAATGGCGTCGTCATAGAATAAGAAATGGGGAAACTCTAAGCCAGATTGCACAAAAATATAATACGACCACTGCCTTGTTAACCCAGGTGAACGACGTCAAAGGACACTTTATACGTGCCGGTAAAAGCCTGGTAATACCGGTGTCGACCAAACGATTAAGCGAGTACTCCCTAAGCGCTGACCAACGTATACGCAAACTACAATCGGGTCGTAAAGATAGCCTGAAAATCACGTATTTTGTAAACAGCGGGGATACACTTTGGGACATAGCCAGAAAATATGACGTAACCACCAGTAAACTGGCAAGATGGAATGGCATGGCACCCCGTGATATGCTCAAACCGGGAAAAAAGTTAGTGATCTGGTGGTCACAACCAAAAGCAAAAGAAGCGAAGAAGTATGGCTTCGCTCCAGAATTTAGTCCTTCTACACAACGAATTAACTATACTGTTCGCAAAGGTGATTCACTGGCGCGAATCTCACAAAAATTCAAGGTCACTGTCTCTGAGTTACGTAAATGGAATTCACTTCCTCTTGGCAAATACCTGCAACCTGGTCAAAAACTAACATTGTTTGTTGATGTAACCCGACAATCGGAAAGTATTTAGATTAACCTGTAATTTACCGGGAAAAAATGCTGCGTTATGAAAGAACCTTCTTGATCAGATCTTTCATCGTTTGAGCCTCGAACGGCTTGCTACATATTGCTGATACCCCGGCCTGCTCGATTCTTGCCAGGTGGCTTTCATCGGTTTCACTGGTAATCATTAATACGGGCATACCCGCAAATTTTGTATCAGCCCGAATAAAATCAACCAACTCTTTGCCATCCATCTCTGGCATATTGTAATCAGTGACAATCAGATCAAAACGTTGTTGCTCCAACATTGAAATGGCTTCTTTACCATTTTCTGCTTCGGTTACTCGCTCAACACCAATACCTTCAAGCAATTTATGGATATGATGCCTGGACATTCTGCTATCATCGACCACCAGAACATCGAGGTCTTCTGCATATTGATCGTCAAGTTCCAGCGCCTCCGGCTCTATGAAATCCATCGTTGCAATGAGTGCCTTTTCCAGCTGATCCGCCTTACAGGGTTTAGGCAAAATTGCAATAGCGCCTGCCTGTCGAATTGGCTCCAGATAACGAATATCTGTCTCACTCGATATCAGGATAAATGCAACGTCCTCGGTCACTTTGCTTGAATGTAATGACTCGACTAACTCCACACCGGTAATATCGGGAAGGTACATTGCGCTAATCACCAAATCCGGTTTAAGCAGCCTAATTTTATCAAGTGCTGTTTTACCATCCTTGACGTGATGAATATACTTGGCACCAATAGAAAAAAGATATTCACTAATGACTTTGTACTGAGTTGAAGAAGGTTCGACCAGCATTATATTTAATTCTCCAACATTAATCGTACTCATCTCGATTCCTTTGTATGTTACCGATTAGATTAAGACCCGCGATAATCCAATTTGCCCGGTTCATGATCCATTATAATCATTGAACCAATCAATATTTATTTATACTGATTTTTCAACTGCATCTGGACTGTATAAAAAACACGAAGCAATATGTGTACCACTAATATTTGTGGTGTCAGGATAATTATTTTTACAAACAGGCATTACGTGAGGACATCGGGTATGAAAATGGCATCCAGCAGGTGGATTGGATGGCGAGGGAATATCACCTTCAAGACGGATAACCTCACGCCTGGTTGGCTTATCTATTTTGGGAATCGCGGATAGCAGGGCCTGCGTGTAAGGATGCTTCGCCCGGTTTAGCACATCGTCCACACTTCCCTTTTCAACAATTCGTCCCAGGTACATAACCGCTACCTCGTCTGCAAGGTATGCAACAACAGATAAATTATGGGTAATAAACAAGTATGATAACCCCATCTCGTCTTGTAATTCTTTTAATAAATTAAGCACTTGTGCCTGTACAGAAATATCCAGCGCACTGGTCGGCTCATCACAAATGATCATCTTGGGCTTTACCGCGAGCGTCCTGGCAATGCAGATCCTTTGACGCTGACCGCCTGAAAACTCGTGGGGATAACGATATTTTGACTCTGGTGGCATGCCCACATGTTCTAACAATTGATCGACGCGCTTTTCTCGCTCAGCCCTGTCAGGCTCAATACCGAGCGCTATCATCCCCTCCTGGATGATATCGGTTACCAACATTCGCGGATTCATTGAGGAAAATGGATCCTGAAAGATAAACTGAAAATCCGAGCGCCTTTTCCTCAGGGCCTCACCTTTAAGTTGTGTTAACTCATCATTTTCAAAACGCACACTACCAGAAATGGGTCTAATGAGTTGCAAAATAGCCTTTCCAATCGTTGTTTTCCCGCAACCTGATTCACCGACCAGTGCCAGCGTCTTTCCCGTGTTAATATTTAAGGATACGCCATCGACCGCGTAGACATAACCGGCAACACGCTTTAACAAACCTTTATGGATAGGAAAATGAACCTTTAGATTTTCTACATCCAGCAACGTCTTCTGATTTGCATTATCCTGGGTTCTGGATCTTTCTGAATTTTTAGTTTTCTCATTTCGGGTAAACTGTTCACCAGTAAAATCTTCTTCATATAAAAAACACCTTACACTATTCTGGTCCGTTAATGACGTCCATGCCGGCTCATTATCACGACAGTGATCCCACGCAAAGTCACATCGCTCGGCAAATCGACAGGCGTGAAAATCCCTGGCCAGAGAGGGCACAGTACCCTGGATAATATTCAGCCTTTGATCACGCTTGTTGATATCTGGAAGAGAATCGAATAATTTTTTACTGTATGGGTGTTTTGGATCGCTAAAGAAGTCTTCTTTTGCGGCTTTTTCAACCAGGTGTCCTGCGTACATCACGGCAACAGTATCAGCCATATCAGACACAACGCCCAGGTCATGCGTGATCAACAGAATCGCCATTCCGTTATCCCTCTGCAACTGCTTAAGCAGGGCTAGCACCTGGGCCTGGATTGTCACATCAAGTGCGGTGGTTGGTTCATCCGCGATTAATATCTCTGGCTCCCCTGCTAAAGCAATAGCAATCATTACCCGTTGCTTCATTCCTCCTGACAACTGATGTGGATACTCCTTCAAACGCCGCACCGGATCAGCAATGCCTACAGCATCCAATAGTTCCAGAACAACATCACGCTCTGCTTTCCCACTTACGCCCCGATGTCTTCTAACAGTCTCACCAATTTGCTCACCAATGGTTAATATCGGGTTCAAAGAGGTCATTGGCTCCTGAAAAATCATCGAAATTCGATTTCCTCGAATATTACGCATGCCAACCTCGGGTAATGCCAACAGGTCTTGACCTTCAAGGAGTACATTGCCGGAAACATTGCCTGATGCTTGCGGTGGTAACAACTGCAAAATGGACATTGCGGTCATGGATTTTCCGCAACCAGATTCCCCTAATAACGCAAATGTCTCTCCCCTGTTAATCTCCAAGGATACGCCGTCAACCGCACGAACAGGACCGCGCTCCCCATCAAACCAGGTGCGCAATTGATTTAAAGACAGGATGGGCTCACTCATCATTGTTTCCTTAAACGTGGATCAAATGCATCACGTATTGTATCCGAGAAGATATTCGCGGACAGAACCAGGGTAAACATGAAAAAGAATGCTGACAGCAGTGACCACCAAACTAACGGTTCACGAGCCATTTCAAGCCTGGCCTGGTTAATCATATTACCCCAACTATTCATTGATGGATCTACCCCGATACCAATATAGGATAAAACAGCTTCAGCGAGAACCAGCCCACTAAAATCTATCACTACAGCAATTAGAACCACATGGAATACATTGGGCAAGATATGTTTACCCAGAATCTTACTACTCTTAACACCAAAGGCAGTTGCTGACTGTATGTAATCGACTTCCCGAAGTTTCATGGTCTCTCCACGCAACAGTCGACACAAGCCTGTCCAACTGGTGATTCCCAGAATGAAACACAAGAACAATAACCGCATGTCAGCCCGATGAGATATTGTTTCGAACAAATCAGGATGATTATCCATATACACGTGCATGGTAAGCACCATTGCAGCGATGAGCAATATTCCAGGTATTGAATTCAGTGTTGTATAAATATATTGAATAATATCGTCAACCCATCCCCTGAAATATCCCGCCATGATACCGAGAACCACGGCAAACGGTAACATTACAAGCGTGGTCAACGTACCAATAATCAGGCCAGTGCGAATGCTTTTTAAAGACAAGTAAAGAACATCCTTACCAATTTGGTCAGTACCCAGGATATGGTACTTGCCGCCCAGATTTACTACTATCATTAGCACGATCAATAATACACCAACCGTTAATAGCACGACGTTCCAGGGTATTTCTGTATCCCCATAAACTACCCGCTTGAAACCATGCACAAAGGGTTCTAAATGTTTTCTGGATACGAACGTTGCCACGATCATCGTCATGACGGCGGATACTGCTACGGCTTCAATCAAGGCTAAAGCGACATTAAATATAATATCCTTCCACTTTTCTGTTGCCGGAGATTCAAGATGCCTTCCGCCAAAATCTAGCCTGGGGTACTCGCGTTTACGTTCTCCATTTTCAAGCTCCAGTGTCTCCTTGGAAAACAAATGTGTTGCAAATGGCTTTGAGTAACTTTTTTCAACCTGAATCCGTAATGGTGTAACCATCTTGTCAAAAACACTTAATACCTCAGCTGAGTATTGTTTCACAGCCTGAGAATCAGCATTCTCTATTGGCGGGCGATAATGAAAAGAATCAAGCAGTCCAACTGACACATAGGCCATCAAAATAATCAGTGTTGACAAGCCTAATCGACTCCGAACAACCTGGCGCCAGGGACCGAGCAAGTGCTCTTTTTTTCTTGAATAGAAAATAACGCCCACCATCACACCGATCAGCAGGAATACCAGCGCGTCGGTCCAGAATATTACGGGTTCAAAATTCATCAGCTTATCTGCCTAACCCAGCCTTACCCGAGGATCCACTAATGTATACGAAATGTCAGTCAGTATCAGACCTACTATATAAAGAATAGATCCCAGAAACACCATGGATCTCACGATGGCAAAATCCTGATTATTGATTGCTTCAATAACATAACTGCCCAAACCCGGGATTGAGAAAAAAGACTCTACAAGCAAACTACCCATGAACAGAAAAGGAATTGCAACTACTGCTCCTGTTAGAATGGGAATCATTGCATTTTTAAGTACGTGTTTAAATAAAACGGTCAGTTCAGATAATCCTTTTGCTCGCGCGGTGCGCACATAATCTCTACCAATTTCTTCCAGAAAGAACGTACGATACCAACGGGAACTTGACCCAATTCCCGAGACCACGCCGATAACGACCGGAAGAACCAGGAACTTTAACGCGCTTTGACCGGTGTCAAAACCTGAAATGGGTAACAAGTGGAGCAGCTTGCTGATCAAGTATTGCCCCCCGATAATATAGAACAAAGACGAAATCGACATTAATATGATGCAGGTTATGACCCCCCAGTGGTCGATGTAGGTAGCCCGAAAAAATGCCAGCAACATAGCGAAGGTAATTGAGATTAACAACCCCAGAATGAAGGTTGGAATCGCAATAGCCAAACTCGGCCACATACGCTGCTGAATATCAAACCCGATATCCCTGCCAGCATCCGATCGCCCAAAATCAAATACAAACAGCTTTATCGATTTCTCATAAAAAATTGTATTTGTAATTGTTTCGAACCCGGATTTGCCTGCATTGTATAACAGGGGTTTGTTGTAGCCCCGATCTTCTTTCCATTTTTCAATTGCGTCCTCAGTGACGTGCTTCATGCCTAAATGCATTCTCGCCATATTATCCGGACTGTTTAACAGAAAAAATAATGAAAAAGTTATAATGTTTACACCAATTATGATTGGTATAGCATAGGCAACTCGCCTGAGGATATATGCGATCATCTCAAATCCTGTTACCCTCTGCCCTCGTTAATCGACAGATGTTCCTTGCGTCGGTATATCGCTATGGCAGGCAGAATACTGCCGGCCATAATGAATAGCAATAAACCAATGGGCCAGACCACGGGCTGATTCCATTCCCTCCTGCGCTCTTTTCTCATTCGGGAATCAACCCTTTTGTATTTCAAACTGTTATTCGCCATCAGATTAGGTTTCGCATTTTTATACCATTCGTGATAGAGGCTAAACTGCTTTGGATGAAAACCCCAAATCCAGGGAGAGTCCTTTTGAACGATATCCATCATATTATTGATGATTAACTGCCGCTGTTGACCATTGTGCATATTCTTCATTTTATCAAATAGCTGATCAAACTCTGGGCTGGCATAATTCGACGCATTCTCTCCCTTGAAATCCACCTTCCCGTTAGGACCATACAAGAGAAATAAAAAATTCTCCGGGTCTGGATAATCGGCGTTCCATCCCCAGACAAACATCTGCGCTTTACCGTTAAACATTTTTTCCTGAAAACGATTGTAGTCCGTGTTTCGAATCTCCACCTCGATGTTCAGCTTTTTAAATTGCTTTCTATACCAGCCAAGTCGCGCTTTTGCCTGGGCATCTGTTGCGGTGACATCAAAATGTAACAACAAAGGGTTAGCTGTTTCTTCGCTGATACCATCCGGGTAACCAGCCTCTGCCAATAACTGTTTTGCATATTCTATTGACTTCCTCCTTGGCCTGCCATCCACCCAATCGTAGACATACGGATTAATACCGCTCTGCCCTTCCCGGTACCCAAAAATACCCGGAGGCAACGGACCTTGCGCTGCGATTCCTCGACCATTCTGGAAAATTGAAATATATTCTTCATAATTGATGGCAATGGAAATTGCCTGACGTAACTTTCGCTGTTTTTCACCAAGGCCACCAACCTTTGGATCTTTCATATTAAAACCAAAATAAAACGTCGAGGTCGTTACAGTCGTTCTCAGTTTAATCCCGTGCTCTTTCATTTCCCCGGTTAAACTCACCTCTCCCTGGTTGCCTATCTGAATGGCCTGATCAAAGCTATCAGAACTGATCCCGGAGGTATCATAATAACCTTGTAAAAATTTGTTCCAGTACGGAATAGTTTCTTTTTCCAGGTTATAAACGACCTTATCTATGAATGGAATCGTTTTACCCGCATCATCGAGTAAACCCGCTTCACTGTCACCCTCATCACCCGTAACGGGGTAACTTTCCCCTCTAAAATTTGGGTTTTTCTCCAGAACCATTTTTAAATTCGGGTTATTGATCGTCAACATGTATGGGCCGCTACCAATGGGATACCAATCCAGGGTAATGTTTTTTTCCTCCATTCCTGCCTGTGAATAAAACTGGTCAGCCTCAACAGGCATGGGGGCAAAGAAAGGCATGGATAACCAGTAGACAAACTGTGGATAGACGCCTTTTAATTTAATCCTGTACGTATATCTATCAACAACCTCTACGCCTTCGAACGAATACTGACGTAAATCCAGATAGCCATTCTTATTGCCAGCTTTGCGTAGTTTGTAGGCTTCTGCCAACGTAGACGAATAATCAGTAAACCCCATGATATATTCGCTCATAATACCGGCAATCGGAGAATAGGTTGCAGGGTGAGCCATACGCTTTATCTGATACACATAGTCAGCTGCAGTCACTTCTCTCGAACCAACCTTTGGGAAGTCTTGCAGGGTAAAGATATCTTCGATGTCTTCGCTTGACAAGTTGTGATATTCCGGGCGTCCTTCGCGGCTCAGGGCAAATGCTGGATGAGGCTGGTACATAATACCGGGTTTAATCCTGATATCATAAACACTCATTGCGACATTCGTCATATCAGAATCTTGCGGTAGCTCCTTGCCACTGGTGTCATAAAATCTGGGTTGTGGAATATCTTCTGCGGTTAACGGTATTAACGTATAGGGTCGCTTCAGGTAGTGATACTGTAGTGGTGGTTCATAGATCTGAGCGATAAATGCATATTCATTTGAACTATAGGCGCGAACAGGATCGAGATGTTTTGGGCGTTCTGAAAATGACGAGTACAGGATATTTTTATCATCATCTCCTACCGGATAAGGATTATTCCAGGAGCGATCACCACATGCGCACAGCAATAGAACTGTTAAATATAACAACGCCCGGGTTTTAAAATTGCCAAACCTGGCATTATTATCTCTCAGCACTTTTTATCTTCCATGGACACTCAAAGTTATCTTTCCACACAATCGTTATCAAATCCAGGTGATTAACATCGAATTGCGAAGGGTATTCTACCCGATTGTACACGATTATTGGCAAAACAAAATTGAATCCTGGATACGGAAATATGATATTATTCAACGAGCATAATCGCAGAGACCAGCGTCATATTCAGACAAATTATCCCTCGATATTTTCCGATTGATAGGTCAAATAAAAAACAATAAAATTCGCATAAACAATAACCGTATAAAGGTAGCAAAATGGGATTCTTGGAAGGAAAGCGCGCTTTAATCGTCGGAGTAGCCAGTAATCGTTCAATCGCCTGGGGTATTGCGAAAGCAATGAAACGTGAAGGTGCGGAGCTTGCATTCACTTATCAGAATGAAAAGCTTCAAGGCCGAGTGGAGAAATTTGCCGCCGAATGTGATTCCGACATTGCCATTCCTTGTGATGTCGCAAGCGATGAGGACATTGAAGGTGTGTTTGAACGCCTCGATGATTACTGGGACCATCTTGATATAATCATTCATTCAGTCGCGTTTGCACCCCGCAATGAACTTGAGGGGCCTTACCTTGATTGTGTTACCCGAGAAGGATTCAATATTGCCCATGAAATCAGCTCATACAGCTTTGCGGCGTTGGCAAAAGCCGGATGTAAAATGATGGAGGGTCGTAATGGGGCATTACTTAGCCTGAGTTACCTGGGAGCACAACGTACCATTCCAAACTACAATGTCATGGGTCTTGCCAAGGCCAGCCTGGAAGCCAATGTGCGCTACATGGCGGAAGATCTGGGGCCTGATGGCATTAGAGTCAATTCTATTTCAGCGGGCCCTATCCGAACACTAGCGGCATCTGGCATTGGGGATTTTCGCAAGTTCCTCGAATACGGCGAGAAAAACGCTCCATTACGCCGCAACGTTACGATTGAAGAAGTGGGCAATGCAGCAGCGTTTTTGTGCTCCGATCTGGCATCGGGCATTACCGGAGAAATAATTTACGTCGACGCCGGATATAATATCCTGGGAATGGGGCAGTTGTAAAAGTATCCTCAGGATAATTACCGCAAAATCAGGCTGATGTTTGTTTGTGCGGCAAATGGACTTCATCAACAACACCGGCGTCAGGATTATTTAATACATCCATATCTAAAGTCCCTTCAGTCCTTGCAATGATAGTTGTAACAACGCCATCACCGGATACATTCACTGCGGTTCGCATCATATCCAGCAGCCTGTCAACTCCCATAATCAGCGCGATACCTTCAACCGGCAATCCGACCTGATTAAAAACCATTGCAAGCATGATCAGGCCTACGCCTGGAACGCCTGCGGTGCCAATTGAGGCCAAAACCGCCATCCCAATCACGGTGATGTAACCTGTTAATCCCAGATCGATGCCATAGACATTTGCGATAAAAACAGTAGCGACACCCTGCATGATGGCTGTTCCATCCATATTGATTGTAGCTCCAAACGGAACGACGAATGATGCGGTAGCATTATCAACCCCCAACCGCTTTTCTACCGTTCTAAGCGTTACAGGGATCGTCGCATTTGAACTGGCAGTACTAAACGCAAAAACCTGGGCAGCTCGTATTTTCTTCAGAAATACAATTGGGCTTACCTTTCCAAGTAATCTGATCAACAGCATCAAAGTTCCGCTCAAGTGCAGTATCAGTGCCGCAGCAACGACCGAAAAATAACTGATCATCGGCAGAATCAACCCGATCCCTTGAAAGGAAAACGTTTTGGCCATCAATGCAAATACACCCAGTGGGGCAATATGCATCACAACTGTTACCACCTGCATCATGATAATATTCAGTTTTTCTGCGCCCTCGGCAATGGATCGACCTGGCTCACCAACCATTAACATGCAAAGCGCAAACAGGATGGTAAAGAATATAATCTGCAACATTTCACCATTTGCAAATGCGGCAACAGGATTTTTTGGCACCAAATTAATAATAACCTCGGAAAGCGGCGGTGTAGGTGGCAATGTAATGGCTTGTTGAGCCGCAACATCGAGTTCGAATCCCTTGCCAGGTCCGACCAGTACTGCCAGCACAATGGCCACGGTAATAGCCAGTGCGGTGGTTAATATAAACAATCCAAATGCCTTGACACCAACCCGACCAAGCTTGCCCACATCACCGAGGCCATAGACACCGCAAATTAATGAAAACGTCACCAGCGGCACCACCAGCATCTTTAATGCACCGATAAATAAAGAACCGGCCACGTGGAACAATCCATTAACGATGTAATCCTGGACAAAAGCAACATCACTTGCAAACGCGTTAATGACACTACCAACAACAATACCCAATCCC
Source organism: Gammaproteobacteria bacterium (assembly GCA_046754065.1). Taxonomy (GTDB): domain Bacteria; phylum Pseudomonadota; class Gammaproteobacteria; order SZUA-140; family SZUA-140; genus JBHHVB01. The sequence goes on from JBHHVB010000047.1 coordinate 11,893, forward strand.
ATCCAGATCAGTATCTGAGTTGTGACCGTCATCTTTTCAGCCATGAATGTCTCCGCTCAATATTAAAAATATGCATTGTCACTAGTTTGCCTTGTTCAAAAAGGAAGTAAAATAACATGGGGAACTGGTGCTATCCAGCTGAGCTTTTGTTTGAACAGAAAATAGATTAAATAGCAGTCTGTATTTAACTAATATTACTAATTGCTGAATAGATGCCATCAGGCAGAGCAAACAATATTGGGAAACCCGGGCAAGAGCTGTATCGACGCGCGACCATCAAGAAAGGTCTATTCTGTTGCTAAACTTTTATCTTGAATCTTTTCTCTTGTACCTGAATTACAGCCTGTCTTCGTATTTAATAATCCTGGCCCTGCTCTTTAAATTCTCAAGCAACTCGACCCTGTCGCGCTGACCCAGCATATTTATTACGTTTCGCATTTCACCGGTGCGTTTGGCCTCGTCCAGCTTGCTCAAATCACCATCTTTTACTTCAAGGACCTGTACAATGGCATAGTCTCCAGACGATAGGGATAAACCATCAATTGCGTCTTCCTTCAATTTAAATGCGATCTTGATGATGGCTACATCTATTGAACTGTCTGTACGACCGAGCAACTCCGTTTCTTTCCATTCAACGTTAAATTTTTCAGCGAGCTGCTTTGCATCACCACCTTGCTTGAGCTGACCAAGAATATTCTCACCAACATTTTCAGCCTTCAGCCGGGCCTTGTCGGCGCGAAGTTGCTCTCTAATCTGGTCTTTTACCTCATCTAGTGGGCGGTTTGCGCTGGGTTTACGATCTTTTAACCGAATAACCACCACCCGGTTGGCACCCAACTCAAGGGGTTCACTATTATTACCAGCTTCCAGCACATCATCACTAAATGCCAGGTTCCGGACGCGTGCATCACTTGCCAGTCCCACACCCTGGTTACGATCAAAATAATCGGTCGACTGGACGTCAAGATTTAATTCTTTCGCTGCAATATCGAGATTATCAGGATTCTCATAAGTTAGGTTAGTGATAATATCTACGAGCTCAAAAAACTGATCCTCAGCCTTCTGATCAACAAAATCTTTCGCGAGTTTGTCTCTTACTTCCTCAAAAGATTTCGTCTTGCCTTCGTTGATATCTGTCAACTTAATAATGTGATATCCAAACTGGCTCTTTACCAAATCACTTACTTCGCCAATCGACATAGTAAAGACAGCGTCCTCAAATGGTTTCACCATCAATCCTTTGCCAAAAAAGTCGAGGTCCCCACCATTTGCTGCTGAACCCGTATCCTCCGAATACGCCCTTGCCAGATCTTCGAAGGACTCCCCTGCTTTAATACGGGTCAGCAATTCCTCAGCCTTGGTGCGCGCTGCTTCAACTTGATCGTTATCCGAATCATCTTCCACCTTTATTAGAATATGGCTCGCTCTCCGCTCCTCTTCAACGCCGAAATCGGATATCTTCTCTTCATACAACTGCCTTAGTTCATCTTCTGCAGGCTGAGCAATCTCGTTTGTTAGATTCGCTGCTGATAACTCCAGGAAGTCTATCCTCACTTGCTCGGGAACGGCGTAACGCTCCTGATTACTCTCATAGTATTGTTCAATATCTTCGTCAGTTATTTCCACTTCGGTCTTATAGTCATCCGCGTTCAACACGAGATAACCAAGTTTACGTTGCTGTTCCTTAAGCGTCAGGATCTGATCCAGCTCGTGACTGGTAACAAATTCGGTGTCGGTCAACGTTGCAGAAAACTGATTGGCAATCATGTCGCGACGAACGTCTGCCTCAAATTTGCCCGGAGACAATCCCTGGCTACTTAGTAATCTCCGATACAACGCCTGATCAAAACGACCATCCGTCTGAAATTGCTGTATACCCTGAATCTGTTGGCCAAGCTGAGTATTACCAACGTGAAATCCCGATTCATCAGCGGCTTGAGAGACGACAATGGTATTGATCAGCGTTGTTAATGCACTCTTTTTAATATCAGATTCATTGAGAAATGCCGGATTAAAGTTTTCACCCATCAGGGATTGTCTAAATGCGCGTTCTCGTGCGTAAACCTGTTGATAATCACGAGAAGAAATTTCTTCATCGTTAACCTTCGCAACAAAGTCTTCTACAGTACCACTGAAATATGAGTTAAGACCGAACAGGGCAAAGGCCAATACGATTGCGCCCACGATTAACCATGTAATGACACCGTGAGCTCTGTCTCTTATAAGTTGCAGCATAGCGATCAGTCTGAATGATATTGGAAAGTTGCGTGATTGGAATCGGTTATTGTCGTGACGTTCAACCTAAAGTATTTTTTACGTTTATAGACAATCAACGAATTATTCTACTCAATTTTAAGCTAAAGGGCACACAGTCACTATTTTGGTGCGCCCTTCTAACTTAAATGTGGCGGAGTGGACGGGATTCGAACCCGCGACCCCCGGCGTGACAGGCCGGTATTCTAACCAGCTGAACTACCACTCCAGCGCTGATTGGTGGGTGCTGAGGGGATCGAACCCCCGACTTTCGCCTTGTAAGGGCGACGCTCTCCCAGCTGAGCTAAGCACCCAACAGAAGGTTGCTTATTTTATGGCATCCTTTAGCCCCTTACCAGCTTTAAATACGGGTAATTTGGCTGCTTTAATCTTGATGGTCTCCCCTGTTTGCGGGTTACGTCCTTTTCGTGCTGCGCGTTTACGCACTGAGAACGTACCAAAACCTACCAGTGTAACGGTGTCATTCTTTTTAAGCGCTTTTGTAACAGCTGTCGTCATGCCATCTACCGCTCGCCCAGCGGCTGCTTTAGATATATCTGCTGAAGCGGCTACGGCATCAATAAGATCTGCTTTATTCACTGTATAAACTCCCTTGTTTTATTGTTTATAACATCTTGGAAAAACTACTACTAGATAACCTTCCAGACGTTTGTCGATATCGTATGCAACCAAACCTGAACCACGCGTAAAGCCGCATATATCAACCATTCCTGCAATACGAGATACTATCGATCTTTCAAACCCGGCAATAGCGATTCGGTTTGAACCCCAACTTAGTTACCTCGTAGCACTGGCGGCACTTTTATACCAACCGGTAGAAACCGCTGTCAAGACACTCATGCAATATTAGTAAAAAAGTAATAATGCCGAATACATTAAAATGCATTCGGCATCGTCGTCTGGATTATACTAGATTAGTAATACTAATGTGAAAGAAACTTCAGAATTATTTTTTAATGAGGGCGTATCTGCCCTCCCTTCTTCGACTTGGGGCTCTTCTTCTGCTCAACCAGTCCATCATCATCCACACCCTTATCAACGATCGGCTCTGGCATATGCTGTAACGCTTTTTGCAGAACCTCATCAATCCAGGTAACCGCAATAATTTCAATATTTTGCTTGATATTACTGGGGATTTCCTCCAGGTCTCTCAAGTTTTCTTCCGGAATAAGTACAGTTCTGATTCCACCCCGGTGTGCAGCCAGCAGCTTCTCCTTGAGACCTCCAATAGGTAGAACTTCCCCGCGCAAGGTTATCTCACCAGTCATCGCTACATCCGCGCGTACAGGAATCCCGGTTAACGCTGATACTAATCCAGTACACATACCGATACCTGCGCTTGGACCGTCTTTGGGTATCGCTCCCTCGGGTACGTGTATATGCATATCATGCTTCTGGTAAAACTCTCTTTCAATTCCCAGCATATCTGAACGACTACGAACGACTGTCATCGCAGCCTGCACAGACTCCTGCATAACATCTCCTAATTGTCCGGTGATCGTCAACTTACCTTTACCCGGAATGACAGTACTTTCAATTGTCAGCAGATCACCGCCCACCTCAGTCCATGCCAAACCGGTAACCTGTCCAATTTGGTCATGCTCTTCGGCCAATCCAAAACGAAAACGTTTAACGCCTAGATATTTACCAAGGTTACGTGACGTAACCGAAACTTTTTTGTTTTGCTTGAGCAGTATGCCCTTGACCACCTTGCGGCAAACTTTTGATATTTCTCTCTCTAATCCACGCACGCCGGCTTCGCGCGTATAGAATCGGATAATATCCCTGATTGCGCCTTCGGATACGCTGATTTCTTTTTCCTTCAGGCCATTATCCTTAATCTGCTTTGGCAACAAATAGCGCTGTGCAATATTAACCTTCTCGTCTTCGGTGTAACCGGACAATCTGATAACTTCCATCCTGTCGAGAAGAGGTGCAGGAATATTCATACTGTTTGCAGTACAAACAAACATTACGTCAGACAAGTCATAGTCGACTTCCAGATAGTGATCAGCAAACGTACTATTCTGTTCAGGATCAAGTACCTCAAGCAATGCTGATGCAGGATCTCCTCTGAAATCAGAGGCCATCTTATCTATTTCATCCAGTAAAAACAGCGGGTTCCTCGCCTCAGCTTTCGCAAGACTCTGAAGTATCTTACCTGGCATCGAACCGATATAAGTACGTCGGTGCCCCCTGATTTCGGCTTCATCACGTACACCACCCAATGACATCCTTACAAACTTGCGATTAGTTGCACGAGCAATTGATCGGCCAACTGATGTCTTTCCTACCCCAGGCGGACCAACCAGACATAAGATTGGCCCTTTCAATTTGTCTACTCTCTGTTGTACAGCAAGATATTCCAGAATTCTCTCTTTAACCTTTTCCAGCCCATAATGATCGGCTTCCAGGACATCTTCCGCTTTTACCAGGTCACGACAAATCTTGGTTTTCTTTTTCCACGGGACGTTAACTATCCAGTCAATATAATTGCGTACGACTGTCGCTTCAGCCGACATGGGTGACATCATTTTGAGCTTATTCAGTTCCGAGTTTGCCTTCTTCTTCGCCTCTTTGGACATGCCGGAGCTTTCAATCTTTTGAGTCAGCTCCTCAACTTCATTTGGCATATCTTCCATATCGCCGAGCTCTTTTTGAATGGCCTTCATCTGCTCGTTCAGATAATACTCTCGTTGGCTCTTCTCCATCTGGCGTTTTACCCGGCCACGAATTCGCTTCTCAACCTGTAGCAAATCCAGTTCTGACTCCATTAAAGACATTAATTTTTCGAGACGGTCTCTCACATCAACCAGCTCTAGCAACTCCTGACGTTCTTCAACCTTCAGGGTCATATGTGCCGCAATGGTATCTGCCAAACGACCAGCATCATCAATACTTGCAAGCGAGGAGAGTACCTCAGGAGGCACCTTGTTATTGAGTTTGACGTATTGATCAAACTGCCCAAGTACAGAACGGCCTAAAACCTCGGTCTCCCTTTCTGGCATTTCTTTCGGATTTAAAACAGTAATCTGGGCAGCGAAATGATCTTCCGAATCCAGATATTTAATGATTTTTGCGCGCTCGTGACCTTCAACCAGGACCTTTACCGTGCCATCAGGCAGTTTCAAAAGCTGGAGAATAGAGGCGACGGTACCAAAATTGTATATATCATCTTGAGTTGGGTCATCGAGTGATGCACTCTTTTGAGCAACCAGCATGATCTGCTTGCCATTATCAGTTGCTGCCTCCAGGGCCTTGATAGACTTTTCTCTACCGACAAACAACGGAATTACCATGTGAGGATAAACGACAACATCTCTCAAGGGTAAAACAGGCATACATTTTTCCTGTTGTTTAATCAATGTTGTCACTTCGTCATCAATCGCCATAGTCAATCCTTGTCAAATCGGGTTTACAACCTGTGGCAATTAAAAATCTTGCCACCCTTTTTCTGATATGAGGCTTACAGTAAAAATTTCAAGTAATCAGTCTTTACTCGCATTCGCTTGCTGCTCTACACCCTCATATATTAGCAGCGGATCTGATTCACCTGTAATCACACCACCATCGACAACCACTTTGGCAACGTTTTCCATCGATGGAAGATCATACATTGTATCCAGTAACACATGCTCAAGTATGGAGCGTAATCCTCGAGCGCCGGTTTTGCGCTCCATCGCCTTACGGGCAACCGCACGCAATGCCTCTTCTCGCAACTCAAGCTCGCATGACTCCATTTCAAACAGCTTGGTAAACTGTTTTGAAATTGCATTCTTTGGCTCAGTCAATATCTTCACGAGCGAAGACTCATCCAGCTCGTCAAGCGTTGCAACAACCGGTAGACGACCGACAAATTCGGGAATCAATCCATATTTAATCAGATCTTCCGGCTCAACGGTGTGTAGAATCTCGGTAATACTCTTTTTATCGTCTTTGCTCTTCACATCAGCAGAGAATCCGATCCCGCCCTTTTCGGAACGGTCCCGAATAATCTTGTCCAGTCCGGCGAACGCTCCACCACAAATGAATAATATGTTTGAAGTATCAACCTGAAGAAATTCCTGTTGAGGGTGCTTGCGTCCACCTTGGGGAGGAACTGACGCGACAGTACCTTCAATCAGTTTTAATAGCGCCTGCTGGACACCTTCACCCGAAACATCCCTTGTAATTGACGGGTTATCCGATTTTCTTGAAATCTTGTCGATTTCGTCAATATACACAATACCGGTTTGAGCTTTATCTACATCGTAATCACACTTTTGCAGTAATTTTTGGATGATATTCTCAACATCCTCTCCAACGTAGCCAGCTTCAGTTAAGGTTGTTGCATCAGCAATGGTAAATGGAACATTTAGCAAACGAGCCAGTGTTTCAGCAAGCAGTGTCTTGCCGCAACCCGTAGGCCCTATCAGTAAAATATTACTTTTGGATAACTCAACGTCATCCTTTTTAACTTCAGTCTCTAATCTTTTATAGTGATTATAAACGGCAACTGACAACACCTTCTTAGCTCTGGCCTGACCAACAACATATTCATCGAGAATAGTATTGATCTCACGCGGAGTAGGAAGTTTGGTCCCGTTGAGGGATGCATTTTTCTCCTGAACCTCTTCGCGAATAATGTCGTTACAAAGCTCTACACACTCATCACAGACAAAAACTGATGGCCCTGCGATAAGCTTTCTAACCTCATGCTGACTCTTTCCGCAAAATGAACAATAAAGCAGCTTCTCGTTCTCGTCGCCCTTGTTATCTTTATCGTCACTCATAACTGCACCATATTTTTCTTCATGTGGATTTTGACTATAAAATTTGCTTTCTTATTATCAATCTCTGGCAATAATTCGTCGCAGATATATCAATTAACAAGGCAAATATTATGCCGACTTACGTTCTGATAACACACTGTCAATCAAACCGTATTCAACTGCTTCTTCACCGGACATGAAATTGTCTCTGTCTGTATCGGCCTGAATCCGCTCTATTGACTGCCCAGTATGTTTGACAAGTATATTATTCAATCGGTCCCTGACCCTTAGAATTTCTTTTGCATGGATATCAATATCCGTTGCCTGGCCCTGAAACCCGCCCAAGGGCTGATGGATCATGATCCTTGCGTGAGGCAGCGAATAACGTTTATTTGACGCTCCACCCGCCAATAAGAGCGCCCCCATGCTCGCGGCCTGACCCAGACACATCGTGCTGACATCAGGCTTGATAAATTGCATCGTGTCGTAAATTGACAACCCGGCGCTAACCGACCCACCCGGAGAGTTGATATACAAATGTATGTCCTTGTCGGGATTTTCTGACTCTAGAAATAGCAACTGCGCAACCACCAGATTGGCCATATTATCCTCAACCGGACCAACCAGGAATATGACACGTTCCTTCAGCAGGCGAGAATAGATATCGTAGGCTCTCTCCCCGCGAGAAGATTGCTCAACCACCATTGGAACCAGGTTGTTTGATATCATATTGGAAGCCTCATTGTTAACTATTTTATCGGTCATCAGGTCACTATTCTTTAGCATTTTTAGTCCTTTACAGTTGGTCCGTTACGTGTATAACGACCATAATCTAACAATATATAGTCAATAATGCGCATTAATTTATTACTGAACTGCACGGCGCTCCTTCATTACTTCCTCAAAGGATGTTTGATTGATTGTTACATTCGCTTTTTCCAACACCCATTCGACCACCTGGTCTTCCAAAACAACTGATTCAACGTTAGAAATCCTGTTTCGATCACCGTAATACCACTTTACAACCTCTTCAGGATCATCGTAGCCCGCAGCGATCGTCTCTACTGCAGCGCGAACTTTGACTGGATCAGCCTTTAATCCATTGGCCTTGATAATATCGGCCACGATCAGTCCAAGCGATGCCCTGCGCTTCGCCTTTTCCTCGAATCGGCTTTTATCCATGTCAGCTGCATCAATTGTAATACCCTGATTCCTTAAATTTGCGGCAGACTGGTCCATCATTTGATTGATCTCGTCTTCCAGCATCGCATTTGGCAACTCTACTGTATTCGCCTGATACAAACCATCCAGCACCTGTCGTTTAACATTGTCCTTGATCGCCTGATCCATCTCATGCTGCATGCTTTTTTGCACTTCTTCCTTAAGTTTATTCAAATCACCATCCGCGACACCAAAACTTTTGGCAAACTCGTCATCAATCCCTGGTAGTAGTGCCTCCGAGACATTATTCACTTTCACCTCAAATTGGGCTTCTTTCCCGGCAAGTTCCTTCGCATGATAATCATCCGGAAACGTGACGCTAATCGTTTTCTCATCACCAGCCTTTAAACCTACAAGCTGTGCTTCGAATCCAGCAATAAACGTTTTCGATCCGAGAACAACAGGCGTATCTTTTCCTTCCCCACCGCTAAATACTTGATTATCTATAGTGCCCCTGTAATCGATCATCAGCCGATCTTCGTCTTTGGCCTCACGTTCCACGTCCTGCCACTCGACACGCTGTTTGCGCATCGTTTGCATCATTTCGTCAACATCCTTTTCGCTAATCTCGGCAGACGGTTTTTGAACCTCCAGGCTTTCAAGTGGTGCCAATTCGATAGAAGGATAAACTTCAAAAGTTGCAGTATAAGCAAGATCTTGCCCCGGCCCACCTGGACTCGATTCAAATCGAGGTTTGCTTGCAGGTGTTAGCTTCTCCTGGACAATCGCCTCATAGAAACTTGACTGGGTTACCTCCGCCAACACTTCCTGGCGGACCTTTGATCCGTACTGAGTGGTCAGCACCTTCATCGGTACTTTACCTGGTCTAAAGCCGGGCATTTTAACTGTCCTGGATAAGGACATCAGGCGATTTTTAATTTCCGATTCGACTCGCTCGGCCGGAACCTCTACGGTCAATCTTCTTTCTAAACCTGTTGTTGTTTCAACGGAAACCTGCATTGATCTACCTCGTGATAATTATCTGTAAAATTCAACCATAGCTAGTGAAATTTGTACCTAAAGCCAGGCATTCCTTCTGTACGCGCTACCCAATCCGTAAAACGCATTAAATTCCACTATTATGTCAACATGGTGCGAAAGGAGAGACTCGAACTCTCACGGGTTACCCCACTGGTACCTAAAACCAGCGCGTCTACCAATTCCGCCACACCCGCACATTTACTTTCTTAAAGAAGAATCCATAGATTCGTCCTCAATATCACGTATTAAAGCAAACGATTCAGCATTATAC
>JBHHVB010000048.1:0-20955 GCA_046754065.1 Gammaproteobacteria bacterium
AATGCCCTTGTTATTCACACCGGCATAGCCGGTGGTTTCGGGCATTAAATGACGAATTAATCTGGTTTCCCTGGATGATCATTCGTTTCCTTCATTCGACAATAAAGATGAAATTAACTGTGGATTTTCAGGCTCTTCTCTTGGAGATGAAAACAACATGTAAAACAGATTGTTATAAAATAGCCCCGGTCTTTACAAAGTACGTGGATAATTGTCAGGTTGCACATTCACCAGCTCGTAGCAAGTATCCTGTCGCAATCTAAACCAGATAAAAGATGGTCAGTCATAATAACCCTGATTCTTGACGCCCTTGCATAATGATTATTTGAAGGCAATAATCTCGTCTTAACAGGGATTGCGAACAACTTGTCTTCAAAAGCCCATTCTTCATTGCATATTACAAAACAGGGAGAGACCCCATGTCAGATCATGTTTATAAAATACTCGAATTAACCGGCTCCTCACCAGATAGCATCGAGGATGCTGTCAACAATGCCATTACTCGGGCATCAACAACCGTAAGAAACATGCGGTGGTTCGAGGTCATTAATACGAGAGGTCATATAGAGGATAGCAGAATTGCGCATTGGCAGGTAACAATCAAGGTCGGTTTTACACTCGACAATTAAACGTTATAACCAGGTACGCTGATTCAACATCGAGGAGAATTTTTCAATGCCATCTTTTGACATTGTTTCTGAAGTCGACATGCATGAAGTCGCTAATGCCGTCGATCAGGCCAACAGGGAAGTTTCTACACGATTCGACTTTAAAGGTTCAAATGCAAACTTCAAGCTTGACAATGATACGGTCACAATGACGGCAGAAGCGGACTTTCAGCTTAAGCAAATGCTTGATATTCTGCAGGGCAAATTTTCCAAGCGGGGGGTTGATATTGCCTGTCTGCAAATAGATGAAGCAACCATTAGTGGAAAAGAGGCACGCCAGACGATCACTTTGAGACAAGGTCTGGACACTCCCCTATGTAAAAAGATAATTAAGGTGGTGAAAGACACCAAGATCAAGGTTCAATCGGCAATCCAGGGCGAAAAAATCCGTATTACAGGTAAAAAGCGGGATGACCTGCAGCAAGTTATCACGCTGCTTCGCGATCAGGATCTTGACATGCCTTTGCAGTTTAATAATTTTCGCGACTAGATCGCATTACCTCTCCGGTTTTTTCACCCAACGGACTTAAAGCGGAATGATCTGGAAACACCTGGCTAACGGAGCTGGTCCAGACTTCATATGGCAATAGCGGCTCAAATGGACTCCCCGCTCTTCCTCACTATTGACCAGGGCGGTCATGGTAGTCGTGTGCATGTTTATGATGAATCGGGAATCCTGATCGCCCATAGCCATCAGGCAATAACACCAGTGAAACCCCGTCCCTGCTTCGTTGAGTATGATCCCGAACAACTGATTTCATCCGTCAGGCGGGCCATTCATGACATCGTTGAACAACTTGATGATCAGATAATTAATATCAAGACGGCCGGACTTGCAACCCAGCGATCAAATGTAGCATGCTGGAATCGACAAACGGGGCAGTATTTGTCACCCATTATCAGTTGGCAGGATACCCGGCATAGCGCCTGGATTGCCCAATTCAAAAACAGGGAAGATCGAATACATGATATCACTGGTCTTTTCCCTTCCGCTCACTACGGTGCGAGTAAAATACGCTGGTGCCTGGACAACTTACCTGCATTAACAAAATGTATAGACAACGAACAAGCTGCGATTGGCCCGATGTCTACCCTGCTTTGCTTTGAACTTCTCAGGGAAAAACCACATCTGGCCGACCCGGTCAATGCCTCCCGAACCCTGCTTTGGGATTATCATCAACTGAATTGGTCCAGCGAATTATCGAAATTGTTTGATATTCCCCTGGCTTGCTTGCCAGGCTGCGTCCCATCCCGACACCCATTTGGAAAACTGAATATTGGTGGTGCTGACATTCCGCTCGATATTGTAACCGGGGATCAATCGGCCGCATTGTTTGCATTCGGCAAACCCCAGGTAGATACCGCCTATATTACATTGGGTACCGGGGCCTTCATCCAGTTAATCTATAAATCCGACAATACGGCTATTAGTCAGCACTTGCTCACCAGTGTCGTCCATCAGGATGCTTCTGATATCTTAATCAGTAATGAAGCAACGATTAATGGCACAGGTTCGGCGTTAGACTGGTTATCCGGGGAATCCGGAAAAGACATGACTTCAGATGACCTTGAAAGAATCCTGAACGATACCCAAACATCTCTAATATTTTTAAACGGCATATCCGGTCTTGGTTCGCCCTGGTTTATACCGGATTTTCAGTCCAGATTCATTGGCGACGGAAATGTGGCTGAAAAATACGTTGCTGTCATAGAGAGTATCGTCTTTCTAATACAACTGAATCTTGAAACCATGATTCAGGAAACAGGGGTAATCAGAAGAATAATCATAGGCGGTGGATTGTCAATCCTGGATTCAATCTGCCAGCGTCTGGCGGATATCAGTGGTATCGATGTCCACCGATCACCACAATATGAAACTACATCAAGGGGACTTTTTAATCTGATCACTAAGAACTATGCCGATCAGACCGATAAACTGGATAGGCCATTCTCGCCAAAGGAAAATGATTTGCTTATCAAACGATATATGAAATGGAAGGAAATGATGTTAAATGAAACTGGGAGCCTTGATTAAATGCCAGCCATAATCGCTCATCGGGGTTATACACATAACCATGCAGAAAACACTTTAGCGAGCATTAATGATGCATTTAATATCGGTGTCCGGTATATCGAGATAGATATCCAGTGTAGCGCCGACGGAGTTCCTTATCTGTTCCATGACGAAGATATATTCCGGGTTACCGGAAAGCATGGACTGATTACCCAACTCGAAAGCCATCAATTAGATAACTTGAAGGCGATTGAACCGTCCAGACTTGGTGAAAATTATACGGGCACGAGACTTACCAGACTTACAGAGCTGGTTAAATGGCTGGAAACCAGACCAGAAGCTATCGCATTTATTGAAGTCAAGGAGGAAAGCCTTAACTGCTTTGGTCTGGAAAATGTCATCGATACCGTTATGGACATTATTCTACCCGTGCACAATCGATGTATCCCGTTGTCATACAGTAGCGACGCCGTAGCGTATGCTCGACAAACCGGCGCTGCAAAAATAGCCTGGGTATTACGACATTATGATGAGATCCATCACAAACGGGCTTTGACACTGCTTCCTGATATTATTTTTTGTAATTATAAAAAATTTCCGGAAACCAACGCCCCGCTATGGCAGGGTCCCTGGCAATGGGCAGCCTATGAAATCAATGATGAAAGACTCGCGCTGGAAATTGTGGTTAGAGGTGTGAACTTTATTGAAGGCATGAATATTCAATCGCTGATAAAAAATCCCCAACTAAGCGACGCAGCTCAACAATGACCAAAATATGCGACGTCGTGGTTATTGGTGCAGGCATACATGGCGCAGGGGTCGCGCAAGCGGTGGCAGCGGCCGGGCATTCCGTCATCGTTCTGGAAAAGAATGGGATTGCCAGCGGCACATCCAGTCGTTCAAGCAAATTGATACACGGTGGATTACGCTATCTGGAAAGTGGGCAATTCCGGCTGGTCCGGGAATGTTTGCATGAACGCTCACTGTTACTTAAGCTGGCGCCTGATCTTGTCAGACTACAACCGTTTTTTATCCCTGTTTATCGTCAGACATCAAGAAGTTCTCTGGTCATTCGCTGTGGACTGACGATTTATGCACTGCTTGGCGGAATGAACACTGCGAATCGATTCACCACGGTACCTCGAAGAAATTGGGATACACTGGATCAAATTGAAACAAACGGTCTGCAGACGGTATTCCAATACTGGGATGCCCAAACCAACGATGCAGACCTGACTAGGGCCGTTATGCAGTCTGCCATTAGCCTGGGAGCAACTGCATTAATTCCTGCAAAGGTATCAGGTATTGACCTTCACAAAGATGGATGCGCCGTACACTATCAATACAATGATAAACAGGAAACCTGTATCACCAAAGTCATCATTAATGCGTCCGGACCGTGGGCTAATCAGCTGCTGGACCTCGTCTCCTCCCCGATTAACAAGGCACCTGTCAATCTTGTACAAGGGACGCATATCATTCTCAACCGAAAACTGACAAAAGGCATCTATTACCTGGAGTCACCCGTCGACAAACGAGCCGTATTTGCAATCCCGTGGAAAAATCAGTGTCTGGTCGGCACCACAGAAACAAGGTTCGATTTGGAACCTGATCTGGTAAAACCGCTTGACGAAGAAATTTTCTATTTACTTAATACGATGAATCACTATTTTCCCCATTCGATCGCCACCCATAACGAGATTGTTAACTCCTTTGCAGGATTAAGAGTTTTACCGGCTGGAGATAACTCCGCCTTCAGTCGTCCTCGTGAAACCATTCTCCATACCGACAGAGAATCAAGCCCCCGAATACTCACCATATACGGTGGTAAACTAACGGCCTATCGTCATACTGCGTCAACAGTGTTAGAACGAGTAGCGTGCGTCTTACCAAATTCAAATCCTGTTGCAGACACCAGGAAACTGTCTCTAACACCGATAGACGATATAAATTTGTAAGGCCAAATTAAAAGCCTGATGGGAAATAACCCTATACACAGCACAAATATTCATTCTATTGTTCTTCAGTTCTCTATTCAGCGCCTCATACCTCCTCATAAGGTAATCTTGTAATTTAGCGTAAAGTTAGGCATTGCCTGGGCTCACGTGGATATATTGATCTTTGATCGAGGAAGTCAATCACCTGGTACCTTTTCCCAATATTGTTTGTCAGTATTATTTACAAGTTAACTATCCAAACGACCTTTTGTATTTTCAATAACTCTATAACCCACTGTATCTAATAAACATAATCATATTGGCATCACAATTGCTATTTAGGGTTGTCATGTTTAATTTTGTTCCTAAACCGCAACCAACCAAAACCCGCATAGCGGTAGCAGTTTCGCTGCTGGCAAACAAGGTTGAGCACCGCATTCAAAAGCAATCCATCGGCGCAATGTCGATCGTCTCTCTCAAAGCAGTAAAAGAAAAGCGTCTGCGCGCTATAACATAATAATAAAGCGCAACCAAGACGCTAATTAGGATGGCGGCTTTGAATAAAGCCGCCGTTTTTTTTAACTTTCCAAAACTTTTGCCAGTTGCCCCCGACCCAACGACCAGGTTTTGGCAAACCCTGCAACAAACCTGATCTTTTCAGGCTCAAGCTTGAATAACATGAAATCCGAGAAATCAAAACATTGTGCAGATTCCGGAAACCGTTCCAGATAAGCCTTTTTTGCTGAATCGTATTCTGAATCTTTCATGGGAATCGGTGTTAAAATCCCTTGTATACTCACGCGTGCCAGGGTCTGCGGATCGGCTCGACCATCGTCGGTTTCACTAACGGCCAATGACACTCGTGAGTCATTCAGTACATTTCTGGTATGAGCCGCCAGTTTACTGATATGGAGATAGAACCCGGCTGAACCTTTTGCGGTAACAAACGCGACATACGAGGTAAAAGGTCGTCCATCCTCCAGCGTAGAAAATGCCGCCCAGCGTTGCTGCCGAAAAAGTCTGTTCAGTAATGCCTGGCTGTCGTTATCCATCAATCTTTTCCTCTGGATTAGCCCGGCGGCCACTGCATGGCACGCCCTGCCAATAAATGCAGGTGGATATGATAAACCGCCTGCCCTCCATCCGCATTGCAGTTCATCACTGTGCGATAGCCTGCCTCCGCCACACCCTCCTGTTCGGCGATTTTCTTCGCGACGAGATACATATTACCTAAAAGCGCAGCATGATGACCCTGCACATCGTTAATGCTTGCAATGTGTTGCTTCGGTATAATCAATATATGTAATGGTGCCTGTGGACTAATGTCACGGAATGCGAGCACGTCTTCGTCTTCGTAGACGGTATCTGGCGTGATTTCACCGGCCACCATTTTACAAAACAGGCAATCGTTCATTTTATATTCCTTTGCGGTCGAATTGCCCGGAATTCGTAATGTATTAACATACTCTGGACTTCGGGCCTGTTTTCCAGTCTATTTTTACGACATACTATAGCGTAAGAAAACTATAATCTGAATAGCTGTCTTACCTGCATTGACAGAGTTTAATCGTTGAACAAATTTTTGATTTTTAAAACCAGGGAAACTCTTAATTTGTCATCCCCACGAAGTCGGAAACCTGAGTTGTCTAGTTTCCTGGATTCCCGACTTCGCGAGAATGACAATTGTAAAAACAATCAGAGTTCCCCTGGATCCCGCCGAGATCGTAAAAAAGTAACGTGTTTTTTTATTGTGCTCTGTATGATCATTGGCAGTGGATCGTTAAAGGCGCAGCAACTTCCATTATGGGAGCTTGGCGTTGGCCTCGGATTTTTGGGTCTTCCGGATTATAGAGGTTCTGACAACACAGGAGCGTATGCGATCCCCTATCCCTATATCATATACCGGGGTGATACCGTCAATATTGATGAAGGGGGTGTTCGAGGCAAGATCTTCAAATCCGAGCGGGTTAAGCTTGATATCAGTCTCGCTGGTGGCGTTCCTGTCTCCAGCTCGCAAGACGGCGTTCGCGCAGGGATGCCTGATCTTGCACCCACTGCCGAATTAGGTCCTTCACTGGACATATCGCTATGGAAAAGCCAAAACTCTCGAAAATCAGTCTGGATGCGGCTCCCGGTCAGGTCAACCTTTTCTGTGAACAATATGGATATCAACCATCGAGGCTGGTCCTTCTCACCCTATATCGAATATATTGCCGAATCCCGGATCCCCGGACAATGGAAAACCGGTTTTGCGCTCGGCCCTCTCTATGCCGACGATGCGTACCACAACTATTATTATGAAGTAAAACCACAATACGTATTAGCTGGCCGCCCGCTTTATCATGCCAATGGGGGATATTCAGGCAGCCGCATGACCATTACCCTGCAAAAGAAAATCGGTGACCTATGGCTTGGGGTCTTTACCCGCTATGACACGCTCGAACTGGCAGAATTTGAAGACAGCCCACTGGTCACAACCAAAAATTATCTGGCATTGGGTGCCGGGGTGACCTGGGTTTTCATGAAATCTGACCATCTTGTCGAATTGCCTGATTAACCCGAATATTTCACCGCCTTGGTGAACTATTCGGGTTAATCCTTCCCGACACGCTCAACGTGGGTCTGTATATCACCGTTTTCGTAAAGATCCAGGACACGATAACCTGGCTGGGAAGCATCCGTCTCAAATTCATGGCTGTCGGGTTTGAACTGAACGCTCGTTGAAGGGGCACCCAACATCATCATATTATTTCTTAACGTTGAGAATTCCTGATGGATATGTCCCCATATCACCGCGCGCACATGATCGAAGCGATCCATGACTGCAAACACCTGCTCCGGATTATCCAGCAACATCACTGAATCCATCCAGTGACTACCGCAGGGTAGCAGTGGATGATGCAACACAATCATGATATGGCTATCGCTGTGCGACGTAAGCAATTGATCAAGTGAATGTAGTTGGTCATCAGTCAGATGTCCCTCCTGATGGCCGCTTACAGAGCTGTCAAGAAACACAAACAGCCAGTTATGAAATCGATAACTGGGAATAAATTTAATCGGTTCCCCGGAAAACACCGCTTGCATCATTGCGCTATCATCGTGATTTCCGGGTACGCAGAAAACCGGCATCTCCAACGCTTCAAAATGATGCCTGACTAGCTTATAACCCTGTCTGGATTCGTCATGCACCAAATCCCCCGTCAATAAGGAAAACGTCGCTGTTGCAGCGTGCTCTCTTGCATACGAGATGACCTGCCCTAAATTTTCGTCAGGAACAATATCATAAAATTTTGCAGCAGGATCTGCGAAAAGGTGGGTATCTGAAAACTGGAGTATGCGAAAAGATTTCATGCAAAACGATTAAGTCTTACCCGGATTAGGCTGCGCAACGTTATCGCGCAAATAGACGGGAAGCGCTAGCTCAGGCGATACAACATTACCCTGCTTAAGCTCGTCAATGGCCAAAATCGCAACATCGCTGGCATGAGGGAAATAGCCCTCTTCCCAACGCAGTAGACAACGACTCAGCACATGACCCAACACAAGCTGAAAACTTTCCCAGGCTGATCCCACGCCAATCCATCCTGTGTCTGCAGGGATCGGCACCTCGCCGGGTGCACAGACTGTCTCTGCACAGAGCTGATAAATGGAATGATCCGTGGAAAAACGATAGACGCCCCAATAGACCTCATTCATGCGTGCATCATTGGCAGCGATAATTGTTTGGCACCCCGTTTTTTTCCATGCACCATGCGCCATGGCCGCCAACGAAGAAACAGGAATGACCTTAAGCTCTGCACCATAGGCAAGCCCCTGGGTTACACCGGCTGCAATCCTTAAACCGGTAAAGGCTCCCGGCCCCCGGCCAAACGCGATCACATCCAGATCCTTAAGAGCAATGTCTGCTTCCGCCAGCAATGATTCAACCATCGGCAGAATGAGTTCTGTATGCTGCCGGGGAGCTATCTCAAACCGTTCACTTGTCTCGTTGTCGATGAGCAGTGCGGCAGAACATGCGTCCGTTGAAGTATCAATTGCCAGTATTTTTAAACTCATGCCGAAACAATCTCCTGATTCTCTTCAGCGAAGAAATCTGCCACATCGTTTACATCCCGGGTCAATGTCATTGGAGGAAGATTGGCGATAAATGTCTTGCCATATGACTTGCCCAGAATACGCGGATCACAAATCATCAGCACGCCCCTGTCATGTTCATCCCTGATCAACCTGCCCACTCCCTGTTTGAGGGCAATAACCGCCTGAGGCAACATATGATCCATAAAAGGATTGCCACCCCGCCTTCTTATCAGATCTGTACGGGCTTGCAAGACCGGATCGTCGGGCGTAGAAAATGGCAGTTTGTCAATAATCACACAGGAAAGCGCTGCTCCCCGAACGTCGACACCCTCCCAAAAACTGCTGGTACCTAACAAAATAGCGTTTCCCGAATCCCGAAAGCGATCCAGCAGTTCGGATTTTGGCATACTTCCCTGAACGAGAACTGGATATTCAAGAGACATACTGGTTAACAACCGGGCAGCAATTTTTAATGCTCGATGGCTGGTAAATAAAACAAATGCCCTGCCCCGGCTCGCCTGAATGACCGGCAACGCAGCATTCACGACATTTTCAGTATATCCATCCTCATTTGGTTGCTGCATTCGCTTGGGTATATACAGCAGGGTATTGCGGTGATAGTCAAATGGACTTTCCCAATAACGGGTTTGATAATCCGCAAGCCCCAACCGGTCAGTGAAATGTTTAAAACTTTGATTAACCGCCAGCGTCGCAGAGGTAAAAATCCAGGCGCTGGTATGACGACTAATACACTTGTTAAATGCCTCACCAATATCTAGCGGCGTACTATGTAAAACAAACGTGCGTTTTGTCGTTTCAAACCACGCGATCTTGTCCTCGTCATCATTTTTGGAAAACATTGAAAGCCGATCAGCGAGTTCAATACTGCGCCTCCAGCAGTTATCCGCACCCCTACTTCGTTCGGCAACTGAATCCAGAACGTCACATAATTCATCCAGCGTTTCATTTAACGCCGATAGCCGATCGGCAATACCGGCATCTTTAGCTGCAGCGATCCACGGCGAACGTCGCTCGGCAACACCCAAAGACAAGCGAAAATCCGCGACCTTTTTCTCCAGGCGTTGTGCCGTTTCCTGTAATACCGGCATATCGCATAATTCGCGCAGGTACTCGGCAGTCACATCACGAGCGAGCTCAGTTATTTGACGACCACTGATAAACAGACCAAAAAAATCAGATGCGATCTCGGGCAGTTGATGCGCTTCATCAATTAGAAAACTGTTTGCACCGGGCAACAATTCGCCAAAGCCTTCATCTTTCAGCAACATGTCGGCAAACAGCAGGTGATGATTAATAACGATCACATCTGCTTCCTGCGCTGATCTTCTCGCCTTGACCACATAGCATTGAGACCATGACGGACATTCCTGACCCAGACAGTTATCGGCGGTTGACGTAACCTGATACCAGACAGGGGCATCTTCGGTGACCTCGTTTTGTTCCGCGATATCACCGGTTTTCGTAATGCCCGCCCACTGCTGGATGTGCTGCAAGCGACGTACATTATCGTTACCAAACCTGCGTGGACCGCTTATCGACAGGGTTTCCTGATACTGCTGCAAGCGATGAATACACAGATAATTTGACCGCCCCTTTAACATTGCTACGGTAACGGGGACTGCCAGCGCTTTTCTGACGGTTGGCAGATCGCGATGAAACAACTGTTCCTGTAGCGTTTTGGTGCCAGTAGAAATAATTATTTTCTTGCCAGACATAATTGCCGGAACAAGATAGGCGAATGTTTTACCGGTTCCGGTACCGGCCTCTGTGATAAGCAGATTATTATCGTCAATGGCCTTCTCAATTGCCGTTGCCATCTCCTGCTGCTGCTTGCGTGGAGTAAACTGGGGAATAACACGAGAAAGCGGCCCGTCCGAGCTCAATAATTCTGCGGGACTTTGTATCACGAGAAAAATGCCGGGTAAATGAATGTCAAAATGAATCACCAGAGGATTAAGACACGGCATCAAAAATGATTTGAATGTTTAGACGCTGGCCTGATTATCCCAAACATCGTCTTCAGGACCATTTTCCATGGTCCAGACCAATTTACTGATATTCTTGAATTTCGCCAGGGACATTGCACCGCGTTTATTGCGTTTCGAGGACTTTGCTTCCTGGGTATGCTCAAGAATGTCATCCCGCTCGGCCTCGTAGATTTCAAAGGTCTCCAGTCCATCATCCATCAATACCAGCACAACGGAGTCCCACTCCTGATCAACTTTTAACTGGCCTATGCGCTGTCCTGATTTACTGTCATCGTAAATCGCCCGACCCTTGATCTGGATTTTTTTACCTTCGCGCTTACCCTTGCCAATGGCATCATAGCCACCTTCCTGCTGTTTACATATTTCCAGGTCCAACAGGCGGGCCGCATCATAGACCGCCACTTCACCACTCACGCCGGCGAGCGGTTTGCCTGTTGCCCGCCGATAATCGGCGGCAAGCTTCCTGGCTTCTGTGATCAGTTTATCAACCGAATATACGTCTGACACATCTTTCCCCAAGGCAACACATACCCGGTATTATAGGCAGAAATAGAGACTATTTTCATCTACAATTGTGATAAGTTGATATAAATCAATATTCAATTACTCACACGGACAACGATTTTGGGTAATCACCAGTGACCGAAACAACTTCAACACTGATAGACCGACTAAAAAATAAATCACTTTACCCACATCCGGTTAGGGAATTTGATGTCATCGAAACCCACATCTCCTGGGTCATCCTGACCGGAGAGTATGCCTATAAAATCAAAAAGTCGGTCGATTTTGGTTTTCTCGATTTCTCGACACTCGAAAAACGCAAACATTGTTGCATCGAAGAGCTGAGACTGAACAGACGTTTGGCGGCACCTCTATATATGGATGTCATCACTATCACTGGCGATGAGGAAACGCCTGAAATCTCCGGGGCCGGACCAGTAATTGAATACGCGGTTAAGATGAAGCAGTTCGAACAAAGCGATCAGCTGGACCGAATGCTGCTAAATGGTAACCTTTCAACAGATCTCATCGATCGAGTGTCAGTGTTGATTGCAGCATTCCACACCGAAAAAGCTCAGCCAGCCCCACCTGAAAGTGCCTTCGGCAGTCTTGAGCATGTTCATCACCCCGTTCTCGAAAACTTTTCCCAGTTAAATTCCTTGCTCCGGGATCGCGGCGACCTAGACAGGCTTGAACGCTTGCAAACCTGGAGCAACAACGAGAAAAACAGGCTAATAAAGACATTCGCCAGTCGCAAGGAGGAATCCTGTATCCGCGAGTGTCATGGAGACATGCATCTTGCCAATATCGCGGTCTTTCATAAAGAGATAGTTATTTTCGATTGCATCGAGTTTAACCCGAACCTGAGCTGGATTGATGTTATCAGCGAGGCTGCATTTTTGTTTATGGACCTGGATTCACATGGCAGGCAAGACTTCGCCTTTCGTTTTCTAAATCATTATCTGCAACAGACAGGCGATTATCGAGGCATTGAATTGTTGCGTTATTACCTGTGCTATCGGGCGATGGTGCGCGCCAAGGTCGAGTGCCTGCGCTCTATTCAACAGCCCGATCAACCGGTGAAAGATGTTCATATCAACTACCGAAGCTATATGAAACTCGCCGAGAGTTATATTCAGCCTGCCCGGCCCGCCATTATCATCACCCATGGTCTGTCCGGCTCCGGTAAAACCACCATTACGTCGCTACTGATGGAGCATTTTAATGCGATCCGAATTCGCTCGGATATCGAACGGAAACGAATGGCTGGTTTATCGGCAACCGAAAGCAGTCAATCCGGCGTGGCACAGGATTTATACAGTCGTGACAATACACAAAAGACCTACGATTACCTGATACATTTAAGTGACCTGATAAGTTCGAACGGATTCAACAGCATTATCGATGCGACTTTCCTCAAACACAATCAAAGAGAGATGTTCAGACTGCAGGCGCAACGGAACAATCTGGCTTTTGTGATACTTAACTTTCAGGCACCGGATGAGGTTTTACGCCAATGGATAACAGAACGGCAGAAACAAGGCGATGATGCGTCAGAGGCAAACTTGAAGGTACTGGATCACCAGCAACAAACACAGGAACCACTCAGAGCAGACGAGATGCGGCATGTATTAACGATTGACACATCAACTCAGGTTGACTTACCGCACCTTTGCAGTGAACTTGAACAATTAATCCAGACTCAACTAACTTGAACCAACATCCCCTACCCCGTCTCCTTTAATCAACCGGGTTTTCAACAGGCAAAGTCTTTCAACCTGATTGGCATCCGTTTGGCACCCCATGTTCCGGGACGTTCGCCCAACACACCCGCACAACTAACGCCACATTGATTACATTGCCCAAACGGATCCAGGTTCCATTCACTGAGGTCATACCAGTTCCGACCGATAAGTATTTGACCACAGTGATGGCAGTAGGTGCTCTCGCCGCGTTTGTCATGCACATTGCCGGTATAGGCATAACGAATCCCGTTTGTCATCGCGATCTCACGTGCCCGGGTCAGTGTATCAACCGGCGTGACCGGTTTATCCATCATCTTCCAGTCGGGATGAAACGCGGTGAAATGCATGGGCACATCCGGACCCAAATGTTTAGCAACCCATTGGGTCATTTCATTCAACTCAGAGTCTGAGTCATTCTCATCCGGAATTAACAAGGTCGTGAGTTCCAGCCACACATCGGTTTGGTGTTTAATATATTCAAGCGTATCGAGCACCGGTTGCAGGTGTGCGCCAGTGATATACTTGTAAAATCGGTCGGTAAAGGCCTTTAGATCGACATTGGCTGCATCGATATGCCTAAAAAATTCCTCGCGAGGTTGCCTACATATATAGCCTGCCGTAACTGCAACTGTTTTGATACCCTTTTCATGGCACGCCGAGGCGACATCAATAGCATATTCGTGAAAAATCACCGGGTCGTTGTAGGTAAATGCGACACTGTCACAACCCAGTTTCTCAGCCGCCCTCGCAATCGTTTGTGGAGATGCTGCATCGGCAAGTGTATCGAATTCGCGGGACTTGCTGATATCCCAGTTTTGACAAAACTTACATGCCAGATTGCATCCTGCCGTACCAAATGAAAGCACTGCACTGCCCGGTAAAAAATGATTGAGCGGTTTTTTCTCAATCGGATCTACACAATAGCCACTGGAGCGACCATAAGTCGTTAAAACAATAGCATTGTCCTTGCAGGCGCGGACGAAACACAACCCCCGTTGCCCCTCATGTAGCTTGCAATAACGTGGGCATAGATCACACTGTGTTCGACCGTCATCCAGCACATGCCAGTATTGGGTCGAAACGGTATCTTGTATCAGTTCTTCATTCACAACCTGGTCTCCCACTTCCATAACGCATTTTACAGGCAGTTTGCAAACGATTCTAGCGAAGAAAAAACCACGCCATCAGTTACGAAAAAGCGGACGAGGCCATGTAAATGCGAAGTAGAATTTGTCAGGAACATAATCTCAAGATTATAATGAATTTGCCGTTTCACGATCCCGCTTTTTGAGCAGCTCATTTCCCGGCGACCCCTTGAGGGGTGAATAAAGTATTTTCAAGCGCAATAGTTTTCAACCTGCCTGCTATTGTGACTTGTTTATTTACCTCAAGTTCAACTAATATACACGCTGCGTTGTATCCATCATCATTGGTCAACCTAACACAGGTGAGGTGATTAAATGCAGACTATTCGTCCACCCGCTGTCGCTGATATGTTCTATCCCAGGAATCCTGATGAATTGCACGACATGGTTCAGGGGTTTCTGGACCATGTACGTGCTAAAGGCCCGGCGCCCAAGGCAATTATTGTCCCCCATGCGGGTTACATTTATTCAGGCCCTATCGCGGCAAGTGCCTACGCCAGAATAAGCACGGCACACGATATTATCAAACGGGTTGTATTGCTTGGCCCGGCGCACCGTATACCCATAGGAGGCCTGGCAGTTTGTAGTGCATCCGCCTTTGCAACACCCCTGGGCGACGTCAGGATTGACGCCGCGTCTATTGACGAGATCATCAAACTACCCCAGGTCCAACTGATCGACGCAGCCCATGTCGCCGAACATAGCCTTGAGGTCCATCTACCCTTTTTGCAGGAAATACTCGATGATTTCCTTCTGATTCCGCTCGTCGTAGGAGATGCGAAACCTGAAGAGGTTGCCGAAGTACTGGAAATACTATGGGGAGGCCCCGAGACCCTGATCGTCATCAGTTCTGACCTGAGTCACTATTACGATTATGACACGGCGAGACAACTCGATGCGGCCACGTCAAAGGCAATAGAAACCCTGCAACCACAGGATATCCAGTACGAACATGCCTGTGGCAGAATCCCGGTGAGCGGTCTGCTTTTACTGGCCAACAAAAAAGGGCTCCGTGCACAGACGATAGACTTGCGTAATTCCGGAGACACTGCGGGCCCGCGTGATCAGGTCGTAGGATACGGCGCATGGGTATTTGAAGACCAGGGTCAAAAATAGCCCGGGAATAAGGTCTAGAACAAATAATATAGCCACCTGATATGTACTCAGCGTCACAACGACAGACACTGCTTAATGCTGCCCAGGAATCCATCGCTTATGGGTTGTCGAATCACTGCGCACTTCCAATAAATCTGGAGGATTATGACGACGCGCTCACCGAACATCGTGCGACGTTTGTCACGTTAAAAATGAATGGTCAATTGAGAGGTTGCATCGGTACGCTGGAGGCCTATCAACCACTGATTACAGATATTACGAACAACGCCTATGCCGCTGCATTTTCGGATCCGCGCTTTAGTCCACTAACCGAGCCGGAATTTGAACAGCTTGATATTCACCTTTCCATTCTTTCTGTTCCGGAAAAAATGAGTTTCACGTCCGAGGCTGACCTGATTGACTCGTTACAACCTGGCGTGGATGGTATAATTCTGAAAGAGGGTAGCTCACACCGTGGTACTTTCCTGCCTTCCGTCTGGGAGTCACTGCCAGACAGACAGTCATTTTTAGGGCATCTTAAACAAAAGGCTCAACTACCTTTTGATTACTGGTCTGATACGATCGAATGCTATCGATATACTACGGAAAGTATCGAATGACCTGATAGTCAAAAATAAAGGGCCGGAATCACCGCCTCGAATCAGAAGCAGTTGCCCACCGAACCCGGGGCACACTTCCGACCATCCGGCCACTGGGCATTACTCAGGTTTGCATCAGTCAAATTTGCGTTCTCAAGTATTGCGTTAGATAAATCAGCGAAGGACAAGTCTGCACCGGACAGATTAGCGTCACCCAGATTTGAGCCGACCAAGTTCGCACCAATGAGTTTGCTCTGACGAAGATCGACACCATAAAGATTTGACAAACTTAGATCTGCGTAAGACAAATCTGCATTAATCAATTGACTGCCACTGAGGTCAGCCTGACTAAATGACACGTTTTTTAAGACAGCACCGATCAAATTGGCATTGACGAGATCAGCGTTCCGCTTTTTACATCCCCTCCAGTTAACCCCGGCAGTAGGGGGTGCATCACAGTTCGGTTTGGCTACCTCGACTGTCTCGGGTTTGTTAAAAATGAAAATGGCCGTTAATCCAGCCAGAATACTAAAGGCAATAAATCCCGATAGAAAACTCGTAAAGGATTTCTGAATTTTTTCCTCGCGTACCTGGGCACGAATGCGACGATGCTGAATTTCTTCATCCGGTTCCTCAATTCGCCTGCCAACCTGTCGTTGTTCATTACCCACACTTTGCTGATTTTCACGCCGGTCGACGCGAGTCCGCTCATCCTCCCAACGTCTGGCTGCCAGCAGCCGTTGCCTCGCCATCGCATCATTCAAATCTGCAAGCATGGTTTCCGGAAAGAGCTCCGTATGTTCAATAACCGCCTGCCAGTCTTCCTGATCCTGACTAAGAAGATCATCACTGCGAATCCTCCCCAGCAGGATATACCGGGTAATAACGCCGGCAGCATAAGGTCCTTTGACCTTTCCCGCTCGACGTACATACCATAAATTACCTGATTCTTGTTCTACTTCATTTTCCATAAAAGTGCTGTCTGTCCGTTACTTAAGTTGCGTATTTTCACCTGATCGCTGATCCTGATGGACATACAGTCCATTACCACAACATAACCATGCAAATATTATCCCAATAAAGGGTTGAATTCATACTGACATAAATTATTCGGGTTCAGCCACGATTGGGATATAATTGGGCTGAAACAGATTAGTGACTTCCCTGATGCAAATTAATCAACCTTCCCCGCTTACTCAAGCCCTTGATTTGAAAACGATAAAAGCGACCCTGGACGCCTGGCAAACGGGGCAGATTGTCAAGGCAACCGTCGTAACACCCCCACGAAACGGCACCATGACAATAGAGGTCAACCGGATTCAATTGCTCGCCCATGACAGTCAGCCGCACCATAAAACCGGAGACAGTATTAGCCTGGAGGTCATCAAAACCGGACAGCAACCGGTGCTACGCGTCGTGAACCAGACACCTCAGCCTCAACAGGCAATCCCCACACCAACCGCGGTTAAAACGGAAGCGCTGAAGGTGTTGCTACCCAGACAAACCAGCATAACGCCGCTGCTGAATCAGATAATAAATCTGGTTAATGTTCGCGAGGCAAAAACACAGCCATTACCTAACATCGTTACGCAACAGCTGAAAGAGTTAATCCGGTCCGTACCAACCAGAACACAGATATCTCAACCGGAAGGATTAAAGCAATCGCTGATAGATTCCGGATTGTTTCTCGAAAACAAACTCGTTAAACAACCAGAATCCACGATAAAGCAACCAGTACAGCATATAAAAGAAAACGCCGAACAAATGTTACGCGGGCTGTTTAAAAATGGCTCATCAAGTCAAAGCGCGCCCCGGACGGATATGCCTGCGGCAAAAAAACAGGTCGATAATGACATAAAAACCGGATTAATCCGCGTGGTAAACAGTTTGCTTCGGCAACTGCCCGCAGAAAAACAAACTCCTGCAGTTACGGCTTCCACAACACCATCAAAGGCTGCCAGCACTTTGCTACCTAACCCCTTGCCCCACGGCAGGATCGAAAACTCTCCGAGTAACCCGGTAGAGGCTAGACAAGCCCCACCGGCACAAACGTTAGAAAACGAATCAATCATCACGAGGATGGTGACTGAGCTGCTCCAGTTAGCGTCTGGCGCATTGGCGCGGGTGCAGGTTAACCAACTGGCTTCGGTACCCGGAGAAGACCAGAATACGCCGATACTGAGTTTCGAGTTACCGGTTAAAAGTGGAGAAAAGGTAGAGACTATCCAGATCAAGATAGGCAAGGAAGACAAAGGCAGTCAGGAATACGCTGAACCACGTTGGACAGCCACCCTGACGATCAACGTCGAGTCGCTTGGCTCAATTCACGCGCTGGTGACGGTGACTGGCAATCAGGTCTGGACCAAACTATGGGCGGAACAGCCGGAAGCACTGGAACTGATTAATAGAGAGGTTCAGAAATTAGACGAGGGATTCCGAAAAAAGGGACTTGAGGTAGGCAATATTCAGTGCCAGCGTGGTATGCCGCCGGTTCATTTTACCAGCGCTCAGTCACATCAGCTTGTGGATATCAACGTATGAATAATCAACAACCTGCGGCGATTGCATTAAAGTATGACGGAAAAACGGCACCCGTCGTGACGGCAAAGGGTAGCGGAGACGTCGCCGAAAGAATTCTCGAGATAGCGTACGAGTACAACATCCCATACCAGGAGAATGCCGAACTGTTATCACTACTGTCCACGCTGGAGTTAGGTGAGGAAATTCCGCGCAACCTGTATGTCGCAGTCGCGGAAGTCATCGCATTTGCCTATTTTATCTCCGGAAAGACGCCTTGCAATGAAGTAGATACTGGCGTTTAACGTCATGCCAGCGCAAGCGGAAATCCTGAAATATCAAACACATAGACTCACGGCTGCGCTGGCATGACATTTTTATTATTGATGAGAGTTTCCGCAAACATTGTGCTTGAGTGGTTAGTTGTTTGAACGTGTGTGAAAGCATGGTTAAGGTTAAAGAAAAGGACATGATGGCCGCTAACAGGTAAGCTGATCAATTCAGCAAGTTCGACCATCATCAATAATAAAGTTTTATAGTTAGAACAAACGCTTAATTTATAAGAGAGACTGGCGAAATTTTATGCTGACACCTCAAGATCCCATATCAAATATGACTAATTCTTCCGTTTCTGAAGAAAACCGGAAACCAGGTCAAAACAGTTTTGGCGCCGATCTTGATGATCTGCGGAAGATGCATATCCTCATCGTCGATGATGTACCCGATAACATCGAGCTGGCAGAGGCGATGTTGAGAAAAAGTGGTTTTAGACACATTTCAACAGCCGAAGGCGGCGAAGAGGCGCTGGAATTGGCTGAAAAGGCTCATTCGAGCTCATCAGCGAATGTCGATATCATCCTGCTCGATGTCATGATGCCAAAAGTAGACGGCTACGAGGTGTGCCGTCGACTGCGTAACCGGGATGAATTCAGGGATATCCCCGTCATCATGATCACCGCCAATGCAATGTGGCGAGACGAAATCGCCCGTGTCAGCATGGATGTCGGTGCCACAGACATCATGTTTAAACCCGTTCGCCGTGCGACCTTGATGCCGAGGGTTATCTCTGCCCTTTTATTGAAAAAGGAACGTGATCTTCGCAAATTGCGGGAGGTCGAGCTTGAAACCGAACTGGCGGAACGCAAGGTAATGGAAGCACGCCTGCAATATCTTGTTTCGCACGATGACCTAACCGGACTCAGCAACCGCAGACACCTGGAACAGGCGCTTGAAATTGCCGTGATACAGGCTGAGCATCATCGCCATAGCAGTGCGTTATTTTATATAGACCTTGACCAGTTCAAGGTCGTCAACGATCTTGAAGGCCATGCAATGGGAGATCGCCTGCTGGTAAGCATTGCGCATGTATTGCGCCATGAAGTCAACGAGGAAGACATCCTGTCACGTATCAGCTCCGATGAATACGCGGTACTCATCCACAACACCAATGAGGATGAGGCCAGGGAGCGCGCCGAACAGACCCGCAAGGCGCTCGACGAATTTCGCTTTAATGCCGATGGCAGAACCTATCATACCGGAGCCAGCATAGGGGTTTCATTATTGGTTCCGGAAGAAAAAATTACCGCCAGTGAAATGCTTGCACGTGCTGACCAGGCCTGCTTTGAAGCCAAGACGCATGGTCGCAACAAGGTGCACATGTATCATCATGAAGACAATGAAGTGCATGTATTACGTAATTCCGCCTACTGGGTACCCAAGATTCGCGAGGCGCTGGCAGAGAACAAGTTCAAGCTATTATTCCAGCCCGTCATGGCCATCGATAATTATGAGATTAATCGCTATGAAGCATTGATCCGCATGGACGGTGATGAAGGCGACCTGATCACACCGGACCATTTTATCCCGACTGCCGAGAGCATGGGTCTGATTCACGATATTGATCTGTGGGTGGTTAAACATGCTTTCGAAATCCTGCATAACCTGCCAGAGTCACACTCAAACCTTGCGTTGAATATTAACCTGTCCAGCCATGCATTTCAGGACCCGGCCCTGCTCCCGTTGGTTCAGGAAAAACTCGATGAAACGGGTATAGAAGCCAAAAGAATTGTCTTTGAAATCACCGAGACTGCAGCGGTCGCGAACTATGAACAGACACGCGACATGGTCATCAGTTTGCGAAAACTGGGCTGCGGTTTTGCACTCGATGACTTTGGCGCCGGTTTTAATTCTTTCAATTACCTAAAGCATTTTCCCGTCGACTACCTGAAAATTGATGGTAGTTTTATTACCAACCTTATCAATGACCCTGTTGATCAAACGCTGGTTAAATCCATGATCAAGATTGCCCGCACCTTGGGCAAACAGACCGTTGCAGAATTTGTTGAAGATGCTGAAGTGCTTAAGATGCTTCAAAATTATGGCGTCGATTATGCGCAAGGCTACTATATCGGACGACCAGACAAGGAATTCCTGACGAAAGATGCCCACTCTGATCGTGCCACATAAATTCCTTTAAGCCATCCAACCGACTGATCGTTATGCTGAATGAACCTTCAGCAGTGGCATTATTGTTGCAGTAAGGCCATGAACAGAATGTTGATTTTATTGGAATTAACAGTTGAAGCCAAGAGACAAAGTGAAGGAGAAGCAATTAGCGAATTGATATTTTTTCTTTATAAAAC
>JBHHVB010000049.1:0-20746 GCA_046754065.1 Gammaproteobacteria bacterium
GACAGAATATTTCTCCTCTGCTTTACGTGGAAAACAATCACCATTTTATTCAGTACAAGGTGGATCTGACGACACCGGGCAGTGTGTTACCGCGCCTGCATGACATCACGATCAACACGATCAGTTACAACACAGATACCTGGTATCAGACCGATGATAGTACCGGTAACACCGGCTTTAATCTGGTCGGATCATCACTGACCAATACGACGGTGTCCGGGAGCGGAGAACCCGCATCAGTATTTTTAATCGGCGTATTGGGATCGGGTGAGGATGGCGATTTTAACGCGGAGACATATGATGGTGTCAGTATTGCTGGCATAACCGGGACCCCTCCAAATTTTACAATCGATACGGATGAGGTAACACATGGTGGTGTTTTCAGTTTTGCGAGCTTCCAAATTCCTGCAGGGCAGGTGGTCAGAACAAAAGGATCCAATCCGTTAATTTTGAATGTGTTGGGTGAGGTCACTATTGACGGTACGCTGAATGCGAAAGGATTTGATGGAGATGCTGGCGGTGCCGGTGGCCCTGGCGGTGGTACGGGCGGTTCCGGATGCACAACAGGCAGTGGCTTGGGTGGTGGCGGTGGCATTGCAGATGGTGATAAGAGTGGTGCCGGTGGGGCTGGATTCGCGTCAGCCGGTATTAGCGGGCAACAAAGTTTCCAAACGGCAGTGGGTGTTGGTGGTGCGGTCTACGGAGATTCCAGTTTATCAACACTTTATGCCGGCTCAGGGGGTGGTGGTGCAGCCGCGATTGCCGGTGGCTGTGTACAGGGTGCCCACGGTGGCGGTGGCGGTGGCCTGGTTCAGATTAATGCGGGTGGCGCTATAACGGTAGGCATTTTAGGTTTGATCAGTTCGGATGGTGGTGTGGGCGGAAATAAACCGCAGCTCGCTGTGGTAGCGGGTGGAGGTGCTGGTGGTGGTTCGGCTGGCGCAATAATATTAAAAGCAAATGATGTTTTACTGAATAATCCCGGTGCAAGTTTGTCCGTACGAGGCGGAGCAGGGGGGGCCAGTAAATATTTTGCAGCGGGCGGAGCAGGAGGTGATGGTCGTGTAGTGATCGAGGCCAATAATCTGACAGGTGCTGGATCGATTAACGTGGGTCTGGGCTCGGTCTATACCAAAGCTCTTAGCGGGGGCACCGCCGTTTCCGGGAGTTATATTTCGGCAATATACGATGTCGGGATGCCCGCCGTATGGGAATCAGTTAACTGGATCGAGATGCTACCGCCCGGGACCTCGATAAATGTACTGGCCCGCAGTTGTGTGACTGCGAATTGTTCAGACCGGGGAATCAATGACTGGTCAGTCGCGTCAAATGGACAGGATATTTCATCGCTGGCCTTTGTGAGTGATGGACATCGATACGCTCAATACAAGGTCGATTTCAATTCAACGAACGGGATCGCAGTCCCGGCTATTGAATCGGTAGCGATTAACATGATTTTAACGCCACCTACGACTTTTATTTCTTCAGCTTTTGATACGATGGATAGTGCCAACCAGATTAGCGGACTGAATTGGGTAGCGACAACACCGGTTGGTACTTCAGTTAATATACAGTTAAGAACATCTCCGGATGGGGCTAACTGGGGACCATGGTATGGGCCGACGAGCACATCGGATTACTATACCGTATCGGGCACAACCATCAATGCGGTGCATAGTGATGGTGTGAGTGACAGATATATTCAATACCTTGTTGACCTGCAAGCGTCATCGAGTGGTATCTCGCCGGTGCTTAACGACGTGACCATATCCTATATAACCTTCGGATCAGGATCGGGGGTTGGATCAGGTAGTTTCCGTGTACTATCCGGTGGAGGAAATTCCAGTCAGGCCGGTAGTGGAGGCGGAAGCCTGGCAATCTATATGACCAGCGTATTGCTCATTGTTTTTCTTGTTCGTCGCTCCGATGGTCGGTATGGCAAATACATTGGTAACGGATGTATACTGATTTCGATCGGAGCAGCCTTGCCTGATAACACGACAGCGGCGGTCCTCAATTTCAGTGCCTCCAATCCCGACCCATCGGCGAACTACACCTTTTTTACAGTAGGGAATGCGACCAGCAACTTTTACCAAGAGTTTTACATCGAAAAGGACCCGTTCATAACCTATCAGTCCGGTGTACACACCGCAAGCGGCGCAAGGGGTAATGCCGGCAAAACAAATTTTCAGAATTCCAATCCGTTGAGTAATCTATCGTCGACGGGTAGTGCTTCGGGCAATCCGTCGAAGGTCATTATTTACCAGAAAGTAACCGACGGCGAGATGCTGGCAGACTTTTTGAAAGACAAGTTCGACAAAAAGCCGCGTATTCTCCACACCATAGTCAAGCCCGATATGCTGTATGAATTTGAGTCGGACATGCGAGCGTCAAACTATGCAGATATGAACACCATATCGCCAATGACCAATCATTTGAAAATCGATGACACCACCGGCAGTCTGCCGAATGGCATAGATTGGAGTATCGCAACGGATGCGCCGGCTGCCAATATCACAGCCGGTCGATATATCTACACAAATGGAAGTGGTCCCAAGGGGTCAGAAGGTACTTATACCTATTTTGAGGGGAGCTCCAACGAAAAGGCAACAGACTGGGAGAGTTTCTTTGATACCGGCGCCGGAAACGTGTGGACTAAGCCTGGAAACATGCCACAATAGGGTTCTTCAAGTTGTTTTAAGTTAAATTTGCTAGATTTGTTTTATATGCTGAACGAACCAGGGTCTCCAAACAATCCAACCGGGATATTTCTGTTTTGCTAAACAAAGTCACATTGCCAGTTTTGTTGACAATATCTATTTTTGCCAGTGGCCAGTTGTTCGCCAGTGTTGCATACATGCCTGGGGAAGTCATTGTTAAATACAAGCAAAAAGGGGCTGCGCTTTCTGCTGTAGGAGTGGTTTCACAACTGCGGGAATCATTAACAACAAATATTGATCGGGTAAAGTTAAATACCGATGTTACTGTTGAGCAGGCAGTGGAACATTTAAACCAGCAGTCCAATATCGAATATGCACAGCCCAATTATATAAAAAGACTGCAAACAGTACCGAACGATCCGCTGTTTAATCTGCAGTGGGGCCTCTCCAACACCGGCCAGGCGGTGCAGGGAACTAACAGTCAGTTTGTCAGCGGCTTTCCGGGTGCAGATATCGATGCGGTATCGGCATGGGATGTGACCACGGGGTCATCCTCGATCATCGTCGCGGTCGTTGACTCGGGTATCGACGACAATCACCCGGATTTAAAGCCCAATCTCTGGCACAACCCGGAAGAAATCCCGAACAACGGCATAGACGATGATGACAATGGATTTATCGATGATGATATCGGTTGGGATATGGTCAGCAATGACAATAAACCGTTTGACCTGAATGGACATGGTACGCATGTCGCGGGCATCGTCGCTGCGCGAGGGAATGATGGTGCTAACGGAAGTGGCGTGAACTGGTCATCCTCCCTGATGGTGCTTCGTGCACTGGATGAAAACGGTCTGGCAACCACCGCAACAGCCGTTGAGGCGATAAACTATGCGGTAAACAATGGCGCGAGAATCATTAATACCAGCTATGGGTCAGACATACTGGATAGTATTGAGAGAGACGCTATCGCCAATGCAGGAAATAACGGTGTGCTGGTCGTTGCGGCCGCGTGTAATGAGGGCAACGATAGCGACAAACTACCCTGCTATCCTGCGAGTTACGACCTCTCCAATATTATCGCCGTGGCGGCGACAGATCAATTTGATAATCTTGCCAGTTTTTCTAATCGTGGCGCAACCTCGGTCGATGTCGGTGCGCCAGGCGTCAACATCGTCAGTACCTTTCCCGATTTTCAGCAGGTATGGTTTGATGATCTGAACTCCGCTTCGCTTTGGGCCTTTGGCGGTGTGCCCGATACATGGACCATCTCTGGCGGATTATTAAATGACAGTCCGGGTGGTTCCTATGCGCAGAATTCAAACAATTGGGCAATGTCTCCGCAAATTGATTTGACCGGTGAAAAAAATTGTCGCTTGATCGCAGACATCGCAACAGCCCAGCTCAGTAGTCCGGACAAGGTCTCCGTCGAGGCGAGCGCTGACCAGAATCAGTGGCAAACGCTTAATGAGATTGATAATACGGTCAGCCAGTTCACGGGAAAGGTTTATGTCGATCTTGGTGGCTTTAGTGGGACAGGTCCCTTTTATTTTCGCACCCGGTTACAGACCGATAATTTTAGTGAACTGGATGGCATTAAGATTCGTAGTTTTGAAATTCAGTGTCCTTCAGCAAACTATCAGAATGCCAATGCGCTGCTGGATGGGACTTCTGCCGCAGCGCCATTCGTGTCCGGTGTTGCTGCACTGGTGTTGTCTCAACGAAGTACCTTAACAGCACAAGAGTTGGCAAGCGTGTTAATCAATTCAGTCGATACCAGCCCGTCCCTGACTGGAAATGTGGTTTCCAACGGGAGAATTGATGCGGCTGGGGCACTTTTTGCTCAGCCGGCACCGGGCGATATATCGCAGCAACAAAACAACGCGACCAAATCAAATTCTAATGGCAAGGGTACGGGTCTGCTCGGTCCAACCGAAATTTTAATTGGACTTCTGTTTGCCCGACTGATAAGCCTACGAAAACGGTTAACCGCATAAGGGGGGGCAGTTCTTAAATGGTTCGACTGCTCACTGTACGAAGACTAAATTCAATTCAGCTAAAGAAGTCATCTTAGGATCAGACTGTTTCCTTTTCTACAGCAACCGGTCCAAAAACATTTGGTCGTTTCACCAGAATTATCCTTCCGTAATATTAAGTCATCGCATCACTTAATCTGATTTTGTAGCAAAAAGAATGTCGGTTATTTTTACAGATTCTTAATAATCAGATGCAAAATATTTATACTAAATTGATATAACTATATGATAGTAAAGTAATAATAGAATCTGGCGTGGCTTTTGCTGAAAGTGATTGGAGTATTTTGTATTGGTGACTTAAAATAGGTTATTCATCCAGCGTTTCATTTAATATTTTGTTGCTGCGAAAATATTAACAACCACAACGCCCCAATACAGCATATTCAAGCGAACCCAAACCATGACGAGAAAAATGCACGAATCAGCAAGTTTACCCAAAAGTTGTGACAAATACGTAGGCGAAGACGTCAATTATTTGGGTGATTTGCACTTGGTTCAGGCAGCGCTCGCAGGTGAAGAAAGAGCTTATAACGGCCTTTTTAATCGATATAGCAAACGTATCAGATCGATTTGTCTCCAATATTGTTCAGGCGATTATGCACTCGCTAATGACTTATGCCAGGAGACATTTATTTCTGCGTTTAACAAGCTTGGAAGTCTGAAGGACCATGGGTTGTTTTTTACATGGTTGCGTGAAATTGCCAGAAACAAATGTATTTCTTATGCCAGAAAGCAAATTACCCTGGACAAGGTCATTGGAGACTACGCGTTGATTAAAAAAACTATAGAAGCGAACGATCAACAATGGACAGATGATGAGATTGAATTGGTTGAGGATCTGATCAATAAAATGAAGGATAATGAGATGGCGGAAACCACTCACCTTTTTTATTTTGAAGGGAAACGGACCAATGAGATTGCCGAGATTCAAGGTATTAGCCAGACATTAGTCACTACCCGTTTAAGCCGGTTTCGCAAAATTATCAGAAAACGTATCGCCCTCGAGATTTTGAAACTGCGCGAGGATAAAGAATGACTTGTAAGGTATTAACGGCAGAACGCTGGAAGGGCTTGCTTGAGGGTAGTTTGAGTTCCGGGGAGGCTTCTGAACTCATTGCGCATCTACAGACGGATTGCGATGACTGTGATGAGTTTTTCCTGCATATGGACGACGGCGGTGAAGTTGATATGCGAGAGGTGTTCAATAAATTAAAGGCACTTGAAAAAGCGTCAACGGTTTACAATATGACATCTGTCGATGTTGTACCGGATGTTCTGGACCAGGATAGCCTTCCGACACAGTCCAGTTTAATCAAACATGGATTTCTGTCGACACTGACTCATGCGAATCCTATGCGTCCTGCATTCGCAGCGGGTTTCGCTGTTATGCTGGTTCTGGCTATTTTTATGGCGCCCGGAGTAGAGACTTATCTGGAGCCTCAGCAGACGATGAAAGGGTATGGGGAAACGGATCACTATTCTGTAAACCTGGACTTTGCTACAGCACATCGCGTGAACGGATCCGGATTAATTGTTGACCGGGGTATTATTGGCAATCAGTATTCTCCACGGGACTTGTTGTTTTTACATTATAGTCTTCCGGTAGATGGTTATGTTCAGCTAATTGGATACCAGTTGAACGAGGAGCCTGAAATCCTGAATGCTGCACCCGGTTCGCATCAAAAGCTGCAAACAGCAGGTAAACACACGTTGCCGTCTGGTCAACGTAGCGATGGATTTTCGCTCGCAGATTTATCAGGGCGATATTACATAGTCAGTCTCTTTTCCCCACAACCACTGATTGATGAGGAAGCGATGAATGCCGCAGTCAAACAATCAATTAACCGGAGAACAGGTGTCGTGTCAAAGCCTGAATTAAGGTCAATCCTTGAAGTGGACGGGCAGAGCGTGTCAGTTGAAATGATTTATTTTGACGTGGTCTCGTGAAATGTTTGCTGCTATCTGATAATCAACCACGCTTGGACATCACAGTACGCTGGATACCAACCCTTTAATTTCAAAAACGCCAGTCTAGAGTTAAAACACCGCAGCTACGTCAGATCATGTGCCCCCAATTGATAGCTTCGTTATTCTCACTCCGCGGTATGGCGCGTCGCCGATACGAACGCATTGGTGCTCCAGCGGGGTTCGTCGTCGCCGTTTTGTGTGTATTGTTCGTGGCATTTGCTGCGTTACTCGAGCCAGTGCATGCGGTGACGTTGAAGCCATCATCAGTGAAGTTGACCCATGATGAGCATGGCAGCGTTGAGGATTTGTTTTCCTCGCCCAGAAGAATTGCACTGCTGGTTGGTATTAATGAATTTGAGGATAAAAAGTGGGGTCGTCTTCGATATGCGGTAAAGGATGCGCATGATTTCGCAGCAGTACTGAATGATGAACGGTATGGGCAATTTGATCATGTGATGGTATTGACCAGACCGGAAGAAACCACCCGGTCAGCAATCATCAAGGCGCTTAAAAGCCTGGCAAGGTATAACTTGTCAGAGAACGACACGATTGTTATCTATTTTTCTTCTCATGGTACGCTGGCCAAAACCAGGGATGGAAAACTGCATCAGTATATTGTTACGCGGGATACCTGGTTTAGCGATATTCAACATACGGCAATCGATATCGCAGATCTGAAGCATCTGATCGGTCATTATAAATCGACAAGAAAAGTAACGGTATTGGCGTTCTGCCATAGTGGGAAAGGCAAATCGCAACTTGATGAAAACCTGCTGGCCGAGTTGGCAGAAATCAAATCCCCGTTTTTCGTTAAACCGATTGAAGACAAGAGTGAGGCAAACGTGGTATTGGCTGCCAGCGGCTGGGGTGAAACCGCACGCGAAGACAAGACGCTGCAAAATGATATCTATACACACTTTCTGATCGAAGGGATCCAAAAATATGACCGAAACGAGGATGGTGCTGTAACGGTTACCGAAGCACATGATTATGCCAGACAGCAGACCTATTATTTGACGAAAGGTGAACAACGTCCGTCTCTTGAATCAGAGATACTTGGGGTGGATCCCATCGTGTTATCCGGAAAATTCAAACGTCAGGGTAAACCTGTGATTTACGATTATTCTGATCGTTTTGAAGATATGGTCGTAATGATTGATGGTGAGACAAAAGGCACGTTACCAATCGGTCTGGCGCTGCAACCCGGATTCCACAAGGTTGAGGTGGCAAGTAGTGAAAGTGTAGAGCCTGCATTTGTCGAAACATTTGAAATCAGTAACGGGGAACAGCTCTCACTGCCATTGATTATACAAGGCTATGACCAGGGTGTGGCCGTTACGATAGGTTATCAGGGGTTTATTACCGATGAGGTCGATAGAAATGTTTCAGGTCCATTGTCAATGTTAGGCCTTTCATATTCCAGGCACGCTTTTTTTGGTCCCAACCTGGGTTATCGTGCTGATCTATCTTATGGCGAAGATCAACAGGTGTTGCAAGTTAATGCGGTGACAAGTCATGCCAATGTTAGCCAGACGAATATTGGCTTATCTTTACTGTATCGAAACAAGATCGGTTCTGCATCGTGGTATGCGGGTCCACGACTCGGTGCTTTGAGAATGAGCAGAGATCTCGATCTGAAAAACTCGCCCAGGGAGGTCAGCCGCTCTTCAGCGTTGGGTGCGATTCTGGGAATTCATTTTCGTTATAAACAACAAATGTCGCTCGCAATCGAGAGCACGATTAATTATACCAGTATCCAGGTCAGTGGTACGGACACGAATTCGATGTACTATAATCTGTTTGGTGCGCTGTCGGTAAACTTCTAGAGAAACTCCAGCCAACGCTACGAATGTCGTTCCCGTGAAGGTGGGAGTCTATGATTTTGGTATTCCTGGATTCCCGCCTTCGCGGGAATGATGAAGTCATACGAGTTTCCGAGGATTTTTATCCCGGTATATATTGTCGGCAATCTTGACAATCCGCTTTTTTAGACCGCTATCGGGCTGCGCGCGTATAATATATCTTATTGATAAATAAGGTGTTTATTGTATTGGCACAGCTTGTGCTCTTTTCATGAAAAATCATTGTATAACAACCTGTTATGTTAATTTCCCGGCATAAATTACCAATAAGCAAGCTCTGTCAGGTTTTGGTCCTGGCTGCGTTATCTATCGTTCTTCAGGCCTGTGGTGGCGGATTCAGGGCAGTTCCTTCTCCCGCAGATGCGCAGACGCAGGCAGCGAGTGTCGTTAGCCAATACAGTGGTACATTGAATGCGGTGATAGATCCTTTAGGAAATGATGTCACGGTATGGTTTGAATGGGGGACGAGTAGCGCTTTCGGCAAGAAAACAACACCGATGCTTTTGGGTGGGAGCGAGCACGCGGTCAATATCAGCCATAGTTTTACAGACGAGTTATCAGCCGATACAGAGTATTTTTATCGTATTGTTGCAGAGAACGAAACAGAAATCAGGTATGGAAAAACGCTTTCATTCAGGACCACGCCTATACCGCTACCTTTTGTTCAGACAATCGCGTCAGCTGATCAACTCAACGCAAAGACCCAGCCTGCTTCAGTAAATGATCAGGGATGTGGATTCCACGCAGTCATCAATCCAAACGGTTTTCCGACGGAGGCATGGTTTGAATGGGGAGCGGATGACAGCTACGGCCAATTTACGTCAATACAGGGTGCCGGTGAGGGCAAGACCAATGTCGGTATCAAGGAGTCGATAGACAATCACGACCTCGTTTCCCCTGGTGCGGTCTATCATTATCGGATAGTTGCGCGAATTAAAAATATCCCTGAGCTGATTTCATATGGTGAAGATGCAGTCTGTACCTCGTCTTCATCTCCCGTCGATAGTGATGGTGATGGCCTGTCGGACAAGGAGGAAAAGAACCTCTTTAATACCAACCCAAAAAATCCTGACTCAGATGCGGATGGATTGAATGATGGTGAGGAGGTGAAGATCCATTTCACCAATCCCAATGTCGTCGATTCTGATAGCGACGGATTAACGGACGGGGATGAAATCAACCTGTTTTTTACAAGTCCGATAGAGAAAGACACGGACCACGATGGATTAACAGATAGCGCTGAGCTGAATATTCACGCAACGGCACCGACCAATGCAGATACGGACGGAGATACGCTATCAGATGGTGATGAAATCAACACATTGGGTACGGATGCACTAAAACGGGACAGCGATGGTGATGGTATCAATGATGGCGTTGAGGTTAACGATTATGGCACAGATCCTATGCTTATCGATACCGATGGCGATACGGTTTCGGACAATGAAGAAATCGTTTTGTATAACACTAATCCACTGGTAGCAGATACTGATAGAGATAATTTGGGAGATGGTTTGGAAATCATGACCTATCACACTGATCCACTTATCGCTGATACAGATAAAGATGGACTTAATGATGGTTACGAGATCAACTTTTCCCGTACAAATCCATTAAACCGGGATGGAGATGCTGATGGCCTGACCGATGGTGATGAAGTGAACGTGTACCATACCAGTCCATTTAATATCGATACCGATAATGATGAATTAAGTGATAGCGATGAGATCAACATTTATCAAACAGATCCGTTAAATCCTGATACCGATGGAGATGGTCTGGTCGATGGCAGGGAGATCCGGTTTAACACGAATCCACTGGTCTTTGACGTTGTCGACTATTTTCCAGATCTCTTGGTTACCGAAGTGTCCGCACCCAGGGGCGCGCTAAAAGGAAGTCAATTAACGGTAGATTTTGTGATTACGAATTCAAGCGTTCAGGATGCCGGATCGTTCATAACCGGTGTTTATCTGTCTGAAGATCAGGTGATAGACAAGCGCGATTTACTGGTTTCGGAAGCAAGTATTAATCAAGTGCCCGGTGGTCAAACCCAGTCGATCCAGGCTCAATTTACCGTACCTGACTACATTGTGGAAGGGATTTATTTTCTTGGGATCGTCGCAGACAATCACGATGATATCGTTGAAAACGATGAGACTAATAATTCTTCCGCTGTCGAACTGAATATCGGCGCCATACCGGTAGATACTGGCGATGGCAGTGATGGCGCTGCAATGGTTAGTGGCACAATAAACTTGACAACGGACAGTGTTGGTGCAGCTACTGATAAAAATGCGACGCTTCCAGATGGCTTTGCAACCGCACTTACGGGCAACGCGATTGCAGGCAGTGCCAGTATACAGGTTCAGTCGACAGCAGGATTTGTCAGTGGAGATGAAATCCTGATTATACAGATGGTACATAACACCAACCATGGTGTTTACGAGTTTGTTAAAAATATCACGGTATCAGACGCAACCACGATTGGTTTTACGCGCAAGTTGAGGAATGATTATTTCGCATCTACAAC
The DNA here is from genome assembly GCA_046754065.1 of Gammaproteobacteria bacterium. GTDB lineage: Bacteria > Pseudomonadota > Gammaproteobacteria > SZUA-140 > SZUA-140 > JBHHVB01. Next base: position 11,057 of record JBHHVB010000049.1, read on the forward strand.
AGCAAAATCCCAGGTGGTTCGTGTGCCACAATATGCAAATTTCTATATCCCTGCGGGATCAGTGATTACTGCATCAGCTTTTGATCGTGCAACAGGTGTAGGCGGAATTATTACATTTCGAGCCAACGGGATTTTAACCATCGACGGATCCATTAATATGACCGGTAAGGGATTTGCAGGAGGCGCAAGTCGTAAACAGGGTTATAGTTATACCGAGCAGCTATCCCAGATGCTGATGGACGCGAATGGTGGTGGTGGCGGTGGTGGCCAAGGTGGACTTTGGGGGCCGGGTGATCTTGGTAGTGGTGGTGGCGGTGGCCATCGTATTATAGGTGGCAGTGGCGCGGACGGGATTCTTAGTCATGGCTATGACGGGGGAATTTATGGAGACGCAAAATTTACGACCATTCATCTGGGTTCAGGTGGTGGAGGAGGGAACGGCATCGTTGGCAATCCAGGTGGAGGCATAATTCATATTAGTGCTGATATGATTTCCGGTAGTGGGCATGTCGAGGCAAATGGCATTGACGGTACCTGGACGACAGTTGTTCCATACAACAGGTCTTACTGGGTTGGCGGCGGCGGTGGCGCTGGTGGTATTGTCTACGTGGCAACCAATTCAACGAATATGTTAGCGACGCAAGTCACCGCGAATGGTGGTGCAGAGGTCGCTGTAAAAAGGTGCACAAAGGTGCGTTCGGATGGTTGCAGGAGATATGCGACTCTTGTGGAAGGATACCGCGGTGGTGATGGCTGGAAACAACTTTATGTCCCAAGATATCTTCCCGATCTGGTGGTGAATAGTGTGCTTTCTCCTGTAACCGCCATTGTAGATAATACGATTACCGTGCTTAACAGCATATCAAATGTCATTGACAATTCTACGGTGAACAATCCATTCAAGGTTGGTTTTTACCTTTCACAGGATCAAACCATTACGACTACAGACTTGCTTCTTGGCGAGCGCCTTGTTTCTGTCCTGCCGGGTGGAGCGACGAATACGGTATTAACAGATCTGCCGATGAACGTACTACCGGATTATTACCGGTATCGAAAATCCATAACGATCAGCGCGGCAAACGTAAATAGTGCTGTTGATCTAGGCGACTTTCCATTATTGGTTAGCGTGACCGACACAGACCTGATTAATGTGACGAATGGTGGCAAGGTTCAGAGTATTGACGGAAACGATATTGTATTTCGTGCGTCGGATGGATTAACATTGCTGGATTACGAGATTGAACATTATGATCCACTCGCAGGACAGTTGGTGGCCTGGGTGCGTTTGCCGATGTTGTCTGCTTTAGTCGACACCAAAATATATATCTACTATGGTAATTCAGCAGCTTCGACTTCGTCGCAAAACGCGGCTGCGGTTTGGGATGCCGGTTATCAGATGGTGCATCACCTGAACGAAACTGCCGGGACGCATTTTGATTCAACTGCCAACGCCAATGATGTAAATCCCTTCGGCGCTGTTAATCAGGCCGCCGCGGGACAGATTGGAGGGGCTAACTACTTTGATGGCATCGACGACTTATTATTGTCAAACCAGTCTGTGCTAAATTACGCAACTTCTGACTGGACGATCAATGCATGGGTGCAAGTGGAGACACCCGGGGTTAATCCAATTGTGCAAACTCAGGACGACACTGGTAGTCTGATCAGCGGCAGGAGTTTGTTGTATGTGGGGTCAGATAACACGGCCTGTACATTTACAACCACGGCATTATGTTCTTCACAATCGATCACCACCGGGATCAATAACTGGCATCAGCTGACCGTTGTTCACAATAATGCGGCAAATACAGTTACATGGTACATTGACGGTAAAGCGATCAGTACATCATTTAATGCTATCTTTGACAGCAACACGGGGCAATGGCGCATTGGTGCGCAAAAAGATAACTTGTACTTCTTTGGCGGTGGTATTGACGAGGTCAGGGTCTCTAATATCCAGCGTACTAGCGATTATCTGAAAGTGACTTTTGATAACCAGAAAATGCCCGGCACATTTATCACTGTTGGTGCCGAAGAACTTCTGGGTTCCGGGTTTTCCGAAACCTGGTATCTGGGCGTGCTGGTCGATAATGCAAGCGTCATTCCTGAACTCAATGAAGGCAATAACCTCTCCTCGCCCAATAAAATTATTATCACCTCGCCCTGACAAATCGGCTGATCAGATATTTAAATCGCTGGTCCCCTGGAAGTGATTATTTTGTTTTCAATACGCTAATTCCAACCCACCGAGCCTGTAAATCCCTGAATTATTTTTGATACAAACCAGCATTATTATCTTTTTATCCAGAAAAACAGCGAATTATTAGTTTTTTGCCTGACGGGCAACAATTGATTCGTTCTCCGCTGTGACAAAATAAAAACCGCGCGTCTACTGTAGGCCCCTCAAAAATGGATGTTACTCAGTTGTGAGAGGGTGTGGGTCACGGAACTTTGTTGCCGGCTCGTCGGGGAGCGAACCTGAAGCGGGTTTTATTGTATTAGCTGTTAGAAAGTATTGAAAAATTTTCATTTTCAGCCGATAAAGTGTCACGATAACAAAGACATTCCACCCACAAAAATACTGGTTAGATATACAAACAAAAATAGCCCGTTTTTTACTGTGGGAGGAGCTGTGAAAAATAGTGTCTTGACTAGTCACACTGTCCGTTATAGCAGTTTTCTATGCTGCTTGTATTTTTTGCTCGCACAGAGCGTCACCGCCGCTGGATTCGAATTCAATTTTAACTTGCCTTCAAGTAACAGTAGTGCAGTAGATGCATTTAACTTAAATTGCCCATCTGGTTCAACCTCCGCTTGTGCCTGGAATGACGGAACAAATTTTTATCAGGGGTCTGTTTCAGTTGGCGGTGTCTCCTACTGGCATAACATCGTTGGAGATCCGTCTAGTGGTTTTGCGATTGAGTATTACACAAGATTAAATTCAGGTTCTGCCAGTTCGGGTGTCTATGCCGGGAATAGGGGTAATAATCCGTATGGTGGTGGCATGGAGCAGTCTTTCACTTTGATGGATCCAGCACCTGAATGGCGACAGGGTGCGGGTAATGACGTTAGGGCAGTGCCCGGAGATGGTTTATGTAATGCATTTAGTTTTAACCATACTGGTGGAACTGGTCCCTGTGGTAATGGTTATGATCCATTAGGTCATTATAGACTGACCGGTAGCGGTTCTAATGATCCAAGCAAAACGGTGATGAGAATGATTTTGGACTATGGTGATGGCATGACAATGGAGGTGAGTAAACCATTGTTATCCAATAAACCGAAGATCACGCAGACTGTTGTGGACGGTGACCTGCGTTCAGAATTTATCGCAGATATGCGAGGGCTATCTTATTCTCGTAAAGGTACAGCGGCACCTTTGGTTAATAACCAGGTTATTGATGATCCCGCTTTACCAGCCCAAGGTATTGCCGATTTCGATATGAATATGGTCGATAAGTCAAAAGTCACCGCTGGGCGCTTTACCTTTACCGCTGGGCAAGGTTGGGGTGTCGATAATGGTGCCGGGTGGGAGGCAACCACTGGTTCGACGGGCTGGCGGGAACCGAACTCAGCATTTGACTACGGTGTTTATGATTACGGAGAGGATAGCTTTGATGTTCTAAATACTGATTGGGCTAGCTTTTTCAGTTATTCACAAAATGCAACCGAATGTACGCTTCCAAAAGGTACTACAACCGTGAGGCCCGCCGCATCATGTCCACAATAATATATAAACGTAATACGGTGATTCATTGGGTATGCTCACGGTTGAATTTGGTGATCAGTTCCAGATATGTAAGGCATGTGGAGAGAGAAAAGATGCTGCAGAATAACCTTAACACTACAATAGAAAGAGGCCTGTTGCCCGAATATAGGCTCAGCGTTTACGCTGTAATAATATTACTGTTTTCTTCAATTCCTCTCTCGGTAAATGCTTTAACAAACGTGCAACTAGATACCTTCGACACATTCTCCTGTAATGCGTGGCAACAACTATCAACACCTTCGAATATCTACTATAAGCAATGTACGGATGGTTGGAATGCAATGACACCGATGGATCCGACCACGCTGACATCTGTAGATGTGGCGCAAGATGTCTCTTTCGGTAATCCAGTGCCTGCAGTGAGAATGACGCAGGCCAATACCGCGCCAAATTGTTGTGGTAACCAAATTGCTGGTGGTGCGATTTGGGCGTATAAGAGTTTTTCTGTTGAGCCAGGTGTTCCTATAGATACGATCAGCTTGGAACATACGCACAGAGGAGCATTCGGTACTACTCGGCTATATGAGATCAATGTGTATGATGGACGTGTGGGTAACCTAGTTGCTGGGGCACTACCCAATATCTTGGCGACAGAAACAGGTATAGCAGGATGCGCACATGCCGGGTTTTGTGGATGGATCACAACCACATTTAATAATCTGGTTCCAACGTCAGACAGTATTACTATCCAAATAAGAGGGACAACAGTATCGTATGCGATACCAGAGACAGTATTTGATGATGTCTCCGTCACGCAGACTATTCCTGATCCAGGTCTTGCTAGTGGTGACTTGGCACAAGCATGGATACGACATAAAAATGGACTCAGCGGCGTTGAAGGCCACGCGGTTGCAACCGATAGTGCCGGCAATGTCTATGTGACAGGACAAATCGATAACGCTAATAATATTGATGTGCTTACTATCAAATATAATGCAGCGGGTGAAGAACAGTGGATAGCACAATATGATGGTGGAGACGATGATGCGAGTATTGCAATCGATATAGATTCTGCTGGTAATGTTGTTGTATTAGCCAGGCAATTTAATGGCACAAATGATGATTATCTAACCATTAAATATGATGGTAGTACGGGTTCTGAATTGTGGTTATCACCATCAGTCTACGATAACGGTGGTGATGATACACCAGTAGCACTAGGTATTAATAGTAACAACGATATCGTCGTAACAGGTAAAAGCGAGGGTGGCGCAGGGTTTGATTTTGCGACAGTGATCTATCAAGGTAGCGATGGCGCGGTGATCAATGACACGATGCGTTACGACAATGGCAATTTAGACGCTGCTGTGGATCTTGGTATAGACGGCGCAGATAACATCTATGTTACAGGTCGTAGCGATCGAACCAATCAAGATATCGCAGTAGTCAACTATGATAGTGCGGGAAATTTTCAATGGGATAGCTTTGTAATCGTCCCACTCGCGGCAGCAACACCATCAGGCCAAGAAATCGCAGTGGCTATAGCCGTAGATAGCGCAGGTAATAGCTATGTGACAGGCCAACGTCGCTCATCGAGCTTAACCGACTATTTGACCGCAAAATTTGATTCAGCCGGCATTCAACAGTGGCGTTCGATCTATAACGGTCAAGTTCATGATATTCCCGTAGACATAGCTTTAGATTCCAGTGGTAATGCCATTGTTACAGGGTTAAGTGGACGCCCAGGCGACTATGATTTCGCAACGGTGAAATATAATGGTGCGAGTGGTGCTCAACAATGGGCAAGCGTGTTTGGTAGTGCAAGTGTCAATGATACAGTCATCGCTATTAAAACTGATAGTGCGGATAATGTTTATGTGACGGGTAACAGTCATGGTGCGACGCCGAATTATGAAACGGTTATCTATGGCACGGCTGGGAATCAGTTAAATACCTTTAGTTATGATAACGGAGGTGAAGATCTTGTAAGAGATTTAGCGTTAAGCGTTGATAGTAATGGTCAGACAACCATTCATATCACGGGTGCAAGTTTTGGTGGCCTAATAAATGATATGGCGACTATCAAATATGCTGGCATGCAGCCTGATTTGACAGTGACAAACATCAGTGGTCCTGCCAGTGCGTTTAATGATGCCTCGATAAGTATAGATAACACGATTGAAAATATCTTTGATCCAACATTGGGTAAAGCGGTGTCAGCAGGGAGTTTTGATGTGGGGCTCTATTTGGCACCTGATATAACTGGTATTCCTGATCTGAATAATTTGATCTCCTTAGGCACTCGTACAATAGCCAATCTTTCAACAGGCGCTACTGATACGGCCAGTACCACTATTACAATACCAGGGCCCGGCGTAGCGGCGGCGGGAGATTACTGGTTGGTTGCGAAAGCTGATATTAATACAGCAATTAATGAAACTGATGAAAATAATAATATTGGTGTTTCAACAGGGGTCATCAATATTACGGACGCCCCCGACTTAGTAGCTAGTGTATTGAGTGGTCCTGCAACAGCCGTTGCAGGTAGTAATATTACCGTTAATTATACGGTGGATAATGTTCGAGCACCTGATGTGACCAGTTTCGATATCGACTTTGTTCTGTCAACGGATACCACGATTGGTAACGGGGATGATATACCGCTAACTGGAACAGAAACAGTAGCCAGTTTGTTAGGTAATACATCAGTAGCAAATGCGGTATCTGTAACCATTCCAAATACGATAACTATCGGTAATTACTATATTGGTATGAATACTGATAGTGGTTCAGTAATCACAGAGCTGGATGAGACGAATAATACACTCGCGAGTGTAGCAACGATCGCAGTGACGCAGATCCCAGACCTGATTGTGTCCGCAATCAGCGGTCCTGCAGGCGTGACATCAGGAGAAACTATCACGCTTAGCAATACAGTTGAAAATCTGAATAGTGTGGCAGCAGGTTCATTTACTGTGAGTTATTACCTGTCAACTGATACCGCCATTACCACATCAGATGTACTGATCGGCAGTCGAGTAATCAGCAGCTTAGCAGCGAATAGTAATGATGTGGACACCACAGCGGTGACTATTCCTACATTGACGAGCTCGGGTGTGTATTATTTTGGTGCGATTGCAGACACCGCAGTTGCAGTGATAGAGAGTGATGAGACCAATAACAGTCTGTCATCAAGTGAGACAGTCACAGTAGGATTTGTAGCAAGCAGTGGTGATGGCAGTGACGGAGGATTTGCCATCAGCGCGAACTTTAATCTGATGACCGGTAGTTCCGATACAGCCTTTTTGAATACATCAGATGGTAATGGTGCTCAACCCGATGGATTTGCAACCGCGTTATCAGTCACGACCGCTGCAGGCGCAACAAGCATCACAGTGGGTAGTACAGCAGGAATTGTCACAGGTGACGAGGTGCTGATAATCCAGATGTCTGATGCAACCAGCCACGGTACCTATGAGTTTATACAGAATGTTACCGTGGTTGATGGCGTAACATTATCATTCGCGAGCCCGCTGACAAATAGTTATAGCCGCGATAATGCCACAACAGATAGAGTGCAGGTGGTTCGTGTGCCTCAATACACCGCATTAACTATCAACAGCGGTTTCACGCTGACGACTTCACCTTATAGTCATGCAACGGGTACAGGTGGCATCATAGCATTTCGTGCGACAAGCCTAGATGTCAGTGGTGTGATTAGTGCCGATGCACTGGGATTTGTAGGCGGTGCTGGATTTGTGGGGCGCACCGGTACAGGTATTCAAGGGCGCAGTGCAAATGGTGTAACACCAGTTGCATCAGCGTCCCCAAATTTAGGTGGTGGTGGTAGTGCAAGCAGACGAGGCTCGCATGGTGGTAGTGGTGGATATGGCACTGCCGGCTATGGTGTACGCGCTGGCGTACCTTATGGTGTCAGTGATTTGTCTCTGATCCACCTAGGCTCTGGTGGAGCGGGTGCAGGATCCTATAGAAAAGTTGGTGCTGGTGGTCCAGGTGGATCAGGTGGTGGTATTGTTTTTATCGAGGCTGATTCCATAACAGGAGCTGGAAGCGTTTCATCACAGGGGGGAGCTGGTATAAGTACTGGTGCTTATTATGGTGGTGGCGGATCAGGTGGTGCGATTTATATTTCAACCAACTCTTCTTTTCTAACGCCAGCCACAGCAATCACTGGAGGTTATGGCAGGTTAGGTAACGGTGGTGACGGTAGGTTGCGAGTGAGGACTGGTGGTGGTGATCTAAGGATTACTGATGTCACCGGGCCGACGACAGCGGCACGAGGCGACACGATTGCTGTTAGCACGACAGTAGAAAATATACTGCCTCATACAGTGAGCAATTTTAAAATTGGTATTTATTTATCAGATGACACAACGATTACAACTGCAGATACCTTTTTAGGCGATCGTACTGTTGCTGGTCTTGCGGGTAATGGCTCAGATACTGCGAGTACCAATGTAACTATCCCACTAACGTTATACCCATCTTATGATTTTCGTAAAGCGATAACCATCGATGCAGCCAAAGTCAGCGGTACGACAGATTTAACTGATTTTCCTGTGTTGGTGAGCATCACTGACGCGAATCTGGCAACTATTGCAAATGGTGGTAAAGTACAGAACGCCAGCGGTTTTGATATCATCTTTCGTGCAGTAGATGGGGTGACGAATCTTGATTTCGAGGTTGAGCAGTATGATCCTGTTACGGGCTTGTTTATCGCATGGGTTCGAGTACCGGTATTGTCAGCAACAACCAATACGACGGTTTATATCTATTATGGTAATACAGCCGTAACGGTATCTCAGGAAAATGCTTCAGCTGTGTGGGATGCTAACTACAAAGCTGTCTTTCATCAAAACCAAGACCCAAGTGTGTCACCACAATCAGATAGTACTGTAAATGCATTCACTGCTGCACAAAATGGAGCAATGACTAGCGCAGATCTGATTGATGTGCAGATTGGGAAGGGCATAGATTTTGATGGTATAGATGATTGGTTAAGGACGAATACTGCGGTCATTAATCAAGGCACATCTGATTGGACATTAGAGTTATGGGCGAAAACAAACGTAAATGCAGTGCAAACAATAATGCAATCAGAGAATGTTCAGAGCATCGGTCGGTCATTAATTTATCGAACATCTACTGGGACTATTGACTCATATCACAATAATGCAACCCATAGTTCTGGGTATGTAATGACACCTGGCGTTATGCATCATATTGTGTTGGTGCATGATAATGCGGCAAATCAATTACGCTGGTATTTTAATGGCGTACCTGGAGCTACCAATAACGGTGTTGCTGCAGAAAATAATGCGGGTCGATTACGATTTGGTGCGAACAAAACACCATCCGCATTTTTCAATGGCGTGATGGATGAGATTCGTATCTCACAAGTGCAACGAAGCGCCAACTGGATTGCCACAGAATATGCAAACCAATATGCACCAGCAACATTTTACAGTGAAGGGATTGAGGAGGCGGGGAATGTTCCTCAAGTTTACTACTTAGGCGCTATAGCTGATTATGATGCGTTGATTGTAGAAGTGGATGAAAATAATAATGCTGCTATCCAGACCGGTGTTGGTGGAGCTCCAGAAAGTACTGCAGTAAGTGTTATTCAAAATAACGTTTCATCAAACACGGGTGGTGGCGCATTTAGTCTTTACGGAATAATGATGATGCTTGTTGGGCTGCTAATAGTTATCTGGCAAAACTCGGGAATTTCTGCCAGGAGGATAGTCGCAAGTTGATAAGCCGCATCTGAAAATACCTGTACCACAATACGAGGTAAGCCACGTACCTCGTAGTGGCAATCCTTGCTAAGTCAGGGATAAAAGCCCCGTAATCGACGGGGTTTTTTTTGAGGTGTCGGAATGTATTACATGTTATTAGAGAATAGTGTAGAAAACGGGGTCAGTTCTTTACTTTATAGTTTTGTCAGTATAATATCTCTT
>JBHHVB010000050.1:0-19009 GCA_046754065.1 Gammaproteobacteria bacterium
CAGGTTTAACACCGAGCACCGTGTAATAGGCCTCACTGGCTACCGTGTCACGCCGCTAGATACGCCGTTCGCTCTGCTTTCATAAACGCATTGAGCGTCATCGATAGCATCTGGTTTAAACCATTCGGCTTAGCTGATAAATCATTTAAAATAGCTTGAATTTGTTGGCTGGGTAACGTCAAATCTTGCATAAGCACCTCTTGTTTTGATTGGTTAATTAAAGTCTTTCCAACTTCATCTTAACTCAACTTGGGGTGCTTCTACCCCTTTAGACACACTTTCTGGGACAGTATGAGATTTTTCCAAACATCTTAACTGGACCTATGCCAGGTTAAACCAGATTGTCAATGGTCGACGTAATGTAACAGCGGATTCTGCGCTAGCCTTAGGTGAGGCATTAAACAGAGGACCTGAGTTCTGGCTAAACCTTCAACGAGACTGGGCTTTATGGTGTTCGTTAGAGCACCATGAGAAAGTACCACCACTTAAAATAGTTAGCTAATGTTCCTTCGCGGAATCTCAGTCAGATAATAATCCAAACTGGATGACAATTTGTTATCAAAAGAACGCGCCTAAACCGGTCATCGTGATAGATGAGGACGGGATGCCCTGGAATCGCTCCTGAACTTCGCCAGACGAAATTTATGCGACTTGCAATGGAATACTGTCTCGCTGACCGGTTATCTTATTATCCTCGTCAACGTAGACTAATGCCGGATGGTAACGGTCGATTTCGTTTTGGTCATATTCGGCAAAGGCACAGATGATAAGCCGATCGCCCGGTTGTGCCTTGTGGGCTGCAGCGCCGTTGACAGATATAATACCCGACCTTGCTTCTGCTCGAATCGCATAGGTCACAAATCGCTCACCATTATTGATGTTATAAATATGAATCTGCTCATATTCTAAAATTCCGGCTGCGGCCAATAGTTCATCGTCAATTGCGCAGGAACCCTCATACTCCAGTTCGGAATGAGTCACGCTGACACGATGTATTTTAGCTTTGAGCAATGTTTGTCGCATTTTTAACCTTAAAACCATAGCTCCGATATAATCATGTTACGCCTAAGTGATTGATTTTACAAAGAGGGAGCTTTTAAAGCAGCCTATTCTAGCATTTTCTTTTCAAAGATAAAAACATAATTCTATAACGATAACAGTATGTTATCGATCAGTCTGGCTTTACCAAGCCAGACAGCTGCCAGGATGACTATTTCTGTATCCTGTGCCTGTGCCGTCGAAAGTGTACCGGCCTGTCTTACGGCTACATATTCTGGACGGAGCCCGGCTTTCTCCAGAGACCGCAAGCAATCGGCTTCGATCAGCGAATAATCTCGCTCACCTGCCTTGATTCTTTCGCCTGCGGCCCCCAGAACCCGATACAGGGAGGGTGCATATTGACGCTCATGTTTTGCCAGATAATGATTTCTGGAGGACATTGCCAGACCATCAAGCTCTCGCACTGTTTCAACGCCAATAACTTTCAGGGGAAAACACAGGTCCTGCACCATATGTTGAATGATCACTAATTGCTGGTAGTCCTTCTTTCCAAACACTGCCAAATCAGGCTCTACAATATTGAATAGCTTGGCCACGACAGTTGTGACTCCCTCGAAGTGCCCGGGTCGATTTTCTCCGCATAAAATTTCCGAAAGCCCCGGCACTAATACGCGACTACAGTCAGCCTCTCCTTGCGGATAGATTTCACCCGTATCCGGTATAAAAGCCAGGTGAACATCATAATCGGTTAGCTTTGCGAGATCCTCATCAAGCGTAACGGGATAACTATCAAAATCAGCCTTGTCGTTAAACTGCATCGGGTTAATAAAAATACTAACGACAACGCGGTCGGCAATCGTGGCGGCATGATGAACCAGCTGCATGTGCCCGTCATGTAAATTTCCCATGGTCGGCACAAACGCAATGGTTTTTTCCTCATTTCGCCACTGGCGAATGATCGCTTTAACTGCATTGATATGATGTGCCGTCTGCATAGTTCAGTTACTCAAAGATAGCTTTGTTCATCTGAAGGAAAAGACCCATCCTTGACGGCAGCAACATACGCAGATACCGCATCCAGAATGGACGCATTTCCCTCCAGAAAATTACGGGAAAACCGGGGACGTTTTCCTGGAGTAATTCCCAACATATCGTGGAGTACTAAAACCTGACCATCACATACATTACCCGCGCCTATACCGATAACAGGAGCTTCAACGACGTCGACAACACGTCTGGCAACGTCTTTAGGCACGCATTCAAGCAATACCAGATCAGCACCAGCTTCAACCAGCAATTGCGCATCGTCCACAATTCGCTGTGACGTCAAGTCATCCTTACCCTGCACCCGATATCCCCCCATTTTATTCACAGACTGTGGCAACAGTCCCAGGTGCGCACAAACAGCGATACCGCGCTGACTCATCAGGCGCACATTTTCGACAACCGCAGTCCCGCCTTCTATCTTGACAATCTCTGCACCACCTTTTTTTATCAGGCGTGCTGCGGTCGCCAGGCTCTGCTGAGGAGTCATGTCACTCATAAAGGGTATGTCCACCATCAGCATTGCGTGATTTTTTCCATTTGAAACACATTGAGTGTGATAAATCATATCGGCGATTGTGACGGGTAATGTAGAGCGCTTCCCCTGTACAACCATGCCCAGCGAGTCCCCTACCAATATCACTTCAACACCAGCGTTTTCGAGCACCTTCGCGAAACATGCATCATAAGCGGTTAGACAAACAAACTTTTCGCCCTTCTTTTTCATATTCCGGAGGGTCGTCAGAGTGATATCACTTGATAGTCCTGATGATCGTACGGTTGGAGTCATAATCAATTTACAGTAGTGAGTAGATGCCTGTTATTTTAGATTATCAATAACAATCAAAGTGCAATGGGAATGGGATTAAAGTAATGCCTGCCGCTTGTAATATTTCGAATTCGCTTGAGCAAGGCTTCGTAATCCTGGTCATTATTAACGGGATCAATTTCGGTTGCATTCACGATGAGCAAGGGCGACACATCATAATAGTGGAAAAAATGTGCATAGGCATCCGCTACATTTTGCAGATAATCGGGCTTGATCATCTTTTCGTGCGCTATACCTCTTTTCATAACGCGATCTATCAGAATATTTACTGGTGCCTGCAAATATATAACAAGGTCTGGCACTGGCGCATCCAGCGTTAAATGACTATACACCTGTTCATACAGCCTTAATTCATCATCATCCAGCGTCAATTGGGCAAACAGTTTATCTTTATCAATCAGGAAATCAGCCACCCTGACTGCATTAAAAATGTCCCCCTGTTTGAGCTCCATAACCTGCCTGGCCCGCTGAAACAGAAAAAACAACTGCGTCGGTAGCGCTCCCTGTTTCGGGTTTTGATAAAAGCGTTCCAGAAAGGGGTTTTCTTCGGCGCCTTCCAAAAGCAGAGCGGTACCAAAGGTTTCAGCTAAACGCTTTGCCAGACTGGTCTTTCCAACACCTATGGGCCCCTCTACAACAATGTATTTTGGTTGTGGCACGCCTACCAACTTACTCGATCCTTATCATGTTTCGCAGTGGACATTTCTTGATTATTTTTTCAATATTACCCAACTCAGGTATTTTCACATCGGGCGCTATCTCATACAAAGGATACAGAACAAATTCACGTTCTGATAGACCTGGATGCGGAACTACCAATATATCATCTTTCACGATTTCATTTCCAAACAACAATATATCCAGGTCAAGCGTGCGTGGCCCCCAACGTTTCCTGCTTCTAATTCGCCCTTGACGAACCTCTATTTTCTGCAGATTATCCAGTAATTCATGCGCTGACAGGCTGGTATCAAGGCGTACGACCGCGTTAATAAACTTTGGTTGCCCCCTGGGACCCATGGGTTCGCTTTGGTACAGGGACGACTGGGTGATGACTTTGCTACCATACAACTCGTCAAGCGAGCAAACGGCTGTGCGTATCTGACCAACCGGATCATCTAAATTGCTTCCCAGGCCTATGTAGACACTTACAACGATGGAATTGACAGACATCTATGATGGAGATCCGAATGGCGGCGCTATTTTTTTGGGCGGTTTCCGTCGTCGACTGTGCTTCTTTCGTTGATGATTTTTCGCGCGACACATCTTGTGTTGCTCACCTTCATCCTGCTCCTGAATTTGGGTCCACCAGTCAACCAGGGCCTGATAATCCTCACCTGCTTGCGTTCTTAACAGCAAAAAATCATAGGCCGCACGAAATCTTTGGTGCTTTAATACCGCCAGCGCTCGCTTTCCTTTATTACGCTTTAGACGAGGCTGCAAGGCCCATATTTCTCGCGTCACAATACTAAAACGCCTGGGCAAACTAACACATTGCGACTGTTTCTGGATAAGTTTTCTGGCAACCGTTTGAATAGCCTGGGCTTCTGTCATTCCGTTTTGAATTAAATTTGCGGTCTCCATTTGCAAGGCTGGCCATAAGAAGGCTGCGAACAGAAATGCAGGGGTTACAGGTTTTCCTTGTTCCAAACGCAGATCAGTGTTGGCCAGCGCATTAATCAAAAGCATCTGGGGAAAGTTATTGCGCTGCTCCTCTAACGCTTTATCTGTATAGGGGAAAAGGTGAGCGAACAAGTCATAATGTCTTAACAGTTCAAAATTCTGAACAGCCGATCCACTTAAAAACAACTTCAACATCTCGTCAAACAGTCTGGAAGGAGAAATATCTTCCAGCAGACCTCCCAGCTTGAACAAAGGTGCTTCACTGTCCGGATGGGGCCTGAAGCCTAACTTCGATATAAATCTGACCGCCCGAAGCATTCTGACCGGATCTTCACGATAACGGACCGCAGGATCCCCTATCAATCTCAATACGCCATTCTTAAGATCGTCCACACCACCAAGGTAGTCAACTACACTAAAATCATCAATATTGTAGTAAAGCGCATTGACTGAAAAGTCACGCCGAACGGCATCCTCTTCTATCGATCCAAATACGTTATCCCGAACAATTCTACCCGCTTGAATCTCTCCACCCTTTTCGTCACCGTTATGAGAGCCACGAAACGTAGCCACCTCGATAATTTCACCCTTGAAGTGAATATGAGCCAAACGAAATCGGCGACCAATTAATCGACAATTTTTAAATAGGTGCTCTACCTGTTCCGGGAGTGCATCGGTGGCAACGTCAAAATCCTTTGGCTCTCGTCCAAGCATTAAATCTCGAACGCAACCCCCCACCAGGTAGGCTTTGAATCCTGAATCTTTCAATCGGTAGAGAACCTTCAGGGCATTATCACTAATCGCTGCCCGCGAAATAATATGTTCTGAACGAGGAATAACGACGGGATGACTGATTTGATTTCCTGCCTTTAACTAATTTGAATGGTCAACTTGTAGATTGAAATATCCAACGTATAATACTATGATTTGACAATAAAATCATAGCTTAAGCTGATCATTAGCCTGCTCCCTTCGTCTAGTGGCCTAGGACACCGCCCTCTCACGGCGGTAACAGGGGTTCGAGTCCCCTAGGGAGCGCCAAATCTGCGACTAAACGTCCCGTAAACCTACGATGCTTTAAGCTGAACCAATTCCGGAATTTAAGCAAGTAGATTAAAAAATTGAATTTCGATCTATTTCTGGTTATCGCTTAAGTAGCCAGACATCGCCTCAAAATCGAGCGGCTGGGAAATATGAAATCCCTGAATCTCATCGCAGCCGATACTTTTTAAATAGCGAAATTGTTTCTCATTTTCCACACCATCCGCTACCACTTTTAGTCCAAGCTTATGACCAAGATTAACGATTGATTCAATGATCACATTGTCGCTTAGGCTTTCTTCGGCCCGATGAGTAAATGATCGGTCTATTTTTAGTGTATTTACCTGAAATCTACGAATACAATCAAATGATGACTTCCCCGTTCCAAACCCATCCAGCGCTACACAAATACCCAGACGTCTTAATCTGGCTATGGTTTCATTGCTTGATATCGTGTCGAGCAAGGTACTTTCGGTAAGCTCCAGCTCCAGGTTGGATGGATTCATACGATTGGATTGGATTTTTTCCCGAATAAAATCAACCAGCTCACTGTTTTTGAATTCCTGTGCCGAAATATTGATAGACAGCGTTATCGGAGCGAGTCCCTGTTGTATCCATTGTTGATAGTGTTCGGAAGCAGTAGAGATGACCCATTGCCCTATTGGCACTATTAGCCCGGTTTCTTCCGCAACGGGGATAAAATCCTGTGGCAAAATCAATTCATCACCATCATCTTTTTTCCAACGCAATAATGCGGTTGCTCCCACAATTTGTTCCTTGGTCAAATCCAGCTGTGGCAGGTAATGAAGAACAAATTCATTTCTTTGTAACGCATAGTGCAAATCTCTCTCCAGGGTCAGCTCCTCCTTGCTCTGGGTAACAATATTCGGAGAATAAAACTGATAGTTGTTTCGTCCATTATGCTTGGCGTGATACATCGCGGCATCCGCCATTTTTATTAATGTCTCCTGGCTGTCTCCATCCGCGGGATGTACAGCGATACCGATACTTGATGATACAAATACGTCATTTCCATCAAGATAAAATGCAGTTTCAAGCGCCTTTATCACACCGCTCGCCACTTTTTCGGCATCCTCAATTTGGTTTAAGTTATTCAAAATGATAGTAAACTCGTCTCCACCGAGACGACTAATGACATCACCATCCCGGACGCATTCTTGCAAGCGCGTTGCTACTGCCTGCAAAAGCATATCTCCAACATCATGACCCAATGTATCGTTAATTTTTTTAAACCCGTCCAGATCCAGGTACATAAGCCCAACAGGAATCAAAGTACGTTGACTTCTGGAAATAGCATTCTCCAGTTGTGTATGGAACATACTTCGGTTTACAAGTCCCGTCAGTGGATCGTAGTGTGCCAGCTGCGTAAGTCTTCTTTTTTCCTGCTTTCTTTCAATCGCATATCGAATTGCGCGGGCCATCAAATACTGATCGCCCTGCTCCCTGATAAGATAATCCTGAGCGCCTGCCTGTACTGCCTGTAAGGCCAGTTTTTCATCATGTCCATCGCTCAGTACAATCGTTGCCACATCGGGCGCAGCAGATTCAATCTGTGAAATGCTTTCCACACCCTGGGAATGAGATACAGCCAGGTCCAGCAATACAATATCGAAGGGTTCGTTACGCAGATTGCGTAGTCCCTCGATAAATCTCGAAACATGCTTTACCGAAAAAAGACCGGCGTCCTGATAACCTAACATCGATCTAACGTTTTTTGCGTTAGTGGGATTCTCTTCGATCAACAAAACATTTATTTGTCGCTTATCCGAGCTACTGGAGGCCTCGTCACGCGCAGACTGCGTCAACTCTCCAGGGTCAATCATATTCAGGTCTATTCCGTACATCTGTAGTTATGCTTAAGTTACATTTCTTGAAGGTTAATACCCTATGAATATCGGCAAAACGAACAACTTCTTGAAGAATCGAAAATCGATAGGATTCCATTTGTTGACAAATCTGACTACCAGGCTTTACCCACATAAACCTAACGATAGAATTATTTATTATTTGTACTTTTGGTAACTACCTCTACCAGTCTGAGCTTGCAGCGGATTAACCCGAATGTTGTCAGAAATCCTTACATTCATATTCGTATAAACGCTGAAATTAGATTCAATAAATTTTTTAATTTGCCGATATTGTTAGATACAAGAACAATAAAAAACGATCCAACAATCGCGCATGAGGTGAGGTGAATATGAGCAATATTTCTGCACTTAATACTGGTCTGAAAGGTATTCAACGCGGCCAGCAAAAAATGAACGAGGCGGCATCCAAAGTTGCAAATCCAGAAACCGCAACATCCCGGGATCCTGTAACCGTTGCGGAACCCCTTGTAGACCTGATGATGGCGCGACTCGAAACTGAGTCCGCTATCAAGGTCGTTGAACGAGTCAATGAAACACTTGGAACCGTAATCGATACTGAGGCCTGATCTCTCAAGCCCCTGCACAAACATTTTACACCTGTGGTAAGTGGCCTGATCTAAAAGATCCGGCGCATCATGTATATTGAGAATGCAAAAAAAATCAGTGTTGGAGATACTGCACTGATGACAGGGTGGAGTTCGTACACAAGGCCTGAATAATTTGCCATTTTATTTAACATATAAAAGGTAATACCAACCAGGGAACCAACCAGTATCCTCTGACCAATTCCCACTGACCTTAACGGACCGAATACAAAGGGAATAGCCAGAAACACCATTACTCCGGTCGAAAATGGCAGTATGGTTTTTTCCCAAAGCTTCATACTGTAGCGGGAAGAATCGAGTTCATTGTTTTCCAAAAACCTGGAGTATCGGTACAATTCCCACCAGGAAAGCCGCTCGGGTTTAATCACAACCAAATCAAGCAATGAAGGACTTAGCAGGGAATCCCACGTTGTCGTGGGTAGCTCAGTAGTTTCCACCCTTTGGTTGACAAACTCGCTCCGGACTATTTTTTCCAATTCCCAGTGACCATTTTCATAAGTAGCTGAGCCTGCATTGGTCACAACCTGTAGCTGGTGTCGCTCGTTAAATTGATAAATATTGACTCCTGTTAGCGCACCGTCAGGGTTAATGGTTTCGATATTGATAAAATTTTTTCCATCCCTGGTCCAGAAACCGCTTTGTGTTTTCAATGAGATCTTTTTGGAAATTGCCTCTGAGCGCATCTCAACGGCATACTGCTCACTCTTGATTGCGACAAATTCGCCTAAAACAATCACCATAATCATCAATAAGAACCCGGCCTTCATTACCGACAAAACCACTTGTTTTATGGATATTCCGGAGGCTCGCATTACAACCAGCTCACTGTTACTCGCCAGAAGCCCAAGCCCGATCAAGCTTCCCAACAATGCGGCAACCGGAAAAAATTGATAGGTATACCTTGGTAATCTTAGAAGCACATATTCTGTCACCTCTAACAACCCATAATTTCCCCTGCCAACATCATCCAGCTCACCGACAAATGTTATGAAAGCAAACAACGCCAGCAATACGCTAAGCACCACTAGCGTACTTCCCAGCACCGCAATCCCTATGTATCGATCAAGAATTTTCATTTTGCTAATTTAGCCTTGTGCCCGACCTAATAGCGCGTTAGTCACCCATTTTGCGCCATATTGACGTGACAAAAGTATCAGGATCCCTGCAAGCACACACAAATGAACCCACCACATACCCACAGACACAGGAACCATTCCCCTCTCCATCCAGGTTTGCGCCACGCCCATCAGATTACTGTAAATCACATACACCAGAATCGCGGTAAATAGCTTTCCATACCTGCCTTGTCTCGGCAAGGTCCTACTTAAAGGCACAGCCAGTAATGCCAGCAACACTGCAGAAAGTGGCATTGATATCCGCCAGTGTAACTCGGTTAATTCTTCCACTCCACCTGCCTTTACCAGATTGATAGTAGGACTCGCACGTAACTTTCTGAACGTTGGCGGACTGGTATTCTCGGTTATCCGAATACCATGTTCTTTAAATTTAATCATCTTGAAATCCCTTTCCCCTGGTGTACCCTCGTATCTGTAGCCATCCACCATTACGATGAAGCGCCCCCCATTATCTTCATCCACAGACTCATAAGCCCTGGCTGACGAAAGGACGCTCTGACTATCCCCTTTTTCACTCTGCATAAAAACGTTGATCATCTCTTCACCTTTATTACGCAGATCTTCGACATAAATAACACCGTCAGATGCCGAAGACTCGGTAAACCTGCCAGCGGCGATACCACTGAGCTCAGAACTATTTTTTTGTTGATCCTGAATTCGGTAGGCCTGCTCTTCAGCCCAGGGCGCTACTAACAGTGAAATAGCAGCGACGATAAACGCAATGACGATGGAAAACCTGAAGACAATCTTGAAAACGGTGCGAACGCTTACCCCGCAGGCCGCCATTACAATCATTTCATGATCTTTATACAGCCGACCGAATGATAACAATACCGCCAAAAACAGCGACAGGGGTAAAATGATCATCAAGGAATTGATTGTCTTTAGCGATAAAAGCTTCAGCACCAGCGCACTTGAAAGATCGCCAACACTGGCATCAGCGAGATAATCCACAAATCGCTGACTAACAAATATCAGTATTAGAATCGCCATTATACCTAACAGCGTATAAAGAATTTCTTTAAATATATATCTATTAAGGATCAAGTCATTAACCCAGTCTTTATTAGCATGTAATTATCGAATCAATTCATGTAAACTTTCAAAATTAGCAGGGCATCTGGACTTTACTACAGATCATCGATATCGAATACCCCAGGCGCTGGTATTCCCCCGGTTATTAGGTCCAGACAAGGAATAACAACGGAGTTTTATGGCAAATTGTGCGGTTGATATTTCTTGAAGGTAACCCTGATCGTCTGGACATGAAAATAGTAATTGAATGCTAATTTGGCTGACTACGTGGAGATAGATTTATGGACTTTACGGTTAATACCACTGATATTAGGAAACACAGAACAGCATGCGTAGTCGTAGGCATCTACGAATCAAAGCGCCTTACAAGGTCAACGGAAGCTCTGGACAAGATCTCGCGCGGCTTTATCTCTGACTTGCTAAAACGAGGTGATATCAAGGGAAAAGTGGGTACTGCACTGTTATTGCAGGATATTCCCAGAGCTTCATGCGAGCGGGTGTTATTAATCGGCTGCGGCAAGCAAAATAAGGCACTTGACGATAAACAGTTTCGGAAAATTGCCCAGAAAATGGCGCAGACGCTCAAGGAAAACAACATCAAGGACGCAACGTGTTATCTAACCGATATCGAAGTAAACGATAAGGATACGGGCTGGATAGCAGCACAGCTGGTCACCATCACCAGCGATATTTATTACAACTTTGATCAGTTAAAAAGCAAGAAAGGTACCCAGGGCAGGAAGTTGCAAAAACTCATCGTTAACTGCGTCGATACTGATACACAAAAACCGGGCAGAACGGGCATAAAAACCGGCAAAGCGATAGCCCACGGGGTCAATCTGGCAAAAGACCTGGCCAACCTGCCAGGAAATATCTGTACGCCAGGCTATTTGGCAGACCAGGCCAGAGTATTAGCAAAAAAGCACCAAAAACTGACGACCAAGGTGATAGAACAAAAACAGATGGAAACCCTGAAAATGGGTGCATTTTTGTCAGTAGCCAGAGGTAGCCGTCAGGCACCAAAACTGATTACTATGGAATACACCGGTGGAAATAGCGACGACAAACCCATCGTTCTGGTAGGTAAAGGAATCACCTTTGACTCTGGCGGTATTTCGATAAAACCCTCACCAGCCATGGATGAAATGAAATTCGATATGTGTGGCGCGGCCAGTGTGTTCGGTACTATTGCCTCCATAGCGGAACTCGAGTTACCGATCAACGTCGTAGGCGTTGTACCCTCATGTGAAAATCTGCCGGATGGAAATGCGAGTAAACCTGGCGATGTCGTAACCAGCATGTCCGGAAAAACCATAGAAGTACTGAATACAGATGCGGAAGGTAGGCTGATACTCTGTGATGCGCTGACATTTTGTGACCGATTTAATCCCGAAGTTGTTATCGATATTGCTACCCTGACAGGTGCATGTGTCATCGCACTGGGCAAACACGCATCTGGTCTATTGAGCAATGATCAACCGCTTGCCGATGATTTGTTGCTTGCGGGAAAGAACAGTGACGACAGAGCCTGGCAAATGCCCTTATGGGACAATTACCAAGAACAGTTAAGAACCAACTTTGCCGACATGGCAAATGTTGGAGGACGAGAAGCCGGCACGATTACAGCAGCTTGTTTTCTTTCACGGTTCACCGAGAAATATCAATGGGCACATCTGGATATCGCTGGTACCGCGTGGCGAAGTGGCCACCATAAGGGAGCGACCGGGCGCCCGGTCCCACTGCTCGTGGAGTTTTTAATTAACAAGAGCAGTGTGTAACATCACCTGATCTGGAAGTCGTTATAACTATCCATTGATTCATTCATGACAAGAATTGATTTTTATATTCTAAAGGATGATACGCCGAATGGACGTGAACGGACCGCATGCCGACTGGTCGAGAAGGTTTACCCTCTTGGCCACGAGGTATATATAAACACAGACTCCCGGGCTGAGGCAGACATCATGGATGACCTCCTCTGGACCTATAAGCAGGCTAGCTTCATACCTCACTCACTTTATAACAATGAGAAAAAAGAAGATTCAGACGAACCTAAAATCCAGATTGGTCATAACTCTGATCCGAACTCTCATATGGATATCCTGATTAACCTTTCTGCGGAGGTTCCCCTTTACTTCAGCAGGTTCGAACGGGTGGCCGAGGTCATTGAGCCAAACGACAGTGCGAAAAAAGCCGGTCGCGAAAGATACAGTTTTTACCGCGATCGAGGGTACGCGCTCAAAACACACGAAATCTAGTTTCTCCCCACTGCATATCTCCGTGATCCTTTAACCAACTGGTCTAATTGTTTACGAATCAGCATTAATCGGAAGTTTACGTTACAATACGAGGTTGGTGATTCACAGATATTTAATGGTAGTTGGAAATAATAAGTAGCAATGGAAAAGACATATAACCCGCAATCAATCGAGCAGCACTGGTACGAAACCTGGGAAAAAAATGGTTATTTTACGGCATCCGGCCAGGGATCCCCGTACTGCATCATGATTCCCCCACCCAATGTCACTGGCACACTGCATATGGGACACGCATTCCAGGACACGCTTATGGATGCGCTAATCCGCTACCACCGGATGAACGGGGAAAACACACACTGGCAGGCAGGTACCGATCATGCAGGCATTGCAACCCAAATGGTTGTCGAACGCCAGTTAGCGGGAGCAGGAAAATCCAGACATGATCTCGGTCGTGAGGCATTCATTGAAAAAGTCTGGGAATGGAAAGAACAGTCGGGCAACACTATCACCAAACAATTACGCAGAATGGGCTCCTCCCTGGACTGGTCTCATGAACGGTTTACCATGGATGAAGGTCTGTCGGATGCGGTCAAGGAGGTTTTTGTTCGCCTTTATGATGAAGGTTTGATCTACCGCGGTAAACGTCTGGTCAATTGGGATCCAGTATTACACACCGCGGTGTCGGACCTGGAAGTCATATCACAGGAAGAAAATGGCCACATGTGGCATATCCGCTACCCGCTCGGCGACGGGAGCAGCGAAATAATTGTTGCAACCACCAGGCCTGAAACGATGCTGGGCGATGCTGCCGTTGCGGTTCACCCTGATGATGAAAGGTATCAACATATCATCGGCAAAACAATCAAATTACCATTAACGGAACGTGAAATACCCATTATTGCAGATGAATACGTGGACCCGGAATTTGGTACCGGTTGTGTAAAGATTACTCCAGCCCATGACTTCAACGATTATGCAATGGGTGAGCGTCATGATTTGCCAGTTATTAACATCTTTACCATCGACGCAAAGATCAACGAAGCGGCTCCCGAAAAATATTTTGGACTAGACCGTTTTGAGGCACGCAAGCAGGTCGTTAAAGACCTTGAAATACTCGGACTGCTTGAGAAAACGGAAGACCACAAACTCATGGTACCCCGTGGAGACAGATCAGGCACGGTGATTGAGCCTTTGTTAACTGACCAGTGGTATGTCAAGGTTGCGCCCCTCGCAGAGCCTGCAATCAAGGCAGTAGAGGATGGTGATATCCGCTTCGTGCCAGACAATTGGAAAAACACCTATTTTGAATGGATGCGAAATATTCAGGACTGGTGCATTAGCCGGCAAATCTGGTGGGGACACCGAATTCCTGCCTGGTATGACGGCGCTGGCAATGTGTATGTAGCACGTACCGAAGATGAAGCGAGAGAAAAATATAAACTGCCGCCAGAGCTTCAGCTTAACCAGGATGATGATGTGCTCGATACCTGGTTTTCTTCAGCACTGTGGCCTTTTTCCACGCTTGGATGGCCAGAGGAAACCAGGGCCCTCAATACATTCTACCCAACCAGTGTGCTGGTCACCGGATTTGATATCATCTTCTTCTGGGTTGCCAGAATGATCATGATGGGCCTGAAATTTACCGGCAAGGTCCCGTTCACAGAGGTTTATATTCACGGACTTGTTAGAGACGGGCATGGTCAAAAAATGTCCAAATCAAAAGGCAATGTGCTTGATCCGCTGGACCTTATTGATGGCATCAACCTGGAATCACTGATCAAGAAACGTACCACTGGATTGATGCAACCTGATATGGCAAAAAATATCGAGGCTGCCACCAGAAAAGATTTCCCGGAAGGTATTCCAGCCTTCGGTACCGATGCATTGCGCTTTACATTTTCAGCGCTAGCTTCTACCGGAAGAGATATAAAATTCGATCTTAACCGCATTCAGGGATATCGTAATTTCTGTAATAAACTGTGGAATGCGGCAAGATATGTACTGATGAACACCGAGCAGCAGGATAACGGATTTGACGGTGGTGATATTGAACTGAGTCTTCCTGACAAATGGATATTGTCCCGCCTGCAAATTATCTCGGAAGATGTGAACAACGCCATTAAAAACTACCGTTTCGACCTCGCAGCGCAGGCGATTTATGAATACACCTGGAACGAATACTGTGACTGGTACCTGGAACTGTCCAAGCCAGTGTTAATGTCAGAGACCAGTTCTCCTGAAGCACAACGCGGAACCCGACACACCCTGCTCACAGTACTTGAAAGCATCTTGCGAATGGCCCACCCCATTATTCCATTTATTACAGAAGAAATATGGCAACGGGTGGCTCCACTTACCAATAATCTGACAGAAACCATCATGATTCAAGCCTATCCAGGAACGAATCGTGACATTATCGACCATGATGCAATTGTTGAAATCGAATGGCTGATGAGCTTTATATTAGGCATTAGAAAAATACGCAGCGGTATGAATATACCACCCAACAAACCTTTGGAAGCGTTACTACAACATGGATCTGATGAAGACCTGAATAAGCTGGCTAACAACCGTGAATATTTACAGACGTTGGCCAAACTGGCATCTATCACTTCAATAGACGACAATGACACACCACCGGAATCTGCAACCGCCCTTGTCGGCGAAATGAAAATCCTGATACCCATGGCTGGCCTCATTGACAAAAGCGCCGAACTGGCTCGTTTACAAAAAGAGATCGATAAACTAAACACTGATCTGGAAAAAAGCGAGAAAAAATTATCTAACGCGAATTATGTTGAACGGGCGCCCAGTCATATTGTTGCGCGGGAAAAACAACGTGTGGATGGAATGCGTACTTCTTTAGAAAAATTAAATGAACAGATTACCAAAATTCAGTCACTCTAGGACTTGCTCTTTTAGAATGAAATAGAAGGGATACTGCCATGAACAACCGCCAATTATTACTCTTGATCACAATACTACTCTGGTTATTACCAGCCACTGGCTTTGCGGAACAGGATACTGATCAATCAGAATCAATGACAGAAGGCGTAGTGCGTGCGTTATTCACTACCAAAGTCGTCGAACGGGAACCCGTCAATGACATTACTGAACTCACTAACGATAATGAGAAGGTTTATTTTTTTAGCGAACAACGTGATATGGCGGGGCAACCGATCACGCATCGCTGGGAATATAATGGCAAAGTCATGGCAGAGATAAAATTTGATATCCGTGGTCCACGCTGGCGTATTAAATCCAGCAAAAGACTGGATCCAAAATGGATTGGAGAGTGGAAGGTTTCAGTTATTGACTGGTCTGGTGAAATTCTGGCCGAAAAGACCCTTAACTATATAGAAAGTGCAGATAAAGCTTCGGAGTAAAATTATCTAACTCACTTAATGCTCTCTCGTTGCCAAGAACTCAATATCAGGCCAGCGCTCAATAGTTAGATCCAGATTCACGCGCGTCGGTGCAATGTATGTTAACTCCCCTGCACTGTCGATCGCCAGATTGTCGTGCGCCTTGACACGAAAATCGTCTAACATCTTTTCGTCACCACATCTGACCCAACGTGCAGTCGCAACCTGCACATTCTCAAATGAGCATTCAACGTTATATTCATCTTTCAGGCGTTGTGCGACCACATCAAACTGCAGCACGCCCACAGCGCCGAGAATAATATCGTTCCTGTTCAGGGGTCGAAACACCTGTGTCGCCCCCTCTTCAGATAGCTGATCGACACCCTTCTGCAATGCCTTGAGTCTTAGCGGATCCCTTAGAATCACAAGGCGAAACAATTCAGGTGCAAAATTGGGAATGCCGACAAACTTCAGGTCTTCGCCCTGGGTAAAGACATCACCAATCTTGATCGTCCCGTGATTATGCAGGCCAATAATGTCCCCTGGATAGGCCTCTTCAGTATGCTCCCGATCGTTCGCCATAAAGGTAATGGCATTGGCCACCTGGACGGAACGCCCAATACGTACATGATTCATCTTCATGTTTCTGGTGTAACGCCCCGAACAAACCCTTAAAAACGCCACCCGGTCACGATGCGCCGGGTCCATATTGGCCTGAATCTTAAAAACAAATCCACTGAACTTGTCTTCAGATGCGTGCACCTCGCGTGTTAGTGTTTCACGCGATTGCGGTGGTGGCGCAAAATCAGAAAATGCATCGAGCAGTTCCCTGATTCCAAAGTTATTGATGGCAGAACCGAAAAACACCGGGGTCAGCTCACCCGCTAAAAAAGACTGCAAATCAAACTCGTGGCTAGCACCCTTTACCAGTTCGATTTCTTCTCGTAGTTCATTGGCCAATGGGCCAAACAATTCATCAAGCCGTGGATTATCGAGACCATCGATAACCTCGCCCTCCTGAATTTTTCCACCGTGAGTTGGGCTAAACAGATGAATGCTGTCTGTTTGCAAATTGAATACGCCTTTGAACCCCTTGCCCATACCAATGGGCCACGTTACCGGCGCGCAACGTATCTTCAGGATATCTTCAATTTCGTCCAACAACTCGATGGGTTCACGCCCTTCCCTATCCAGCTTATTGATAAAGGTAATAATGGGCGTATCACGTAAACGGCAGACTTCCATTAATTTAATAGTCCTGGCCTCGACGCCCTTGGCACTGTCAATCACCATCAAGGCGGAGTCAACTGCCGTAAGCGTACGATAAGTGTCCTCGGAAAAATCTTCATGTCCGGGTGTATCGAGCAAATTAATTATGGATTCACGATAAGGAAACTGCATCACGGACGTCGTTACAGAAATACCGCGCTGTTTTTCTAGCTCCATCCAGTCAGAGGTCGCATGTTTTGCGGCCTTTCTACCTTTCACGGTTCCCGCAAGCTGAATCGCACCACCGAACAGTAACAATTTTTCGGTTAATGTTGTTTTACCCGCGTCCGGGTGAGAAATAATCGCAAATGTTCGACGGCGACTGACTTCGTTATCGAGTGATGACATGTTTATAATGCGCTAAAAAACGCGCTAGTTTACTAAATAGCGTACACTGACACAATCGATGACGTTCAGCACAAAGAATGACTCAATGCCCGGGCTCACAACAAAGCGCCGGAAAGTGATACCCGGAATGAATATGATTGGATGCGTCGGAATTATTAACACCCACGCATCATAATACTCCACCATTATCGATATCCATTTGTATTTATTAGACTATTTTATGTGGGCGCGGTAATTGCTATATAACATTTAAATTGAGAATGCAGAATATAACTTGCTAAAATACTCGATACGACAGGAAGAAGAACAATCGCATGAATAATACTGATATACTTGGCACAGCTCCAGACCGCCGAGAAGGCGAGGACCGACGTAAGCATCATTTTCGTTCACTATTATACAGTTTTGTAAAAACCAATCGTCATGGTCATAGACGCCATCATGAATTAAAAAAAGGACATTATGTTGACCGCTACGAACCGTGGCTCGTTGTCATCATCGCACTCACACTGGTTTTAAGTTGCACTGACGCATTTTTCACACTGAATCTGTTAAAAATGGGTGCCACTGAAGCGAATCCGGTTATGGATGCACTGATAAAACATGATGTAAACATATTCATCTATACAAAAATTGCAGTGACAGCGTTATGCCTGTTAATATTACTCACGCATAAGAATTTTTGGTTGTTAAAGAATAAACTCAAAGTTAATCACCTTATTATCGCCACATTCGTTTGTTATTTTGCGCTAATAAATTATGAAATCGGACTGCTGATAAGCATCTAACAGCATCAGATTCGAAAAATCCGGGGGAGGAACCATGACCGATAGGACGGATAAATTCTGCGTCATTGCAGCACTACTTATTTTTTCAATCATCACCGGATGCGCGAGCAACGCCCCTACTCCGGATACAACTGAGGCAACGCCGTCTGACTCGACACAAGCCGAACCGGTTGCCACAGAAACAACAACACCTTCCGACGCCGCGAAGACCGATGCCAGGACAGATATGGCCACCGATACGGTCGTAGAAATTATACCGTTAGATGCCGATGCTGGAGCACCTACAGAGGTTAAGGAAGCACCTAAAAAAGAAAAGCCCGCACCAGCAGCGGCAAAAACTGATCAGGCACCACCTAAAACCATCAATGTTAAAGCACTTACCAGCAAGATTGAACAACACCGGCGCACACTATGGTTAAGTCGCACCTCTTCATATCGCTTCTACGTGGGCGGTATAGTTGACAGCATCTACGACCCGGCCAAAAGCACGCTGACCATCTCGTCCGGAAATTCTGACAGTCCACTTACATGTGAATATTCAATTGACGGAAAACTCAACAAGAAAAACAGGAAAGACTCCGAAGCCTGTTTAACGCTGGCGCATGAGCTTCATAAATACCTGCAAAATTAAAAGCATCTTATAAACAAAAAAAGCGCCAAAACCGGCGCTTTTTTTGTTTGCCAACAATTCGAATAATTTAGAAAAACCTACTTTAGTCCGATATTCAATCGTAAGCGCAAAATAAACGACAGTATTGCTTACTCAATCCTGAGTTGATCTTT
>JBHHVB010000051.1:0-18746 GCA_046754065.1 Gammaproteobacteria bacterium
ATGTGTCTAACGCTGCCAGTACTTTTCTCCGTAAGTCGGCTTCATATTTTTGAATAGTGTTTTCAGTTAGCGTTTCATAATCGGATGCGGCGGGGGATTCAGGTGAGTAACTAAAAAGCGGGACTCCCTGATAAGAGGACTCCTTCATTCTCGTTGTGTAATGTATGTAACAGGGCGCAAGTTTTTCAGGAAAACGCTCTTTTAGTTCATCTAGTACGTGGCGTGCAAACCGGGTTCTGTAGTCAACCATGGTTGGTAAAATCCGAACCGGAATGTCCAGATCATATTTAGCCGCAATCAGCTCTATTGTTTCACAGAGTCGGTCAATTCCATCCAGCGCAAAAACACTCATCTCAATGGGGATAATGACCTCGTCAGCTGCCCGTAATGCATTAATTGATAAAATACTCAGTGCAGGCGGGCAATCCAGAATAATAAAATCATAATGATTTTTCACTTTTTCAAGCCGTAATGCCAATTGACGTTCCCGTCTGGGAACATCTGCCAGCAAGTGTTCTACCGCTGCCAAAGAGATCGTTGCAGGCACCAGGTCCACCTCATCCATCACATTGTGAATAATGACATCCTTTAATGTTGTGTCCTGAAGGAATACCTCAAACAGGCCTTCGCTATCCTCGTGTTGCGCACCCAGCCCAAGAGAGGCATGACCTTGTGGGTCCATATCGACTAACAGCGTTTTTTGTTTGCGCTGTCCGAGGCAGGCTGCAAGATTAATCGCAGTTGTTGTTTTTCCGCACCCACCTTTCTGATTTGCAATGGCAATTGTTGTCATCCTGGTGACCTCCATGTTTAGATCAAGCGATGAACGAATATCTAATAAAAAGAAAGGTGGCCAGGCCACCTTTTTTTCTCCTCATGAGAAAGAACCCCCCGCTATATCAAGCATCGGAAACAACTCTTCCTGAATGCTGCTTGTCTCGGGGTGCATTTTTTCTATATCGTCCTGCAATTGCGCTAGGGGAAATATCCATTCCTGTCCTGATATGGCCTCGAAGGTACTGCCTTCGTGAAAGACAAGGATGATATCTCCCGTTGCAATCAGGGATAGTTCTGTTAGTGGCCGGTTGAGACTGGGTAATAAACTGGTTAGTGAAGACAGACTTTTACGAATTTGTTGAACTGATACACCTGCATCAATGAGTCTTTTTGCAGTTTTGAGTGAAATCAGATCGGTAAATGAGTAGCGTGCATGTCCACCCGGTGTTTGATGCGAAGGTGCCACAAGACCCGTTTTACGCCAATACGTAAGCTGTCTGGGGGTAACTTGAACGAGCCTGCTAGCCTGTCGGCTTGAAAAGAATTTTTGCAATCTCACTCACCCATCAGGGAGAAATAACCCATATTTTTAGTGGGAAATTAGGTTGTGTCAAGAAAAAAATGACAAAAAAGGCAAAAATTGTTAGTTTTTTAAGTTATTTTTAAGATTTTAGGCGAATTTCAGGTAAGGAAGGTATGATGCGTGTGATCAGTTTTAATATGAATGGTATTCGTTCCGCAGCTAGAAAGGGATTCTTTGAGTGGATGATAAAACAAAAACCGGATGTCGCTTGTTTCCAGGAAACCAAGGCGCAGGAACACCAGCTGGATGTGGAAAAACATTACCCCGAAGGTTATCACACCTATTTTTTTGACGCAGAGAAGAAGGGTTACAGTGGTGTAGCGATCTATAGTCGTCAACAGCCAGATAAGGTTCACCTGGGACTCGGTGAAGGCTTTGAAGATATGGACAGGGAAGGTCGCTTTATTCAGGTGGATTTTGGCAAACTAAGCATCATTTCACTTTATCTACCATCCGGATCCTCTGGTGATGAGCGCCAGCAAATTAAATTCAGCTTCATGGAAAGGTTTACAGATCGATTAAAAAAAATGAAACGTCAAAGACGCGATTTCATCATTTGTGGTGACTGGAATATTGTTCACAAGGAAATTGATATTAAAAACTGGAAATCGAATCAAAAAAACTCCGGGTGTTTGCCGGAAGAACGCGCCTGGCTGGACCTGCTATTTGATGAACTGGGTTATATCGATGCCTTTCGCTTGGTTAATAAAGAAGTAGAGCAGTATACCTGGTGGTCAAATCGCGGTCAGGCCCGAGCGAAGAATGTGGGGTGGCGTATTGATTACCAAATCATTACGCCCGGCCTGAAAGACCTGGTGAAAGCTACTTCGATTTATAAGGATGAACGTTATTCGGATCATGCACCGTTGATGATGGATTATAATTATACGCTATAACGCATGGTTGCGTGAACGATGCGAAATGAAATCTATTTGCCATTTCTACTGAAGCGATAAAGTGCAAATTCACCTAACAGATTAGGGAACAGGCGCATCCCCACGGTGGTTTGATGTGCATGATTGACAACGCTTCGCTGCAGTATCGTAATGTTTTTCTTTTTACATAAGCGCTCGAAATCCTTAACAGTGCACAAATGAATATTCGGTGTGCTATACCACTCATTTGGAAGTGATCGAGAGACAGGCATTGAGCCATTCAGGCCTACATCCAGACGCACCTGCCAATGGCCAAAATTAGGGAAGGTCACAATACCTTCTTGACCAACACGTAGCATTTCATCCAGTAACAGATCCGGTCGATGAATGGCCTGAAGCGTTTGCGTCATCACAACATATTCAAACGAATTGGCCTCAAAGTCTGATAACCCGGCATCCAGATTGGTTTGCAGCACGTTTACCCGTTTGTTAATGCTCTTAACGATGTTGTCGTCGTCTATTTCCAGGCCATATCCAGCAATATCACGGTGATCGCGCAAATACGCCAGCAAAGTACCGTCACCGCAACCGAGGTCGAGCACTCGACTCCCCGGCTTTATCCAGTTACTGATGATCTTGAGGTCGGGGCGCAGTTTCATCATGCAACTTCCTCGATGATTCTGTCCATATATGCGCGAAAAACCTGCATATAATAAGGGATAGGCATCAGGAAAGCGTCGTGTCCCTGGTCCGCCTCAATCTCGGCATAGCTGACATCCTTGTGATTATCCGTCAGTGCTTTTACTATCTCTCGAGACCTTGCTGGTGAGAATCGCCAGTCGCTGGTAAATGAAATCACAAGCGAGCTGGCAGTAATATTATTAAAGGCTTTGGACAAATCATGATCAAATAAACTCGCCGGATCGAAATAATCAAGTGATTTGGTCATCAATAAATAGGTGTTCGCATCAAATCGTTCTGAAAATGAACGCCCTTGATAGCGCAAATAACTTTCTACCTGAAACTCTACGTCAAAGCCAAAATTGATTTTCCCTTCGCGCAATTCGCGACCAAATTTAGCACGCATCGCATCATCAGACAGGTAAGTAATATGACCAAGCATGCGCGCCAACATTAAACCTCGTTGGGGAATCACCCCTCTTTCGTAATAATGGCCTTCATGAAAATCCGGGTCGGACATAATTGCCTGACGAGCTATTTCGTTGAACGCGATGTTTTGGGCGGATAGTCTCGGTGCCGCGGCAATAATAACGGCATGTCTGAGGCGATCAGGGTTATCGATGGCCCATTGCATGACTTGCATGCCACCCAGGCTTCCGCCAATAATCGCTGCCCATTGTTCAATGCCCAGCCTGTTAGACAAAAAGCTTTGGCTTTTTACCCAGTCTTTGACTGTTATAATTGGGAAGTCGGGCCCAAATGGCTTATTGGTTTCAGTGTTTATCGTAACAGGCCCGGTTGATCCTCTACAGCCACCGAGGTTATTGAGTGAAACAACAAAAAAATAATTGGTATCGATCGGCTTGCCTGGCCCAATGCATGAATCCCACCATCCGGGTTTACGATCTTCCATGCTGTGGTAGCCTGCCGCGTGATGATCACCAGAAAGCGCGTGACAGATCAAAATGGCATTATTTTTTTCTTTATTGAGTTCCCCGTAGGTTTCAAAGACAAGTTCATGCGCTGGCAATGTTCGTCCACATTCCAGTAAGAGTGGTTCGCTAAAGTGAGCAATTTGTGGAGTTACCAGTCCAACAGAGTCGGCAGGTATGGATTCGGGCATATATTTTCTTCTTTATTAATGCTATTCAGTCAAATAATCAGTGTAATCAGACTGGCAGTTTTACACAACAGTGTTAAGGTGATCAATATCTGGCGGCGTCAATATGCGTCAGATGAAATACAAGATGGGGTGACGGGGCTAGTGTAAAGAGTCGATGGGACTAGAATCATCCTGGTGAGATGATTCATTTTCCGGAGGACAACATTTCTGAAGTGAGGTGCGAATTTCCTCAAGCTCGGATATTTGCTCATCGAGGGTGGCTTTCTGGCTGACAAGGCCGTTCATTTTATAGGATAACTCTTCTTTTGATCCCTGAATTCTATTGAGAGTTTCCATATGTTTATCAATTCTGTTTTTCTTTTCCTTGATCTCTTTAGCAAGCGGATTGATCGATTCTTTCAACCATGTTTCGAGATCATGGTTGGCATTAACGAAAGTATTTCTTACATGACTGACCAGTGACACAAAGAACTTTTTGATAACAAAACTTTGTTCGGTCATCGTTGTTAAGGTGCTGTTACGATATTCTTCCGCCTGCAAATATAACTGGTCTAGCTCATCGATATACTTGTTGATGGAGAACCTCGTGAGTTCACCAACATACAGCCCATGTTCTTCATTGAATTTTTTATAAATATAGTTGATCAGCTTATTTGTTTGCTGCATATGTCTGTTTACGATCTGAATGGCGTCGCGGGCACTGTCAAAAAATATAGACATGCCGTTTTTAAGTCCACCTGTTGTCCAGCTACCCGCCATATCCTTACGGGTTTTTTCGATCATTTTGTCGATTGATTCTGGGCTGATGACATTAAACATATGACTGGCCTGCATGGCGAGCTTGCGTCTTGAGGCCTGGAATGACTTTACACTTTCGAGATAGGCAATCTTGTGAACCTTTGCTTTTTTAATTAGATGTTTAACCACATCTTCATTCTTGTTTTGTAGCGTACTGAGCTCAGTAAGTTGACTGTTTATGTCGTTTAACTCGCTCGCGATAGGATTGAATACTTCGTCAATCGCCTGGTCAAGGCCAGAGACTATGCTGTCCCAAACGACTCGTTGTTTTTCGGGTACGATATCATTAGCGAGTAGAAGTTCCAGATTCCCCAGATTGCTTTGCCGGAGCAGTTCGTCATTATTTTTTATTTTTGCAAGGAGCGCTTTCTGTGCGGAGACCGGAAACACGCTTTCTGCATCCATGCCAAGCATGTTAGCGCTTGCTTTACATTGTTCCTGAATGGACGAGTTGACCTCGTCCGGTTGTTTCATTTCATCCCATAGTGTATCGATTTTATTCAGTACTGCAACTAGTCCTCTTTGCTGTTTCTCACGGAACGCCTTGATATGATTTTTCCACATTTCAAGATCACTTTTGGTAACACCTGTATCAGCTGATAATACGAAGAAGATAGCCTGTGCACTCGGAAGCATGTTTAATGTCAATTCTGGTTCGCTGCCCAACGCGTTCAATCCTGGTGTATCCAGAATGACCAGTCCCTGTTTTAATAATGGGTGCGGGAAGCTGATAATTGCATGACGCCAATGTGGTATTTCAACCGTTGCATCTGAAGGGTTAGCTTGCTCGGAATTCTGGTGAACTTCGTCATTCAGTAATCCCAGACGATCGGCTTCATCTCTGGATACCTGCTTGGTTTTAATAATTTCATGGAATGATTTGGTCATCTGGTCTGGAGATTCCACGTTTAGCGGTAATGTGGTCCAGTAACTGTCCTCCTGTTTGAGATCATTCAGGCTAAGGTCCTCAAGTCTGGTTTCGATCGGCAATAAACGAATATAAGATTTATCCTGATCCCTGTCATAAAGCAATTCGGTGGGGCACATCGTGGTGCGACCCGCATTGGACGGTAACAGACGCTGTCCGTAGCCCGAAAAAAATATCGCATTAATCAATTCCGTTTTGCCACGAGAGAATTCGGCGACAAATGCGATGGTCAGCTGATCAGATTGTAATGCTTTATTTGAGTCGAACAAACGTAGCTCGATTTCTGGGCTATTCTTGCGATGACGATTAGTCCAGTACTGAAAATAGTTAATTGTTTTCGCCAGCTCGTTTTTCCAGGCAGCATAAGCTTCCATCTGGTGCCCAAAGTCATCCTGGGGTGCGGTGTCCTCGATTTCCATTATATTTGACGACATGTTTTACCTGTTTTTATATCCTGATTCCTTGAATACGTCCTACGCCGACTGTCGGGCTCCTGATTCCTTGATTAAATAATTATTCATTGGCACATCACCGTTATTCTGTATTATCGGAATAATGGCCAAAACAATGAGTATTTTTTAAGGAAAAATCTCAATTTCGAGCCCCCATCGTCACAAAATCGCACAATTTTTGTGCCATTCGACGATTGTAAGTATAACTATTTGATTATTAGGAACTATGAACTCGTTCACATTTCCATTAGTGAGGAGATTTTGGTTGAAACTTGTCCCGGATTACGAATGAGGATACGTTTTTTGCGGTTTGTTTGTCCGCTGATCACGTCGATAGATGATTTTGGCACGTGGAATTCTCGTGCGAGAAACTTTACCAGGTGGGCATTTGCCTTTCCATCGGTTGGAGGTGAGGTGATACGAATTTTTAGCCGGCCATTCTGAATACCAACGATTTCATCCTTGCTGGCGCGGGGGGTGATCACCAGGTTCAAGAGTATATCTTTGCCAGAATATTGATACCAGGATATCTCATCGTTCGTCTCCATGAGCGCTCCAGATAACTGGGTTATACCTGGTTGATCTGTTCCCGGGCCAATGGTTTAGGAATCGTCGACGGTTACAGGATCCGTCCGAAGTCCATTAGCGGGCCCACAACCAGTATTTTAAGGAGCTGAAGCACGATCAAAACGACAATGGGTGAGAGATCGATACCCGAAATAGGTGGAATGATGCGGCGTGCTGGTCTCATTACCGGCTCATTGAGGCTGTACAAAAGGCTGGTTAACGGATTCGCGGTGCCAGGCCCCACCCAGCTCAATATTGCCTGGGCAATGATGGTGATCAAATAAACATTTAACAGGAGTGATACCAGTTCGGCTACGGAAATGACAACGAGTGGCGCGATACTGATGCCAATCCCCCGTGTTAAAGTGATCAGATATAGGGTCAATATCTGGATGATTAGTAACAATACGATGGACGACATGTCCAGAGTTCTAAAGCTGGGAATGACGCGTCTAAGCGGTACGACTGCCCAGTTTGTTATTTTTACAATAAACTGACTAATTGGATTATAGAAATCTGCCCTGGTCAATTGGAGTAAAAGTCGCAGCATGACAAGTAATAGAAAAAACCCTGATACCGCTTGTATCACGAATGCCGCTGCCTCAGCACCATAATTACCCATTGTTTCCTCCCAATATATCTGCAAGCTCTATCGAACGCGAATGTGCTGCCTTGAGTGCGCTATCAAAAATTTCAGTAATATTTTCCCGTTGTAATACATTTACCGCGCTCTCTGTTGTGCCACCGGGCGAGGTGACCCGCTGCCGTAACAGACCGGCTTGCTCTCTGCTTTCAAGCGCCATTTTAGCTGCGCCAAACGCGGTTTGTAACGTGAGCAGATGTGATGTTTCTCTGGATAATCCCAGCGCTTCTCCGGCTTGTTCAAGGGCCTCCATAACCAGGAAAAAATAGGCCGGGCCACTTCCGGAAAGCGCAGTTACCGCATCCATCTGCACTTCATCTTCCAGCCAAAGCGTTAAACCCACGGCGCGCATGATTGATTCAGCCAAATTATGCTGGTCATCGGTGACTTTGGAATTTCCATACAGGGCAGTGGCGCCACATTTCACCAGCGCGGGGGTGTTTGGCATGGTGCGGACGATTGCGTGACTCTCCCCCGTCCAGTTTTCCAGGCTGTTTAGCCGGATACCAGCTGCAATAGAGATTAATAAACAGTCTGGGGATTCTTTTAATGCTGGCTTTAGTTCGATGGCAATATCGCGTAACACCTGTGGTTTGGTGGCAAAAATGACCGCTTTCGCATCTGCAACCGCTAGTTGATTGTCAGCACCAGTATTAACGCCAAAGTTGTCTTCCAGCGTATTTCGCTGACTGTTATCAGGGTCTGCGACGGTTATGTTTTGTGGATTGCAGCCATCGGCAATCAGTCCGCCAATCAGGCTTCTGGCCATGTTGCCGCCACCAATAAAGGTTATCTTTGAGTTTTTCATTGCTTATCCGGTTTGTGACGAGTTTAAATTTCGTTTATTTTCGAATTCACCATCGAAGCCCTGTAACTAATTGATGAATGGGCCGCAGGTAGTCTAACTCAAATAATTCATTTACCCAAAGTGTGTCAGTGACTGCTTGTTATTATTTCTCTTGGGCCAAAAATACCAGTGCCAATACGTAATATGGTTGCTCCTTGAGAAACGGCGGCTTCCATGTCATTGCTCATTCCCATCGATAGGGTATCGACATCAAAACCAATATCGCTTAAGTTTATTTGTGCAAGTTGTACCAGGTTGAAAATATTTTGCTGTTGGTCAAACTGGTCTGACTTCGGGGGAATCGACATTAATCCTTTTAGTTTAAGTTTGGGTTGGGAATCTATAAACGTTGCCATACTAGGTACCTGATCCAGTGATATGCCCGCTTTGCTTACCTCTCCGGTGGGATTCACCTGTATACAGACATTAAGTGGGGGTAGGTGTTCAGGACGCTGGTCATTTAATCGTTTAGCAATTTTCTCTCTGTCAATGCTGTGGGCCCAGGCAAAATGTTCAGCGATAGGCTTCGTTTTATTGGACTGAATTGGGCCGATGAAGTGCCACTCAATATCCAGGTCTGCAAGAGAATCAATCTTTGCGAGCGCTTCCTGGATATAACTTTCACCAAACCGCGTTAAACCCGATGCGCTGGCTTCACGTATTTTGTCCGGGCTCTGGCCCTTGCTTACCGCCAAAAGCGTGATTTCTCCTGGATTTCTTGCGAATGCAGCAGCAGCATCAACGATTCGTTGCTTTACTTGCAAAATGTTCGTCTGAAGACTTTTCATGTTATCAATTATTTTTCCACATTCCCAAAAACCGGAATCTGATCAGCTTCATGATTATCAGCTAAATCGGGCCGGATACTCAAGATAGTGGCGATTTTGCCGCTAAACGTTTACAAATTACCGTTTTGATTAATTTTTATGCCTTACCTATTGGAGGTTTAAATCAGATGGATATAGCAGAATTACTCGCATTTGGCGTAAAAAACACTGCATCGGATCTACACTTGTCTGCCGGCTTGCCGCCAATGATTCGCGTAGATGGGGATGTGCGTCGTGTCAATGTGCCTGCTCTGGATAACAAAACCGTACATAATATGCTCTACGATATTATGAATGACAGGCAAAGGAAGGACTTCGAGGAGTTCTTTGAAACTGATTTTTCATTTGAAATTCCCGGTTTGGCCCGTTTTCGTGTCAACGTGTTCAATCATAATAGAGGTGTGGGCGGTGTCTTCAGAACAATTCCATCAACGATTCTTACACTGGAGGAACTGAGCTGTCCTCCCATTTTTCGTGACATTGCCGAAAATCCTCGTGGCCTGGTTCTCGTTACTGGACCTACCGGCTCCGGTAAATCAACGACGTTGGCTGCGATGATGGACTATAAAAATGAAACGGAATTCGGACACATCCTGACAATAGAGGATCCGATCGAATTTGTACACCAAAGTAAAAAATGCCTGATTAACCAGAGAGAAGTCCACAGAGATACGCTTGGGTTTAATGAGTCGTTACGTTCGGCACTGCGTGAAGATCCGGATATTATCCTGGTCGGTGAAATGCGTGACCCGGAAACCATTCGATTGGCATTGACAGCTTCAGAAACTGGCCACCTGGTTTTCGGTACACTACATACAAGTTCTGCGGCAAAAACTATTGACCGCATTATCGACGTGTTCCCAGCTGCAGAAAAAGACATGGTTCGTTCCATGCTATCAGAATCGCTGCGCGCAGTTATCTCTCAAACGCTATTAAAAAAGGTGTCGGGTGGTCGTGTCGCTGCGCATGAGATCATGGTAGGTACCCCGGCAATACGAAATCTGATCAGGGAAAATAAAGTGCCCCAAATGTATTCGGCAATTCAGACTGGCCAATCGGTTGGTATGCAAACACTTGATCAGTGCCTTATGGAGCTCGTTAGAAAAGGAGTTGTGAGTAAAACCGAGGCGCAGTTAAAGGCTGCTAACAAGGATGATTTTAAATAGAGTTATATAGAGCGGTGTCGGGTAACCGGGCGTCGGTTATGACGGTAAATAGATTTTTTTCTTGCTTTGTTGAAACTCTGAGATGGGATGTCCATAGAGCACGGAAAGTCTTTCCGGATTCAGTTTTTCTGCTTTGGTTCCGTGTTCGGTATCCCCATTTCCATAAAGTAACAGCACATGATCACAATAACGGTTAACAAGATTGACATCGTGCAGAATCATTATGGCAGTTTTATTTTTTGTGCCACACAGACTTTTTAATAAATCCAGAATAATTATTTGATGTCGCAAGTCCAGATGGTTGGTTGGTTCGTCCAGTAGAAAAAGTTCCGGGTCTTGTGTGAGCACCATTGCTATTTCAAGTCTCTGCCGTTCACCCCCGGACAGCGTTTTGATGCTCCGGTCTGCAAGTGACTGCAGACCCATCAGTTCCAGTGCCTGTTGGGCGATATCAAAATCGGATTTAGTCTCCCACTGCCACGGTTTCAGGTATGGGTGGCGGCCAGTTAGCGCCGTTTCCAGAACGGTGCCCGGAAAAGCGTCATGATATTCCTGAAAAAGTACACCAATATTTTTTGCATGTGCTACCGTATTTTCTGTTTTAATCATTTTTCCATCGATTTTTATGTCGCCGGAATCTGCTTCTCTAAGACCTGCAATCGTTTTAAGCAAGGTCGATTTACCAATGCCGTTTTGCCCAAGAATTCCCCAGCACTGACCGCGCTGAACCTCAAGATCAAGTGATTTGGTGACCTTGGTGTTATTGATAGAAATAGTCAGGTTTTGGGTTGAAAGTAACGGATCCACTAGTCTATTAACTTCGATTCAGTAAATACAGAAACAAAGGTACGCCGATGAGTGTCATAATGACGCCAACCGGAATTTGTTGTGGTGCGAGTAAGATGCGTGAAACAGTGTCCGCAGTGACAACCAGGCTGCCTCCCAATAATACCGATGCGGGCAGTAATACGCGGTGATCATTTCCAATCATCAGGCGTACCAGGTGAGGAACGATTAAGCCGACAAAACCTATATTTCCGGCGATAGTAACAGCTGAAGCAGTTAAAATTGATG
This sequence comes from Gammaproteobacteria bacterium, assembly GCA_046754065.1. Taxonomy (GTDB): domain Bacteria; phylum Pseudomonadota; class Gammaproteobacteria; order SZUA-140; family SZUA-140; genus JBHHVB01. The sequence continues at coordinate 11,342 of JBHHVB010000051.1, forward strand.
CGATGACATAAATCTGCAGTCTCAAGGCGTGGGTGCTAACGCCTAACGACCTTGCCTTTAAGTCACCGTAAATCATGACGTTCAAATTCCTGCTCAAAATAAAACTGTATAAAATCCCTGTGATCAATACAGCTAACCCCCCAATGGGAGTTGCTGCATAACTGAGATCCCCCATTAACCAGAACAGCATGCCTCGCAAACTGGTGTCTTCGCTAATCGCTAGTACAAAGCTGATGATTGCACCCCAGCCTGCGGCAACTACTACTCCTGTTAGTAACAGTTTGCTGGGTGTCCAGCTTCCCCTGCCATGAGCCAGACTGAATACTAATAGCATCGAAATTACGGCACCTAGCAGGGTAGACACGTGAAACCAGATACCCGTTAACCCTATCGTGATTGCACATAAGGCGCCTGTTGATGCACCCCCTGAAATACCCAGTATGTAGGGATCAGCCAGTGGATTACGTAGCAATACTTGCATTAAGGCACCTGCCAGTGCTAGCAACCCACCTGCAACAAAGGCTGATGCTGCCCTGGGTAACCGGAGTTCGAAGATTACCGTATCAGTCATCCCGGATCCTTGCCCGGTTATGCTTGACCAGACATCTGTTAGTGATGTGTGGGTACTACCGCTGGTTAGCGCGAAAATCAGGCTGGTCGATGCGAGAAATGCAAGGCCAAAAATAAAATGTTTATGAGTCATCGGGAATTGCGCTAACGCAGGCTAATAATTAACCAGCCTTTCATTTGTGCGTGCTGTCTCAACGTATTGTCAGGATCTACAGCAACGGGTCTTGTGACCAGCTCGAGTAATGGTAAATCGTTGTGTGAATCCGAGTAGAATGAGCTGGATTCAAGATTTCTTCCGTTCTCTGTCAGCCAGGCATCAAGCCGTTTTACCTTGCCATCCCTGAAGCAGGGGATTCCGGCGACGTTTCCGGTGTACCTGTTGTCAATAAACTCCGGCTCGGTCGCTAACAGGTTTTCAACGCCAAGCATGGCCGCGATGGGTTCGGTAATGAACCGGTTGGTGGCCGTAATTATCAGAAGTTCTTCACCCTTGTCGCGGTGTGACTGGAGTAGTTGCGATGCCCTGGAAAGCATGATAGGCAAGATTTTTTCATTGAGAAATTGCTGTCGCCAGTACCGTAGCTGATCTATCTCGTTGTTTGCCAGAGGCTGCAATTGGAAAGACAGGAATTCATAGATATCCAGCGTGCCGTTAACGTATTCGTCATAAAAGCGCTGGTTTTCACTTTCGTAATACCTTTTATCGACAATGCCTTGTTCAACGAGGAATTTTCCCCAAAGATAATCACTATCACCACCGATGAGTGTATTGTCCAGATCGAATATTGCTAGCGCCACGGATCAGCCTGTTTTTATTGGAATTAATTCTAGAGTGGCACAGAGTAAAGCATTATCCCGATAAATGCGAGTTCACCAGATCCCGGAATTTTTGAGTGATAACCTGCATTGGAAAACTATAACTAACTGATTTCGTGATGAAATGGGGCGTTAAAAAATGATGGTGGGATATTAAACCTGAATATTTGGACTGATCTCATAAGTGCAAACAAAGGCTGATTGAGATCATTTGCGTCGACAGGGCGATTTTGGGACAATCTGGATTAAGTGGTGAATTAAAAGAGAATTGCAAGTGATTGATTTAGATGGCTACCGGGCCAACGTCGGCATAATTTTAAGCAACGAGACGGGTAAACTGTTGTGGGCCAGAAGAATTGGTCAGGATGCATGGCAGTTCCCCCAGGGCGGTATACAAAAAGACGAAACGCCTGAACAGGCAATGTACCGCGAATTAAGGGAAGAAGTTGGACTCGATTCGTCGCAAGTAATAATTATTGCAAGGACCCGGGACTGGCTACGTTACAAGATTCCAAAAAGGCTTATCAGGCGCCATAGTAAGCCATTATGCATTGGTCAGAAGCAGATCTGGTTTATGTTGCATCTGACGGGTAGTGAAGAGCAGGTAAGGCTGGACTGCAGTGATCAACCCGAGTTTGATGTATGGCGCTGGATTGATTACTGGGAACCGCTTGATGAAATTGTCGCTTTTAAAAGGCAGGTATATAAGCGCGCATTGGAAGAGTTCGCGCCTCATGTTGTAAACACGTAGTTAAATGATTGTCGGTTTTTATAGACAACGCTTGAAGTTTTAGCGGGGTAACTGTGAATGCTTGCTACGCTACGTCGAATTGTACAGGAAGTAAACGCAGCACGTGATTTGCAGCATGCTTTATCGATCATTGTCCTGAGAGTAAAGCAGGCAATGCGGGGCGATGTCTGTTCCGTTTATCTTTTTGATCCCTCCACCCATGCGTTCATATTGATGGCTAGCGATGGATTAAACCCTCGCGCAGTAGGTCAGGTGCGGTTGAATTTTGGTGAGGGCCTGGTGAGTCTGGTGGCCGAGACAAAGGAACCCATTAATCTGGCTGACGCAATGGTGCATCCTCGATTCAGGTTTTTTGAAGGAACCGATGAAGAAAACTTCCATGGGTTTATGGGAGTGCCGATAATTCATCATCGCAAGGTTATGGGTGTTCTCATCGTCCAGCAACAAAACAAGCGGCGCTTTGAGGAAGATGAGGTTGCCTTTTTATTAACCATTGCATCCCAGTTATCAGGCGCGATAGCTCATGCTGAAGTAAGCGGTGGTATTGAGGGCATTACTCAGGCAACGACCGCAACTTTCAGACCTATTCAAGGCGTATCGGGCGCACCAGGAGTTGCGATTGGCAGGGCTGTGGTGGTTTATCCTGCAGCTGATTTAAACGTGATACCCGACAGAAAGATGAAGGATATTGATGGTGAGATAAAAATATTCCTGAATGCAATCGGTGCGGTAAGGAGAGATATCGAAACGCTCAAGCTACGGCTTAATAATGCATTGGGAGATGAAGAGCGCGCATTATTCGACGCATATCTATTGATGTTAGGCAGCAAAAGCCTGGTTGATAAAACGGTTGATCGAATTCGGGGCGGGAACTGGGCCCAGGGTGCATTGCGAGAGACAGTCACTGAATATTCAAAAACGTTTCAGGACATGGATGATCATTATCTTCGAGAGCGATCGGCAGACATTCGTGACCTGGGTGTTCGAATTCTGGTTCATTTGCAGCAAGATAACGCCGTCTCCTACACATACCCGGAGAAAACAGTGCTTATCGGGGAAGAGATTACGGCAACGATGCTGGCTGAAGTTCCGGTGGGGTGTCTGGTCGGGGTGGTATCGGTACGGGGCTCGGTAACCTCTCATGTTTCAATTCTTGCGCATGCGCTGGATATACCAGCAGTTGTCGGTGTCCACGATCTCCCGGTTTCCCGGGTAGATGGGTGCGAATTCGTTGTGGATGGATATTCCGGATTAATCCATGTCTCTCCTTCGGCAATTATTCGAGAAGAATATAGCCAACTTGCGCAAGAAGAGCACAAGCTCTCTGTCGAGCTAGCCGAATTGAAGAACTTGCCTGCCACAACGCTAGATGGGGCCCATATACCACTTTATATTAACACCGGGTTACAGTCCGATATGGTGCCATCGCTAGACTGCGGCGCAGACGGAGTTGGGTTATACCGCACAGAATTCCCATTTATGATTCGCGAACGTTTCCCGAGTGAAGAAGAACAAAAAGATCTCTACAGGCAAGTATTAGCACAGTTTTCACCGCTTCCGGTAATCTTGCGAACTCTTGATGTTGGCGGTGACAAGGCGTTACCTTATTTTCCTATCAATGAAGATAATCCATTTTTGGGATGGAGAGGGATAAGGATAACGCTGGATCACCCCGAAATTTTCCGCATTCAGTTGCGAGCATTATTGCGAGCAAGCGTCGGGTTTGAAAATATGCAGATTCTGTTGCCAATGGTAGGTAATGTTTCTGAAGTGGACGAGACACTTCAGTTGTTGAAACAGGTTTACGCTGAATTAACCGAAGAGGGTGAGGTGATAAGTTTTCCGAAGGTTGGAGTGATGATTGAAGTGCCGGCCTCCGTTTATCAACTTGATAAACTAGCACAACGAGTAGATTTCCTGTCGATAGGCACCAATGATCTAACACAGTACCTGCTGGCAGTTGATCGAAACAATGCGCGTGTTGCGCGATTATTTGATGCGTTACATCCATCGGTATTAAGAGTTGTCAAACTGGTGGTGGAGGAAGCAAAACAATACAATAAGCCAGTATGTGTTTGCGGAGAGATGGCGGGTGATCCGGCTGCTGCATTGATATTGCTGGGCATCGGGGTTGACTCCATGAGTATGAGTGCCACAAGTATGCCCAAGATCAAATGGATGATAAGAAACATGTCGTCCATCGATGCGCGCAATATTGTTGAAAAGGCCTTAACTTTTGATAGTGCTGCCGATATAAGAGAGTATCTTGATCAGGAGCTCTTGAGGTCTGGATTGGGTGGTCTGGTTAGGGCCGGATATTAACGATTAGTCCGCAATGTTGGCAGTGGGCTTGTTTAATAGTTTGCATTGCACTAAAGTTACCGCTGGCTGATATTAGAAGAGTCTGTTCGGACTTGAAGCAAGAATGCTGAAACACTAATGATACAAAGAAAAGCACTGATAATATTTTTGGGAACCTTTCTGTTAGCTACCTTTGGCTCCATCGTTTTAGCAGCTCGGGATGTGATACCACCGCCACTGACCGCAATCGTTGAGGATGGTGTTCACGATCCCGAGGGGGCTGCTGCAAGTGTGTTGCAGAACCCGCGTGAATCAATGAAGAATTTTCCCAAAGATAAGCGGGGCGAGGTTGACTGGGTAAAAACACTGGACAAAGGGGTTATTTCTCCGCGCAAGAGTCGAACTAATGATGAATGGGAAACTGAGTTAATGAAACCCATGGATCTGGATATTATCATGAAGCAAACTCGGGGTATGCCGCATGTACGTTTTCCGCATTTGGCCCATACAAAATGGCTTGCATGCAGTAACTGCCATCCAAAAATATTTATTCCTCAATATAACGCGAATCCGATTAACATGAACGAAATAATCGGTGGAAAATTCTGTGGCAGATGTCACGATAAAGTATCGTTTAGTCTTTGGACATGTGAGCGTTGCCATAGTGTTCCCCATGATGGTTCACCCGGGGCGTGGTGGTAAAATTACAGCGCTTTTACCAGTACCCTGGATTTGCGTTGATAGTTAAACATTGATCGTTTCTTGACAGGCAACTGTTTGATATCAGAAATCGTGAATCCTCTCTCCAGAAACCAGTGTGTTGCTCGCGTCGTTAATGCAAACAGTCGGGTACATTTTTTTTCTTTTGCGACATTTTCTACCTTGTTTAACAGCTTGTCACCATAATCCTGTTTTTGATAGTTCGGGTGCACAGCCAGACAGGCCAGTTCGCAGCATGTTTCCTTTCCGAACGTATGTAGTGAAGCGCAGGCGATAATCATGCCGTCCTTTTCTACCACGATGTAATCGTCAATCTCTATTTCAAGATTTTCTCGTGATCGGCGAATCAACGTACCATCATTTTCAAGTGGTAGAATCAGTTCCATTATGCCACCAATATCGTTAATGGTTGCTTGTCTGACACCTTCATAGTTATCGGTATCAATTAACGTTCCAACGCCATCACGGGTAAACAGTTCGAGTAATAGTGCGCCGTCAGTGTGTCGATCAATCAGATGTGCACGCTTTACCCCGTTTCGGCATGCCTTGATTGCACTCGCCAGCGTATTCCTGATTTCAGGTGTAAGTTTTCGTTTCCCTGATACAAGTCGTTCTGCCTGCTTCAAGGTTAAATTACGAATCAATCGTTTGCGGATGTCCAGTAATCCTCGCACGTTTGTTAACGAGATATATTTGGCGGCGCCGAGTGCGCATGCAACTTCAGTTGCTACCTCAGACGCTGTCAGATTAAAGGTTTCCCCTGTGGGTGAGTAGCCAAGCGGGGAAAGCAAAACAATTGAGCCACCATCAAGGAGCCGTTGAATGGCTTCATGATCAATTCTTCTTACTTCACCTGTATGCTGATAATCGATGCCGTCGATGATGCCCAATGGTCTGGCCGTGACGAAGTTACCGGAAGTAGCTTGAATTCGAGAACCGGCCATCGGTGAATTGGCCAGTCCCATTGACAGCAGTGACTCTATTTCAACCCGGACTGCACCGGCAGCCTCTATCACGCACTCTAGTGCGACATAATCGGTTATGCGCAGTCCTTCTACATAAGTCGTTGCTACATTTCTTGCATTCAACCTGGATTCAATTTGTGGTCTGGTTCCATGTACCAGAATTAGTTTGATCCCCAGGCTATTCAGCAACGCGATATCGTGAACCAGATTAGCGAACTGCTTTTCCGCAATCAGTTCACCACCAAATTCTATGACGAAGGTATGTCCCCGGAACGCATTAATATATGGGGATGAATGCCTGAAACAGTCGACAAATTGTTGATCAGTGATTGTATGTGTCAACGCTAGCCTCTTTGATGTCCGGTTTGTTATTGTTAGTTATGGTTATTACCAGTACACCTATTATATATATTTAGCGCAAATTAAATATTCCCAATGTATTTGAATTTTAAGTTTTTTTAGCGATATTTGCGGTAATAAAAGCGAATGCATAAGAAATTGCTTGCAAATTTATTAAAACCATATTATTTTCACGGGTCAATAACCATGCAAAAAAAATGACTATAAAAAGCATGGTTAATGTTGCTTAAAACTTTAGTGGTAACTCAGCAGTAACGCAGAAGCTTGATCTGTGCAGATATGAATTACTGGAATTTGCAACCAATTAACTATTAGGGGGTGAACGATGGGAAATACACTTTCTTTTGTTGCTAGTTTGGCATTTTTAGGTACCGCATTAGTATTGTTTTTTAGTCATTTGTAGTCAATCAAGTAATTGGTTTTAAACAAAAAAGGCGCTTCACATTGGAGCGCCTTTTTTGTTTCTGGAGGTTAGGACATCAAAAGAATAAAATCTGACCAAAACCGAATTTGAATAAACGTTTGTTGCTCTCTTAATCTAACATTGAATCGCGTTCAAGCGTAAAAACCATATGAAAAATCAGGTAATTAAGCCTGAAGAAGTACTTGCAATAAGCCCGGTAGCTTTGTTATGTTTCGTGCACCTCTATTGGGGTTCGGGTTTTGAGTAAATTACCACAACTAACAAAAATCGGAGATTCTTGTCATGGGAGAAAAAGTATCATTAGTGCTTGGTTTGGCAGCAATCGCAGTTGCAGCGTTTCTATTTGTCAGCCATATGGGCGCTTAATCTACGAATAATAATATCGTTGGCGGATTTTGTGCCGCTATCGCGAAAAGACCAGCTTTTAAGCTGGTCTTTTTTTATGTGCTTGACATTGCTGCATTCCGGTTGTTACGTTTAATCCATTTGAATTGGTGG
>JBHHVB010000052.1:0-18655 GCA_046754065.1 Gammaproteobacteria bacterium
CATGACCAACGACATCTGGATCAGCGGCTGGCAAACGACCTCAGCACTTAACACACAACGAGCAGGCGCTGCCATTCTTCATGTTGGTAACACCATTTATGCCATAGGTGGTGTGGATGGTGTTGACTTTATGGATTCTGTTGAATTCAGCAAAATTAATCCTGGTGGCTCCGTATCAGACTGGAAAGTTACGTCCTCAATGGGAACTGAACGGGGATTCTTTGATGCCGTCTATCATAATGGCTATATTTATGCCGTTGGTGGTGGTAACGGGCCCAGCGGCGAAAACCTGTTGAGGTCCGTTGAACGTGCCCAAGTGCTCGCAGATGGTACACTGGGCCCCTGGATTTTAGAGCAAGCAAAGCTTAACTATCCAAGACGTTGTGTCAAACTGATTACCACGGGCAATAAAATCATTGCATTGGGCGGATTTGGTGGGGTATTGCTCGACACGGTTGAAGAAGCAACGATTAACAAAGACGGCTCGGTGAATCAATGGCGAATCTTGCCGCAAAAGATGACCATCCCGCGTTACGTTAACACAGCCAAAAAGCTGGATAACACCATCTTTGTATTGGGTGGACATAGAGAAACTGAAGGATCCGGCTTAAACGCAATCGAATCCTCCCGCATTGACACTAATAACGTCCTCGGCGACTGGAAACAGGTAAATCCAATGAAGCAGGCACGTTATGCACTTTCCTCCGCCACAGCGAACAATTACCTGTATGCTGCTGGCGGCCTCAATGGTGCTATCTATCTCGACAGCATTGAGAAAACCCGGATCAACGGGCAGGGTGAACTATCGGAGTGGCAAACTACAACTTCCCTTGCCTCGCCAAGAGCGAACTTTGGTACCGTGACATACAAAGGTCACATATATATCATCGGTGGCACCAATCGTGACGGTTATTATGCTTCGGTTGAATATGCCAGCATTAACGATAAAGGGGATATTGGCTTCTGGGGAACAAAACAACAGGCGGCCGCCTATGAAAGTCATCAAGCATCGCTGAAACGAACAAAACATCGTCAACTACCTAACCGGGGCGTCGTAACCCAGGTTATCCACACCAACATGTATAGCTATGTCGAAGTCAAACAGACAAACCGGATCTTGTGGATTGCCGCACCAAAATCAGAATTTGCAATTAATGACAAGATTCGATTTAGTCGCGGCGTAACAATGACCAATTTTCACAGCCGGACATTAGACAGGGATTTCCCCACGATTATATTTGTTGAACATGTTCAGAAAGAATAATGACAAAAAAACAATCCCGATTTGCTCTCTATAAGTCGTATCCGTAGGTCTCCTTAAACCGGGAATCAAATTCGCTGCGCGTAAATTGATGATTTTGTGTTCCGTGGTGCTCAATCTTTATCGAGCCTACCAATGAGGCAATTCGCCCGGTTGTCTCCCACTCCAGCCCATTCATCAAGCCATACAATAAACCAGCACGATACGCATCGCCACAACCTGTCGGATCAGCGACTACTTTCGGCCTGGCAGGCGGGATCTCAATGCGACGATCAGTAAAATAGATGTGCGAGCCGTTGCCACCCAATGTAATGATTACTGCATCGACATGCTCTGCCAGTTCATGTGGTGTCAGGCCGGTTCTCTCCTGCATCAACTGCGCTTCATAATCATTGAGTGTAATCCATGTTGCCTTTTCGGCAAACTGCATCAGGTCATCACCATCAAACATCGGCATGCCTTGACCGGGATCAAAAATAAATGGAATACCCGCTTCGGCAAACTGGGTCGCATGCTCGATCATGCCTTCCCTGCCATCCGGCGAAATGATCCCCAACGTCGCATCTTTCGCTTCATTTACCTGGTTTTCATGCGCAAACCCCATCGCACCGGGATGAAACGCTGTAATCTGGTTATCGTCCATATCGGATGTGATATAAGCCTGGGCCGTGTAGCTGTCATGAATGACCCTGATATAATCCCGATTAATGCCATTTTTATCCATCCAGATTGCGTAGGGTTCAAAATCCTTTCCCACAGTTGCCATCGGCTTTCCTTCACCACCCAGCAATTTCAGGTTGTAGGCAATATTCCCCGCACAGCCCCCAAACTCGCGGCGCATGTCAGGTACCATAAATGAGACATTTAATATATGAACCTTGTCAGGCAGGATATGGTTTTTAAAACGATCATGAAATACCATGATGGTGTCGAATGCCATCGATCCACAAATGAGTGCTGTCATAGATTGTCCTGTTATGTCATAAATTAATTCTTGTTTCTCAGTCTAGCAGAATAAGCAGCCATAAGACCACGGCATTAATAATCGCGATCAACACCGCCGCTCATCCAATATCTTTTGCTCGCCCGGAAAGCTCGTGATGTTCCTCGCCAAACCATCAACTACTGCTTCAGTGGCAGAATTCACCAGCTCAGCTATCAGCACTAGCAGCAGGCAACCAATCAATAATGCCTGTTGAGCACCCGTTTTACCCAACCATAACGCGATGGGCAAAAAAAGGATAAAAATCGCTACTTCCTGTCGAAATGCCTACTCATTTCTATATGCCGCTTTCAGTCCGGCAAGGGAGTAGCGGGTTGCATTGATTATACGATGAAGATCTCGGTAAGGTTGATTAGCCACCTATTCCGACGCCTTCCAGACCAAATCAAGCTCGCGGGCAGCACGCACGTCGTCGAGTCTTCTTGCTGGCAACCCATACGGCGCATCCTTCACAAGGTCGCTTTGCTGTTCTGCTTCTTTCTGGATATCGACCATGGCCTCAATAAAACCATCGAGTGTATCCTTATCTTCCGTCTCTGTTGGTTCAATTAAAAAACATTCTGGCACCAGTAACGGAAAATAGGTCGTCGGCGCATGATAGCCATAATCGAGTAAGCGTTTTGCAAAATCCATCGCGGTAACATTCAGTTCCTTCGCGTGACGCTTCAAGGTCAAGGTAAACTCATGAGTTGCACGACGCTCTTTAAAAGCAAGCTCAAAACCGGCTTCCCGCAATTTTGCCATCATGTAATTGGCATTCAGCGTCGAGAATTCGGCTACCCGCTTCATGCCCTCTCGACCGAGCAGGCTTGCATAAATAAATGCCCGTAACAAAATACCGGTGTTACCCGCAAACGCCGACAATCGCCCAATAGTTTGCGGACAATCCACTTCTGTTATCCAGCGATACAGGTCTTTATTTTTTTCTTTAGTCACCATCGGTACTGGCAAGAATGGCAACAAACGTTCATTAACACCCACCGGACCAGAGCCAGGCCCACCGCCACCATGCGGAGTCGAGAAGGTTTTATGGAGATTGAGATGGATCACATCAAATCCCATATCACCCGGCCTAACCTTACCCAAAATGGCATTCAGGTTTGCGCCATCATAGTAAAGCAACCCTCCCGCTTCATGGACAATCTTTGCAATCTGTTTGATCCGGCGTTCGAAAACCCCCAGAGTCGAGGGATTAGTCAGCATAATACCCGCGGTATGCGGTCCAACAGCCGCCTTGAGCGCTTCGATATCCACATCACCCTGTGAATCCGTTGGAATCTCCCTGACTTTATACCCGCACATGACCGCAGTAGCCGGATTGGTACCATGTGCCGCATCGGGTACAAGGATCTCTTTTCGCTCGATATCGTTTCTCGAATCGTGATAGGCTCTGATCATCGCTACACCGGCAAACTCACCTTGCGCACCGGCCATCGGTGTCAACGACACGGCCTTCATACCCGTCACTTCTTTAAGCATTTCCTGCAATTCATACAGACACTCCATCAGACCCTGCGACTCTTCTTCAGGCGCATGAGGATGGCGATTTAAAAACCCCGGCAACATGGAAAGACGGTTGCATGCACGCGGATTGTACTTCATCGTACATGACCCGAGCGGATAGAAATGGGTATCTATCGAAAAGTTCTTTTGCGACAGACTGGTATAATGCCTAACCACCTGCATCTCGGACACTTCCGGAAGCAGGGGTAAATTCTGCCTCAATAAATGATCAGGAAGATCGTTTGAGTGGCTCGTAGATTGCGCGATCTGCGACGCATTGACCCGCCCGACGTGGGATTTATCAAAAATGGTGTCGATCTTTTTCATCATCACGCTGCTACCAGTGCAGATTCCAGCACCCGAGCATAGCGCTCGATATCCTGGCGGGATTTGGTCTCGGTTACGCAAAAGGACATCGCATTACCTAACTCAGGATAATCCCGTTTCAGGCTATACCCTCCTAGCAAGCCCTGATCAGACATGATTTTTAATACCGAATCGACATCTACATCCCCCAGCGAAATAACCGCTTCATGAAAAACGGGGCGACTAAACACGACATTTACACCATCCAGTGCCGATAACTGATTAACTAACAATCTTGTATTGGCATGCGCCTGATTTGCGACTTGCTGAAGACCATTCGCGCCTAACAACGCCATATATATAGTCGCTGCGGTTACCATCAAACCCTGATTAGTACAGATATTGGACGTTGCCTTGGAGCGTCGTATATGTTGTTCTCTTGCCTGCAGGGTTAATGCAAAACCTGTCTTACCATCCTGATCGACGGTACGGCCGATAATTCTCCCCGGCATTTGCCTTACATGTCCCTGCTTACAACACATAAAACCAAAGTAAGGCCCACCAGATGCGAGAGGAATGCCCAATGGCTGACCTTCACCGCAAGCGATATCAGCACCCTGTGCTCCCCATTCACCTGGTGGTTTTAACATGGCCAATGCAACCGGATTGACGACTGCAATCACTAATGCCCCTTGCTGATGCGCCCAATCAGTCAACGCATCGACTTCCTCCAGCACACCGAAAAAATTGGGCTGAGGGATAACCAGCGCAGCGAATTCGCCTTCCACGGCGGACAGGCTTTCCGGCGTGATATGGCCAGATTGCATTGCATAATCCAGCGTTTCAATTTCTATATCTTGATTTTTAATGATGTTTTGTACAACCGCGCGATAACGCGGATGAACGGTACGCGGAATAAGTATCCGTTTGGACCTGGCCTTACGATTGGCGCGCACTGCCATCAAAACAGCCTCAGCCAGGCCAGACGCCCCATCGTATAACGATGCGTTGGACACATCCATCGTCGTAAGATTCGCCATCATTGTCTGGTATTCATACAGAAGTTGCAATGTACCCTGGCTCGCCTCCGCCTGATAAGGTGTGTAAGCCGAATAAAATTCGCCGCGCGTCGTTATTTCCCAAACTGCGGATGGGATATGGTGCTCATAGGCACCCGCTCCAACAAAACAGGCCAATGCATTGTCTCGGGATGCGCGCTCGGTGAGGCACTTTGACACTTCCAATTCACTCGATGTGGAGGGAACACCATCGAGTTTATCAATCATTAGTTCTTCAGGAATTTCATCAAATAGATCATTGATGCTGTCAACACCGATGGTATCGAGCATCTGCTGAATATCAGTTTCTGTATGTGGAATAAAAGGCATTACAAAACGCTCATTAATAAATGCTTATGGAACCAATCGACGACTAAATCCAGCTCTAGTTGACTACTACTATTCAGATGCAGCCAGTTTATTATAGCCATCCGCATCAAGCAGTTCGGCCAGTTCATCTGCATTAGAAGGTTTGATACTCATCAGCCAACCATCACCATAGGGATCCTGATTAACCAGTTCAGGGCTGTCATTCAGTGCCTCGTTAACACTGACGACCTCGCCCGAAACGGGGCTGTAAACATCCGACGCAGCTTTTACCGATTCGACAACAGCACTATCATCACCCGCGTTAAATACACTACCCACTTCAGGGAGCTCTACAAAAACCATATCACCTAACAAGTCCTGTGCATGATCAGTGATGCCTATCCGCAGGGCGCCATCTTCAAGTTCCTTGATCCACTCATGGCTTTTTGTGTACTTAAAATCTGATGGTATGTTACTCATATTGTCCTCTTCAATTTTTCCAGAATGACATTGATTGATTAATCAATGCATGATTTTCCATGACGCACAAATGGTGGCTTAACGATTTCTACAGCAAGGGATTTTCCTCTTATCTCAACACTGCACTGGCCCGAGACATCACTTTTAATCCGGGCAAATGCGATGGCCTTACCCAGACTAGGTGAAAAGGAGCCACTGGTAATCTCGCCAATCTCCTTGCCATCTAACACGACCTTTTGATGACCTCTTAGCACTCCTTTTTCATGCAACAACAAACCGACCAGTTTCCGGTTCTGTTTATGTTTGTGCTTGTCCTCTAATGCAGTACGGCCTATAAAAACGCGATCCTCAGGCTGCCATGCGATGGTCCATCCCAACCCGGATTCCAGCGGTGACGTGGTTTCATCCATATCGGAGCCATACAGGTTCATGCCGGCTTCCAACCGCAATGTATCCCTTGCACCCAGCCCTATGGGCTTCACACCTGATTCATTCAGGGCAAGCCAGAATTGACTAGCCTTCTGGGCTGGCAACATCACCTCATAGCCATCCTCACCCGTGTACCCCGTTCGTGAAATAAAGTTTTCTCCCACCTGCTTACCGGTAAAAGGAGGTAAACCAGTGAGTGTATTCGCTGCTTCTTCACCAATAACCAGATGAACCTTTTCACGGGCATTAGGGCCCTGAATGGCGATCATTGCCAGGTTTTCTCTTTCCTTTAGCGCCAGATCAAAAGATTGGGACTGGCTTTTTATCCAGGCCAATACCTTATCATGGGTGCCGGCATTAGACACGATTCTGTATTCACCCTCGGTCAGACAGTAGACGATCAGATCATCGATGACCCCTCCGAGATCATTCAACATACAGCTGTATAACGCTTTACCATCCTGGGTCAGGCGATCAACATTATTTGCCAACAAACTGCGTAAAAACGGATGCGCACCCTCCCCACTAATATCCAATATGGCCATATGTGAAACATCAAACATGCCGGCGTCTCGACGCACTGCCTTATGTTCCTCAATCTGGGAACCAAAGTGGATCGGCATCTGCCAACCGGCAAAATCCACCATCTTGCCGCCAAGACTGACATGTTGCTCAAATAAGGGGGTTTTGTTGCTCATCTTTTTTCAACGACTAGTTCTAGCTTGTTTTCAAGCACGTTAGTTTAGCAAAAAATTGTGCAATCATAACCAAGCAATTTACAGGTTAATTAGTCGGACTATGCGGGTTAACCGGAGAAACAGTGCTCAGACCGGCGCTCTTTCACTACGCATCATAATCCACAGCGCTGGAAGTGTGCCTATCACCAACATCAACGCTGCGGGTGCCGCCAGTTCAAGCATTTCTTCACTGGCCTCTATCCAAATCCGTACCGGCAACGTGTCATACCCGATCGGCCTCAAAAGTAACGTTGCGGGTAACTCCTTTAAAACATCTATAAACACCAGAACCCATGCGTTCACCATACCACCACGTATTAGCGGCAGGATTACCCGCCAAAGGTTCTCTATTGGTCCGGCACCCAGCACCCTGCCCGACTGTTCTATTGAAGGCGTCAATTGCTGTAACGAAGCCTCCTGGGACTGCACCGCAAGGGGTAAAAACCTGACAACGAGTGCAAAGACCAATACTGCCAATCCCCCGTATATCCAGGACCATTGCGCGATGACAAATGTCAGCACACCTAACGCGACGACGGGACCCGGCAAAACAAACCCAACGCTGGATAATTGCAAAAATACGTTACTTAACAGCGATCCAACTCGTGCATGAAATAAGCCTATTGGTAATGCAACACAAATCGCTATGCTGGCAGCAATAAAGGCCAGCAACAGGGAATTTTGCACATAATGCCAAAATTCCCTGTTTAGCAGCTCTTGCTGCCAGGCCTCCAAACTCCACGACAACATCCAGCACAAGGGTAATACAAATGCGAACAGTGATACCAGGCCTAACCATGACCAGATAATTATCTGTTCCCGGCTAGTTGCCTGTCGCGGCCTCAGAATAGGGGACTGCGCGCCTGCATAATATCGCTGGCGACTTCTGAAAAAACGTTCGGCAACTAAAAATGCCAATCCCAACATCACCAAAACCAAACTGAGTCCTGCTGCGCCCTGATAATCCAACCGACCACTCATTTGCAGATAAATACTCAGTGTAAACGTCTGGTAACGCAACATACTCACCGCGCCAAAATCTGATAGTACATGTAACGTCACAACCGCTAACCCGGCCGCGACTGCAGGACGAATCAGGGGCATATTAATACGCCAGAAGACCTCCTGTTTCGTCGCTCCCTGAATCCTTGCTGCTTCTTCCAGACGACGATTAGATCGCATCAACGCGGCCCTAACCAGTAAAAACACGTATGAAAACCCCGATAGAGACAACACGAAAGCAGCGCCACCGGCATTGTATAAATCTGGTACTGGCACGAGCTCACCAAAAACACGTTGCCAAAGATTAAATATCCAGCCTCCCTCGTCAAACAGTGATGTGTAAATGTAAACAAATACGTAAGTGGGAATCGCAAGTGGCAAGACCATCAGCCAGATAGCAACTTTTTTACCTGCAAAATCACGGCGAGCAATATACCAGGCAGACGTTACCCCCAATATCAAACACCCGATTGCTACCAATGCTCCCAGGAACATTGTATTCCACAACAACCCCGGCAAACGTGTGCTCCACAACCCCTCCCATTCAGAAACGGTTAATTGGCTACTGCTGACAAAAACGAACAACAAGGGGATGGCCGCCATGATAACGACCACACCCGTCGTGGTGGCAAGAAATCTCGAACGAGACATATAAGTCGATTATCTAAAACTGTTTATAGCATACCCACCTTTTCAATCAGGTCGATTGTCGCATTACGCTGCTTACCAAGCGCCGACATTGGAACTGTAGAAACCTTAAAGGTGCCTGGCTGCGGTACTTCCGGCGCTGCCGCAACGCCTTCTCTGGCTGGATATTCGCGATTCACTTCAGCAAATAATTTTTGACCCGTTTCTGAAACCAGAAAATCAACAAACCTCTCCGCCAACGCATATTTTTTTGTATGTTTAGTGATTGCGATACCCGCTACATTCATCGCTATACCGATATCCTTATCACCCTGGTCCGGCATTACAATCTTAATCGGCGCATCCGGATGCGCCGCAAGATGCCTGTAAATATAATAGTGATTCACCAGCCCTATATCGTTTTTTCCATTCGCGACCGATGCAACAATCTTGCTGTGTTTGGCAAACACCTGTCCGTTTGCATTTTCCTTGATACCCTCCAACCAGGCCTGCGTCTTATCAACTCCAACGGCTTCCATATACACCGTTACACCCGCTATGAAACTTTCATTGGTACTGTTAGTAATACCCAAACGACCTTTTAGCCTTGGATCTGCCAAATCGAATACTGAATCAATGGAATTCGCAATTTTGCTATGCTTGTTCACGACCAGAACCCGTGCCCTTCCAGATAGCCCGATCCACTGATTATCCGGTGCCCTGAGATTGTTTGCGATATGACCAGCAGTAGAACTGCTAACTGGTTGAAACAATCCCAGCTCGCTACCAAGTTGCAGATTACCCGCGTCGTTACTGAGAAAAAGATCCGCCGGGGTTCGTTCACCTTCAATTTTCAACTTATTAAGTAACGCTGTTGATTTAGCGCTGTGAAGAACAACCTTGATACCCGTCTCTTTTGCAAAGGCCTCAACAACCGGCTTTACAAACTTATCACTGCGTCCGGAGTAAACGATGAGTTCCTTATCATCGTTTGCAGATGAAATGACCGAAAAACCTATTGATAGAACTAGCAAAAAAACGCTTGGTACTCGCATGTTGACCTCTACTATATACTCAGATTAATTATGGTTATTATTAATGATAATGATTCTCATTACCAGATGCAACCAATTATATAGAATATGTCTGATATCAACCTATCTAATTATTATATTTCGCCTAATTTCGGGTATGGCGGCAAGCTATAGCAGGAATAGTGATACCCTTGTATTCGTCATGTTAGAGATCGATTTAGCGGTTAAGCAGCGTAAGCTGAAGCTCGCCAACAGTTATCATAAAGATTCCTTCGGACAGAAGCAGACGTTTAAATATTATTAAAAACCAATCGTGTCTGTCTCAGGCATCTGTATCCCTGATGCCTGATGCTAATCTTTCAACTTCCCACCAACTTTTACGGTTTCCGAAATAACTAAACGATCGCTTTCTCCTTTGGCAATAATTTGCCTATGGTTAGTCCTTGTACCAAAATCGAAAAAACAACGACGATATAGGTCATCGTTAAACAGATGTCTCGTTCCTGGCCAGCAGGTAACGCCAATGCCAGCGCAATGGAGATCCCTCCCCTCAGACCACCCCATGTCATGATCTTGATTGCGCCTTGGGTAAATCGTCTTTTTAATTTTAACAAAGCCACAGGCACTCCTACACTAATAAAGCGAGCAAAGAGTACGATAGGGATAACGCAAACACCTGCCATAACCAGCGTCCAGGCTGTATTCAAAATTAATACTTCCAATCCTATAAGCACAAATAGCACTGCATTCAGAATTTCATCAAGCAACTCCCAGAACATATCCAGATGCTCCCTGGATTTTTCTGACATCGCAAGCATGCGTCCGTGATTGCCAATCATTAACCCTGCAACGACGACGGCGATAGGTCCTGAAAGATGTAAAGCATGTGCCAGTGCATAACCACCCGTAACGAGCGCAAGTGTAATCAGTATTTCAACGGTATAGTTATCGATACTTTTGAGCAGCCGGTACGCAATACCGCCAATGATAAACCCAAAAATTATGCCTCCAAGCGCTTCTTGTGCAAATAAAGCAAGCACACTGCCGGTACTTAATGTCTGCTCACCAGTTGCGATACCCAGCAACAGAATAAAAAGCACAACACCAACCCCGTCATTAAACAACGACTCACCTGCGATCTTCATCTCCAGACTTTTTGGTGCACCCAACTGTTTTAATATCCCTAGTACAGCAATCGGGTCCGTTGGGGAAATCAGTGCGCCGAAAATCAGGCAATAGATAAACGGCAAGGATATACCTAGTAAATCCAGCAAGACTGAGACTAATGATCCGACAATAAACGTCGACATCACGATACCTATGGTGGCGAGTGATGCGACAATCCACTTTTGTTTCGCTAGATTGTTGATATTGATATGCAGCGCACCGGCAAAAAGCAGAAAACTCAACATACCTTCCATGAGTGTCTCTTCAAAATCTATATGAGAAAGCATTTCTCTTGCTTTTGGCGCTAGCCCCAACCCAAATTGATCGAGCAAAATCGTTGCGAGCGATATCACCAATGCAATCAGCATTAATCCGATGGTGGTCGGTAATTTTATGAACCGATGGTTGATGTAACTGAAAATCGCCGACAGGGTAATCAGGATTGCGAAGATGTTTAGGATACTCATTGAGGTTTGCTTTATTTAACGAAACTTTGATTAATTTGTGATGCTCGCACCAATCAAGGCAAGTAGTCTGTTGAGAGTGTTATGCTTTTTAAATATATATGGATTCCCGCTTTCGCGGGAATGACATGTTTCGAACTAATAAGCGTATCCATTAATAAAAATAGATTCAATTCAGCCTGCGCGGTGCTTCTAAAATATTAACTTGCGAGTCTGGGCAAATCTCCGCGCATGCCCATCGCATGTTTAATCATATGGTTTTTAACGGGTGTGGCTGCATTGGTCATACTTAAGCCCATATTTCTGGCCCATCGCACTGGCGCATAAGGCGAGCCGAACAAGCGTTTAAAGCCATCCATCGCCGCCATCATCATCAGATTGTCTCCTTTCCGCCAGCGCTCATAGCGACGGAGTACAGGCAATCTTCCAAAATCTTTACCCTGTTCGACGGCATTAAGTATTACTTCAGCCAGCGAGGCCGCATCTAGCAGACCAAGATTGACACCTTGCCCGGCCAGTGGGTGAATGGTATGCGCTGCATCACCGATCAGCGCCAACCGATGATCGACATAGGCTAACGTATGCTGTAATTTTAACGGAAAAGCTGCACGCTGCCCGCATTCCAATATTCTCCCGAGTTTATGATCAAGCGCGCTGCCCAGTCTTGAACAAAACTCGACCTCCGCTACTGCGAGCAACTCGTCTGCTTCGTCATGCGTGGTGGACCAGACAATTGAGCTTTTACCATCACGCAACGGTAAAAATGCCAGCGGGCCGGTTGGCATAAATCGTTGCCATGCAGTCTCCCGGTGGGACTGTTCTGTTTCTACCATCGTCACGACCGCCTTTTGATGATATGGCCAACCCTTTGTCTTGATTCCGGCGAGCTGGCGAACTTTAGACTGTCCACCATCCGCGCCCACAACCAGTCTGGCACTGATTTCCCCATGGTTTTCGAGCTCTATGGTCGCATTTTTTTCCCGGTAGTTAATGGCTTCCAGTTTCACCGGGCAAAGGAGGTCAACGGTATCAAACGTTTCCATTTGCTTCACCATGGCAGCCTGGATCACCCTGTTTTCAATGATGTGGCCGAGTTCGGACGTCCCGATATCTTCACTGTTAAAATGAATGCTTCCGGGACCTGTAGCATCCCATACATGCATTTCCCTGAAAGGACTCACACCCCGCTGCGTCATCATCTGCCATGCTTTTAACGACGAAAACACTTTTTGTGATGCGGCAGTGATTGCCGAAACTCTCAAATCTACGCTGTCCTTAGGCCACTCCAGCGCTGGCTGCCTTGCTTCAATCACTGCAACCCTCAAAGCCCTATCACCGAGCGCGCAGGCCAACGTGGCACCGACCATACCCGCGCCGACTATTACGACATCATAGGCGTCTATCTGACTTTTTTTATTCATACTGGCAGCCCCCGGGTCAGTCTTGGCTGACGACCCGATAGGCCCATTGTCTTTCTCATTAACGCGCGTTTTAGCGGCGGCATGACATCGAACGCCAATAAACCAGCACTTCTAGCCAAACCGACAGGCATATAGTTATTCGAAAATATCTTTACCAGGCTATCGGTTAGCGTAATTATTTCCTTTTGATCCCCGTCTCGCCACTTGCCGTATTCCTTTAACACCATCGTCGCACCCGGATCATCACCAAACTTTGCTGCATCAACCAGCACCTGAGCCAATGCAGCGACATCCCGGAGCCCCAGGTTAAAACCCTGGCCGGCAATGGGGTGCAATGTGTGCGCAGCATTTCCAATTAATGCTAATCGTTTCATTGTGTGCTGTTTAACCTTAACCAGTTTTAACGGGTAGGCGTTACGCTTACCTGCCTTGATTAGCCTACCTAGCCGGTAGCCAAATCGCTCCTGTAATCGAGCCAGAAATGCTGATTCATCCAGACCAAGAATTGAATCGACCTGATCATTCAGAACTGTCCAGACCAATGAGCATCGATTGTCACTCATCGGCAACAAGGCTAATGGACCCGTATCGGTAAATCGCTCATAAGCCACATTTTCATGGCATCGGTCAGGGGTAACGTTGGCAATGACCGCTGTTTGCCCGTAATCCGATACATGGGCATTGATATTCATCAGTTTTCTGACAACTGAATTCCCACCATCCGCACCGATGATCAGCGCAGTAGATATGGTTCGCTGTTTTCCATTTTCTTCAATTACTGTGTTTACATGGGTCTCCAGGAGATCAATGCCGGTTAATATTGCCGGACAGATTAAATCAACGTTCTCGTACTGAGGTAATTTGGCAAGAAAAACACCACCCAGCTCACGATTTTCGACCACATAACCTAATGCATCAAATCCGTATTTCACGGCGCTCATACGAGTCACGCCAAAATATCCCCGGTCAGAAACATGAATATTTTCAATCGGTGTTACCTTATCCTGTAGCTCAGACCAGATACCCATACTATCGAATATTTTTCGCGTGCCAAAGGATAGCGCGATACTACGGTCGTCGTAACTGGGCTGTGTACTTGAGGTAAATGGATAGGCTTCAACAATCCCAATACGTAAAGATGTATTGCCCAATGCGCAGGCAAGGCTCGCGCCAACCATACCCCCACCAACGATTAACAGATCATAATCAGTTTTCATTTCTAGTGCGCCATTAGTGCTTCAATTTCGTCGACAGATTTAGGTACATTTTTACTCAGTATCTCATGACCGTCACGGGTTACCAACACGTCATCCTCTATACGCACACCGATATCCCACCATTTTTTTGCGACGCCTTTGGTCCCGGCAGGAATATAAATACCCGGCTCAACCGTCAAGACCATCCCGGGTTCAAGTAACCGCCAAACGCCGCCGACCTTGTAATCACCAACATCATGCACATCCATACCCAGCCAGTGCCCGGTACGATGCGCATAAAATCGACGATATGACTCATCTTTAATCACACTGCGCACAGTACCTTTTAGAATCCCCAGTTTAATCAGCCCTTTCACAATCACCTTCACCGCTACCTCATGGGCATCATTCCAGTGGTTTCCAGGCTTCACTTCATCGATGGCCGCTTTTTGTGCCGCCAACACGATCTCATATATAGCCTTTTGTGCGTCTGTAAACTTTCCATTCACCGGGAAAGTACGAGTAATATCCGATGCATACCCCTTGTTCTCCACACCCGCATCAATCAGCAGCAGATCACCATCATTCAGTGGCTGGTCATTGGCAATATAGTGCAAAACACAGGCGTTTTTACCACCACCAACAATAGATGGATAGGCAGGAGACTTGCACCCATGCTGCATGAACTCGTGCACCAGTTCCGATTCGATTTGATACTCCATCATACCCGGTTGGCAAATCCTCATCGCACGTTTATGCGCCTCTGCAGATATGCTTGCCGCCTTTTTCATCAGTTTTATTTCATGTTTACTTTTGTACAACCTCATCTCATGGACATGGTGATCAAGAGCGACAAACTCTACTGGCGCGTGAACGCCAACTCGGGATTTTTGCTTGACCTGATTCACCCATTCCATCAATTTGTGATCAAACTCGGTGTTGCACCCCATTGTGTAGTAAACCGTCTCTTTGTCTTCCAGTAGGCCAGGCAAAATATCGTCGATATCAGCAATCGGAAATGCATCATCGGCACCAAATACCTCACAGGCACCTTCCTGTCCGGCACGAGGGCCTGACCAGATCTCAACCTTGGGGTCACGCTCATTGCAAAACAATAAATACTGCGCCTGCTGACGATCGGGAACGAGTACAGCAACCGAATCCGGCTCTGAAAATCCCGTTAAATAATAAAAATCGCTATCGGGACGATAGGGGTATTCAACATCTCTATTGCGATATTGCGTTAGCGGTGCCGGTAATATCGCAATGCTATTACTGCCCATAATCTGCATCAGTTTCTTTCGACGCTTTTTATATTCATCCATCATTTATAAATCACATAGTATTTGAATTATTGTTTAAGAAAGTATCGAGTGGCTTTAATGCAAGGTGTTTTTTTCCTGCTCATGATTACGATACGGCCTGAGCTCCTCGTTAATAAGCAAAACACCCACTTTCACGTATTCCACCAATTCGGTGTATGCAGCTTCATCCGACTCTGCCTCAACGCCATCCTCAAGAGTTGCCTGAGATATTTCAATGATATCCCGGGATATTTCCTGGACATCAGCAGGAAGAGATGAAAAATCATTCACCTCACCTGCCGCCAACCCAAACAGGAACCCCTTACACCAGTCTGCAAGTGCGTTCACTCTCTCATCAAGGCCGTCTTCATCCTCAGGTAGCAGTAGATAGAAGCTGAAAGACTCATCGTTAAACTGCAAAACTGTATCGTTATGTAATTTTTTTAACAATGGATTATCCGATACCGTCGAAGACGACACATCTCCGTCATGCCCGGTTAATGCCTGCTCACCCCCATCCATTGGTTCAAACAGTTGAACCATCCAGCTTTGATAATCAACCTTTCCCCGGGTACAAACCAGGCCACACAAGGTACCGTGACTTTCGTAGATATTAGCCAGTACCCCCGCGTTGGACAACGCATTGCTCAAGCTTATCTGATCCAGATCATTGAATGACATTATCCGGTAACTCCTCAATTCGACTCTATTATGATTAATTGCTTCCGTAATAGACCAATTTACATTATTCTTCTGTTAAATCATACGCTTAATCACTTCTAACGTGACAAGTATACTATATATAGTATACTCTTGGATCAAGAGGATGGCCTGTAAAGTAACTTAATGGAGCGGTATAATCCTTTATTCCACGCAATAGTGGGTTCAAGGGCAGTCATTAACTACAACGCAATTACTTATATAGAACCATGAAAGCAAATAAAATTAACATAGTCAGTGAAGAAGATCTCGTCAGGCTCGAAGAAAGCATCCACGAGTTAATTAAATTATGTACAGAGCTTCGCGAAGAAAACGCAATGCTTAAAGATCAGCAATCTCAATTAAATAACGAGCAGACTGGTTTAATCAAAAAAAATGAGCTTGCTCAAGGCAAACTTGAACTCATGCTTAAGCGGCTGAAAACCATGGAAGTTGAGTTATGAGCAAATCAAGCCCCCCTGTTACAATCAAGGTTCTGGAAAAAGAATACCTCATCGCCTGCCCGGAAGATGAAAAAGAGGATTTGCTGAAGTCGGCCAGTGTACTCAACGAAAAAATGAAAGAAATCCGTGACACTGGAAAGGTAGTTGGTATTGACCGGATTGCCGTGATGACGGCCTTGAATATTGTGCATGAACTGCTGCAGCAGAAAGAATCTAGTGACGACTTGCAGCAAACACTGGGGTCCAGAATTCTTTTATTACAGGATAAAGTTGACAATGCTCTTTTACAGAGCAGACAAATGATGTTCTGATTGCAGCTGTCACACACCGTTTAGTCATCCCCTGCGACGCTCGTCAGTGAACCGGGTACTCTCTTGAGCCTAATTATCTACCCAGGGAGCAGAGAGTTGATATCTTTGTGCATGCCTGCATTGTACGGGAAGCCTGCGATATCACCATTGCTCCCACTTGAGCCACTGGTTCAAGGGCAAAAGTTCGCAACGGCGCTTGCGGGGGATGCCTTAGTCTGGCCCGAATATTTCACCAAGGCGGCGAAATGATAAGATAAGTTGATGACTAATTTGAGATAAAATGTATTGACCCAACAGTACAAACAGCACCCGGAGATGATGCCTATCGCGGCCCTGCATACCACCAGACAATTTATCACCTCGATGGCCAGGCAATAACCTGCTTGGATATGTGATTCAGCAAATTCTTTTCCGATTCTCATAGCCGATTGAGACTATCCGTGTAGAAATGACGTTTGTGATACACTCCAGTCATTCCAATTTATACAGATTAACTATTTTCGGCACGGAGCTAGTTCTAACACGTGACTTCCAGATCAGACATCCGCAAAAAGATCAGAAAATCTCGCAATGCCTTGACTGACCAGCAACGTCTGGATGCCTCCGAAATGGTGTGCGATCACCTGGTCAGTACACGCCAATTTATCAATAGCAAAAGAATCGCCTTTTATTATCCTAACGATGGGGAAATTGATTTATTCCCAGTGATCGACCGGGCCTTGGCGATGAAAAAAAAATGTTATTTTCCTGTACTAGACCATATGAGCGAAAAAAAACTTTGGTTTGTTCCTTTCAACCACGCAACCAGTTTCACTCTGAACCAATATAATATCCCGGAGCCAAATTGTTTATCCCGTCATTACACGAGAGCCTGGATGCTGGATTTGATACTGATGCCGCTGGTCGCATTCGATATACAAGGTAACAGACTAGGAATGGGCGGCGGATACTATGACCGAACACTTGAATTTCTGAAGATCAGGCGCGTTTGGAACAAACCATTTGTGACTGGAATTGCTTATGAGTTCCAAAAAATTGACGCTATAGCGTTTTCATCCTGGGACATACCGATGAATTGCATCATAACCGATAACAATATCTACCTACCCATAAAGAATAAAGGCCAGTGAAATGAATTACTGGTTATTCAAATCGGAGCCAGATGTATTTAGTTTCGAAGATCTTAAACGATTACCTAAAAAGACCGATCATTGGGATGGCGTTCGTAATTATCAGGCACGTAATTTTATGCGCGATGACATGAAAAAGGGGGATCTAGGATTTTTTTACCATTCAAATTGTAAAAACCCGGGAATAGTCGGCATTGTGTCGATTGTAAAAAATGCTTACCCGGACTTCACCGCCTTTGATAAAAACAGTTCGTACTACGACCCCAAAAGCAATAAGGAAAATCCCCGCTGGTTTATGGTCGATGTACGCTATGAAAGGCCGCTAATAAGCTTAATAAGCCTAAATGATTTGAAAAACCAGTCTGCATTAAAAGATTTTGCACTCGTTAAACGTGGAAACAGACTTTCTGTTATGCCGGTATCATCAAAACATTGGCACTACATACTTAAAATGGAGCAATGAATGTTACGTCGTTTCAAAAAACTTCTTTGTTGAAATGAAAAACAGTTTTTTTAACTGCGGCGCTGTTTTTTCGAGTTTTAATCATCTCGAACTCGTTTTAAGCAAAATATAATTACCTAATCTGCTTTTTTATTCCTGAAAAAAGAATTCTCGTTTAACGAAACGTTGTTTATATGCAACATATTTTTAGATTTGCGCTTGTTCGACTTTGTTTTTAACTTTGATAGACGTTAAAAAATCATTTTTTTAAGTATGCAATGAAGAAAAACAATCTCGTAATGATTGTT
>JBHHVB010000053.1:0-18073 GCA_046754065.1 Gammaproteobacteria bacterium
AGGTGGGCGTACGGTCGGGGCCGGTGTCGTCGCCAAAATTATTGAGTAAAAACAATGTCTGATCAAAGAATACGTATTCGTTTAAAGGCGTTTGATCATCGTTTGATTGATCAATCGGCAAGAGAGATTGTCGATACTGCTAAACGCACCGGTGCGCATGTGAAGGGTCCGATCCCTCTGCCTACCAAGAAAGAGCGTTTTACAGTGCTTATTTCACCTCATGTTAATAAAGATGCACGGGACCAGTACGAGATTCGCACACATAAGCGTATGCTGGATATCGTGGATCCTACTGACAAAACTGTCGATGCGTTGATGCAGTTGGATTTGGCAGCGGGTGTAGATGTACAGATCAAACTGAACTAGATCATTTAAATATAAGGATTCGAAAAAATGGCAATTGGTTTAGTCGGCAAAAAATGTGGTATGACGCGAGTCTTTACTGACGAAGGTTTGTCGATACCTGTTACTGTGATCGAGGTAGAACCTAATCGCATTACACAAGTTAAAACTGTTGAGCAAGATGGTTACCGTGCCTTACAGGTGACTACCGGTGGTCGTCGTGCTTCACGTGTTACCAAGCCGATGGCGGGACATTACGCTAAAGCTGGCACCGAGGCTGGTAGAGGTCTTTGGGAATTTCGCCTGGAAGATAACGAAGGCGGTGAGCTAGAGGTTGGTAGCGAGATTAAAGTTGACCAATTTGAAGCAGGTCAGAAAGTCGACGTAAGTGGAACGACAATTGGTAAAGGTTTTGCTGGTACAGTTAAACGCCACAATTTTGCAACCCAGGATGCAACCCACGGTAACTCGCTTTCTCATCGTGCTCCCGGCTCGATTGGGCAGAACCAGACTCCAGGTCGTGTGTTTAAAGGTAAGAAAATGTCGGGCCATATGGGTAATGCCAAAAGAAGCATTCAGAATCTTGAAGTTGTCCGGGTCGATGCTGATCGAAACCTGATTTTAATCAAGGGTGCTGTGCCAGGCGCTGCAGGGGGCGATGTAATAGTTAAACCCGCGGTCAAGGCGCGTTAAGGAGCAGGATGATGGAATTACATTTAACAACAGCAACCGGCCGTGAGTCGAAAAGTATTGTTGAATTGTCAGATTCAACGTTTAGCTGTGACTTTAATGAGCCTTTGATTCATCAGGTAGTGACCGCCTATCTCGCGGGTGCGCGGAGTGGTACGCGGTCTCATAAAAGCCGTTCTGACGTTAGTGGTGGTGGGGCCAAGCCTTGGCGCCAAAAAGGAACCGGACGCGCCAGAGCAGGTACTTCAAGAAGCCCCTTATGGCGTGGTGGTGGCAAAACGTTCGCAGCCAAACCGGCTAATCATTCTCAGAAAATTAATAAAAAAATGTACAGCAGCGCACTGCGCTCCATTTTGTCTGAGCTGATAAGGCAAGAGCGTTTGCTTGTACTTGACAAGTTTGCTGTTGAGGAACCCAAAACTAAAGAACTCGT
Organism: Gammaproteobacteria bacterium; assembly: GCA_046754065.1. Lineage (GTDB taxonomy): Bacteria > Pseudomonadota > Gammaproteobacteria > SZUA-140 > SZUA-140 > JBHHVB01. The sequence goes on from JBHHVB010000053.1 coordinate 1,466, forward strand.
TACCAAGCTTGATTCATTAGGTCTGGAAAACGTATTAATTATTGATGTAGAGCCAGAGCTGAACCTGTATCTTGCTGCGCGTAATTTGCATAAAGTTGATGTCAGTGATGTGACCAGTGTCGACCCGGTAAGCTTAATTGGTTATGAAAAGGTTTTGATTACCGTTGATGCAATTAAGCGACTAGAGGAGAAATTGGGATGAGTCAGGAAAGGCTAATGAGTATATTGCTGTCACCGCATGTCTCCGAAAAAAGCGCAAGAGCTTCAGATGGCAGCCGCCAATTTGTATTTAAGGTAGTTAATAATGCCAGCAAACCTGAAATCAGGGATGCTGTCGAATTGTTGTTTGATGTGCAGGTCGAGGGTGTTCAGGTTTTGAATGTAAAAGGAAAAACCAAACGTTTTGGTGGAAATATTGGTAAACGTTCAGATTGGAAAAAGGCCTACGTAAAGTTGAAAGAAGGCTTTGATATTGATTTTGCCGGACAGTAATAATTAAGTTTAGGATTGAAATGGGATTGGAATCATGGCATTGGTGAAAACAAAACCAACATCAGCAGGTCGCCGATTTGTTGTTCAAGTCGTAGATCCTGAGTTATATAAGGGAAAACCCTATTCTCCATTAGTAGAGGGGCAATCTAACAAGGCTGGTAGAAATAACCAGGGCCGAATTACCGTGCGCCATCAAGGTGGTGGCCATAAGCAGCACTATCGTATTATCGATTTCAAAAGAAACAAAGATGGTGTTCCAGCACGTGTGGAGAGGATCGAATATGATCCAAACCGCAGTGCAAATATTGCACTGTTGCTATATGCGGATGGTGAACGGAGATATATTATTGCTCCCAAGGAAGTAAAATCCGGTTCAGAAGTCATTTCCGGGTCAACCGCTCCCATCAAACCAGGCAATGCCCTGCCTTTGAGAAATATTCCCGTCGGTACCGTTGTTCATTGTATCGAATTCAAGCCAGGGAAGGGTGCCCAGTTAGCACGTAGTGCCGGCGCTTCAGCACAGCTGGTTGCTCGCGAAGGTGCCTACGCAATTTTGCGTTTGCGCTCGGGAGAAATGCGCAAAGTGCTTGTTGAATGTAAGGCAACTGTTGGTGAAGTGGGTAACGCGGAGCATATGCTGCGTTCTTTAGGAAAAGCAGGTGCAAAAAGATGGCGTGGTGTCCGACCAACGGTCCGTGGTGTGGCGATGAACCCGGTGGACCACCCTCATGGTGGTGGTGAAGGGCGCACATCAGGCGGCCGACATCCGGTTACGCCATGGGGTGTGCCGACCAAGGGGTATAAGACGCGTCATAACAAACGTACAGATCATTTGATCATGCGTCGTCGCAAGTCTAAGTAAGACATATTGATTTAATTAATAGATAGAGGTTACTGATAGTGCCACGTTCAATCAAAAAAGGCCCGTTTATAGATTTGCATTTGGTCAAGAAAGTTGAAGAAGCAAGGGCTTCCAACTCTAGAAAGCCAATTAAAACCTGGTCGCGTCGTTCAATGGTTTTTCCAGATATGGTTGGCCTGACAATCGCGGTACATAATGGCCGCCAACATGTGCCAGTGTTGATTACTGAAAATATGGTGGGTCATAAGCTGGGTGAGTTTGCGGCAACGCGTTCTTTTAGAGGTCACTCTGGTGACAGAAAAGCAAAATAAAGCGACTGGCAATTAAGGAAATAAAACATGAATGTTGCTTCTAAATTAAAATACGCAGGCATTTCTGCGCAGAAATGCCGTTTGGTGGCAGATCAGGTGCGTGGGCTACCTGTTGAAAATGCGCTTAACGTGTTGGCATTTAGCAATAAAAAAGGCGCTGTACTGGTTAAAAAGGTATTAGAGTCTGCGATTGCTAATGCAGAGCACAATGAAGGTGCTGATATTGATGAATTGAAAATTGCCAGTATCTATATAGATGAAGGCCCAACTCATAAAAGGTTCAGGGCAAGAGCACGCGGAAGGGGTACAAGGATATTAAAGCGTACCAGTCATATTACAGTAACAGTTAGTGATAATTAAGAGAGTATTTTATGGGTCAAAAAGTACATCCAACGGGCATTAGACTTGGCATAGTTAAAGAATGGACATCCACCTGGTATGCCGATTCCAAAGACTATGCTGATTACCTGAATACAGATATCCAGGTAAGAGATTATCTAAAGGGTAAGCTGATGCAGTCATCTGTAAGTCGTATACAGATCGAACGACCCGCACGTAATGCTCATATAACCATACATACGGCACGTCCTGGTATGGTAATAGGTAAAAAAGGTGAGGATGTAGAAGCATTACGCAAACAGGTGTCTGATATGATGGGTATTCCTGTTCATATCAATATTGAGGAAATTCGCAAACCTGAGCTGGATGCACAGTTGGTTGCGGAAAGTGTTGCTCAACAAATTCAGCGCCGTATAATGTACCGCCGCGCGATGAAGCGTGCTGTGACCAACACCATGAGACTTGGCGCACAAGGTATTAAGGTAAACGTTGCAGGAAGGCTTAACGGTGCTGAGATCGCGAGAAGCGAATGGTACCGCGAAGGACGTGTTCCTTTGCATACATTGCGAGCAGATATTGATTATGGATTTGCTGAAGCCAGTACACCTTCAGGAATTATTGGTATTAAAGTTTGGATATTTAAAGGTGAGGTATTCAAACAGACTGATAGTGAAAGTGCAGCGGGTACCAATTCATCTTCAGAAAAAGCGGAAAGCTAAGAGGATTAGTTGTTATGCTACAACCTAAAAAAACCAAATTTCGCAAAATGATGAAGGGTCGCAATCGCGGCCTGGCTCAGCGCGGAAACAAGGTCAGTTTTGGTGAGTATGGTTTGAAAGCCACGACACGTGGGCGCATTACCGCTCGTCAGATCGAGGCGGCTCGTCGCGCAATGACGCGATACATCAAGCGTGGTGGAAAAATCTGGATCAGGGTTTTCCCGGATAAACCAATTACCAAGAAACCTATCGAAGTCAGGCAGGGTAAAGGTAAAGGAAATGTTGAGTACTGGGTTGCATTAACGCAGCCAGGTGCTGTTCTCTATGAGATGTCTGGTGTACCGGAAGATATTGCACGTGAGGCCTTTCGTCTGGCTGCTGCAAAATTACCTGTTAGGACGACATTTGTATCTAGAACGGTGATGTGATGAAAGCAAGTGAATTAAGAGATAAAAGCGAATCTGAATTGAAAACAGAAATATTGGGTCTTTTGCGTGAGCAGTTTAACCTAAGAATGCAAAAGGGCACAGGTCAGCTGACGCAAACGCATCAGCTAAGAGAAGTGCGTCGTAATATCGCGCGTATCAAGACCGTTTTAAATCAAAAAGGCAAGTAAAGTAAAATGGCTGAACAGGAAAATGTAGCACGCAGTTTAACTGGTCGTGTGGTCAGTAACAAAATGGATAAATCAGTAACTGTTCTGATTGAAAGAAAAGTTCTCCATCCACTTTATAAGAAATTTATCAAGCGCTCTACAAAGATACGTGCGCATGATGAAAATAATGATTGTAACGAAGGTGATGTAGTAACTATTGAGCAATGTCGGCCATTATCCAAATCAAAATCCTGGCGCTTGGTTCGGGTAGATGAGCAAGCTCAATAGGCAACAACATTTGTATGGCAAACAAGTATAAGGATTCCGGAGATTAGAGATGATACAGTCTCAGACGAAATTGGATGTGGCTGATAACAGCGGTGCACGCAAGCTAATGTGCATAAAAGTGCTGGGTGGCTCTCATAGGCGCTATGCAGGTGTAGGGGACATTATTAAAGTTACCGTAAAAGAAGCTATACCTCGCGGTAAAGTTAAAAAAGGTGAGGTTTATAATGCGGTTGTTGTGCGTACACGCAAAGGGGTGCGTAGAACGGATGGCTCTCTCATTCGATTTGATAGCAACGCTGCTGTTTTGTTGAATAATCAGAAGCAGCCTATTGGTACTCGTATTTTCGGGCCGGTCACTCGTGAATTGCGTAATGAGCAATTCATGAAAATCATTTCACTGGCACCGGAAGTTTTATAAGCAACTAACTAAGAGATTGGATCTTCAGGCATGAAAAAGATTCGTAAAGGCGACGATGTAATTGTCATAACGGGCAAGGACAAAGGCAAGCGGGGTGTTGTTGAAGCTGTTCTTTCAGATGAGCGTTTAATAGTTGAGAACATCAATCTGGCCAAGCGTCACACCAAAGGTAATCCGAACAAAGGTACTACTGGTGGTATCATTGATAAGGCAATGCCTATCCACCAGTCAAATGTAGCTCATTTTAATCCTGCCAGTAAAAAGGCGGACAGAGTTGGGATCAGATCATTGGAAGATGGGCGCAAAGTTCGTTATTTCAAATCGAACAATGAAGTATTAGATAGCTAAAAACAGGTTAAATGTCATGGTAAGACTTCAGGAACATTATAAAACGACGGTTGTACCTAAACTGATGGAGCAACTTGGTTATAAAAGCATTATGCAGGTACCAAAAATAACAAAGATATCCATTAATATGGGTGTTGGGGAAGCGGTCGGAGACAAGAAGGTGATTCAAAATGCGCTTTCAGACATGGAGGCAGTATCTGGACAAAAGCCTGTTGTTACAAAAGCGCGTAAATCAGTTGCCGGGTTTAAAATCCGTGATGGCTGGCCAATAGGATGTAAGGTCACACTAAGAAGTGTACGTATGTATGAGTTTCTGGATCGGTTGATTAATATATCGATCCCACGTATTCGTGATTTCCGTGGCCTGAATGCAAAATCATTCGATGGCCGTGGTAATTATAGTATGGGTGTCCGTGAGCAGATTATTTTTCCGGAAATAGAGTATGAAAAAATTGATGCTATACGCGGTATGGATATTACCATTACTACTAGCGCAAAAACTGATGAAGAAGGACGTTCCTTGCTGGAAGCGTTCAACTTCCCATTTAAAAACTGAGGATACAGCATGGCCAAAACTTCAATGGTAAATCGTGAGCTTAAAAAACTGCGTTCTGTTCAGAAATATGCAGCCAGGCGAGCAGAGTTAAAGGAAAAGCTCCGCGATCCCAATGTCAGTGCGGAAGAAAAAGAAGCAGCCCGAGTCAAATTCCAGTCTCTGCCTCGTAATGCGAGCCCGTGTCGACTGCGTAACCGTTGCCGAATTAGTGGTCGCCCACACGGCTTTTACAGAAAATTTGGTTTGGCTCGTAATAAATTAAGGGAAGCCGCAATGCGCGGTGATGTACCAGGACTTGTTAAAGCAAGCTGGTAACTTGTTATATAACTTATTGGGAACCTAAACTATGAGTATGACTGACCCAGTTTCAGATATGCTAACACGTATCAGAAATGCACAAAGTGCCTCAAAGGTAGAGGTAGCGATGCCTTCATCCAAATTGAAAGTGGCTATCGCTCAGGTATTAACTGATGAAGGCTACATTTCAGGATTTAATGTTGAAGAAGCTGATAACAAGCCGACTTTGAACGTTAGCTTGAAGTATTTCGATGGTAAGCCGGTTATCGACAACATAAAGAGGGTTAGTCGTCCTGGCCTCAGGGATTATAAAGGTAAGGATGAACTGCCCAAGGTAATGGGTGGTTTGGGTGTAGCAATTATATCTACTCCAGCGGGTGTCATGACAGATCGAGCAGCCAGGGCTGCAGGTCATGGCGGTGAAGTTATTTGTTACGTGTCATAGAGAATGCTCGATGTCTAGAATTTCAAAAAATCCAGTAGAAATACCAGCCGGCGTAACTGTGAGTCTGAGTGGCCAGGATATTGATGTAAAAGGCCCAAAAGGTCAGCTTAGCCACACCGTTCATGCTGACGTAGAAGTCTCTCAGGAAGATAATTTGATCAAGGTTTCTGCTCGGAATGGAAGCAAGATTGCGAACGCGATGGCTGGAACTACACGTGCACTGGTTAGTAATATCGTCACGGGCGTAAACCAGGGATTTGAAAAGAAATTATCTCTGGTGGGTGTCGGCTATCGTGCGCAAATGCAGGGAAAAGATCTGAATTTAACGCTGGGTTTTTCCCATCCGGTAAATCACGCAGTCCCGGAAGGTGTTACTATTGAAACCCCAAGCCAAACTGAAATTGTGGTTAAGGGTATTGATAAGCAAAAAGTAGGTCAGGTTGCAGCTGAAATCAGGGCGTATCGATCACCAGAGCCTTATAAAGGAAAAGGTGTTCGCTACGCAGATGAACACATTATTTTGAAAGAAGCCAAGAAAAAATAAGGTAGCAGATCGGTGGAAAAGAAAACAGGACGCTTACGTAGAGCTCGTCGTACCAGAGCAAAGATTAGAGAGCTCGGTATGCCTCGTTTATGTGTTTTTCGTACTTCGAAGCATATATATGTTCAGTTGATTCAATCTAACGGTGCTGAAGTGGTAGCAAGTGCTTCGACGCTGGATGCAGATGTTAAATCCAACATAAAGGGGCACAGTGGCAACGTCGCTGCTGCAATCGTAGTTGGTAAAACTATTGCTGATAGAGCAAAAGCAGCTGGAGTGACAAAGGTTGCCTTTGATCGTTCTGGATTCAAGTATCACGGTCGTGTTAAAGCATTAGCTGATTCAGCTCGCGAAAACGGCCTGGAATTTTAAGGATTAGCACATGGCAAGTATTGATGTTGCAGCAAATAATGATGAACTTCTTGAAAAGCTGGTCGGTGTAAGAAGAGTAGCCAAGGTCGTAAAAGGTGGTCGCCAATTTGGTTTTTCTGCATTGACTGTTGTTGGAGACGGTAATGGTAAGGTTGGCTTTGGTAGCGGAAAGGCTCGTGAAGTCCCGATTGCGATTCAAAAGGCCATGGATGAGGCTCGACGCAATATGGTTGATGTCAACCTCAATGGATCAACGCTTCAACATCCTATTACCTCAAGACATGGCGCTGCAAGGGTTTTTATGCAGCCTGCGTCGCAAGGTACCGGAATTATCGCTGGTGGTGCGATGCGCGCAGTATTTGAAGTTGTGGGTGTGCAGGATGTCTTGGCGAAGTGTATTGGATCTACTACCAATCCAGTGAACATTGTTAGGGCAACAATTAACGGATTGAGTGATATGTCTGATCCTGAGAGTGTTGCTGCAAAACGCGGTAAAAAAGTAAAGGATATCATTGGGTAATGGCTGGCAACAAAAAGATTAAATTAACTCTCGTGCGCAGTCCGGTGCATCGACTGAAATCACACAAGGCTTGTGTATCCGGTTTGGGCTTACGTCGCATGCATCACAGCGTGATGGTGGAAGATACTCCCTGCACGCGTGGTATGATCGATAAAATTTCTTATATGCTTAAGATTGAGGAAGCGTGAAATGCGTTTAAATACTCTAAAACCTGCATCCGGCGCCAGGCAAACTCGCAAGCGAGTCGGAAGAGGAATGGGTTCTGGATTAGGGAAAACCTGTGGTCGAGGTCATAAGGGACAGCATTCGCGTTCAGGCGGATATCATAAAACAGGTTTCGAGGGTGGTCAGATGCCTTTGCAGCGTCGACTCGGTAAAGTCGGTTTTACATCCAGAACTGGCCGTAGAACAGCCGAGGTCAGATTGAGCGAACTCAACGGTATTGATGCCAAAGTGATCGATATTGATGCGTTAAAAAAGGCCAATATCATTTCCAAAAATATTGAGCGTGCCAAAGTCATTGCCTCTGGCGAGTTAAGCGGAGCTGTAAAGCTACGTGGACTTGCGGTTACCAAAGGCGCTCGCGCAGTAATTGATGCTGCGAGTGGTACGATAGAGGAATAAGTGGTTTCATCTGGCGCAAGTCTGGCGGGTGGCGCTGGCGGCCTTGGCCGGTTTAGTGAACTAAAAAGCCGCCTGCTTTTTGTATTGGGGGCCCTGGTAGTTTTCCGTATCGGCGCACATATTCCAGTTCCCGGGATAGACCCTGTTGCTCTTTCGCAGCTGTTTGAATCACAAAAAGGTACTATCCTGGCCATGTTTAACATGTTTTCGGGCGGTGCATTAGGACGGTTGTCAGTTTTGGCATTGAGCGTAATGCCCTATATATCTGCTTCCATTATCATCCAGTTGCTGTCCGCTGTTTATCCGAAACTTGAGCAGATCAAGAAAGAGGGAGAATCCGGAAGAAGGAAGCTAACCCAGTATACCCGTTACCTGACAGTTGTTTTGGCGACTTTTCAAGGTATGGGAATAGCTATTGCTTTAGAGGCCCAAAATATTGGGAATGTGCCGGTTGTAATCGATCCAGGCTGGGCTTTCAGAATCATTGCAACACTGTCATTGGTAACAGGCACCATGTTTTTAATGTGGCTGGGCGAACAGGTTACCGAACGTGGCATTGGAAATGGTATTTCGGTGATCATTTTTGCCGGAATTGTGGCCGGATTACCTCGTGCAATTGGTGGCACGCTGGAACTGGGCAGGACTGGTGAATTGAGCATCCCTGTTATACTCGTATTACTTGCGCTGGCATTTGCCGTCACATATTTTGTTGTGTTTGTCGAGCGTGGCCAGCGCAGGATTACAGTTAATTATGCAAAACGCCAGCAGGGCCGAAAGGTTTATGCCGGTCAGACCAGCCATCTTCCGTTGAAGGTGAATATGGCTGGTGTAATTCCTCCTATATTCGCGTCATCTATTATATTGTTTCCGGCGACGCTGGGTGGGTGGTTTGGTAGTACTGAAGGTATGGAGTGGTTGAAAGACATCTCAAGCACGCTTTCACCAGGTCAGCCTATTTATGTATTTACATTTGCTGTAGCGATTATTTTCTTCTGCTTTTTTTATACTGCATTGGTGTTTAATCCTAAAGATACAGCAGATAATTTAAAGAAGTCTGGTGCATTTATTCCTGGTATTCGTCCTGGTGACCAGACAGCGAAGTATATTGATTCGATTATGACCAGGCTAACAATCGCTGGCGCAATTTATATTACGCTGGTTTGTTTGCTGCCGGAATTCCTGATCTTGTACTGGAATGTTCCATTTTACTTTGGTGGTACCTCGTTGCTGATTATAGTCGTTGTTGTTATGGATTTTATGGCTCAGGTCCAGTCTCATTTAATGTCCCACCAGTATGAGAGTTTGCTTAAAAAGTCAAATCTGAAGGGGCATGGCAAGACGGGCTTGTCGAGGTAGCGATTTCGTAAAAAAAATATTCCGGAGAAAATCATGAAAGTACGTGCATCAGTAAAAAAGCTTTGTCGCAATTGTAAAGTCATCCGTCGTAAGGGTGTGGTGCGTGTCATTTGTAAGGATGCACGCCATAAGCAGCGTCAGGGATAACTGACTATTTTAGATCAAAATTATCTCCCAGATATTGATTTATTAGCATCTAGGTAATAAAATTACTCGTTTTCGCGTGCGAGTTGTATATTTTTAACAGGAGTGATAGATGGCCCGTATTGCAGGCATAAACATACCAGATAACAAGCACACCGTGATTGCGCTTACGTCAATTTACGGCGTTGGACGCACTCGTGCGCAGAGTATCTGCGACGCTACAAATCTGGATCCAAGCAGGAAGATCAAGGACTTGACAGAAGAAGAACTTGAAAAATTGCGTACAGAAGTATCCAAGTATGAAATAGAGGGTGATTTAAGACGCGAGATCAGCATGAATATCAAGCGTCTGATGGACCTGGGGTGTTATCGCGGGCTACGACATCGTCGTGGATTGCCTCTTCGGGGGCAGAGAACCAAAACCAATGCAAGAACGCGTAAAGGCCCGCGTAAGGCAATCAAGAGGTAAGCGCAACCATGGCAAAATTCAGTGCAAGAGCACGTAAGAGAGTAAAAAAAGATGTTGTTGACGGGGTGGCTCATATTCACGCGTCATTTAATAATACCATTATTACCATAACTGACCGGCAGGGTAATACCCTGGCATGGTCCTCAGCCGGTGCTTCTGGTTTTAAAGGATCAAGAAAAAGTACACCTTTTGCGGCACAGATTGCCGCAGAAAAAGCCGGTAACGTTGTTAAAGAGTTTGGTATGAAAAATATGGATGTGCTGGTGAAAGGGCCAGGACCGGGTAGAGATTCTGCGGTTCGTGCGTTTCACACAGCAGGTTTCAAGATAACAAGTATTTCAGATGTGACACCGATTCCTCATAACGGTTGTCGCCCCCCAAAGAAACGTCGTGTTTGATACAAGGGAATATTGTGGCTAGATATATTGGTGCAAAATGTCGTATGTGTCGCCGTCAAGGCGAAAAACTGTTTTTAAAAGGCGAGAAGTGCTTCACGTCTAAATGTGCTATTGAGAAACGTGCATTCCCGCCCGGGCAACACGGAAAGAGAAGATCGCGAGTAACAGATTATGCTACCCAGCTCCGTGAAAAGCAGAAGGTTCGTCGTATATATGGCGTCTTAGAGAAACAATTTCGCCTGTACTATAAAGAAGCTGACCGTTTAAAGGGCTCTTCTGGTGAGAATCTTTTGAAGCTTTTGGAGAGCCGTCTGGATAATGTTGTTTATCGCATGGGCTTTGGTGCATCCCGTAGCGAGGCAAGGCAACTCGTAAGGCATAATGCGATATCTGTAAATGATATCCGCGTCAATATACCGAGCTACCAGGTAAAACCTGAAGACGTTATTACCGTTAATGAGGTAGCAAAGAAACAACTGAGAATACAGTCTGCTGCAGATTTCGCACAACAGCAGGGTTTTGTAGATTGGTTAGATGTTGATGTTAGTAAGATGCAAGGTGTGTTCAAGGCAAGCCCGGAACGCGCTGATCTGCCAGCAGAAATCAACGAACATCTAATCGTTGAGTTGTATTCCAAGTAGTAATTTATAGCGGCAATTATTGTCTAATTCGATTTTATTAAAGAGGATATCTCATGCAGGGTTCAGCAACTGAGTTTATAAAACCACGCGTGGTTGATGTACAAGAACTGAGTAATACACATGCAAAAATAACCATGGAACCACTGGAGCGTGGTTTTGGACACACCCTGGGGAATGCTTTACGTCGTGTGTTGATGTCATCAATACCTGGATGTGCCATTACCGAAGTCGAAATAGACGGTGTACTGCACGAGTACACAACGATAGAAGGCGTTCAGGAAGACGTCATTGATATCTTGTTAAACCTGAAAGGTATCGGTGTAAAAATGCATGGCCGAAAAGAGGCCGAGCTGACATTAATGAAAAAAGGCCCGGGTATCGTCTATGCAGGTGATATTGAATTACCGCATGATGTGGAGATCGTTAACCCCGATCATGTCATTGCCAATCTCACAGAGACAGGTAATATAAACATGACTCTGGTCGTTAATATTGGTCGTGGATATCAGCCAGCCAATACGCGACAGACATCAGAAGAAGAAAATCGCAAAATAGGTAGGATGATTCTGGATGCATCATACAGCCCAGTTCGCCGGGTAGCATACAATGTTGATAGTGCGCGCGTGGAGCAGCGTACTGATCTGGACAAGTTGATCATTGATCTGGAAACAAATGGTAGTATCGATGCTGAAGAGGTAATCCGACGTGCTGCGCAAATCCTGAAAGAACAATTATCGATTTTCGTTGACCTGGAGACAACCGAGATAGAAGAGCCTGAGCAACCAGAAGCAGAAATAGACCCTATTTTATTAAGGCCGGTGGATGATCTGGAATTAACTGTACGTTCTGCTAATTGTCTTAAGGCGGAAAATATCTATTACATTGGTGATCTCATTCAGCGTACAGAAGTTGAATTGTTGAAAACACCCAATTTAGGTAAGAAATCATTAACTGAAATCAAGGATATCCTTGCGTCTCATGGGTTGTCATTGGGTATTCGTTTGGAAAACTGGCCACCGGCAAATCTGGAGCCACGTGCTCCACAGATTGAGAAAATATCAGCTTGATCTTTGGATGAAGGTATAGAATCATGCGTCATAGAGAAAGTGGAAGAAAATTAAATCGCAACAGCTCGCACAGGAAAGCGATGTTCAAAAACATGGCTGCATCGTTAATGGAGCATGAGTCAATCAAGACAACTGTGCCAAAAGCGAAAGAGCTTCGCCGGGTGGTAGAGCCTTTGATAACAATGGCGAAAACAGACTCGGTACACAAACGCCGACTGGCCTTCTCTCGTCTACGTGATCGCGATGTGGTAACAAAGCTGTTTGATGAGCTGGGACCACGTTATCAGAATCGTCCGGGTGGATATGTGCGTATCCTGAAATGTGGTTTTAGAAACGGCGACAGTGCACCGATGGCTTTTGTAGAGCTGGTCGACAGACCTGAACCAGAAGTAGAAGAAACGGCTTCAGAATAATAAAAAACCAGGCCATGCCCGGTTTTTTATTTCACCTAAACTACATTCCTAGGTTGTCCAGCCTTCCACGCATTAATATTTTTTGCAATCTCATTGACCAGACGTTGCCTGGATTCTTTGCTGGCCCAGGCAATATGAGGTGTTACGATGAGGTTCGGAATGTCATTATTCAGCAACGGATTGTCCGCTATGGGTGGTTCCTGACTGAGTACATCAATACCCGCACCCCCAATTGTTCCAGATAACAGCGCTTCGGCAAGGGTTTTCTCGTTAACGATGCCGCCTCTTGCTGTATTGATGAGCAAAGCATCTGATTTCATTATAGCCAGTTCCCGGCCGCTGATCAGGTTTCTGGTATTGTCCGTTAGTGGGCTATGAATTGAAATGATATCGGATTCGATTAATAACTGTTCGAGCGATACACGCGTATCTGAAGGATCTGTGCCTGGTCTTGCTGATATCAATACATCCATCCCGAACGAGTTGGCAACGTCAGCAACGGCCTTGCCGAGCGTACCGTAGCCAATAATACCCAGTTTTTTGCCAGCCACTTCGCTGATGGGGTAGCTAAGCAAACAAAACTGTTCGCTTTTGTGCCATTGTCCTGATTGAACAGCACTTTGATACTGATGAATATTGGTAGTTAAATTCAGTATCAGTGTAAATACATGCTGTACAACCGAAGGCGTTGCGTAACCGGTTACATTACAAACAGCAATGCCTGAGGTTCGGGCTGCTTGAATGTCCACATTGTTAGTCCCGGTTGCCGCAACACAGATTAGCTCCAGATCTGGTGCCTTTTTAAGGTGCTCCCGATTAATCACTACCTTGTTTGTGATAATGACTTTTGCAGACTCAATACGTTCGCTAACCTGTGCAGGGGTTGTGCTGTTGTAGAAGTGCCAGTTTGGCAGCGTATCTTTTATTGTTTGTAAACCAAGATCATTTCGATCCAAAGAGTCTACATCAAGAAATACACCGGCCATTAGTATACCGTTCGAGGGTGGATAGATTAAATTTATAGCCCGGAGATATCCCGATCATGACCGAGTTCTGGTTTAGGTTGAGCGGCTGTTTTGTTAGTGAATTCTCTTGTTTCCAATCGTGCCTGTTTTTCAAGATCTTTGTCATAGTACCTTATTGTCAGCGTTACTTTGAATATAGTACTTGTGCACGTGCCTTCTGCTTTTCGTGGTAATCTACCGAAACTGATCCGGGGAATATCGCCGAATTTTTTGGAAATCTTTTGACTTGTTTTATAGTATTTTCTCGAAAGTAATTGTTCCAGAAGTTCGAGCTCAGCGAGACATTTTTTCTTGGTTTTTAATTGACCAGTCGCTTTAATTTTGTAAACCTGATTTGAAATTGGCGAAACAAAAACTGAATACTTTGTAAGGGGTTTATAAGGACTCGAGGGAGTAAACGCGTACTCAGGACCGTATTTGTCATCAAAATCCAGTTGTTCTAGATCTGATACGTCGAGCTTCTCGCCAAACAGAATACCAAAAGCCCCTTCAACTGGTTGTTCAGCAAGCGTGTTTACGGGATATAGACACAGGCAAAAGATGGCTATCCCTAAAGTTTTGCATGTCATGATTTGCCTCTGTATATCGATTAAAATTAAAACGCAGTATATCGGATTTCAGGAGTTGAAAGAAACGGATATCAATACTACAGGCGCTGTATGGATTTTCGTCATAGCTATGCCTGGCGACCCGGACATAAAATCTATTAACGGGTAAACGGCTAGCAAGTACATGATAATTCGAGAAAATAAATTGATTTAGCCAGAGGTGATGATACATGTATGCACGAATAGGTTTTGTCCGTTGTGTCAACGAATGGCAGATAAAAAGAAGTATAATGTGTTCTAAAATGAACAATTAACCAGGTATATCAATGAAAAAAATTAAAAATGAGGCGCAGCTGGTTAAAGAGGCAATTCGTGTGGGTATGATCTACGCGGAAAAGCGTGGTGTGGCAGAATTCGAAGTGACAGATTCGGCGAAAAATAAAATTGAATTTATTTATCGATTACTGGTTCATGACAATCTGGTTCAACCCTTAGCCAAGGACCAGATCAGTGAGCCAAACATGAAACATAAACTGGCGTTATGGATTTCGAGACAGCTTCCTGATGGTCACCCGCTACTTCAATAATTGATGAGAGGTAATGTTAATTACGATGAGAATATTTCTGGTATTGATCACGTTGATAATGATGGTTGGTTGTAAAGATGCGCCTGAGGAACTTTCTGCAGAAGAAAGTTATAAACAAAGGGAAAAACGAACCATGGAGGTTGCGAGAATGAATGGGTGCCTCAAGTGTCATGATATTAATCGGCATGTGTTGGGGCCTGCATGGAAGTATGTCGCCGAACGTTACAAGAATGATAACAATGCGCGTTCCTATTTAATCGAAAATGTCAAAAAGGGTAGTACCGGGGTATGGGATGACTTGACTGGTGGTGCTGTGATGCCTCCCAACTCACCTCGGGTGTCGGACGCGCATATTGAAAGAATCGTTGATTTTATCCTGACGCTGGATGATGGAGTATCTGGCGATTAAAAGGACAGAAATCTTGTCATGGATTGGGCTAGATTTTAAACCACGCAGTGGTTCTTGCCGATAACATTGGGTATTCAGCATTGACAGGGATATTTGATGAAAATTGAAACAATTATGACCCGTCGTGTTGTCACGGTAGGAATGGACGCCACATTAGATGTTATTCATCAGGTTTTTGAAAGGAAACGGTTCCGTCATCTGCTCGTTACAGAAAGCAATCGACTGATTGGTGTGATTTCTGACAGGGATCTTCTTAAGGAATTGAGTCCAAATGTGCTTAGGGGTGTTCCAACAGAACGAGAGTCGTTTCAATTGCGTCGGCATGCTCACCAGATTATGACCAGAAATCCTTTTTGTCTGGGAAAGGATGCCAAATTGAAAGAAGCCATCAATCTTTTTCTTCAGAAGAAGATATCATGTATACCCGTAGTGGATGGTGAAAAACAGGTATTAGGTATAGTTACGATGGGCGATGTATTTAAATGTATTGTAGAACTGCAAAAAAATACTCAGAACTAGCATTCATTTCGGGTTTCACAATCACTTATGATGAAAGACAGGATTATGCGTAACCTGCTTCTATGTCCTTTCATTATTCTATTTGTAGCTAATGTGGGTGCGTCCGACCTGCCCATGGCTGACAAGGTTCTGGTATATAAGTCAGAAAGAGTGATGTATCTTCTAAACAATGGCGAGTATTTTAGAGAATATTCGATTTCGCTAGGTCAGAATCCGGTTGGCGATAAGATGAGTGAAGGTGATGATAGAACCCCTGAGGGATATTATGTCCTGGATTGGCGCAATGAAAACAGCAAATACCATAAATCAATCCACATTTCCTACCCGAATCGATGGGATGTTGTTGAGGCGAAAAACATGGGAGTCCCACCTGGGGGTAATATTATGATACATGGATACCCAGACGACGCGACCTCACAGAAGCTTGTACTTTCATCCTTAAAGCAGGACTGGACAAACGGCTGTATCGCAGTGAGTAATCGAGATATGGATGAGATTTGGGATATAGTAAAAAACGGGACGGTGATTGAGATCAGACCTTAGCGGATAAGTTTGTACTGGGAGTCGCCAATCGGTCGAAAGCATGAGCTATAAAGGCATTTGATAGATTGTTCAGTTATACTGGGAGCTGTCATTGGTATATTAGTTATCAATAGACAAGAATCGACCAAAAGCGGTCCTTTTCTGAAACTCGAAATCAACCATCTCTGACACATTAAACGGACAGCATTTCGCTCTAAAGCGGGGGCTCGTTTTCGGGAAGCCCAATTGCGTGTTATTGTCACCTAACTGATTGTAATCATATAATAACAGGTAATAAATCGAGGTCTCACTGTATATGTATATCGAGCCACGGGGTCTCGTTAATCAACCTGTTAGATTTATATTGATGTGGAAAAGAAAAACTGAAGAGGATCTGAAGAAAGAAGGCATACTTTCCAATTTTAAAATCGGAAATTTAATGGTTGCTGTCTGGTTGGCGGGATTAGCCTGCATAGCCAGGAATTATGGAAAAGCGATGGTACTTTTAAGGGTACATCTCTTGTTGCAGACATCATGCCCGGTAATAATGGCTCCTATGTAAACAGTATTATTGAAGTAGATAGCACTCTATATTTTTCTGCTTTCAATGACTTATATGGCAATGAGTTATGGAAGAGCGATGGAACTGCTTCCGGTACGATTCTGGTTTCTGATATCAATAAAGGGAATGAGTCATCAAATCCACAGTATTTAACGTATGATGGAAAAAATGTAAGCGCAAAACAAACGACGCCCTTTTAACTTGATGGCCTTATGTGCACG
>JBHHVB010000054.1:0-17802 GCA_046754065.1 Gammaproteobacteria bacterium
GTCCCTGGCTGCCCAGTAATTGGGAAGGCAAAGATGTAAATAACAAAGTTGGTCCCTTTCGTTCTCGACCCGAGTAATAGAGAAATCTTCCTGAATCTGACAAGCCAGTGCATCCAGCGCATCTTGATAGATTGGTGACGATCCTGTTGATTCGATATCGATTAACCTTAGCTGATTGTCGAAATACAGGGCTTCTCCACTCAAGTGACAGATGAGTGTGGCATCATCTTCGTTACGTACGAGTTCAAAACAATTTGGATAGCTCCGTACAAGCTGATTGATCAGGAAAGCAACAACACGAGACGCAATATTATTGTCGAGATTATGTTCGCATACATATTTATTAAAATTTTCTGATCTAGAATTCAGTTTTACTGTTCTGTACCAATGCCATTGCCTGTCAATCTGTAGTACCTGGTCTGTAGCGCATTTGTCTGTTAATGGCAGTTTACGTAGCCCCGCCTTGAACTCAAACGGATTTGAGCTGACTGGAAAATAACGAATCGGTTCTGATAAATTAACCTGATCGCCGGCTATTCGATTCATTCTATAACTTTGCCAGTCTGGTTCAGGGATTAGTCTCCCAACTTGCTGTTAACCATGTATCGGGAATGCACAAAGATTAATGCTGTTGAGGCAATCAAGCAGCCCATTCCGTTCGCAGCAATATCCGCAATGGAGAAATATCTGCCTTCAACAAAAATCTGCCCGGTTTCAACAGCGGCAGAAAAAACGAATAATGATATCCAGATATTATATTTGATACGTTCAAGCATATATGCAAAATAGGCCGATACAGATAGTGTGAACCAGCAAATGAAATGGAGCAATTTATCCTGAGTTCCACTAAAAACATCTGCCGGGTGCGGTGTTAAGGATTGATAGGTCGCTACGCCAAGCAATACAATAAACAGGATCTTGTAAAATAATCGCCGCATCATTTGCGTTGACGCTCTTTTTCCAGTAGCGCCTTGAATTCTTCCATCGTAATTTTTGGTTTGGAAAATCTTGGCATCTTTACGTCGAATGCGTTCGGATAAACCTTCGCTATCCCGTTCACTGATGTCAGTTTAAGATTGTAGCTACCTTCTGCAATATCCATCGGAAGCTCCAGAACCAGCCTGTCTGATAACAGTTGTTGTTTTATTTGCGGCAGGTGCTTTACTGCGGTTACTGTTTGTTCACCGGTCAAATATACGGCGTCTTCCGTTGTTGTAATTTTGGAAATGTGACTGCTCAATTGATAACTTGAGAAGGGCCCAATATGTGCGGGGTCTGAGATATCCATCGCGATTAAACTGGATTTGATCGAGCTTGCATAGAGCGTATTATTGTAAATAGCCAGATCGACCAGTTGAGCCTGGGGGACTAGCTTCGATAACAGTTTAAGGGCATTGTTTTCCTGAATTAATATGGTTAAGGTCTGGTTCGCATCGTAAACGAAAATTAAATCCTTATGTTTTCTGATGATCCTGGGTTGGTCCAGATGGTTATAGAATTGTACCAGTGCCGGTTGCCGAGGATCTGAGATATCTATTACCTCCAACCCTCTTCCGTTTGCCAGTATCCACAACGAAGAACCGTCTAGCTGCATATCGATGATGTTGGCGATATAGTCTGCTACAAACTCGGGGGTATCCGGTTTGCTAATATCGAGAACAACAAGACCATCAATATCATCAGCGATATAGGCGTAGTCCCCCTGCAGGATGATATTTTTGACCCTTCCCGAAGCCTGATAGGTTCCGATAAGATGCGATTGAAACGGGTTGCCAATATCGACGATGAATATATGGTTTGTATTATCAGCTATGAATGCGTGTTTATTGTCTGCCCTTATAAAATTTGCAGAGTTTTCCAGATCGATTCCGGTAATCCAGGTAGGGTTCAACGGATTATTGATATCAAATATCTGTAAGCCAGCAGTTCCGCTCGCCACATAGGCATAGTGGCCTCGTACATCGATATGTTTCGTGACATCTCTGCGTGGGTAAACCCCAGCAAGAACAGGCCTGACAGGCCTGCCAATATCCAGTACAGATAATCCTCCCCACCAATCCAGCACAAAGGCGTGGGTTTTGTTGATACGCAATCCCCACGCCGCGCCTTCGGTGTCATAACTGCCAATAATAGTCGGTGATTCCTGGGTTGATACGTCAACGACCTGAACACCGGACAACCAGTCAGCAATGAATAACAACGGGCCTGATTTCTCAATACCTCGCGCATTACCTGGTGTTTGGACATGGCTTAATTGCTCCGGCCTGTGCGGATCGCTAATATCCAGCACGTACAATCCCCTATCAAAAAATGCCACGTAGGCTCGGTTGCCATCAATCACAATCTCTTCAGCTGCCCCGCCCGGTGAAAACTGTCCGATGAGTTCCGGGCGCCTGGAATTTTCTACGTCAAAGACCAGCAGACCGCTATCGTCATCGGCAATGTATGCTATTTTGCCTTGAATATCGATAGACCACGACTTGCCTGGCGTATCAAAACTACTTAAAAGTTCCGGATGGGTTGGATCTTCAATATTGATTATTTGAAAACCTCCGCGATGGCTTGCAAGATACAGGAGGTCACCTACCAGTTTTGGTGTGTAGGCGAGTCCCGGTGTTTGCAGGCTTGCAGCGAGTTTTGGTTTGTGAAGATTGCTGACATCAATAACCTGCAGACCATGATCGTCATCTGCAACAAAAGCGTACTGGTTTTTGATAACAATTCCCTTTGGCGATCCCTGTGTGTGAAAGCTGGATAACAGGGTTATTTTCTCAGGATCGTTGATGTCGTAGATATGAATGCCTGAAAACCAGTCCGCGACATAAAGTATATCGTTATCGATAAAGGCTCGTCGTTGGCCGCCCATATTAACACCCTGCCCCATATCAAGGCCTTCGTTACTTAACTGGGGAGGCAAGGGAGAAAAATTAATCAAACTTAGCTGATGATCTGTTGCAGTCAATAGTTTGTCATTTACACTAGCCAGCGTTTTAATCAAGTGATCGGATTTGAATGTTGATACAATGGTCGGCATTGTCGGATCAGATACGGCCAGCTTGATAAGCTGGCCGTTTTCGTTAGTAACAAAAAGATGTTTGCCCGCATTCATCACGTTCAGGCACTTTCCTAACTTTTGATGGCTACTAACCCAGACAGGCTGATCAGCATCGTTTGCATTGAGTAATGTAATCCCATTTTTTCCATTTGCGATATATACCAACCCATTATTTACTGTGGCAGCGAGCGCGATGCCAGTTGTTCGGTAGCTACCCGCAGCGACTAGCTCACCTCTATCGTTGACCAGATAAAGTTGTACGCCCTCCTCCCCCTGGCTTGCTACCAGCATACGGCCATCTGAATCGATATTATTGGTATCATGAGATGCCCGTATCTGGCTTATTGGCCGGATTTTTGATACATCGGTAATGTCAAACAGGGTTATCCTGTTATCCTCAGTCAATACATAGAGTGTATTGACTGCAAGTGACATATGCTTTATGCCGATAGACAATTTAAGCAAGTTAATTTGGTGTAAATCCTTTGGATTACTGATATCGACGATACTGATAGATTCATGACCTGCCACAAAAGCATAGTGTTGACTGGCCAGCGCCATAAATGGTGATATGGGAAGGCTTATCCGCGACAGGGTTCGTAGCGAAGAAGGCTCTGCGAGTTCTATGGCAGACAGCCCACCATTCGTTGTTACAAGCGCAAGATGATTGATGACAGTGATATGTCTGATTGAATCCGGCATGCTTTTTTCGTGCAGCAGATAAGGGCCACCTGGCACAAGGCTCAGTGCATCGTTGGTCTGCCATCCGTCAATTTGCATATCGATCTGATGTTTTTGACCTTTGAAAACTGTATCGGGTGCGATTGATTTGATGCTGGCGTCCGCATATACCAATGCGGTATTCAACATAAAGATCCATGCCAGTAGTTGAATCAGTTTGTATCTATTTTTAGGCATTTTGTTTTAATCTTGATTGCGTTACGGGCCCGGATTAGGGTGTAGCATATGGATAGAATCTATCCCCTCAATGACTTCATTCGGCAAGGTTAAATCAATGCTGGCCAAGTTTGACCTGAGCTGTTTCAGTGTAGTCGCCCCAATGATAGTGCTGGTCACAAATGGACGGGAGGTGACGTACGCGAGAGCCATTTGTGCCGGGTCCAGATCGAATTCGGTTGCCAATGCTACATATCTTCTGGTCGCCAGTTGCGCCTGTTCATTGGTATATCGAGTGAACCGGTCAAACAGTACAAGACGCGCATCTGGTGGTTGCCTGTTGTCGAGATATTTTCCTGACAGTACGCCGAAAGCCAGCGGCGAATAGGCCATGAGCCCTACATCCTCGCGGTGAGAAATTTCGGCGAGACCAATTTCGAATGATCTGTTTAACAGGTTATAGGGGTTCTGGATACTGACAATACGGGACAATCCCAGTTGAGTGGCAATGTGCAGGAAATGCATTGCGCCCCACGGCGTTTCATTGGAAATACCGATTTGTCTTATCTTACCTTTCTGGACCAGGGTGGTTAATGTATGAAGTGATTCTTCAAGCGAAGCAGACTCTTCATCAGGTCGATGCTGATACCCCAGTTTACCGAAAAAGTTGGTATTTCTGTCTGGCCAGTGTAATTGATAGAGGTCAATATAATCGGTCCGAAGTCGTGTCAGGCTGGCGTCAAGTGCCGATTCAATATTCCTTTTATCCAGGCAAATATTGCCGTCTCGAATATAAGGCAACCAGTCCGCCTTGCCCGCAACCTTGCTGGCCAAAATGATTTGATCTCGGTTGTTACGCTTTTGTAACCAGGTGCCGATGACTGTTTCAGTCAAACCGTAAGTATCTTCTTTTGGGGGCACCGGATACATTTCTGCAGTATCAATAAAGTTCACGCCAGCATCAAGCGCGAAGTCAAGTTGATCATGGGCCTCGGCCTCGCTATTTTGCTCACCCCAGGTCATCGTGCCCAGGCAAACCTTACTGACGCTAATATCCGTGCGCCCTAATTGACAGTACTTCATTGCGCTAACTGGTATATGACTATATTTTTGAGAACACTTGCTCTGCAGCAATTAGCGTGGTCTTGATATCGCGATGAGTATGTTCAGACGATACAAATCCTGCTTCAAATGCAGAAGGCGCGAGGTACACGCCTTGAGCGAGCATCTCATGAAAGAACAGATTAAAACGGTCAGTATTGCAATTCACAACCTGAGAAAAATTCTGAACCTGTTCATCCTCAGTAAAAAAGATGCCAAACATGCCGCCAACATGGTTTGTCGTGAGTGGAATATTAAATGCCTTTGCACGGGTGACCAGTCCTTCCGCAAGATGGCCGGTCTGTTTTTCAAGATTTTCATAAAAGTCCGGTCTGGAGATTTCGTTTAAATTGGCAAGTCCGGCTGCCATCGCCACCGGATTGCCTGACAATGTACCAGCCTGATAGATTGGACCGAGCGGTGCAATCTGCTCCATAATTTCGCGTTTGCCACCAAAGGCACCCACTGGCATGCCACCACCAATGACCTTGCCCAGGGTGGTCATATCGGGTTTCACGCCATAGTGTTGTTGCGCACCGCCCAATGCGACACGAAATCCGGTCATCACTTCGTCAAATATCAGTACGCTGTCGTATTCATCGCAGATTTCACGGAGTCCTTGAAGAAAACCTGGAACGGGTGGAACACAATTCATATTGCCTGCAACCGGCTCGACGATAATACACGCGACCTGATGGCCCACATGGGCAAACGCTTCACGTACCTGCTCCAGGTCATTGTAGGCCAGGGTTATCGTATGTTCGGCGAGCGCTACCGGAACGCCGGGTGATGTCGGTACGCCCAGGGTTAGTGCGCCTGAGCCAGCCTTGACCAATAATGAATCCGAATGGCCATGATAGCAGCCTTCAAATTTTACAATTTTGTCTCGTCCAGTAAATCCACGCGCCAGACGAATTGCACTCATCGTTGCCTCGGTTCCCGAGTTCACCATTCGCACCATATCCATCGAGGGAACGATTTCACAAATCTTGTCGGCCATCTCGATTTCTATAGCAGTGGGTGCGCCGAAGCCAAGTCCGTTTTCAATCGTCTCCCTGACTGCGCCCAGTACAACAGGATTTGCATGTCCCAGTATCATTGGCCCCCACGATGCTACATAATCTATATACTGCTTGTCATCTTCATCATAAAGGTATGCACCATCTCCACGTTTGAAGAAAACCGGTTCTCCCCCTACTCCTCTAAACGCCCTGACTGGTGAATTTACGCCACCGGGAATATGTTGCTGGGCCTTGATAAATAATTCATGTGATCTTGTCATGTTAACCTCAATTTGTTACTGAATGACTAAGCGCAACGTTGCACGTTTGCGGTAAATAATTGTTTAAACCGTTTTGCTGCTTCTAATATATCCTGCTCACCAAACACGCCATTGATAACTGCCAATGCGTCTGCGCCAGCCGTAACAAGCCCGGCGCCATTCTGGTCAGTTATGCCGCCAATTGCTACAACAGGTAACTGCAAGACTTCTTTTGCCTGTAACAGTAGCTCGGTCGATGCATGAACAACATTTGGCTTTGTAGAAGAAGGATAAAAACCGCCGAAGGCGATGTAGTCTGCGCCTGCGTTTTCAGCATTCTGAGCCAAGCATAACTTGTTATAGCAGGAATAGCCGATCAATGCATGATTGCCGAGGCGTTTTCTAGCAGTCTGAATCGATACATCGTCTTTTCCCAGATGGACTCCATCGGCGTCGACTTCATGAGCAAGTTCCACATCATCGTTGATAATGAAAGGCACTCCGTATGACTGGCATGTGATTTTCAATAATAATGCAGCGACCAGGCGTTGTTGCTGATCAGATCTTTTGTCGCGATACTGAATCATGGTTGCGCCACCCAGTATGGCCTGTTCGACGTCAGTCGCTAATTGGTCTTCATTAACCCAATCGGCACGGGTGATTGCGTAAAGGCCCGGTACAAATCCGTTATGCGTCATGTTCGTCATCCGGCTCGCGAGCCCAGAACAAGCGGTTGGGTATAAATTGTCCCATACCAATTCGATAGCCCTGCTTTAATGTTTCCCAGGTATACTCCTGCGCCTCGTGTACAGCGGTTAATGGTTCCAGTCCTTGAGCCAGCAGTCCAGCGATTGCAGATGCCAGCGTGCAACCAGAGCCATGATAACTGCCCTGAAATCTTTCCCAGTGGAATGATTCAATCATTCGATGATTGCCATAAAGTCGATTAATGACCTCATCGGTGCCTTCATGGGTGCCGGTAACCAGCACAAACTCGCACCCCATATCGAGTAGTTCGTGTGCACACGCGTCAAGTGTGTCTGCTTCAGGAGCGAGTAACCTTGTCTCAACACTATTGGGAGTAAGTATATTGGTCAGTGGAAATAGCAGATTTTTTATCGCGTCCTGCATTTCCTCATCGACCAGATCTGTGCCACCACCCGTAACTAGCACTGGGTCTAAAACCACGGGGATTTCTGGATAATCGGTAATAATGGTATGAATGGCCTCTACAACCTCGACACTGCCAAGCATGCCAATCTTGAATACCGATACATTGACATCCTCTAAAACAGCTCGTGCCTGCTGAATCAACGTTGACGGATCGACAGGGATATAGCTCACAACGTCCTGGGTGTCTTGTACTGTCAGGGCGGTAATAACGGGTGCCGTATGGCAACCCATACTGGCCAATGCCTCGATATCAGCTTGAATGCCTGCTCCTCCAGTTGGGTCATTCCCCGAGATTGTCATTACGACAGGTATCGTTGTTTGCTGTGTCATATTGTTTCCTTGAAATCGTAGTGGTTGCAATCACTACCCAATTATTTATTGCCTGTTACTCTACATGTCCTGTAATGCGACTATTTTATCACTAATCTTGACTTGCGATTTAACTGATTGTATGAAAAAGTCGGGCAATGACGTGAGTGATTTAAAGCGAGTTTGCGATGAAAAAATATATGTGTGTCATTTGTGGATTTATCTATGATGAAGCAGCAGGTATGCCCGAAGTTGATATTGCGCCCGGAACAAAATGGGAAGATGTTCCGCTGAATTGGCGTTGCCCGGACTGCGGTGCGATGAAAGAAGACTTCGAAATGGTAGAAATCTGAGCATGGGCCTTGGATGCAGGAGCAGTGCGATATTTTCCCTGCCCTGTCGCGTAGAGCTGCAAGAGGCAAAAGGCAGGATCTATGCTCGTTCAAATATATCTATTGGATACAAAGATATAGCGGTCTACGCTGGTTGTACTGGCTTTATCAGGAGAATTCGGCGTCCATTTGCTTGCAATGCGTTACTAGAAATGGAGCAACGATTCGACGAGTTCGATTGACGAGTCAGACTGCCAGTCTCTGGCGCCAATTACCCGGCCTAAAAATTTGCCATCTTTACCAATAAAGTAGGTCATTGGCAGGCCGGTAACCTCATAGGTGTTTCTGGTGTTGCCCGTGGGGTCCAAAAGTACCGGAAAGTCGAGAGCTAATGACATTACAAAATTATTAACGCCGTTACGATTACCCCTATCTGATGCGATCGCAACAACAATAAACCCCTTGTCCTGGTAACTGCGCCATAATGCCTGCATAGAAGGCATCTCTTCACGGCAGGGTACGCACCATGTGGCCCAAAAATTAAGCATAATGACATTATCCTTAAACTCTTCCAGGTGAACATGTTTTCCTTCCAGGTTTTCAAGCGAAAAAGCGGGTGCTGCAACGCGTGTCCCTGGCCGTTCAAAACTGGGTTCCGAAATCGAATCAGCGTTACAATATTGAGTTATTGCCAACGTTAACAAAACAAATAAACGATTTCTTATCCCATTACTCATTCTGCTCACGCCTGATAACCAATCAATTTCAAATGTATTGGTTTATCTCGCATTTTCCTTCAAATAAGAAACTATCTGCTTCCTCTCAGTATCTGACAACGAAGGCAGTCCTTTTTCGACCATGCGTTGCTCCATCAAATCGAGCATGACTTGCCACTGCGAAAAGGTATGTCTTTTCGGGTGCGGTATCGAATGACAAGCGCTGCATTTTGTTTCATAAAGCCTCGCACTCGATGATTGTGCATCTGGCAAAGGTGTTGGATTGCTTGCACAACCCGTCATTGTCATGACAACGGTCGCTGACAACAGAAGTAAACAATTATAAAGTCTCATGATAAGTTGCCTGTTTTTTATGGTGACCTGGTTATTAATCAAAAACCGAGTTTGCTGTTGTTAACGTGAGATTTACCGCTGTGGCGAATGCTTGCCTTGCTTGGTAATTCACGGTACCAGGTGAGCATGATTTTGTATTCATCTTCAAGTTGGGGGCCATTCAGATCCTGATAGACAGGGATACCAATATCAAACTCAACGATATTCAATGGTGCTGGTTGCCACTGTAATCCCGCGGTTACGGTTATCTTTGTTCCACCGTAGTTATCGGTATCCCATAATGGTGTCATGTAGGGTGTCGACGGATTATCTTGCGTGACTCTACCGGATGCACCACTGACAGCCTCATCCATCTCTCCGCCGATCTGATCCATCGTCAGTAAATTGAGTTGTAATTGTGATACCAGATCATGACGGAGCTGATGCATACCATATAAATCGAGCGTTAAGACATCACCTAAACGATAGTCGCGAGAGTTATCATAAAGTCTTGCGGTAAACATTGCGTTTACTCCCCACCAATTAGGAGATGATGAGCCTTGGTAGAGCAACCCAATAGATGGGTCAAAGGTACCTGATCCCAGTTGCATACTATAAGGAAGTTGCTCCGATTTTCTCATCAAAACCGGATGATTACTGTTTTTTTCGTTGATAGAGCCTGTTGGTAAGCTCAACCCCATAAACAAAGATGATTGACTGGTAGGAACCAGTGGGTCGTCAGTATACAGACGGTATTTCGCCATCAGCATCGTATCAGCCATGCCGGACGATTCCATAGTAAATCCCTTTTTTCCCGTTCCACCCATTGCAACGGGCATGCTCATCATATCGTTGAATTTCATCGTCATGTCATTGTCTTTCCACATCAGCATCATTCCGGCAAAAAAGTCATCACTAAAACTGTAGCCCATCGCGAGGTTCAACATAGACATGTCCATATCGGTCGGTACTGCCATGAATTTACCCGTTGGTTGCCCCATCATTACCGGCATGCCCAACAAATCACCTGAATTTATGTTGTCGGTCCCGTCACGTAACCCATCCATGCGCATAAACATCGGGCTCACCTTGAAGCGAAATTCATGGGTTTCTGGTACTCCACCACCCGGTATATTCATTGGCATGTTACCGCCGCATTTCGCGCAGCATAAACCGATGTATGCCTGGGCGGTGCTTGTATATAATGCCAGCGAAAGACTAAATGCTGAAAATGAGAAGATTAGAATTTTTTTCATGATCGTTTTAGATATCTGATATTTATTATTGGAGTTCACGCAGTCTAAATTGGAATAGTCAGATGGTAAATGTGACATAGTGTCGCACCCATGGCTGATCTATCAGTGCTATCCTGGTCGGATTTATAACTATAGGCTGGATTAAGAGTCTGCGACGCTGATTACAAGCCGCGGTATCCTGGAGTAACCATATGAGTAAAAGCAAGAACCTTACCGTGATTAACCTGCGCCGATTATTTGTACTCAGAAATATTGTTATTGCGGGTTGGTTAGCAGTAATCTTGATTTCTGAATTGTTTCTTGGCCAATCTTTACAATTATTGCCCATTTTTATTTCGATGAGCTTATGGGTGGCGATAAATATCGTCACCCATCTGCGTATTCATTCAAATCGAGATGTTGGCAGCAAAGAATTTTATTATCAGGTGCTTGTCGATGTCGTCATGCTGACAATGTTGTTGTATTTTACCGGTGGTTCAACTAATCCATTCACGCTGTTATTTCTTTTACCACTAACCGTGGCCGCGGCGGTTTTGCCAGTGTCTTATACATGGAGTATTGCGGTCATTACAGTGGTTTCTTATACAGCGTTATTAAAGTTTTATATTCCATTTCCCTTTTTTGATAATGTGCACCCTAGCCATTTTGGATTGCATGTTGTCGGTATGTGGTGTGGGTTTGTTCTGAGTGCGGTACTTATCGCATCATTTGTTGTGAAAATGGGACACAGTTTGCGTGAACGGGACCGGTTTCTTGCAGAAGCAAAAGAAAAGTCACTACGAGATGAAAAATTAGTGGCACTGGGTACGTTGGCTGCTGGAACTGCACATGAATTAGGCACGCCCTTGGCGTCAATCGCAGTTTTGGCGAAAGAGGCGGAACTGGATTGCGGGCAACAAATGCCCGATGTTGGGGAGAAACTTCAGTTGTTACAGAGTCAGGTCTTGCGTTGCAAGACCGCATTATCCAATCTTTCAGCGTCGGCCGGTCAGTCACAGGCGGGATCTGGTTATTCGGTAAAGCTAAACGATTATTTAACGGAAATTATTGAACACTGGCAGTCCATCAGGCCTAACGTTAATATGCAACAATCCATTAACGGTGACCAGTCGTCACCCGTGATCGTTGCAGAGCAAACACTGACACAGGCCATTATCAGTGTCCTTAATAATGCAGCGGACGCATCAGCAGACATTGTTGAGTTTAATGCTGATTGGGACAAGGAGAATTTATATATAGAAATTTGTGATCGTGGAAATGGATTTTCGCTCGAGGCATCAAGGATGGTCGGCAAAGCAATCTATTCAACCAAAACACAACATGCGGGTTTAGGTTTGGGGTTGTATTTGGCCTTTGCCGTTGTTAGTCGCTTTAATGGCGAGGTTGAGATATTTAACAGGGATGGCGGCGGTGCCTGTACGCGTGTCACATTACCGTTACAGAATTTACTAGTACCATCAAGCAATGAATGATTCAAAAAATCCAAACTCCCCCAGCTTGTTACTCGTCGATGATGATAAAGTGTTTTGCCAGATATTATCTCAAGCTTTACGTAAACGAGGTTATGAAGTACGTGTGGCTAATGATGTCCCGAAGGGCATTGAACTCGCGGAAAAGAATCCGCCAGAGTACGCGGTGATTGATTTAAAAATGCCCGGTCCTTCAGGACTAGAGTTAGTAAAATACCTGAATCAAATTGATGAGAACACCAGGATTGTTGTGTTAACCGGGTATGCCAGTATTGCTACAGCGGTCGAAGCGGTGAAACTGGGCGCAACACATTATCTGACCAAACCCGCAGATGGAGACGAAATCATCGCTGCGCTCAATAAAACCCAGGGTGACGAGTCGATGCCAGTCGCCGATAATCCAATGTCAATTGACCGGCTCGAATGGGAGTACTTGCAAAAAATATTAACGGATTGCGAGGGAAATATTTCAGCTGCAGCAAGGAGGTTGGGCATGCACCGCAGAACATTGCAACTAAAACTGCAAAAACGTCCAGTAAAAAAATAGAAATGACAAAGACAGGCTAGTTCCGTGGATTGGAATAAAAAAAGGCCGGTCTGGGACCGGCCTTTCAATATTACGACAAGTATTATTATTTTATACTTTAAGTCTAATAAACCAAAAGAAAATTTAAATGGTCTATTTGGCTAACCCAAGAACGAAATCAACCAGTTTCGCGATGTTTTCATCTGAAACGCGTGGTGAATTCGGCGGCATAGGTACACCACCGGTAACGTCTGTCCAGTTACCTTTACCACCTTTCTTTACTTTTGCAATTAATGCGTCTCTTGCGCCAGCGTCGCCTTTGTATCTAGCAGAAACGTCTTTCCAGGCAGGACCAACAATTTTTTTCTCTACACTATGACATGCGAGGCACCCGCTTGCCTTAGCCAGGGCCAGATCAGCAGATGCCTGACCAGCCCCGAAAACCATCATTGCCGCAGCAGAAACGCCTAACCAACGTGCTTTCATATTAATCTCCTATGAGTATGCTGTTGAACCAATTTTTATGCAGCGCTTCCCCAAAAAGCTGCTGCGCTATTCTAGTAGGAATTTAGTTTCGTAAAGCATTACGAAGTAACCCCTCCCATTCGATCTCGCGTTTCCACGAAAATCATGAGCCACACTTTATGCCACGATAGGTTTTCAGTGTCAAGCAGCGGATCGTTTTTCAATCTAAAATAAATCGTTTGGCTTGGACAATCGGGTACGGCCTGGGTTTGACCCAATGATTCACAATGGATTTATTTGATTATGTTATCAGATTAGATTGTTTATATAAGCTATTGTAAATCGGTTAATAAATTTTCATGCCCCAGTTTTGTGAAGGATTCATTTTACCTCTGGGACTGGCGCAATATTATAGATTTCTGATATAGAGTCCCGTGCAGGTTCCCAGAGGAATGCAATACCAGTTTTTTTCTACGATTTATTGGGTTAAAACTAAATATCCTTGTTTTGAGGTTATGCATACGCTGAAATGTTTATTGCTGATGAGCCGCAATCCCTTAAAAATTACCATTTTTTACGTACTGACCTGTTTGCCTGCCGTGGTAGGGGCTGTAAAGCAAGGAAATGACGAAAGCCATATATTGCGCGTCACACCGGCGGAGAAAAGTACGGGTACGGCATACGCCGGTATGGTATTGATTCCTGCCGGTCCAGCAGTCATTGGAAGCAGCCGGGTTGATGAATCCAGGACGGCAATCAATATGCCAGACTTGAAACCCTGGTACCTGGATGAGCATCCAGTGCATGAACAGACATTAAAGGCGTTTTATCTCGATCGATATGAGGTTACCAATAGCGATTACCGTCGTTTCGTTGCATCCACCAAAAAGGCGCCTCCCCACTACTGGGGTTCAAACGGTTATATTATCAGTTTGCGAAAAACTCAGCTTTATTCACTTGGCGTTGAAGAACTGCGCAAGTTGGTTGAGCAGGTTCTTCGCAAGGGCCTGGAGGTGAATGGGATGGAGCGTAGTGCCCTGCTGGAGCTGATCGAAATTCGACTACGTTATCTCGATAGACTGCCTGTCACCAATATTAATTGGCATAACGCCAAAGCCTATTGTCATTGGCTGAATAAGCGGTTACCAAGCGAAAATGAATGGGAAAAGGCCGCACGGGGCCAATACGGTAGTGAATTCCCCTGGGGTGAACAATGGATAGCATGGATTGGGAATGTTGGTTTGAAACAGATGAACGATGGTGTTGCGCCGGTTGGTTCGCATCTCGGTGACGTATCAAGCTACGGAATTTTCGATCTATCAGGTAATGTTTCCGAATGGACCGCGAGCTGGTATCTCCCTTACACAGGTAGTGATTACATGAGTAGCGAATTTGGTGAAAGGCATGTTGTCGTGCGGGGGGCATCATGGCGCGACACGGATGATGAGGCCTTGAAATTGAAACAGCGTGGTGCTTTTCGAGCTTATCAATTGCCAGATGCTGAAAGCGATGACATAGGCTTTCGCTGTGCTGCTGATATCCAGACGGTTATCGATTAAGCTTGATTCCTGTTTCCCCTGTTGATAATAGGGTACGGGCCGGTTCGGGCACAAAGGGGCAACAGTATTAGTTTTATTAAACTCAATTCTTCCGGATTCCTGTATTGTTCCAGGCCAATTATCATTTGGGTGTGACCTTCTGTCGGTTGGTCGCGATAGGTGCCGAATAATCTATCCCACCAGGGCAGATTAAATCCGAAGTTGCTGTTGGTCTCGTGTTTTAATACAGAATGGTGTACCCGGTGCATATCTGGCGTAACGACAAAGTAGCGCAATTTTTTATCTACGTTTAACGGAATGAAAATATTGCTGTGGTTAAACATGGCCGTTGCATTTAAAAGAATTTCAAATGCAAAAACGGCGATCACTGGAGGCCCAAGCGCCGCGATGGCCGCGAATTTTATAATCATCGACAGCAATATTTCTACCGGGTGAAACCGGGTTCCGCTTGTGACATCGAGATCAAGGTCAGTGTGATGAACGATATGCAGACGCCATAACAGAGGTACTGCATGAAACATGACGTGTTGCAGGTAAATGATTAAGTCAAGTGTAACGACCGCAACGGTGACACTGATCCATTCAGGTATTTTGATCTGGTTCAGCAGTCCCCAATGCTCAGTTTGAGCAAAGAAAGCGAACCCTACAGCCGCAGTGGGAAATATAAGCCTTAATAAAAAGCTGTTGATGATTACGATAGCGATATTGTTTATCCAGCGACGGGTTTTTGAAATAGATAGTTTCCGTCGGGGAGTCACGATTTCCCAAGCTGCAAAAATAAAGAATATGCCGAAGAAAAAAATCAGACGTAGTATTGCCTCGTTTTGGGATAAGAAGGTTTGCATGAATATGTTGGTCGTTTAGAACCTATAGGTCATTACACTATGAAGTTGGGAGCTGACAGGGTCATTCAAAAGACCGTCGTTGGTGAAGTATAACCGAGAACGCGATATAAAAAGTTTCTGAGCACCAATATATTATTGGCGCTGATAGGGCAAGGGGAATAATATATTATAATCAATAAGATATTCATTTTTTAGCCAGCTTTAGACGACCTCGTTAACCGTGATGTCGCGCTAGTATCTAGCGCATCGGCTAACATATCACTCGTTTTGAAATCTGTGTTTTACTCATTGTTTAATGCGGCTAAATATGTCTCGAACTAAGTATTTGTTGTTAATTAACAATATATGATAAATTCTTACACACTAATCATACATGAGGAGGCAACCTTAGGTGGGCGAGAAAACTATTCAAGTCACTGACGCAACATTTGAAGAAGTCGTATTAAACGCTGATATCCCGGTTCTTGTCGATTTTTGGGCTGAGTGGTGTGGGCCTTGTAAAATGATTGCACCGATTCTCGATGAGTTGGAGCATGACTATGCGGGCAAGATTCAGTTTACAAAATTAAATATCGATGAAAACCCCGCCACCCCACCTCGCTATGGCATTCGTGGTATCCCTACGCTGATGTTATTCAAAGGTGGAAATGTTGAAGCGACAAAAGTAGGCGCGGTTTCAAAGTCACAGTTGTCCGCGTTTCTTGACAGTAACATTTGATAACCTGTCTTATACCTAAAAAGTTGTTAATAAGGCTGGACGACATCAATAAATAGTGGTAGCGTTAGCCTTCATAAGTAAGAAGTAATAGAAACCGCCGCTATCGGCAATCTCCCTTTAATCAATTAAACAACCCGAAAAATCTAATGGGTGGAAGAGCCCTGCGTTTTATCGATATTTTCTAAATCAATCCAGAAAGTAGACCATACATGAATCTTACCGAACTGAAAGAAAAACCTGCTAGCGAGTTAATCGAACTCGCTAAATCCATGGGCGTCGAGGGCATGGCCCGTTCACGTCGCCAGGACGTCATCTTCTCTATTTTAAAGGCGCATGCAAAGAAGGGAGAGGATATATACAGTGAGGGTGTTTTAGAGATACTCCAGGATGGTTTTGGTTTTTTGCGTTCGGCAGATAGTTCTTATCTTGCTGGTCCGGATGATATTTATGTTTCGCCAAGTCAGATCAGACGGTTTAGTCTTCGTACCGGTGATACCGTTTCAGGTAAGATCAGACCACCGAAAGATGGCGAACGTTATTTCGCGCTACTCAAGGTCAGCAAGATCAACCTCGAGTCTCCTGATATCGCAAAGAACAAGGTATTGTTTGAGAACCTGACACCCCTATTTGCCAATGAACGGTTAACGATGGAATTGGGTAATGGTAGCACTGAAGATATTACTGCCCGGATTATAGATCTGGTTTCACCAATTGGTAAGGGTCAGCGTGGTATGATTGTATCACCGCCAAAGGCTGGTAAAACCATGATGTTACAGAGTATTGCGCATTCAATTACTTCCCAGCATCCTGAATGTCATATGATGGTATTGCTAATCGATGAGCGGCCTGAAGAGGTAACAGAAATGGCCCGCTCAGTACGTGGGGAAGTCATTTCTAGTACCTTTGATGAACCAGCAAGCCGCCATGTTCAGGTAGCGGAAATGGTGATAGAAAAGGCCAAGCGTCTGGTTGAGCATAAACGTGATGTTGTTATTCTGCTGGATTCTATTACACGTCTGGCGCGAGCCTATAATACCGTTGTTCCATCATCGGGCAAGGTGCTTACGGGTGGCGTTGATGCCAACGCATTGCAAAGACCAAAACGTTTCTTTGGTGCCGCAAGAAATATTGAGGAGGGTGGAAGTTTAACCATACTGGCGACGGCGCTGATAGACACCGGATCCCGTATGGATGATGTCATCTTTGAAGAGTTTAAGGGTACCGGTAATATGGAATTGCACCTTGATCGTCGGATAGCAGAAAAGCGTATCTACCCTGCCATTAATCTTAACCGCTCTGGTACGCGTCGCGAAGAGTTACTGACCAAACCTGATGAGTTACAGAAAATGTGGATTCTTCGCAAGCTATTACACCCTATGGATGAATTGGCGGCAATGGAGTTTCTGATGGATAAACTCAGGGTCACGAAAACCAATGCCGAATTTTTCGATTCGATGAAACGCTAGCTGTAACTTCAAATCATTGTGCTACTGGCAAACGCCAGTCAATTTTTAGTTTCCCTAACTTGACCCGTTCAAATGTTGCACGATGATCAGGACTTGCATAGCAAGTTTAGGAAATCCCTAATGACGCCGATGGCCTTTAAGGGGCAGTAAGTACTTGATGAAACGCCAATTGGCGGTTCTGAAGCGCATTTTTCACGCAGCGATATAAATCAGCTAAAGGGGCGCGAAGCGGTTCAAATTCATGGGGGTTACGAAGGGGGAGAGGTTTCATTCTCCCCCTTGGTCGCAAGTGAAAATCGCATTTTTCACGCAGCGATATAA
>JBHHVB010000055.1:0-17228 GCA_046754065.1 Gammaproteobacteria bacterium
ATGAGCGGGTAGGTCATTTATTTCAGGGTAGGTACAAAAGCATCTTCGTAGATAATGATAGCTACTTAAGAAACAAATGGGGTCAGTTCTAACATTCCAACAATAATGGCTAAATGCTGGAATGTTAGAACTGACCCCATTTTTCCTTATTCCCAAATATCCCTAACCAAATTAATTTCAACTGTCGCAAACTTTGACATGTTTGGCCATGCACAAGCCTTTCTGTGATTCTTTTATCGATTCCATGTGGAAAATATGTATTAAAATCAATGAAAAGAAAAGTATTCTAAATTTAATCTTACTTTGGTCTGATCCTTGCTCTGTCTTGATATAGCTGGGCAGATCAATTGCTGTCGCGTAGTCAATTTTTTGCCCAGGCTGGTATAACGGGTAGATGTGACTTTTTTATCTATTTGTTTTATAAGTGATTAATCGGAAATCTTTGTTGAAGCGGTAAAGCGGCTAATTGGACTGGTTAATTAAAAACTGTTATACATGGAAGCTTAAGTACGTAGGTTATCCTGGTTTGATGATTGGTTTTGGGTCATAAACGGGGTATTCATCGGCTTATAACCTTAAAGCGTCTATGCCAATAGTTTCGGCAGTCTTGGCAATAAAGAACCGGAACCTAGTTCCGGCGATACAGACATTATAATTATGCAAGAGCTTTTCAACACATCCCTGCTAGGTGACAAAAATCACGACGAAAACGTCATTAAGTCGCTAGTGGGTGCGACTGATGAGTACATTATTCAGGTTGCACTTACCGGCGATAGACGTGCGTACGATGTCCTTTACCAACGTTACAAAAAAAGAGTGCTGGTCATTTGTACGCAATTTTGCGGGGGTGACAGGGATCTCGCGAGTGATCTTTGTCAGGAGGCTTTTATTCAGGCATTCAGTCGGCTTGATCAGTTAAAGGATCGGAAACGTTTCTTTTACTGGTTATCTGAAATAGCCAAGAATAAGCACATCTCCTTTATTCGGAAGGAAAAGACTTTGACAAAAGTAATGTCACAATATGAAGTTATCAAAAACACGTTGCTGGATAATGATAATGAATTTACTGATGCCGAGATTAATGTTGTCGATGAACTTATAAAAACAATTAGTAACCAGGATATAAGAACCACAGTCCAGTTGTTCTATATAGATGGAAAGAAAACATCTGAAATTGTCGATATCCAGGGTATCTCATTGACAACTGTAACGACTCGCCTGAATCGCTTTCGGGCAAAATTCAGGATGCGTATCGTTCAGGAAATTATCAAACGGCGTGAATAGCTATGACAAGTTGTAAAATTCTGACTGAGGACCGCTGGCAGCGGTTTTTGAAAAACCAACTCGATAAAGATGAAGAGCAGGAAATCGTTGTGCATCTTTCGACGGATTGTCCACACTGCATTCTGTTTTTTTCCGAACTGGAAAAATCAAAAGATTCCGAGATCCGAAGTGAGTTTAACAAGCTGGTCGGTAAGGATAGTCTGACGGTTACCTGCTTGCCTGAAGTTGATCGACCTCTACAGTCTGGAGTCGCTGGCCAGGCGGTCTCTGGTCAGCGCTCATTCTGGCAGCGACTTTTCGGGTTTTCTGGTGACCATTCCTCAATGCCTGCATGGGCGGGGAGTCTCGCAGTTGTGTTCGTGGTTGGTTTGATAGTGGTACCCCAATTGAAGGACGTAGACGGGCAAGCCCAATATGTTGAAGCTGCATCGCAAAAAATGAAAGGCAGTCATGCGATGGGTTCCCAATTGAAACTAAAATTCGCAACCGGATCTCGTGATGCCGATCAGCAGCTGCTTGTGCGCGAGGGTGTGACCGGGAGTCAGTATAGCAATAATGATTTGTTATTTTTAAATTATGATTTGGCAAGGGATGGCTACGTGTATCTGCTTGGTTTCCGGGATGGCGGTAAGGTTGAGCTTCTGTATCCGGATGCAACGCAGAACGATTCAATGCAAACTGCCGGATCGCACAATGTGCCAGCGGATGATCAGATAAAAGGTATCTCATTAAGTGGCATTCAGGGCCGGTATGCAGTAATCGGTGTGTTTGCTGAACAGCCGGTAGATGTCAATGAGGTTTTGATTCCGACGATAAAAAAATCGATTGACCCCTTATCAGGATTGATCGATCTGGATACATCAACGTTTCAGGAAAGGATTGCGATAGACCTCGTTTATTTTGATGTGCAGGCCTGAATTCAGCTGACATTGTGGCCTGGCATGTTCGAGCAATAGTGATGCAAATCAACCAATGCAGACCTTGCCGGTACTGTAATCCGCTTAATATTATCAAGCAAGTGCAGATTCGGCGCGTGGTTTATCCTTTTGCTGTGGCTGCCTTAATACTGTCGTTGGGTGCTTGTTCAACGGTAGGCCAAAATTTAAAGGGAACATCGGTCGCTTTAGATAAACACGAGCAATCCGTCGTTGCCTCGGTGTTCTCATCCCCGCGACGCATCGCACTGACAATTGGTATCAATCAATTTGAAGACAGCCAATGGCAGACCCTGGATTTTGCCGGGAAGGATGCCAATGATATGGCCAGCGTGCTGAATGATTCCCGCTATGGCGAGTTCGATGAAGTGATCACCCTGACATCACCAGCTGAGACGTCAAAAAAAGATATCCTTGATGCGCTCACCGAACTTGCCGAGAAGAACCTTTCGCAAAATGATACGGTGGTGTTTTATATTTCCACGCATGGCACCCTCGCGCGTACCGATGACGGAAAGCTCCATCAGTATCTGGTGACGCGGGATACACGTTTTAGTGACATTCCGAATACTGCGCTGGATGTTGTTGACATCAAGAAACAGATTTCACGGTTAACATCACAAAAAAAAGTGATGATTATTGCATCGTGTCATAGTGGTAAGGGTAAATCACAGTTAAACGAAAATATGCTCGCAGAGTTAAGCGATCTAAAATCAGCATTTTTCGTTAATCCTATTGAAAAGGTCAGCGAAGCGACCATCGTTCTGGCTGCCAGTGCATGGGGAGAAGCAGCACGTGAAGATGGCAAATTGAAAAATGATGTCTACACGCACTTTTTGATTGAAGGTATCAAAAAACATGATCGAAATAATGATGGTGCAGTTACCGTTACCGAGGCGCATGACTATGCCCGGGAACAAACCTATTACTTAACCAAGGGTGAGCAACGTCCTTCGATGGAATCAATCATTTTGGGCACTGATCCGGTCGTGCTTTCAGGAAGGATTGAACGGACCGGTAAACCGCTCATCTACGATTACTCACGACACTACGAGGATTTGCTGGTTCTTGTAGATGGCAAGAAGAAGGGAACATTACCTTTGGGCGTCGCAGTGGAACCCGGTGCGCACCTTGTCGAGATCAAGGCCAACGATGATGCCCCGGTCTTGTATAGCGAGGTATTCAGGGCATTTGAGGGTGATCAAATATCGTTACCGAGATTGATTCACGGTTATGATAAGGGATTATCACTTCGTCTCGGTTATCAAGGCTTCCTAACCGAGGATGCGGATCGCAGTGTCGCAAAACCGATGCCGATGCTGGGCATGACCTATGGCCACCCGGGGCATTTCTCGCCGAACCTGGGTTTTAGATATGATTTATCCTACGGGCAGGACAGACAGCGACTCGACGTCGGTCCCGTGAATGCCATTGCCGATGTTTCGCAAACGTCGTTGGGTGTTGCGCTAGTGTATCGACGTGACCTGAGCGGTATGGTTGTCTATGGCGGGCCGCGCCTGGGTGCATTGCGCATAACGAGAAAACTCGAGGTTGCCAACACCCCTCAGGAGGATTCAGTATCTCCAGCTTTAGGCGGACTGATAGGGCTTCATTTTCGTTATAAACAATCTGTGTCATTTGCGATTGAAAGCAATATCAATTACTCAAATCTGAAAATAAGAGAGGTCGATACAAATTCTGTTGACTACAACGTTACAGCCTCTCTATCACTCAACTTCTAATGGTAGCTGTATTTTAAAATGGTATCGTTACTCAGCAATGATTAACGATACCATCATTGGGCTCCCGATCATGTTAACTAACCCTCATTAGAAACAAAGATGGATATCTAGTAGAATACATCGCTACTACTTTATTTGGCATCAGTAATCAAGTTCGACTATGGATGAAAAACTACTTCAGTTTATTGGTGATGTGGTGAAAGAGTATTTTTCTGATCAACCTGTCAAAGTCTATCTTTTTGGGTCCAGGGTTCGTAATGAAAATCGATTACGGTCAGATTATGATCTGGCCTTTGATTTGCCGGATTCAAAGGAGAAAAGCCGGTTTTTTTTGAAGATCGTAGATGATGCGCCGACGCTATGTGGTATTGATGCTGTAGATCTTGATGAAGTTAGCGATACATTCAAAAAGAAAATATTGGAAGAAGGAAAAATAATTTATGAATCCTAAGAAACAGGATAATTATTTTGCTGCGCTGCAAAGTCTCGAGGAAGCCATAGCCGAACCTATCAAAATACAGAGAGATATTGCAGGTATCATTCAGAACTTTGAATTCGTCTATGAATTGGGTTGGAAATATCTGAAGGCCTATTTGGAAGACGAGGGTTTGCAATCAGGGGCACCCAAAGACGTATTCACCAAGGCATACCAAAGTGATCTGATTGATGATGAAGAAGGTTGGCTTGATATTATGCGTTCAAGAAATTTGACTGCCCATACCTACGATCCAGTATTTGCAAAAAAACTGGTCGATATGATCAAATCCTCCTATATGGAAAAATTTCGCTCCCTGAAAAAATTGAAGTAGTTTACAGCTGGTTAATGGGTATCCCATTCTCACACGGAAAAGGAAAAACTATCTTTCGTTAGCTGAATATATTCTCAAGAATATAATTCTAATATTAAGGAGTTGCAGATTATTATGTCATTCCCGCGGAGGCGGGAATCTACGTCGTTAAACTTCATATTGTCTGGTGAAAGCAGGAATTACTGTCGTTTTGTTAATAAGATTGTCCGTAATTTGTACACCCAAATGTAAGATCCGGAATCCTTCATTTAAATCCATTGTGATCGAGTGTCGATAAATTTGACATTCGTTTGTTATGACTACCAGAAAAGTCTCAGTATAACTTGTAAATATATGATAATTAAATGATTAATATTGTGGTATGATAAATGCTCATACGACAGGTAAACGTTAATTATCTGTTAACCTGTCTATGACTGTTGTACCAAAATCCATCCTCCCAGGTTTGTTCCTGATTGCGATCCTGAATCTCGCAGGTTGCGGTTCTGGTTTTAAGGACCTGCCTGAACCTCCGCTCGTTCAGACGCAGTCGGTTCCCGAGCAAAAGGTAGCCCAAACCAGTGCGACATTGCAGGGTATTGTGAATCCCAATGGGAGCGATGTGGCTGCATGGTTTGAATGGGGGCTGTCCGAGAATGAACTGCAGCAGAGTGAACGGATACCGCTTGGCAATACGATAGAAAACATCGCGGTTGAAAAAGCACTGGTTGATTTATTGACCCCTGATACAACCTACTATTATCGCATTGTTGTTATCAGTACTACAGGTGAATTAACCTACGGGGCATTACACACCTTTCACACACCTCCCATTCCCGTTCCCGAAGCCATTACCGCAGCGCCCGGTGCAACCACACCCACGAGTTGTGCATTGAACGGGGCGATTAATCCAAACGGGTTTTCAACCTCTGCCTGGTTTGAATGGGGGCCGGACGAAACCTATGGAAAACAGACTGAACAGCAACCGGTCGGAGATGGTCTGCTGGTGACAGTGCTCAGTCAAACAATCACGAACCTGAGTCAGGTCACAGATTATCACTATCGAATTATTTCACAGAACGACGGTGGTCGCGTGGTGGGTGAAGATGTTGTTTGTACAACGTTGCGTGATACGGCGGGAGAGTTGACTGACCCGAATCTCGATTCTGATAATGACGGGTTGACGAATAGTCAGGAGATTAATCAATACAGTACTGCGCCATTAAATCCCGATACCGATGGCGATGGTCTGAATGACGGAGACGAAGTTAACCAGCATGGTACCGATCCACTCAATCCTGATTCTGATAATGATGGATTACTGGATGGTAAAGAGGTTACGGTCACACTAACCCGCCCGGTGCTAGCGGATACCGATAGTGATGGCATCTCTGATGGATCAGAGGTCAATGTCTATCAGACGGATCCGCTCAGTAATGCTGATGCTGACCAGGATGGATTAACAGATAGTGAAGAGATACTGAATCACGATACCAATCCACATGTCGTTGACAGTGACAACGATGGTTTGTCCGATGGCGAAGAAGTTAACGTGTATGCCACACATCCGCTCAACGCGGATACAGATAATGATGGTCTGTATGACGGAGATGAAGTAGTGACCCATCTTAGCAATCCGCTGGTGGTTGATAGCGATGGTGACGGGTTGACGGATGGGGATGAAGTCAACCTGTATCAAACAAATCCGGTAAGTCAGGACAGCGATGGAGATAGTCTGAATGACAAACTGGAAATCGATTTGTATAAAACGAATCCAAACCAGTCAGATACAGATGGTGATGGCATCAATGATGCCGATGAAATAAATATCTTTGGCACCAACCCAAATCTCGCGGATACCGATAGCGATGCGTTGTCGGATGGGGATGAAAATTCAAATTATAAGACTGATCCGTTGAATTCGGATACGGATTCAGACGGGATTAACGATGGTGATGAGATTAACCTTTATCAGACCAATCCCCTCATTCCAGACAGCGACAATGATGAACTGTCAGATGGCGATGAAATTAATGTGTACCAGACTGATCCATTGAACCCAGACACCGATGGAGATGGCCTGATCGATGGCAGGGAAATCAGGTTTGGTCTCGATCCACTAGTTTTCGATACCGTCTCTTATTTTTCAGATTTAATGGTAACCGATCTGTCTGGCCCTGCGGGAGTAGTTGGTGGGCAACAGGTAACGATAACCGATACGGTTAAAAATAACTCGGTTCTGGATAGTGGCGTGTTTACGGTTGGCTACTATTTGTCTAAAGATGCTGTTTTGGATCGTGACGACCTGATGATAGGTAAGCGCAATGTTGCGGGTCTTACAGGTGGTCTTGCGAATACTGCGACGACCCAGATCACCACGCCGTTAGCATTACCGGAAGGAATTTATTATCTCGTAGCAAAGGTGGATGCCAATGATCAGGTTGTCGAAGAAAGTGAGGTTAATAACAGCCTGGTTGCCTCCCGGACGATCAGTGCAGCAACTTCTTTTTACGATGGAGATGGCAGTGAAGGCAGTGCTTCAGTCAACACCGTAACAAATCTTTCTACCGGAAATGCTGGTGCATCTCTGGACAGGAACGGCGTCAATGCTGACGGATTTACTACCCTGCTGGCAGCCGATGCGAAACAGGGGGACAGTCTCATAACCGTTAATGATACGTCCGGCTTTGTTACCGGTGATGAAGTAATGATCATACAGGTGATCCATGATAGTAATCATGGCGTCTATGAATTTCAAAGGAACATTACCGTCGTTGATGCAACGACGATCACGTTTAATGATGTTTTAGGTAGAAACTACATGGCCCTTGGGCAAGCGCAAACTGGAACGACCAATACAGTGCAAGTCGTTCGTGTTCCAAACTATGATTATTTTGCCGTGTCAGTCGGCACCGTGCTGACTACCAACGCATTTGACAAGGTCAGTGGAATGGGAGGTATTCTGGCGTTCAGGGCAAAGACATTAATGGTCGAAGGAAAAATCAATGCCGATGGCCTGGGGTATCCGGGTGCTGTATCACCCGTAACAGACGTTACCAATGGCGTACAGGGTTGGAGCTTTGCTGGACGCGGAGCAAGGCTACCAACTGGTCAGGCAGGTGCCGGTGGCGGTGGACGTTATGCAAACAATATAGCAACCGGGGGTGGGGGAGCAGGGCACTTTTTGTACGGGAACAACGGTGTCGATGGAGGCGGAATGGGTGGATCAGATTATAGAAGTTTATCAATCGATAAACTTTACCTCGGCTCGGGAGGCGGCTCAGGCGCCAGGTTTAACGGCAATAATGGACAAGGCGGAAACGGCGGTGGAATGATCTACGGTGTAGCCGGTACCATGATCATTGCAGCGACTGGTTCCGTATCTGCCGGTGGTGGAGATGGCGGCAACGCCACCGGATTCAGGCATGGCGGTGGCGGAGGTGGTAGTGGTGGTACAGTCTATCTGGCCTCACCTGATCGACTGGCAAATGCGCCGGTTTCCGTAACAGGAGGTATCGGCGGTACATCGGTTGGCGATTTCTTGGCAACCGATGGTGGGGATGGAAGTCGTGGCTCTATCTATATGCCGAATATTACAGACCCAGACTTGTTGGTTACCGATATCGGTTTTCCAACAAGCATTGTCAGAGGAAGCACGGTATCAGTTCTAAACAGTATATCCAATGCGATTAATACCGATATTCTTGATCCTTTCACCGTAAAGTTCTATTTATCCAGTGATCAAGCCATTACAGCAAATGATAGTTACCTGGGCAGAAGAATCGTTTCCGCTTTGTCGGCAAACGCCACTGACACTGCCTACACGAATCTGACCCTGCCCCTGGATATTCCGGTATCCAATCACGGCTATCGTAAGACTATCACCATCAATGCAATGCAGGTTAGTGGGTCGACGGACCTGGTCGACTTCCCGGTATTGGTCTCTGTTACCGATATTGATCTGGCGACCGTTGCTAACGCTGGTAAAGTAGAAAACGCCAATGGCTATGATATTGAATTTCGCGCGGTAGACGGTATTACACCGCTG
Organism: Gammaproteobacteria bacterium; assembly: GCA_046754065.1. Taxonomy (GTDB): domain Bacteria; phylum Pseudomonadota; class Gammaproteobacteria; order SZUA-140; family SZUA-140; genus JBHHVB01. Next base: position 8,798 of record JBHHVB010000055.1, read on the forward strand.
GATTTTGAACGGGAGCATTATAATCCGGTCACTGGGAGTCTGGTTGCCTGGGTCAGGTTGCCAACCATTTCTGCAACCGTTAATACGCCGTTCTATATTTATTATGGTAATACCACCGTTACTGCTTCGCGTGAAAATGCAGCCGCTGTCTGGTCAGCTTATGGCATGGTTCAGCACTTCAATGAAACATCGGGTACGATGCTGGATTCGACGGTTAATGCCAATAACGGGATCGGCGGTGGTACCGTCAATTTAGATCCTGCTCAGCAGAAGATAGGTGGAGCGGGTTCAGCGATAGAGGTATTCAATGAAAACTCGTATGTTAGCATAGCGGACAGTGCCGCGCTGGACCTGACCGATAAGGGTTCGGTCTCGGTCTGGGTTAATGACTCAGCGGCGCCGGAAGGATATGCCGGTATCCTTGTTAAAGGCGGCGTTGCACCGGCAATCAGCACAGATTCCAATTATCATCTCGGTGTGGATTCAATAACTTCAGGGGCTACCATACGAGGGTATCGAGGTTCGATCTCAGGCAGCGATCTGAGGTCCACATCACTTTATAATTCAGACGGAACTTGGGATCTATTGACGCTGACCTGGGATGGGTCAGTCGCAAGGCTTTACCGAGATGGTGTACAGATCGAGCAGATGCCACAGATTCAGAACGCAATCGCTAACAGTGGTCCACTTGAAATAGGGCGCAGACGAATCAGTTCTACTGACACCCGACAGTATAGAGGATTGATTGATGAAGTCAGGGTATCAAATCAACCCAGGTCAGCGAACTGGATCGCGACCGAATTTAGTAATCAGGAAAACCCGGAGATGTTTTACACAGTGGGTGCTGAAGAAGCAATGAATACCACTAATGGTCAAACGGTTTATTTTGGCATGATAGTTGATAGCGAAAATGTTGTACCCGAGTTGAATGAAAACAATAATGTCAAATTATTTTCGGATACGAATGGAACGCCGGTTGCCGTGCTCATCGAGTAGCAGCGATCCTTAAGAAAAATATTTTAAGAAATCTTTTTTTTCTATAAAACAATAATATAAGTTTCATCCTTCCTTAAATCCAGCCTGGATTCGTAAATAGACGTGACAATTTTTCTTTGTCACACGTCTCTGTGTGCACCCTTTCGAAAAAGGCATGGCTCACGCAGCCATGTACGGAGGTCAGTATTGTTATCAGGATGGTAATGGTGCCGTTGAACGCGCGCCTTTTCGATTACCTGAAAAAAGACATTTGGCCGGAAGAATAACTATATCGGGTAGTTGGTGTTGAGGATGCGACTTTGGCAAAACAGTTACAAAAATTTCCAACCATACCGTTCGGTCATGTCGAACCTTCTTCTATCTTCAATATTTCTGGTGTCCTATTTAATTCCTGGGAGTGGGAGGGGAATTCGTGGAAATAAAAAAAACATCTACGCATACATGTATAAATAGTATTACAGTCATTTATTTACTGTCTTTTACGATCGTATCTGGAGCTGCTGAATTCCAGCTCAACTTTAATCGAATTCCAGAATTACCCGGAAGTTCTCCAACACAGTTAATGATGTCATGTGATGCCGGATCTACATCGGGTTGTGCCGGCAACGATGGTACAGCGTTTTCACAGGAGTCTTTGACGATCGACGGTGTTAGTTACTGGCGTAACGTGATCGGTGAACCGGCGACCGGTTTTGCGATGGAATACTATACCCGCCAACCGGGATCCAGAAACTTTTTTGGTGGTGGTATGGAACGCTCCAAACACGATTCCAAGGTGTCAGGATGTATAGGCACTCAAAACTCAGGACCACTGATCAACTGTAAGCAGCCCGATGAACCTTTCGGTGTGTTTACGCTGAATGGTAATGGTACGACTGATCCGGATAAGACGATCTTCAGAATGGTGCTGGATCAGGGGGATGGCATTACCCAGGAGGTATTCAAACCACTGTTGGGTACCAAGCCAAAAATCACACAGACGTTAACGGACGGTGATCTTCGTACGGAATTCATCGTCGATATGCGTGGCCTGACCTATAACGACAAGGATACCGCTGCGGTTGTTATCAATAATCAGGCTATTGACGATTCGGGACTGCCTGCTGCGGGTATAGCGGATTTTGATATGTCCCGCGTTGACCGGTCTGAAGTGGTTGCAGGACGATACACCTTTAGCGAAGGCCAGGGTTGGGGTGTCGATGTTGGTGCGGGCTGGCAGGCCTCGGCAGGTGCAAGCTGGCAAACCGCCAATTCGGCTTATGACTACGGCACATACACCTACGAGGGTAGTAATTTCGATGTGTATAACGTCGACTGGGGACAGTTTTTTAACTATGCAGACAACGTAGCACCTTGTACCTCTGGCCTAAGGCTGGCGATTAGCTGTCCGGGAGGTCCATGATGGCCATATTAATCATAAGAAAAGCAAAAACGGCTATGTCGACGGAGAAGGTATTTGGAAAAAAGGGTTATCGAATGGTGCATCTTGAGAATCAATGGTTTGGTGAGCGGGAGAAAAAAATGGGTATAAAAACAAATCATTTCTGGTGTTTAATGAAAGATTGCAGTAGACGCCTGTTGCTGGGTTTTCCGCTCGTGACAATCATGTTTGCCTTACAAAATCCGGTTCAAGCAGCAACTGCAGTGCAACAAGATACCTTCAGTAGTTTTAGTTGCAGCGGCGCGCCATGGATAAACGTAACATTCTCAAGCAGTTTTATTGCTCAATGCAGTGATGGTTGGAAAGCTTCGTCCAAGTTGAATACGGCAGCGATCGCGGTTAACGCCACTGATGGCCGACCATCGCCTGCAGTAGAATTAATGCCAGGGCAAAGCAGCGTATCCGGTAACCAGGTTTTGGTAGCACCTTTGTATTTCTATAAAAACTTTAAAGTAAAACCAGGAGTAAGCATCGACAGTATCAGCGTGGATCATCGTCATGGCGGCTCTGCATTTGGTAACAAAGACTATGAAATCGTCGTTTATGATGGACACATAACCAATACGCTAGCTGGTCAGTTGCCCAGTGCCCTGGCGAGTGAAGTAAATCCGGTTACACACACAGGGGCGTCATACGGCCCATGGCTAACCACCACCTTTACCAATGTGGTGCCATCAACAAATTTTATTACCGTCAGGATCAGGGGGCCGCAGAGCGCCTGGTTGAGTTTTGGCGCTTTGTCTGAGGTTGATAATGTTACGGTTGCGCAGACTGTTTCAGGGCCAGGAAACGTAGAAGGGGAGCTGGCAGAAGCGTGGACAGGTTTTTACCACGGTTTTAGTGCCACCGGTCATGCCGATGGCGCGGATCTGGTGACGGATAATTCAGGTAATGTAATCGCTGCAGGTCGTGTGCATAATGGCAGCAATTTTGATGTTGCGGTTGTTAAATACGACAGCGCTGGTACGGAACTATGGGCGACAAGTTATGATGGAGGCGGAGGCGACGAAGCGGTAGCCACGACCGTTGATAGTGCCGGCAATATCTATGTCGTCGCAAGGTCAAGTAACGGTACCGACTATGACTACTTGACTCTGAAGTACAATAGCAGCGGGGCGCTGCAGTGGGCAACACCACCGGTTTATGATAATGGAGGGGATGATGTCCCGGCCGGGATAGGTGTTGATAGTGCCGGTAATGTGGTTGTGACAGGCCGAAGTGCAAATGGTGCCGGTTTTGATTATGCGACCATACAGTACAATAGCGCAGGGGTGCAGCAATGGGCGCAACGTTATGACAATGGAGGTTATGATGCAGCGGTCGGATTGGGTGTCGACGCTGGTGACAATATCTATGTGACAGGGCGTAGTGATGGTACCAATCAGGATATAGCCACGCTGAAATACAGTGCCGCGGGTATCGCATTGTGGCCAACTGCCACGCGATATGATATCGGCGGTAGGGATTTTGCGGCTGCAGTTACCGTTGATGCTGCAGGAAATGCATTTATCACTGGTCGTACCGAAACAGGTTTTTTAGCAGATTTTCTTACCCTGAAGATTGATGCTAATGGCGTGCAACAGTGGGCGACAGTCGATGATATCAATCCAAGCGACATAGCTGCAGCTATTGCTGTTGACAGCAATGGTGATGTTGTTATCACCGGTAAGAGTGGCCGGTCAACAGACTATGATTTTGCGACAGTAAAATACAATGGTGCAACCGGCGCCAAGCTGTGGGCTGCACCGACCCACGGGACGCTTAATGTCAATGATCAGGGTGTAGATGTTGCAACAGATGCAGCCAACAATGTCTACGTGACGGGTACAGCCGGCATCATCAAGAATATCGATACACTTAAATACGATGCCAACGGAAATGAGATCAAGGCGTTCAGTTTTAACAACGCATCGGATGACACATCGGTTTCGATTGCAATCGGCGCGGACGGGAATGGCGATGCTACCGTGCATGTATCGGGCAGCAGTTTTACCGGTATGGATAACAGTCTGGTAACCGTATCCTATGTGCCGATGCATGTTGATCTCAACTCGGTAGATATCAGCGGACCGGCCAGCGCGAACAATGGTGCCAGCATAACGGTAAACAATAGTGTCGAGAACATCCTTAATACAAATATCGGTAAAGGGGTTGACGCTGGTCCATTTGATGTTGGCCTGTATCTTGCCCCGGACCTGGGGGGTAGTCCTGATCTGAATAACCTGATTGCACTGACTACACGCAATGTTACAGGCCTGGTAGCCGGTGCGACCGATTCTGCCAATACTGTCGTAACGATTCCCGCGCCGGGTGTCGTTTCAGCGGGGGATTACTGGCTGGTTGCCAAAGCGGATATCAATTCGGTGATTGCAGAGATCGATGAAGCCAACAATACCGGCGTATCGTCAACAACGATCAACATCAGCGATTTGCCTGATCTGATACCCAGCGCTGTGAGTGGCCCGGCCAGTGCAGCCGCAGGCTCGGCTATTAATATCGACTATACAATCGAGAACACCAGGGCACCGGCGACTGGCAGCTTCGATGTCAGCTTTGTGCTGTCGCTGGATACCACGATCGGTAATGGTGATGATATTCCTTTAACGGGCACTGATACGGTAACGTCGATAGCGGGTAATACGGTATCGCTGCGCAACGCATCAGCAACGATACCGAACAATGCACCGATTGCCAGTTATTACATCGGTGTGATTGCCGACAGTGGTTCAGCTATTACCGAGCTGGATGAAAACAACAATGTGGCTGCAAGCGTTGGCACGGTTTCGCTGGTGGGTATTGCTGATTTGCAAGCAGGCTCGATTAGCGATTCACTGGGTGCTGTACAGGGTGAACAGATCACTGTCTCCAATACCGTGATCAATAATGGTACTAATGTAGGTTCATTTACCGTTGATCTGTATATTTCAACAGATAATACAATAACCACGGCGGATACATGGATCGGTTCACGGACTGTGACCAGCATGACTGCCGGTAGTACCAGTACCGACAATACGACCGCGAGAATACCATTGAATCTGGCAGAGGGTGTCTATTACCTGGGGATGATAGTCGATCCTGACGATGTCATCGTCGAGAGTGATGAGACGAATAATATCAGTGCTGCGTTTCAGACCTTCACCGTGTCGGTGCTGATGGATAGCGGTGATGGTAGTGATGGCGACGCGACCATTGCCGGTACGATCGATCTTTCGGCTGGTAACGCTGGCGCAACAGTCGATGACAATGGCGCTCAACCTGATGCCTATGCGACGCTGTTAACCGCGGACGCGCTAAGGGGGCAGGTAAGTATTACCGTTAGTTCAACGGCAGGGTTTGTTACGGGTGATGAGGTGTTGCTGATCCAGGTAATTCATGACACCAATCACGGTGCCTATGACGTGGTCAAGAATATAACCGTAGTCGATACAACAACGTTATCTTTCACGGCCGGTCTGATGTCTGATTTTTACGCAGTGGGCACAACGGCGAAAGGGACTGCCAACACTGTGCAGGTTGTTCGCATACCCCAATATGGTGTGCTGAATGTGCCGGTTGGCACGACGTTGACCACATCGGCATTTAATACCGCAACACGTCTGGGCGGCATACTGGCATTCCGTGCAACCAGTCTGACGGTGGATGGCACAATCACCGCAGATAGTCTCGGATTTCCTGGTGGTGCATCGCCGATCGCGAACATAACCAATGGCGATCAGGGGTGGAGCTATACGGGCCTCGGTGCAAAGGCACAGGCGAATAATGGAGGTGCCGGTGGTGGCGGTGTGTATACCAGCAGTACTGCACGCGGTGGTGGTGGTGCCGGTTACGCTGCAGCAGGCGCGAGCGGTACCAATGGCGGTGGTGTCGGGGGGGGTACCTATGGTAACGCCGAAATGACTAAACTTTATCTTGGGTCCGGCGGTGGTTCTGGCGCAAGATTTAATGGACTCAACGGCCAGGGTGGAAACGGTGGCGGTTTGATCTATGCCGCTTCTGGCACAATGACGATCAATGCATCTGGTGTGGTGACCACAGCTGGTGGTAATGGTGGTAATGCGACCGGATTCAGACACGGCGGTGGCGGCGGTGGTAGTGGCGGCAGTATGTTACTGATCTCTCCTGCCCGTACAATTACAGGCACAACTTCGGTCGCTGGTGGACTGGGTGGTAGCTCGGTCGGTGGCGGTCTGGGTACCAATGGTGGAATCGGTAGTGCTGGCCGTATTAACCTTCCCGATCCAACCAATGCTGATCTGGTGACATCAAATGTGACGTTGAATACAGCGGGTCCGATTGCGCGTGGTGATACGATCAACGTGACTACCCAGGTTGATAACGTGACGGCTACTGCAATCACAACAGCCTTCAAGGTGGGTATCTATCTGTCTACGGACGCGATCATTACAACTGCAGACCGGTTTATAGGTGATCGCACAGTAGCCAGTCTGGCTGGTAATGCCTTTGATAGTGCGGCTACCAATGTTGTCATACCACTAAATCTCTATGGAGACTTTGGTTATCGCAAGGCATTGACGATAGATGCGGCCCAGGTCAGTGGCACAACCGATCTGACCAACTTCCCGGTTCTGGTCAGTGTGACAGATGCCTCATTGGCAACCGTGGCTAATGGGGGTCGGGTTGAAAATGCCAGTGGATTCGATATCAAGTTTACCGCAGCGGATGGTCTTACCGAACTGGATTTTGAAGTGGAGCACTATGATCCCGTGACGGGGAACCTGGTGGCATGGGTCCGTGTGCCGACCGTCTCAGCCAGTGTGAATACCATAATCTATGTGGTTTATGGAAGCACAGGTGTTACTGCATCGCTTGAAAATGCGGCGGGTGTTTGGGCAGAGTACGGCATGGTTCAGCACTTTGATGAGACAACAGGGACGTCTGTTTCGGATTCAACCGCAAATGCCAATACGGGTACGGCTTTAGGAAACGCGATTCTTAATTCGGCCCAACGTAAGATTGGTGGCGCAGGTTCAGCCGTACAGGTATTGGCAGAAGCCGCCTATGTCAGAGTCAATGACAGTAACTCGCTGGATTTGACGACGTCCGGTTCGGTTTCTGTCTGGGTAAAATATGGGACATTACCCGAATCATATGCAGCCATACTGGTAAAAGGTGGTGTGACAAATGCAATCGTGGGTGGGACCAACTACCATATAGGTACAACGTCAAATTCCGCAACATCAAGGAAATATCGTGCCTCAGTAACGGGTACAGATTTACAGACTACATCCAGCTATGTCAGTACCACCTGGGACCTGATGACGCTGACGTGGAATGGCTCACAAGTAGTTTATTACCGGGATGGCGTAGCGATCAAGACAGTGAATACTGCCGGTGTGGGTGTTGCCAATACCGGACCACTGGATATTGGACGTAGGCGTGTCACGACATCCGATGGGCGGCAGTACAAAGGATACATCGATGAGGTACGTGTATCGTCTGTACACAGAACGGCTGGCTGGATTGCAACCGAGTTTAATAACCAGGATGCACCGGGTACATTCATCAGTGTGGGCACAGAAGAACCCCTTGCCGGTGGTGGAGGCACCCCAGTCTATTATCTTGGTGCGATCGCTGATTATGATGCGCTTGTAGCTGAGGTGAGTGATACCAATAATGCTGGCGTGATGACCGGGCTTGGTGGAACGCCAGAGGGTACCGCGGTGGGCGTATCCGGGCGTATCAGCACTTCCGGTATAAACCGGTTCAGTAGTGGTAGCGGTGCGATCGGTTTGATTGAGTTGATACTTGGATTAACCGGATTAGCATTATTGGCTGCGAGGTCAGGACGTAAAGACATGACAAAAAGAAGAAACTTACCAACATAATAACAACTATTAAAATACTGCCACATTCAAAGCCCGCTCTATCAGCGGGCTTTTGTTTTACTCTCGTCACATGCACATATGTAGGAAACGGGGGTCAGTTCTTTACTTTATAGTTTTGTCAGTATAATATCTCTTTATGGCCAGG